>CAXTBA010000039.1:0-32270 GCA_964242665.1 uncultured Hymenobacter sp.
GGGCCTTGCAGGCGGGCATGGTGGGCATCAACGAAGGGCTGATTACGACGGAAGTAGCGCCGTTTGGCGGCGTCAAGAACAGTGGCATCGGTCGGGAAGGCTCCGTGCACGGCATTGAGGAATATGTGCACCTCAAGTACCTGAGCCTCGGCGGGCTATAAGAGGCGGGTGGGGGAAGAATTTATTCAAGGAACCCGTGTCTCAGGAGCGCAAAGAGCTGGCCCGCTACCTGGGCAAATGCCTGGTGGGTATGGCCCTGGTCTTTGGGGCCGCTTCCTACAGGCACTACTCCGACAGCACTTGGTGCCTGGTTTCGGTGCTGCTGGTGTTCTCGCCCCTCTCAAACTGGGCCAGCGAGGCCAGCCATGACGTGGAAAATCAACTCGCCCGTGGGCGTGGTGGTATCGATGTTTTCCTGGTAGGAGATGAAGCCCACGCCCAGGCGCTGAAATTCCTTCAGCGCGTTGACCAGCGCTTGGGTCGAGCGGGCAAAGCGGTCGTAGCGCTAGACCAGTGGCCGTGGTTAAAATTTTGGTCCAAAAGTCGCATTTGGAATTGCAATTAATTGTTTAGTAGTTATTCCCTTGAGACAGCACTAGACTTAGAAAACGCATAGGTCAGTGAAATCATTCCGGCGTTTATGCCCTCGCTCCTGCCCTACCAGAATGCGGCTGGGAAGCTGGCCGCCGCATTTGCTAAGGTGAAACACGAGGAGCTGCTGCTCATTTTGTTGCAGCAGCAGTTGGAGCTTGCCGCATCTTGTTCGACTATGGAGTGCCGGGCAAAATCAACCTAAAGCAGTTCATGCAGCGCAATTTCACCTTCAACGTCAGCCCGGCGCGCTTCGCTTTTCTGACAGGGCGCAGACTGTCGGCTTTCAGGCGGGACTTCCACGCCATTTTCAACGAAACCCCAAGCCGATGGCTGGTGCAGAAGCGCTTGCAGGAGGCTTATTTTTTGCTTGCCCAAAAGCACCAAAAGCCGTCGGCTATCTATTTTTATTTGGGCTTTCAGGACTTATCCCACTTCTCGTTTGCCTTCAGAAACCGGTTTGACCTACCCCCTTCGGCACTCGCGCTAAACAAGTAAACTGAACCAAACCAACCTTTTCTCTACTGGGTTTGCCCGGCCTGGGCCGGTAGCGCAACTTAGGTAGTAAGCAGGGCGTTTAGTGGGACAAGCCGGCTCGGTGCTTGTCGCGCCTGGGTCCTGCTTCCTGGCTCGCCACCGGCCGCAGTCCAACCTCGGGCGTTCGACCAGCTGCCCACCCCAACCCGCGTCCCCTCATGGCCAGCAGTGACTCATCTTTTCAGGCGTTCAGCCAGCATGCGAACCTGCCCATTCGGCTGGTAGCACCGGGCTTTGGTCACGTGTCGCCGGAAGCCGCCGCGCCCTATGCGGCGACGCACCGGCTGTCGTATTACTTCTTTCTTTTCCTGTGGGAGGGCGCGACCGAACTCAAGGTGGACCTGGAAACATTCGCGGTGGCGCCGCAGGAACTGGTGTTCGCGCTGCCGCACCAGGTGCGGCAGGTGCCGGCTCCCTCCCCCGGCAACGTGTACTACAAGCTGGGCTTGCAGCAGGCGTGCCTTTCCCGGCTGCCCCGGCACTACCCCTTTTTGCTCAATCCGCTTAATCAACAAAAAATACGGTTTTCCGCCCCGGCGGCGGCGCGGGTCCGCGCTATTTTTGAGTTGCTGATGGGGCTGCTACGCACGCCGGATGCCAACCCGGAACTCATTCTGGTCCAGCTCCACAGCCTGTTTACTGAAATTGATGTGGCGTATTTCGCGGCAGCGGAAAAGCCGGCGGATGAGCGGCTCACGAAATACCTCCAATTCGGCGTGTTCGTGGAGGACAACCTCACCGAACACCCCACCATCGGGCACATTGCCGCCGAGCTGGCCCTGAGCACCGACAGCTTGTGCCAGCTCGTGAAACACTACGCCGGCCTTTCGCCGAAGGAGTTCATCACCAACCGCCTCATGCTGGAGGCGCGGCGGCGGCTGCATTACGGGGAGTGGATTTCCGTGAAGGAGCTGGCGTTTGATTTGGGGTTCAACGACCCGGCCTATTTTTCGCGCTTGTTTAAAAAAGTGACCGGCCAAACCGTCGCCGCCTTCGCCCGGGATTAGTCCTGACCTTCCCGGTTTTCGTCCTGCGCGGCGGCAGGCAGGGCCTCCGAACTTTGTGCGCACAATTAAACCAACGCACAATGAGCACCCAACCCGAAAAAATACTGCTGACCGGCGTAACCGGCCTGGTGGGAGCCCGCCTGCTCCCGCGTCTACTCGAAGCCGGCCTCGACTGCCGCATTCTGGTGCGCCACGCCCAGGATGCGCCGGCCGGCGTGCCGGCCGTGGTGGGCGACCTCTTCACCCCGGCTGCGCTCGCCGAAGCGGTGCAGGACGTGACCACCATCATTCACCTGGCGGCGGTGTTCCGCACCCCGGACACGGACCTGATTTGGAAGAGCAACCTGGAGGGCACGCGCAGCCTGCTGGCGGCCGTCAAAGCCCACGCGCCCACGGCCCGCTTCATTATGGCGAGCACTTCCAACGTGTACAGCAACGACCAGGGGCACCCCGGCCGGGAAGCGGATGCCGTGACGCCGCCGCAAGCCTACCCGGCCAGCAAGGTGGCGGCGGAAAAGGAACTGCGCGAAAGCGGCCTCAACTGGGTGGTGGTGCGGTTTCCCTTCGTGTACGGCGACGGCGACGGCCACCTGGAAGACTTGCCCAAGTACGCGGTAGCGGGCAAGTGGCACCCGGCCATGCGCATGAGCACCGTCCACCACCGCGACATCGCCACGGGCCTGCAGCTGGCCTTAACCGGCAAGCTGGACGGCCGCATCGTGAACATCGCCGACGATGCCCCGACCACCATCTACGAGTTGGCGCAGTTGGTGGGCAAACCCCTGGACGCCTCGGCCGAGCCGCTGGCCAACCCCTGGTACCTGATGAGCGACGCTTCCCTGGCCCGCAGCCTCGGCTTCGAGCCTGTCGTTCGGACGGTGTATCAGGCGGCGCAGGAGAAGATTATGTAACTGCCGTTGGGCACCGGGAGTTGCCTTCTGCGTTAACCGCACCAGACCCCTATGGAGCATAGCCTCCGGCTCGCTTGATGCGCAAAGCCCGTGGAGAGGAGCTGGCTACTAATTCTAGTATTAACAAAAAGACTTACGCAGGCTGTATCTCCAAGCAGAGCTTGGAGATACAGCCTGCGTAAGTCCTCGTAAACTCAAACAAACGCAGTTTCTGAACCAGCATACAAAGCCCCAACAGTCACCAGACGTTGGGGCTTTTATGGCGTGCTAGCGCGAAATGTGCAGCACGCCGCTTCGGTGCAGTCGTGCTAACAGGCAACTACTCACACCGGGGCTTGGTCGTAGCGCTCCCCTTCGGGTTGGGGCCAGCCTCCTTCGAACATAAATTCGACCAGCGGCTTGCGGGTGCGGGCCGCCAATTCGCGCTGTTGTAAGGCTTCGGGCAGGGTTTCCAGATTGCCGGGGTACCCGATAGTGAAGACAGCTACTGGCTCATAGTCGGCCGGAAAGTGAAAAGCGGCCCGGACGGCATCGGGCGAAAACCCCGCCATTTGGTGGCACTGCAGCCCTATCTCGACCGCCTGAATGGCAAGCGTGGCAACTGCCTGGCCCACGTCGTGGCGGGCCCAGGCGTTGGGGGTATTGTCGTGCGAAAATGTAGTTTTAGCCAAGCTAACGGCTAAAACAGGGGCATGCTGTGCCCACACTCGGTTGAACTCGGCCAGCGTAGAGAGGATTTTCTGAAAGACTTCCGGGCTGGTTGCTTGCGAGCCCACGAGGAAGCGCCAAGGCTGTTCGCCAAAGCACGAAGCGGCCGAGCCAGCGGCCGTAAATAGTTGTTCCAGCGCCTGCGTCGGCACGGGCTGGCTGGTGTAGGCGCGCGGGCTGCGGCGTTGCGTAAGCTGGGGTAAAATGGGGTGCTCAGCAAGGAGCACATTAGTGGTATCCGGCATGTAAGTAGCAAAAAGAATGGGACCAACAATAGGCAAGGGCCCATTGGCTGGGCCTTGCAACTAGGCAAAATTAGGATGGCTGCCGCAGGCGGAACGAGGACATTTATCACCAAATTCGGCATTTGTGCCTGGTTTCGGCATTTGTAGCCAAGCCTACCCCAGTTGCGAATCGTCGCCGCGTTTTCCAGCTAGTAAGCCGCTAGCGGGGCACTTAGGGCGGTGGCAATTTTGGCAAGGGCCCAGGTAGCCCTACCCCCAGCGGGAGGCCAAACACCGGCGCAAGCGGTGCTGTTTATCCCTATTAAGACCGAGAAGTACTGGGCTCAACGGCTCACCCTAATGCAGCACTGCCGTTTGACGGGCGCGGTCAGCTCACGCCACTTACCTGCGTAGTTATGGTTGAATCCTTCCTGAGCTACCTAAATGCCAGAGGCTCCTTTACCGCGGCCGAGCTAGCCCAGATTGAAGCGGTTGCCATCGTCACGAAACTCAAACGTCGGTACTACCTGCTGCGCGAAGGTGAAGTGTGCCGCCACATGACGTTTGTCGTCAGCGGCGCCTTGCGCCTGTACCGGACCGGCGACGATGGGGTGGAGCACATCCTGCGCTTTGCCACCGAAAACTGGTGGATGAACGACCACGAAAGCTTTGCCAGTGGGCTGCCGGCCAAGGGGGCCATCGACGCGCTGGAAGACAGCCACTTGCTTTTGAGGTCGAAAGAGGACTGGGAAAAACTGAAAAGAGAAATTCCGGTATTCGACGCCATGCAGGGCCGCTTATTAAGCCGCAACCTGGAGGCTCACGTCAACCGGCTCTATGCCGCGGCAAACAAGGCCTTGAACTCGGAGCGGGAGCCGTGTCATGTGCTTATGCCGGTTGAAAGTAAAAGGGCCGCTCTGTTGAACAGGGGCCCTTTTAATTGCTTAGGGGCTTAGGAAGCAAACTCAGTAAAAAGGTGGTGTAACTTTCTGTTATGCAGCCGGCTAACCGCTATTACAACTGCGCAAAAATTTCGGAGGCCAAATTTCGCTATGTGTTGCGCCTGTTTGCCTTGGATTTGACGGCCTCCGACACGGCGCGGCTCACGGGCCTGAGCGTGCGTGCCGTCAACGACTTGTACCGGCGGTTGCGGCGCCGCTTGCAGACTTGGTGCCCCGTGCCGGCCGAGCTGGGCGGGGCCATCGAACTCGATGAGAGCTACTTTGGCCCGCAGCGGGTGCGCGGCAAACGGGGCCGCGGGGCCAGCGGCAAAACCATTGTCTTTGGCTTGTTTAAACGCGGCGGTCAGGTCTACACCGAAATCGTCCCCGACTGCTCGAAAAAGACCTTGCAGGGGGTGATTCGGGGCAAAATCGACGCGGCAGCCATGGTTAACACCGATGGCTGGCGCGGCTACGACGGGCTGGTAGACGTGGGCTTTGACCGCCACTTTCGCGTCCGCCACGGCCAGGACGAGTTTGTCGGCGGGGCCTCGCACATCAACGGCATCGAGTCCTGCTGGAGCTTCGCCAAAGCCCGGCTCCAGCAGTTCAAGGGCCTGCCCAAGCACACCTTCTTGCTGCACTTGAAAGAGTCCGAATTTCGCTTCAATCATCGCTACGAAGACCTCTATAAATTGCTCCTTAAATTACTTCGTCAACAGCCCCTCTGACCGAGTTTGCTTCCTAAGCCCCTTGGTTAAAATACTAGTACTAAGGCCAAACAACAATTTTATTTTTATTTTAATTTTACCGGTTATAAGTAACGGCGGTGGCATAGCTATTTGTAGTAACCTATTTAAAGTGTAATCTAGTTTAGAGAACGTCTGAATTCTCCCGGTGAAAGGGCTGTTTTCTTTTTAAATAATTTACTAAACGATTGCGAATGTCCAAAGCCTAAATCATAGGCAATTTCGCTAATAGATAGGTTAGTGATGGATAGCTTTTCTTTCGCTTTTTCAATGAGCTTACTATGTATATACTGCTGCGTATTCTGTCCGAGTAAAGTGCGCAGCATATAGCTTAAATAGCTCGGAGAAACGCATAATTGCTCAGAAAGAAAACGGACTGTCGGCAGGCCTTGCTTGAGCGATATCTCATTGCGAAAATATGCATCTAACAGCTCTTCCAATCTATTCAACGCATTACTGTGAGTTACTTTGCGAGTAATAAATTGGCGTTTGTAAAACCGGCTTATGTGATTGAGTAATAGTTCTAGCTGAGAAATCAAGATGTCCTGACTAAAATCATCAATTCTACTTTTCAGCTCTTTATTTATCATCTTGATTACAGAGATGATAGTTTTCTTTTCGCTTTCCGTAAGATGCAGAGCTTCGTTAAGCGAATAAGAAAAAAAACCGTATTGTTTAATCTTTTTCGCTAAAGGATAGGTGAGAAAAAAATCGGGGTGAATGAACAACGCAAAACCCGAATGGTCGCCGCTATCTTCTTCAAAGTCTTTGACCTGATTGGGCGCACTAAAGCACAACCCACCTTCCGCAAAATCAAAAAATTGCTGCCCGTACTTAAACTTACCTATAAGGTTTGGCTTGTAGGCAATTTTATAAAAGCTAAGGACGAATGGGTGGGGCAGCTTTTCGGGCGGAATGGCGTTGTTCTTATTCTCTAGCAAACTTATCATCGGGTGCAAGGGCTTTGGCAAACCCAATACCCGATGCAAGTCGGACAAAGATTCAAATTTGTAAGGGTTATTATTCTCTGTTCTCACGTTAAACCTTTCACCGTTTTGCCCTACTCTTTTGACTCCACTTTACCCATTGGCTGCTTTAACTGTCCCAATTCTACAACTGCTTCATTCCAGCATTTGTCTTCTAGGTGCAGTGCAGTGCGCAGATACGCCGTCGTCATTTTCTGAATAAATGCCACTTTCTGTGGGTCTTCATCGGTGGTTTCTACGGTATCATAGCCTGTTACGCCACCCAGCGTATGTTCGCCGCCAAACAACGTGAGTAAGCTTTTTGGTCCTGGGCTAGTGAAATAGGCGTCGGCATAGTAGGCAGCACCCCGAGAGGTCATAGCGGCGGCACTATCCTGATCACCGACTACTACCAGTGCCGGAGTTGTCATGTTGTTAAAGGTAAAGGTTTGGATGGATGTAAGCTGCGCCGCTGCCGCCGTAAGATGGTCGCCTCCGTTGCCAGGGGTAGCTAGTAGTATGCCAGCACTGATTCGTTTGTCCGGCAGGTAGACCGTAGTACCTTGCTCATCGATATACTGTGCCCCCAGCAACATCCCGGCGGTGATCCCCCCGGCAGAATGACCTACTACCGCCACCTTGCTGCTGTTTAAACGGCCTTTCAGGGTCGGAACGGCTTCTTCAATGACCGCCAGTTGATCGAGAATACTGGTCATGTCCTGCACGCGCGCTTGCTCGAATATCGGAAAGCCCGGCGTGTCAGGACCAAGCCCCAAGGATTTAGAACTTAGATGCGTAGGCTGTATCACTACAAACCCTTGCGCCGCCCAATAGTCCACCAACGGACTATAGCCGCGATAAGAACTTAGAAAATTAGTCGTACCGCCTCCGTGCGACAGCAGAATAAGAGGCAGATTAGCCCCTGTAGTTGGAGCCGTAACTCGAAGTTCTAGGTCTATGAGGCGGCCGGGAACGTGTAATACCACCGGGCTAATAGCCATAATGGAAATCTGCGATTGGTGCGACATGGTTTGCAGCGGATTAAGTTGAGGGCTCAAAGGTCCAGCAACCTAGTCCAACCCATGTGGCCATATCGGAGATTTTTGTAGCCAAAATGAGGAAGCGGCCATTCCTAGCCGGCGTCCCTACGATGAAGCGATGCGTCCTGTCGAAGTAGGGAAGGGAACCCACCGGGCGACAAGGGTAAAAAGGCAGTGCACCAATGTAGCTCGACTGAAGAAACCAAAAGTAAAGCCATTGTAGCCCGGACACGTTACCGGAAGCTACAACTCAACGTCGGGAGGGTTACCCACCGTCAATGCGTCTTTATAGTCACTCTTGATGCTTATAATTACACATGTCACCGCGGTATCGAAATTCAGGCATAACGAAAAGGGGTACTGAACCCAACTTACTGATTCACCTTTGTACTAAACGCTTGACCAAAATCACCCTTACCATTGTGGTATCATCAACGGCGGGTCACTAGTTCGGGCAGCAGCCGATTAATGACACTATTGAGGTGGTCTAGCTAGGTGTATAGTCCCAGAGTGTGCTGGAGTACCTTTCGGGCGAGCCATCCAGCAAAAGTTATGGGACAGATACTTCACGGCAGCGCCCGTACAACTCAGGCAATACGACGCAGTATCCAACGTAGTCAGGAAAGCCTCCAAGCGCTAGCCAAGCGTTACAGCATTGACCCAAAAACGGTGACCAAGTGGCGCAAACGCACCACCACGACCGATGCCCCGATGGGGCCGAAGCCCGCTTCGACGGTGCTCACGGTTGAAGAAGAGGCCATTGCCATGGCTTTTCGCCAGCACACGCTGCTGCCGCTCGATGACTGCCTGTATGCCTTGCAGGAAACCATTCCCCAGCTCTCATGCTCGGCGCTGCACCGTTGTTTTCAGCGCCACGGTGTGAGCCGCCTCCCGTTGAGCGAGGACGGACAAGCCGCGCCGAAGAAAAAGTTTAAGGATTACCCGATTGGGTATCTGCACGTTGATTTTGCCGAGGTGCATACCGAAGAGGGCCGGCAGTACCTCTTCGTGGCTATCGACCGCACCAGCAAGGTGGCCTTCGCCGAGTTGCATCCGCAGGCCAAACGAATGGTCGCAGCAGATTTTCTTCGGCGCGTGCTGGAGAAGCTGCCTTATAAAGTGCATACAGTGCTGACGGACAATGGCGTATAGTTTACACCTCAGCCGCATCAATTGCTGCCGGGCGGCCACAGTTTTGACCGCATCTGCCGGGAATACGGCGTGGAGCATCGCCTCACCAAACCGGCCCACCCCTGGACCAACGGGCAGGTCGAGCGCTTCAATCGCACGATTAAGGAAGCGACCGTGCAGCGCTACCACTACCAGTCCACTGCCCAGCTCAACGAACATTTACAGACCTTTTTGCTGGCCTACAACCACGCCAGGCGGCTCAAACGTCTGCGGGGGCAACACCGCATGAATTTGTGTGCGCCCAATGGCAGAAAAATCCTACTATCTTCATCCAAGACCCGACCCAGCTCACCCTGGGACTATACACTTTTTATTGGAAACAGGACTTACGCAAGATATGTCTTGCGTAAGTCCTGTTTCCAATAAAAAGGCAAGGGGGGCTTAAGCATGGCGATAAGCTATCTTCAGGCTTGCTGGATTCTTTGTTCCAGAAGCGGCCAGCGGAATTATAGCAGCAGGGCTAAGAAGGCGCATCACCAATAGTGAGACCACCGCCAAAAATGCGTCCTCAAGCTGTCTTGCGTAACCAGACCAGCTCAGATTTACCCTAATTTGTTTAACGGCACCCCACTAACGCGCATTCCAAAAGGTGGTAAGCGCCTGAGCCGCCCGCGCGGGGTCCTCCAGCATCCACCAATGTCCTAGCCCTTCGAGCACCTCGGCGCGCGCGCCGGCCCGTTCAGCGCCGCGTAGCCGCGCTTCGTAACTGCCGACGGCGTGGTCTTCGGTGGCGACAATCGCCATGCCCGGCCGCGCGGATGCCGCCGCTAGGTTGCCGCCAATCTGCGCCAACGCCGGCTGGGCGGCCGAGCGGTAGAGGGCGAGTATCGCGCGGGCCATTTCTGGACCTTGCGCCGCGGCCACCTCATCGGCTGCTGGTCCGGGAATGCCGAACTCCCGCATCCGCGTGGCTCGCTCGCTCGCGGTTCCGCTAAAGAGCTGCTCCAGTTGGTGTTCGCCGTCCCTAGCTCTCTGCCAAATTTGGGCGGCGGGATGCCAAACGTAGTCGGGCTCGAAGGCACCGATGATGTCGGTGACCCAGCTAAGCAACAGGTCAGGGCGGGACATGGCAACGCCGACGACGTGACCGCCGCCCCAGTCGTGCCCAACGAGGTCAACTGGCGTGTCGAATTTGACCAGCTCGCCGATTAGCCAGTCGCGATACTCGTTTGCGGTGGCACCGAATCCAGCGGGTAAGGGCGTGCCAAACCCCGGCGGACTTAGGCAGACAACGTCGTGGTGGCCCAGCGCGGCAAGCTCGCCCAGCAGCGGTTTCCAGATGGCGGCCGTCTCGGGAACGCCGTGAATGAGGACTTTAGTCATGATAGTGACCGTCCTGATTAGGAGGGCACTACGGGTTGCTTTAGCTTTAAAGCGACCGATACGGCATGACTATCCTCCAGGAACCGGTATTTTACGATTTGACCAGCTTTAACGGTCAGTTGGATAAAAAACACGGAGTCAACCACTTCGTTTGTTTGCAGCATTTTGATGGAGAAATCCCCGGCAATCACGGCCTTTTCGCCATCGATAAAGATGTGGTCAAGATTTACGGCAACGGGTTCCGTGTTTTTCCAGAGCGTTTCGTAAAAGTCGGAAATTCCTTGTCGGTTGGTTCTGCGGCCCAGCCAGGAAACACTTGCTTCGTCTCCCGGCACGTGCCAGTCTACCGAATCCGAGAAAAGCGGGAGCAAATTTTTTAAGTCTTGTTGCGAGACGTATTGCAGGAACTGCTGCACGGTGGTTTGCGTATTTTCCATTTTTGAAAAGAGGTTGGGGACTGAGTTGAAAAAATTGAGTTAACTAAAGCGGCCAGCGAGCGGCGTTACAAGTTGATGACGCCCCCATCAGCCAGCACTTCCGCGCCCAGCATGAAGGACGAGTCGTCGGAGGCCAAAAAGACGGCCGCCCGGCCCATCTCGCGCGGCTGCCCGTTGCGCTTGAGCGGCGCCAACCCGGCCAGGTTGGCTTTGGCCTGGGCGACGGCTTCCGCCGGCAAGCCCAGCTTGTCGAATACCGGGGTGTCGATGGTGCCGGGACTGAGCGCGTTAACACGAATGCGGCGGTCCAGCAAGTCCTGGGAAAACGAGCGGGCAAACGACAACACCCCGGCCTTGGCGGCGGCGTATACCGTGAGTCCCGGCGCGGCCTTGTGCGCCGAATTCGACGCAACCAGCACGATAGAGGCCCCGTCGTTAAGGTATGGCAAGGCCTTTTGCACCGTGAAAAAGACGCTTTTCAGGTTCAGGTCGATCAACTGCTGAAAGTCTTCTTCCGTGGCGTTGGCCACCGAAACAAAATTGCCCTTTTCCACTGCGCCGCCCGCATTCACGACCAGTGTATCAAGTTTGCCGAACTTGTCGGCGGTGGCCTGAAATATCCGTTCCAGGTCCGCCAGGTGCGTCACGTCGCCTTGGAGGGCGATAAAGTCGCTGCCCAGTTGCTGCGCGGCTGCGTCCAGCGTGGCCTGGTTGCGCCCCACGATGGCCCCGCGAGCACCTTCTGCTTTAAACTCCTGGGCAATGCCCAAGCCAATGCCGCTGTTGCCGCCCGTAATGAGGGCGACTTTACCTTGCAGTCTCATAAAGTGAGTTAATTAGGGAAAGTGAAAAACTGGACTAGCGGGGGGCGCTACTGGCGGCCCCCAAACCGCGGGTGCGCAGGCGGCGGCAGGCTCACCAGCGCTAACGAGACGTACAGGCCACGCGCCATCCACACCGGCAACAGCACCTTGGCCAAACCCTCCAGGGAAAGCGCCTGGTCGAGGCTGCCGCTCGGAATGGCCGTCAGCCCGGTCGCGTTGATGAGTTCGGCCACGGTCTGGTTGGCGTCGGCGTCGTTGCCGCAGTAGAAGCTGCCCGCCCCAGTCTGGCGCAGTTGCTCAGCCGCCAGCTCAAACGTTTCCTGGGCGTGGCCGTTGAGGGCCTTCACCATGTGGGCTAGCGGAATATCCGCCTGGTAGCGCTCGGCGAAGGAAGTCGTGGCCGGGCGGTCGAGGCCTTCGCGGCTGAAGGCGTTGTTGGGGTCGATAACGACTTTGCCGGCCCAGGCGCCGGGCTCGGCAATCTGCGAAGGCAGCACTGCGCCCAGGGTGTAGAAAATAATGTCCGACGCGCGCACGGCCGCTTCGTTCGAACCGGTTTGAATGGGCAGGTCGCCGGCCAGCTCTTGAATGCGTTCGAGCACTTCCGGGCGCCGGTGACCGAAGAAGACGTCATAGCCGCTGGTCGCCCAGTTCAGCCCGACGACCCGGCCCAGGTTGCCGCTGCCCACGATTCCGATTTTTCTCATTTGACTAGGTTGATTGGCTTTCCCAAAGAGTAACTTACTTTTGGAGAGTCAAAGGTAGGAAGAGAGCTACCGGCAAACTAGAACGTACGTGAATATCAGTCACTTACTCGGAAGTAACTAACCTTGGGAATCAGATGGATACGTTAAAAGAAAAGCCGAAAAAAAATTGTTCGCGGGCCGATTGCCCCATCCGCGACGTGCTGGTGCGCGTGGGCGACAAATGGTCGATGCTGATTGTGGACATCCTCGGCCAGTACGGCACGCTCCGCTTCAGCGAGTTGAATCAGAAGATTGGCAACATCTCGCAGAAGATGCTGACCGTGACGCTGAAAACGCTGGAAGCCGACGGCCTGATAGCGCGTAAGATGTACGCGCAGATACCGCCCAAAGTAGAATACTGCCTGACCGCGCTAGGGCACAGCATGTTGCCGTCGGTGACCATGCTCAAAGCCTGGGCCACCGAAAACATGCCCGTTATTCTGGCTTCCCGCGCGCAGTACCAGCAAAAGGCGCCCGTTACCGAGTAGCGCGTGCGGCCGCCCGTTCGGAAAAAATTAGCTGAGGTGGTCTGATTAAGCGAGCTAATTGAGCGCAGTATTTTCTAGACGTCTGGCAAAAGTTAGGAGCGGCGTAGTCAGCCGGAGAGCTGATGCGGCGGGTCGGCGAAACTTAAAAAACCTGAAGCGTACCGGCGATTATCGACCGGGCTGTTTTCCAGGCAAGATTTGATTTTCGTAGCTTTGCGGGTATGGAAAGAGCGCAAACCATCGAAGACTTTTACCACACCCACCTGACGTTGCTACCGCCGGCTTACCAGCCGGCAGTTGGCCATTTCCAGGTGCACCGCTGGGCAGACCTGGGCGAGGGAAAGGCCCGGTGCTCTTCCTACGGCCGCAAGCAATTCTACAAGATTACCCTGGTTTCAGGCCGCAATACCTACCACTACGCCGGCCAGTCGGTGCTCATTGAAAAGAATGCGCTGATTTTTAGCAATCCGCAGGTGCCCTACCACTGGGAGCAGCACGACCAGGAGCAGCGGGGCATGTTCTGCATTTTTACCGAGGATTTTCTGCACCCGCTCACGGCCCGCGCCCTGGCCGAGTACCCGGTGTTCCAGCCCGGCGGGCAGGTGGTCTTTCAGCTCACCGATGCGCAGTACCAGGCCCTGGATGCCATTTTTGCCACTATGGTGGCCGAGCTGGAATCCAGCTATGCCTACAAGTACGACGCGTTGCGCAACGCGACGCTCAGCCTGATTCACACCGCCCAGCGCTGGCAGCCGGCCGCCGCGCTCCCCCCGGCGCCCGGCGCTGCCGGGCGCATTGCCGCGCTGTTCGTGGAGCTGCTGGAGCGGCAGTTTCCGATCGAGTCGCCGGGGCAACGCCTGCGCCTGCGCTTCCCGGTCGAGTTCGCCGACCAGTTGGCCATCCACGTCAACCATCTCAACAAAGCCCTTAAGGAAACGACCGGCCATACGACTTCGGCGCTGCTGGCGGCCCGCCTCACGCAGGAAGCCAAAGTGCTGCTCCGGCACACCCGGTGGACGGTTTCGGAAATAGCCTGGTGCCTGGGGTTTGAGGAGCTGCCCCATTTTATCAATTTCTTCAAGAAGAACGCGCAGGCGACGCCCAAAGCCTTCCGGGGGGTAGTCATTTGAATTTTGCAGTTAGTTGATTGCTTTTTGTAGCGTGGCTAGGTTCGGGAGCCACGACCTTTGTCTTCTCCACGGGCAGCTGGCACAGTGGCAAACGCCTGAGGGCGCGACTGGGCTAGCTGTCTGCTCTTCAGTATTTTCTGAAGGATAGCAAGACAAGGCTACCTTATGCACAACACTTCCATCTTGGTTTTGGGGGCCGGCGAACTCGGCATGGCCGTGCTACGCGGCCTGGCGGCGCACGCCGCCCGGCTTGCCGGCACGACGGTTACCGTCCTGCTCCGCCCTGCCGCCCTGACCTCTGCCGACCCGGACAAGCAGCGCGACCTGGCCGAGCTGGGGGCCCTGGGCGTTCGCTTCCTGCCCGGCAATCTGGCCGGCTCCGCGGCCGAGCTGGCCGCGCTTTTCAGGGGTTTTCATACCGTTATCGGCTGCACGGGCTTCGTGACTGGCAGCGGCTTTCAGCTCACGCTGGCCCGCGCCGTGCTCGATGCCGGGGTCGCGCGGTACCTGCCGTGGCAATTTGGGGTCGACTACGACCTCATTGGCCGGGGCAGCGCCCAGGATTTGTGGGACGAGCAGCTGGACGTGCGCGACCTGCTGCGCGGGCAGACCCGCACGGAGTGGGTTATTGTGTCAACCGGGATGTTCACCAGCTTTCTGTTTGAGCCGGCGTTCGGGGTAGTCGACCTGGCGCACAACACGGTGCACGCCCTGGGCGACTGGGACACCAGTGTCACCGTGACCACGCCCGAAGACATTGGCAAGCTGACGGCGGAAATCTGCTTTGCCGAACCTCGGATTGCCAACCGCATCGTGTATACGGCGGGCGACACCCTCACCTACGGGCAGGTGGCGGACCTGGTGGACGCGGTGCGGGGCCAGCCGGTGCGCCGGGTGGCCTGGAGCGTGGCGGCCCTGAAAGACGCGCTAACGCGCGACCCCACCGACGCCATCAAAAAGTACCGCGTGGTGTTTGCCGAAGGCAAAGGCGTGGCCTGGGAGATGCGCGACACCTTTAATGCCCAACAGGGCCTCGAAACCGTGAGCGTGGCGCAGTGGGCGCGCGCGCATCTGCGCTAGGAGCGGCTTTTTGCCGGGCGCCTCGGCGTCTCGGTGAAGTAGTCTGCCTAAGCCGCTAAAAGAGGTAGTAAACGATTCAGCGGGCAGTTGCGCGGTACGTTTTTCATGTTAACCTGCTAGTATAATGCATCTTACCAACCTCGCTGGCACCGTGGCGCTCGCCAACGGCGTGCCGATGCCCTACCTGGGCCTGGGCGTTTACAAAACGCCGGCCGGCCAGTCAGTAGTCGATGCCGTGACCTACGCCCTGGATGCCGGCTACCGGCACATCGATACGGCGGCGGCCTACGCCAACGAAGCTGGGGTAGGGCAGGCCGTGCGGCAGCACGCTACGCCCCGCGCCGATATTTTTCTGACTTCAAAGGTTTGGAATGCCGACCAGGGCTACGACCGCACCATTCGGGCGTTTCACGAATCGCTCCGGCAGCTGGGCACCGATTACCTCGACCTTTACTTGCAGCACTGGCCCGTGCAAGGCAAGTTTCGGGATACCTGGCGGGCGATGGAAACCCTCTATGGGGAAGGCAAGCTAAAGGCTATCGGGGTGTGCAATTTTTTGCAGTTTCAGCTGGAAGACCTGCTGGAAACCGCCGTGATTACGCCCATGGTCAATCAGGTGGAGCTGCATCCCTTCCTGGTGCAGCAGCCGCTGCTGGATTTCTGCCAGCGGCAGCGCATTCAAGCCGAGTCCTGGTACCCGCTCATGCACGGGCAGGCATTCGAGGTGCCCGAATTTCGGGCGATGGCGGCGCGCTACGAGCGCACCGTGGCCCAACTGCTCGTGCGCTGGAACCTGCAAAAGGGCGTAGTCGTCATTCCCAAAAGCACGCAGCGCGCCCGCATCGTGGCTAACGCGCAAGTATTCGATTTTGCCATTTCGCCTGCGGACCTGCGCGCGCTGGACGCGCTGGACCAAGGGCGGCGGCTCGGCCCGGACCCGGCCCACGTGAACTTCTAGCGGGTGGCGGCTTCCGTCCGTTTGCCCAGCCCCAGGCCCCAGCTTAAAAACACCGGAATAACAGGGTTAAAGTGTCTGCTAGCACGGTGTTAAATGCGTCGGTGGCTTGAAAGCCAGGCGCTCGTGCACGACTTCAACGCCTTCCCGCGCTAGGCCCCGTTCTCGGCCACCAGTCACCTGGGCCCCGGCGACGGGCCCGGCATGGTAGGCGCGGTGCCCCTCGTGGTGCTGAACAGCGGCGAAGAAACCAAGCAGTTGCTGCTTGAGCTTTCCGATGCCGACTGGGGCCTGCGCTTCGGCGTGCTGGTCGGCAACTTCCCGACGCTCAACTACCTGGGCACGCTACGCGTGCGGCCGGTAACGCTGCGCGGCACCAGCTTCCTGGAGTTTTAGGGCATTTTCGATGCGGCGGGCGGCGACATCGGGGCGGCCAGCGCCTGGCTGCAAACGCAGGTAATCGAGCCGGCTTTGCGCGGGATGGAAAGGGTGTTTGGGGTGCCGACAGGCACCTTTAATCAGCTCAACTCAGCGAAGCCCTAAGCCTTGCAGCCTTTTTACTACGCATTACTTGTTTCTTATGAAAGTCTTTCAATTCGACCAGTTTGGCATCGACCACTTGCTGCCTCGCGAGGTACCTACCCCCGTGCCGGCCCCCGGCGAAGTAGTGGTGCGGGTGCGGGCGGCGACGCTTAACTACCTGGATTTGCTGATTGTGCGCGGGCACTACGACCCCCAACTGCCACTTCCCCATGTGCCCGTGGCCGATGCGGCGGGCACCGTGGTGGCCGTGGGGGCGGGCGTGACGGCGTGGGCGGCGGGCGATGAAGTCGTCTCCGTCTTCTTGCCCGGCTGGCGGCAAGGGGCCCCTACCCCCGCTCAGCTGGCCAACGCGACCCGGCCCGGCGTGGGCCGGCCCGGCTACCTGGCCGAGTTCGTGGCCGTGCCGGCCGCGGCGCTCCTGCGCCCGCCCGCTCACCTCAGCCCGCTTGAAGCCGCTGCGCTGCCCGTTGCCGGCCTCACGGCTTGGAATGCGCTCCAGTACACGCACTTGCAGCCCGGCGAAACGGTATTGCTGCACGGCACGGGCGGCGTGTCGCTCTTCGCCCTGCAATTTGCCAAGGCCCGTGGGGCGCGGGTCATCCTCACTAGCAGCAGCGACGAGAAACTGGCCCGCGCCGCTGCCCTCGGGGCCGACCACCTCCTTAACTACCGCACCCAGCCCGACTGGCTGGCGGCCGTGCGCGACTGGACCGGGGGCCGGGGGGTGGACGCGGTGGTCGAAACCGTGGGCGGCGACAACCTCAACCGCTCGCTCCAGGCCCTAAAAATGCAGGGGCACCTGGCGCTCATGGGCCTGATTCAGGGGACCGTGGCCCCGCTCAACGTGCTGACGGTGCTAGCGCAACATGCCAGCATCCGGGGCCTGGAAGTAGGCAGCGTCGAAGACTTCGAAGCCATGAACCGCGCCATTGCAGCTAGCCGCCTGCACCCCATCATCGACCGGACCTTTCCGGTGGACCAGGTACAAGACGCCCTGCGCTACCTGGAAGCCGGCCACCACTTCGGGAAAATCGGGCTGCTTTTCTAGCCCAAGCCCCAAGCCCACCGGCTCTGCTCGTCCGCTGGCTGGCGGCGGCCGGCGCAATCTTTTCGCTCACCTTTATATCTCCCTTTTTATGTTTTCTTTCTTTTTAGGCTGGCCTGGACCAACTCGGCGGCTGGTCGTGGCGGCCTCGCTGTTGGTGGCCGGGCTGCCGCTAGCGGGGTGGGCGCAGACGGCACCGCTAGCCCCGGCGCTGCTGGCGCAGCCCGGCTACTACCGCATGCGGGTGGGCACGGTGCTCGTTACGGCCCTTTCCGACGGCACCTTACCGTTGCCCATGCGGGCGTTGCTGACCACCAAGACCCCCGCCGAGGTTGACCGCGAGTTGACCCAGGCCGGGCTGCCCGCCCCCAGTGAAACGTCCGTCAATGGCTACCTGATTGAGCTGGGCACGCGGCTGGTACTGGTCGATGCGGGTGGCGGTGAACTGCTCGGGCCCACGGCCGGCCACTTGCTGGCCGGCCTGCGCGCCGCCGGCTACCAACCCGCGCAAGTCACTGACATCCTGCTTACCCACCTGCATTCCGACCATACCGGCGGCCTGGTAGCGGGTGGGCAGCGCGTGTTTCCCAACGCCACGGTGCACGTTAGTCAGGTAGAGCTGGCGTATTGTTTCAGCGACGCCAGCCTGCGCCAGGCCCCGGCCGCGGCGCAGCCGTATTTTCTGGCCTCCCAGCCCATGCTGCGCCCGTACCAGGCGGCGGGCAGGGTGCAGGCCTTCACGGGCCCTACCACCCTTTTTCCGGGGATGCGGGCCGTGGCAGCCCCCGGCCACACGCCCGGCCACACCGTGTACGTGCTGGAAAGCCAGGGCCAGCAACTCGCTTTCTGGGGCGACCTGCTTCACGCCGTGGCGGTGCAGCTGCCGCAGCCGGCCGTTAGCTTTCGCGGCGACACTGACCAGGCGGCATCGGCCGCCAGCCGGCAGCAGGATGCCGCCGAAGCCGCCCAGCAAGGCTATTGGGTAGCCCTGGACCACGCTTCCTTTCCTGGCATTGGCCACGTGCGCGCCACGGGCCAGGGCTACGCCTGGGTGCCCCTCAACTACAGCCTCAATGGCACGGGTCAGTAAGGCGCTGCTGGTGAGCGGATTGCTGGCGCTGGGCTCGGCGCGGGGCCAGGCCCAGCAGCGGGCGGATTTGCTGGCCTGGGGCGTGCCGGCCGTGCGGCTGCAGCCCGACAGCAGCCGCTGGGCGCTGGATGGCACCTACTACTACGCCGCCTACCAGCACCTGACGCGCACGTTTTTGCAGCTCGGCACGGCGGGCCTCAGCTACACGCGGCCGCAGTCCCGCCTGAGCTTGGGGCTCACCTACACCTACGGGGCGTTGGATGGCCTGGCCCGGGTGCAGGTGGGGCAGGTGCAGCTGGCGCAGGCGGTGCCTACCCGCCACTGGCTGCGCCCGCGCTGGCGGCTTACGCTCGACGGCGTCTGGTTTATTCCGGAAGTGTACGAAGGCCACCTGCGCCATCCCATCTACCGGGTCCGCACGCTGGTGGGCATCGAGCTGCGCCTCACGCCCCGGCTGAACCTGGTGCTCAATACCGAGCCGTTCGTGTACCGCACGAAGTCCTCCTTTCAAGAAGTCCGCACCCAGGCGGGCCTGCAAGTTTGCCCCACCCCCCGCCTCACGGTGCAAGCGCTGTACTGGAACCGCTGGCGGGGCTATCCGGGACGGCCCGTCACGTGGGAACACGCTGTTATGCTCACCACCCTCTTTATTATTAAAGGTCCCCGCCTAGCGCCCGCGCTGCGGCACGAGCGTTAACCTTGATGCTACATGGCTGGCCTGCGTGCTACTGCTAAGAAGCTCCTATGTTTGGGTCTCTGCTTAAGATTAGGTCTTGATGCGACAGAGAGGATAAAGATGGATAAGAAGTACGGGGCCGAGGGAGCCCGTCATACAGGAGCATCCCCTTTCTGTTCTACGGCCACTTTGGACAGTTCCGCTAGGCCCTCAGAGCCTGTATTAGGAGTGAAAAAGCCTGTCGTAAAAGGCACCAGAAAAGGACCTCATCTTTTCGATTCGTTGTATGAAAATCTCGCAACCGGTTGTTGGCCTATCCGTTAGCAAAGACACACTGGCCCTGTGTTACTAGGTCGGCGCGCACCTCCGGCATATGGAAGTAGCCAATACCCCAACTGGGTTTCGGCAGTTGGTGCGCTATGGTGGGACCACGAGCCTGTACGTGCTCGAAGCTACTGGCCCCTACTACTTGGCCGTGTCCTACCACCTGGTGGCCGCTGGGGCCCAGGTAGCCGTCCTCAACCCACTGGTGGTCAAGCGATTCATTCAGATGTACCTGGGCAAGGGCAAGTCCGACCGCAAAGATGCGCAGTGGCTGTTCCGCTACGGCCAACAGCAAGCCACCCCGCGCTGGCAACGCCTGCTCGACCGACGAGGGCGGGCTGGCGCAGGAAATCGCCCGCCTACCCCCGTCAAAGGGCCGCCGGTGAAGATTCCCTTCGCCAATAAGCTGCTGGCCGACAAGGTGGAACGCACGTTCATCAACCCGCTCCTCTCCGCCACGGCCACCGACTTTGCCCAGCTGCAACACGCCATCGACACCTACAGCGAGACAAAGGACCAGCAGCTCGCCGCCCAGTTCCTTGCTGACGGCACCTGGCAGGTGCCCACCCTCATCCGCCTGCGCACGATGGAGCTGGGCGACGCGCCCGAGTACGTGAACGACCCCAACCAGCGCTACATCCCGGCCGTCACGGTGAAGAAATGGCACGAGGTAGGGCAGGACTTCACGCAGAAGCTAACGCCCGCCGCCAAGGCCACCTACCGCAACCCGTACGCCCTGCAGCTGCGCCTGGCCAAGCTCTTTGAGCAAACCCACGTGCCGATGCTGGTCGGCAGCGACTTTGGCGGGGGCTGGCTGGTGCCGGGCTTCTCGCTGCACCAAGAGTTTGATGAGCTGCAAAAAGCCGGCCTTGCCCCGCTCACCGTGCTGCAAATGACCACGTTGAACGGCACCAAGTTCTTAGGCCGCACCGCCGAGATGGGCAGCGTAGCGCCCGGCCAGAACCTGCACCGCCTCTACGCCGTGGTGCGCGCCGGCCGCTACTATTCCCACGCCGACCTGGAGAACCTGAAGCAGCAAGTGGCGTCCCGGCAGGCATAAGAACAGTAGCAGGCAGTTTAAGTGCGCTGGCCGTCTTCACGCGCCGTTATTATAAACTCGCGCTGAATAGCCGGTTGCCGTGCAGTGAGCTGCTCGGCGTTGGCCGCCCGGGCCCACCTGTGATTTTCGCAAGCTAACCTGCAGATAAAAACCACTTCACTTGACCAGCGCTGCTGGCAGCTTACTGCCACGATGGCCAGGGGCTGCACACCTTGCTTTCTGACTTTCTGAAAAAGCCTTGCCAGTCAGCTGGTTAAATATGCTGAGAATAAGGTTGTTCGGGGCCTGCCGTATTCGATGCCCTAGGCGGCAGCCCGAGTAAACTTGCCGAAAACAGCCCAGGCTTACCAGTAACTATACCTGCCTGCACGGTACTCGC
Organism: uncultured Hymenobacter sp.; assembly: GCA_964242665.1. GTDB lineage: Bacteria > Bacteroidota > Bacteroidia > Cytophagales > Hymenobacteraceae > Hymenobacter. Next base: position 20,965 of record CAXTBA010000039.1, read on the forward strand.
TTACCTTGGTTCTTGTTATTTTTTTCAAGGCTTTCAGTTGTTCAAGCGGGCCTCGCGCCAGCCGAACCGCTGTGCGTGGCCAGCCACTGAAGCACCGGGGCCAGGGCCTCGTCGGAATTCTTCTCGTAAATAAGGCCGTGGCCGTTGCCGCGGATGCCGTGGTCGGGCAGGTGCAGCAGCTCGGCGGCGGCGCCGGCCGTGCCCAGAAACTTCACCACGTCGGGGGCGAACCTAGACGGGGCCGACGTTTCGCTGCTGACGATAACGATGGGTAGGCCGGCGAGGGCCGGTATGCGCAGCGTGGCCGGGTCGGCGGCCCGCGCGGCGGCGGGCGAGGCCTGGGGCGGGTCGTAGGTGACGGGGGCCGACGTCAGCCCCCAGCTCAGGGTGCCGATGCCGGGCGTCGTGCCAAAAGCCGGGCCAATGGGTTCTACGCTCACAATGGCGACGACCAGGCCGGGTCGCCGGTCGGCCACCAGCCAGCCGTCGGGCCCCGAGGCCGAGTGCGTCATGACAATGGCGGGGCCAATCCGGTCGAGCAGGCGGGCCAGCCGGTCGGCATCCATTTCCTGCGAGGCGGCGAAATCGGCCGGCAGCGGCCCAAATTGGGCAATGTAGGCATCCACTGCCGCCGCGTCGTGCACGTCGAACGGCCACTGGGTGTGGGCCTGGGCCACGGCGGGCGGATAAAATACCGCCTCGCCTTCTTCGTAGGGAAACGCCGGCCCCATCGGGCCGGCCACGTCGGGGTGGTAGGGCGAGCGGCCCTGGGTGGGCCGGTCCACGTTCAGGACCACGTAGCCGGCCTCCACCAGGCGCTGGGCCCAGCCGGGGCGGCCGTCGGGGGTATCGAGCCACTCGGTGCCCTGCGTGGCCCCGCCGTGCACCAGCACGATGGGATGCGGCTGCGTGACGTGCTCGGGCGATTCCCAGGCCACGTACAGCGGGCCGCGCTGATACGTCTTGCCGCCGAGGCTGACCCGCTCGCCGGGAAGCCAGTAGTTGCCGCGGCGCGAGGTACGGGCGGGCACATCGGCCCAGAAAGGCTTGGTCGGCTGGGCAAAAGCTTGCTGCTTCATCTGATAAGTTGGGTTAGGTGCGAAAGAAAACGGCGCAAGTGCGCGGGCGCCGGCCACCGGGCACTGCGCACCCTAAGCCGACGGGGCAGGCACTTCGAAGGTGTTCAGCAGCGCGCTGATAAGCAGGTATTGGCCCGCTAGCGCCACCATGTCAAACACCCCCTGCTCCCCGAAGACTCGCACGGCACGCTGATACAGGTCGGCAGGCACGTGGTGCGTGGTCGTCAGCGCGCGGGTAAACTCGTGGGCCAGCAACTCTGGCGCGGGCAAGTTCTCGGGCGGCTGGCCAGCGGCCAGGGCCTGAATGGTAGCTTCAGGCAAGCCTACCTTTCGGGCCACAATGACGTGGGCATAGAGCTCGTAAGCCGCCCGCCACGCCGCCCCCACCGTGAGAATGATGACTTGCCGGACCGGCTCGCTCAGGGCCGCGTGCTGGGTCAGGGCACTCGTAACGCCGAGCAGGGCCGTGGCTACGGCGGGGCTGCGCAGCATGGAATTAAACGGCCCGATTAGCTCTTGGGCCGCCGTTTGGGCCTGGAAGCCCGATTTTTTGGCCCATTGCAGCTCCGTGGCTTGCAGCTGGTCATAAAGCGGGCGCTGCTCGGGAGAAAGCTCGGTGGGGGCCAGCAGCGGCAGCCGGCCGCCCAACGCAGTAGCAAGAGTTGACATTGAGCTGAGGTTAAGTGAAAGTGAAGCCAAGAATTGGATAACTCAATGACCAATCTAACTATTTATTTTACAGAATTTTATCAAGGGTGATGGGCAGCTCACGCACCCGCCGGCCGGTGGCGTGCCACACGGCGTTGGCAATGGCCGGGGCCACGCCGCACAAACCCAGTTCGGCCAGGCCCTTCACCCCGAGCGGGTTCATCACCGGCTCGTGGCTGGGCACGAACAGCACCTCCAACTCCGGCACGTCGGCGTGAACCGGCACGTGGTACTCGGCCAGGTTGGCGTTCAGCACCCGGCCGAAGCGCGGGTCCCAGGTGGCGGCCTCCAGCAGGGCCATGCCAATGCCGCCCACCATGCCACCCAGGCACTGGCTGCGCGCCAGCTTCGGGTTCACCAGACGGCCGGCATCGTAGGCCCCCACCAGCCGTGCCACCCGCACGGTGCCCAGGTCGGAGTCCACATGTACCTCCGCGAATAGTGCCCCGAAGCTGTAGGTCGAATGGGTGGGCGGGGCCGAGTCGGGGCCGGCGCTGCCCTGGGCCCGCACTTCCGACAGGCCCGCCTGCCGCAACAGGCCCGGCAGGTCGGCGGTAGAAGTGTCGTGCTGGCGGGCCAGCTCACTGAGTTGTTGGCGCAGGGCCTGGCAGGCGGCCTGCACCGCCGGGCCCACGCTGGCCATCGTGGTCGAGCCGCCGTGCTCCTTGGCCGGCGGCAGCGCCGAGTCGCCCAGTTCAAAGCGCACCCGCGCCAGCGGCAAACCCAGCGCGTCGGCGGCCACCTGGGTGGCCGAGGTGTAGGTGCCCGGCCCCATGTCGCTGGTGGCGCTGCGCACGACCACCGTGCCGGTGGCCAGCAGCGTGGCCGAGGCCTGAATGGGATAGCGCGGCGCGGGGTTCAGGGCGGTGGCCATGCCCAGGCCCACCAGGGTGCGCCCCTGGCGCATGGAGCCTGGCGCGGGGGTGCGCCGGTGCCAGCTAAATTTCTCCGCGCCCAGTTGGTAGCACGCCCGCAGCTCGTTGCTCGACCAGGGCAGATTCTTGCGGAAATCCTGCTCGGCGTAGTTGCGCCGGCGCAGCTCCAGCGGGTCGAGGTGGAGCGCCGCGGCCAACTCATCCATCGCCATTTCCTGGGCCAGCAGGCCCGCCACGTGGCCGGGGCCGCGCATGGGGCAGGGCGTGTTGGTGTGCATTTCGACGAGGCGGTAGCTCGTGCGGCGGTTGGGGCAGGCGTAGGTCACGGCCGGCACGTCGAGCGTAGCTTCCGCAAACTCTTCGTAGGTAGAGGTTTGCCCCACGACCTCCTGCACCAGGGCCGTGAGCCGGCCCTCGGCCGTGGCGCCCAGGGCCACGCGCTGCTCGGTGCGCGGGCGAAAGCCGATGGAGTAATACAACTGCTCGCGGGTCAGTTCCAGCCGCACTGGGCGGCCCACGCGGCGGGCGGCCAGCGCGGCCAGCGTCACGTGGGGCCAGGTGCGCAGGGCCGAGCCGAACGCCCCGCCCACGAAGGGATTGATGACGCGCACGTGGGCGGCCGGAATGCCGAACACCAGGGCGATGGCGTCGCGCTCATTGCCCACCCACTGGCTTTTGCTCCACAGGGTCAGGTGGTCGCCCTGCCACTGGGCCACGGTGGCGTGCAGCTCCAGGGCGTTGTGGTGCATGCGCGGCTGCCCGTAGCGTTGGTCGATGCGCACGGCGGCCAGAGCCAGGGCGGTGTCCGCGTCGCCTTGCCGCCACTCGGGACCCCGCCCTTTTTTTTCGGCCGCCGCCGAAGTGGGCCGGCTGCGGGCCGCGTCGAATGTGGTCAGGGGCGCGGGGCTGGGGGCATAGCTAACGCGCACGAGCCTAGCGGCGTAGTCGGCCTGCTGCTGGGTGGCTGCCACCACTACGCCAATGGGTTGGCCGCTGAATTTCACTTCCGCGTCTTGCAGCACGTGCAGCTGCTCACCGGCCACCGGGTCCACGGCGGGCCGCTCTTTCGGGGGCTGGTAGGGCAGCCGGTCAGCATTCAGGTGGCTCAAGACGAGCAGCACGCCGGGCGCCCGCTCGGCCGCTGCCGTGTCAAGCGCCGCGATGCGCCCGGCCGGAATGGTGCTGGTTACCAGGGCCGCGTAGGCCAGGCCGGGCGGGTGAAACTCGGCCGCGTACCGGGCGCGGCCCGTAACCTTGTCCGGCCCGTCCACGCGGCTTACCGGCGTGCCAATGCTTGACATCATAGTAAATAGTAAAGAGAGGAAGTGCCACCACGCCAGGGCGGCAAGCCCGGCGTAACTTCAGGGAGTGCGCAAACCACTCAGCAGCTGCGGGCTTGCACCTGGAAGCAAGTCAAGCCCGCTAACGGCGGCCAGCGCACAATCGGCAGCGGGAGAGGCGAACTGCTGAGCTACTCACGTTTACGGCCGAGCTTCGCGCCGGGAGGATAAATTATTGCTCTTTCAGGCCGTAATCTTGCTCTGTTGACTAGCTTCTACCCCTTCGTTTTCCTTTAATGCAGCCGGGTCGCCACTGGACTACTCCCAAGCGCCTGCTGGTACTGGCCCGGCGTGCAGCCCACCTGGCGGCGAAACAACTGCGTGAAATGGCGCGCATTGTCGTACCCCACGGCGTAGCCCACGCGCGCGGAATCATAGCCAGTACGCAGCAGTTCTTGGGCCTTCGCCAGGCGCAGCCCCGTGACGTACTGGTGGGGGCTAAGCCCGGTGCTGCGCTTGAAGATGCGGCAGAAGTGGTAGGTGCTCAAGCAAGCCACTGCCGCCAGCTCGTGCAGCGTGATGGGGTGAGCCAGGTGAGCCTGCACGTACTCGGTGAGCTGGCGCAGCCGGCCGGGGGCCAGCTTGCCCGCCGGCTCCACCAGGGTGTAGCGGACGCTGCAATGCTGGCGCAGCAGCTGCACGGCGACCAACTGGGCCGCCGTCTCGGCGAAAAGAGCAGTGCCTGCGGCGGGCACGAGCAGCTCTTGGCCGAGTGCTAGGACAAGCTGGTGCAGCAGCGGGTCGCGTAGGCAGGAGCCATCGCGGAGTTCCAGCCGGCTGGTATCTGCGCCCAGCGTATCGGCGGCGGTCTGGGCCAGCAGCTGCCGCGACAGGTACAGGTGCGTGTTTTCCACGGGCTGCCCGCACAGGCTTTCCCGCCGCATCTGGTAGGGCGACTGGTCGGCGGCCGTTAGAAACAAGTCGCCGGGACGCGGGTGGAAACGCCGGACGTGGCCGCCCGCCGTGAGCGTCATCCGCGACACGCCCGCCCGCCGCAGAATAAGCTGCACTTCCGGCACCGGCTTCATCAGCGTCGGGCCCACGGTGCCGGGCTCCCGGTGCATTTGCAGCAGCACCTGCCGCCACTGGGTTTGCGCCAGTACCTGCGTCTGACGAACGCTGGACCCCGCTTCTGCGCTGGCCGAGCGGTCGTCTACCAACAAAGTCGCGTGCTTCAACTCAACCATGATGCCATCCTTTCGCCCGAGTGGCGGTGCCGACCTTATATATATATACTAATCCGGGTCTCTTAACTGACGTTACGCCGTAGGGCGGCAGTTATTAACCTATACCGCTGAGATGCCGCCTTTGTTAGGGTACGCCGACCACCGGAGTCGCCTCACGCCCCAGTAACACTCGCGGCAACTTATTTAGGTCATGAACGATGGACGCAAGCACGCGAACATCCGCGTGCTGCTTTCTTACAGTAGGGCGAAGAGTTACGCCCGTTAGTCCAAGAACGTCAACTCCTCTTGCGACAGCGAAATACTAGCCGCCCGGATATTTTCTTCCAGGTGTTGCACGGAGGTAGTGCCCGGAATGGGCAGTATCCAGGCCGACCGGTGCAGCAGCCACGCTATATTAAGTTGCGCCACCGTGATGCCTTTGGCCTCGGCTACTTTCTGCAGCTTGTTTTGCGCGGTGGGCAGCGACGAGTGGAGCGAGAAAAAAGGAAGGAAGGGAATCCGCTGCTGCTCGCACAAGGGCAGCAGCTCCCCGCCCTGGAAGCCGAACGAGCTGTTCGGGTCCGTCACCCGCTGCGCGTAGCTGTACATGTTCTCGACGCTAGCTACCTGGCCCAGCGCAATGGCGGTGTTAAACTGCTCAACCGTCGCGTTGCTCAGGCCGACATGCAGAATCTTACCTTCCCGCTGCAGCTCCAGCATCGTGGTAAAGGCGGCTTCGTAAGCGCCGGGGCTGCCTACGGCCTTGCCCAGATGCACCAGCGGCAGCTGCTCCAGCTTCAGCTCCTTCAGATTATTCTCCACGCTGCGCCGCAGCTCCTCCGGCTGGGCGTAGGGCAGCCAGCTTTTGTCGGGCCCGCGGGTGCCGCCCACTTTGGTGGCGATAATCAGGTCGGCCGGATAGGGATGCAGGGCCTCCGCGAGCAGCCGGTTGGTAACGCCCGGCCCGTAGAAATCGGCGGTGTCAAAAAAGTTGACCCCCAGCTCGGCGGCGCGGCGCAGGAGCGCCAGGGCCCCCGGGCGGTCGCGGGGCTCGCCCCAGAAGTCCTCCCCCGTCAGCCGCATGGTGCCGTAGCCGGGCGTCCGGGCCCGGAGCGGGCTGGCCGTGCCCGCGCCGATGGTAATTAGTCGGTTGCTCATGGTTGCGTTTTTTTAGTAGGTAAACGGGTCGGCTGCTTATCTAGGCAAGGCTAGCCCCTTCCGCTTTGCGGTAGGCGGAAGGCGTTAGCCCGGTGAAGCGTTTAAAGAACTTGGTGAAGTTGGACACGTCGTAATCCAGCTTGCGCGCGATTTCGCCGATGGGCAACATGGTGTCCGTCAAGAGCTTCTTGGTTTCCCGCACTAGCTTTTGCTGGTAGAAGTGGCAGGCGTGCTGGCCGGAGGCCAGCTTGATGACTTTGCTCAGGTGCACGGGATGCAGGCCCAGGACCGCGGCGATTTCCTGCAGCTCCGCTAGCCGCTCGACCCGCCCGGCCAGCAGGTCGTCGATGTGGCTCTCTACCACCTGCTTGAACTGGGCGAGGATTTCCGCCTGGCGGGAAACGGACTCCTGCGGGATAGTGACCATACTGCTGCGCTTTAGGTGGTGGCAAAGGTCGGCCCGCGGATTCCTACCAGAATGGTGAAGAGTCAAGGGTGGCCTACAAAAAAACGGACGTTACGCGGAGGGCAAGCACCGCGTAACGTCCGTTATCAGAAAGAAGGGTGGGGCCCGCCTACGCCGGCCGCAGGGCAGCCGCGACGACGTCGGCCAGGGGCGTAGTGGGGCGGCCAATCAGCCGCGACAGCTGGTGGCCGTCGTCGAACAGGGCCCCCGTGGCGGCGGCCTCGTCCCAGCTAGCCAGGTTGTGGGCCAAACCCTCCGGCAGGCCCGCCCGGAGGAGCGCGGCGGCGTAGTCGGCCGCGGGCAGGTTCTGGTAGGGAATCGCCTGGCCGCTCTGCCGCGAAATCTCGGCGGCCAGGTCGGTGAGGGTGGGGGCCTCGTCGCCGGCCAGCTCGTAGGTTTTGCCTTCGGAACTGGGGCTAGCCAGCACGGCGGCCGCGGCCGCGGCAGCGTAGTCGGCGCGGGTAGCCAGCGAGAGGCGCCCGTCGCGGGCGCTGCCGCGCAAGGCCCCGCGGGCCAGGGCGCCTTTCGCGGCCGCCGTGTAGTTCTCGGTGTACCAGCCGTTGCGCAGCAGGGTGAAGGGGATGCCGGCCGCTTGTAGGGCGGCTTCCGTGTCCCGGTGCTCCTCGGCCAGGCTTATGGCCGACGTATCGGCGTGCAAGATGCTGGTGTAGAGGAGGTGCTTGACGCCGGCCTGCCGGGCGGCGGCGACGACGTGGCGGTGCTGCGGGCGGCGCTGGCCGACTTCGCTGGACGAAATCAGCAGCAGCGTGTCGATGCCGGCCAGCGCGGGCACCAACCCGTCGGGCTGGCTGTAGTCGAAGGGACGGGCTTCGACGCCCAGGTCGGCCGCCTTGGCCGGGTCGCGGACCAGGGCCACGAGCGACGAAGCGGCCTCGGTTTTCTTCAGGTGCTCGATGACCAGGCGACCCAGTTTACCGGTAGCCCCGGTGATGGCAATGCGCATAGGAAAAGTAAGTTAAGAAATGGGTGGTTGAATATGGCTTGCTGAGGCGGGCTTACCGCACGTAAGCCCGCCTCAACCGGCACCTGGCAGCTAGGCCAGGAAGTGCTGCAGGTGCGTCAAAACCTCGGGCAGTTGCTCCACTTGCGGAAAGTGCCCGGCCTGCGGCACCAGCTCGAAGCGAGCGCCGGGAACTAGCTCCGCCAGCTGCTGCCCGTAGGCGGGCTGCACGATGCGGTCGCTCGCTCCCCACAGCACCAGGGTTGGCAGTTTGAGCTGCGGCAGGCGGTCCCGCAGGGTGGGGCTGTACATATACGGTTCGCCGGCATACACGCGCATCACCTGCTGGTTTGCGCCCATCCGGGCGACTGCTTCGGGGGTAGTAGGGGCCAGGCTGTAGCGGGCAGGGTCGTACCAGGAAGTGCCGCCGCGCTCGGCCGGGGCGATAGTCATCGGGTCGAGAATGGGGCCGGTCGCGGCGGTGGGTTCCAGGCCCACCGCGTCGAGCAAGACCACGGCGGCCAGGCGGGGAGAGGCGCGCAGCCCCAGCTCCAGGGCGAGCCAGCCGCCGACCGAGTTGCCGATAACGACCACGTTCTGCAAGTCGAGCCGCTCGAGCAGCAGCAGGTAGAGGGTGGCCAAGTCGGCGACGCTGCTCAGCCACTCGGGGCGGGGCAGCCCGTCGAAGCCGGGATGGGTAGGCAGCAGCACGTGGCCAGTCGGCGCCAGGCCCGCCGCCAGGCCCGCCATCGAGCCGGGGCCGGCCCCGCCATGCAGGAGGAGGTAGGGCCGCCCGTGGCCCTCGTCGCTGTAGGTCAAGGGCACTGTTTCCGCTAGCAAGGTGACCTTCTGCGTGCTCATGGCTGGGGTACTACGGGTGATGGAAGAAAACGGGTGCCTAGCTTTTCCAGCTCCGCAACGGCCTGGCTATCGTCCCCGGCCGCCGCAAGCGCCCGGTCGAAACCGCCCGGCAGATGGAAGACGAGCAAGCGCGCTTCGCTCCCTTGGGCCTGCCACGCAACGGCGCTGCCCGCCGGCAGGTACGCCAACGCCCCGGCCGCCAGCTGCCGTTCGGGCTGCCCGAACACGGTAAGCGTCAGGGTACCGGCCAGGACGTACAGCACCTCGTCCTGACCCGCTGCGTACCTGGGCATCCCCGTGCCGGCCGGGGCCGTTACCTCCAACAGGTCGTAAGTGCCCAAGGTGTCGGCGGTGGCCGCCAGCACCCGCCACTCCAGCCCGAACCGGCGCACGGCGGGCACCTGGCCAGCAGTGGCAAAAACGAGCTTGCCCCGGCCCACGTCGGCCGGCTGCGTCGCCAGCAGGTCCGGGGTTGGCGGCAGGGCAAACGGCAGGGCCGTAACGGCCTGCTGCCCGTAGAGGTCGGACAAAATCTGAATTTGCTCGCGGCTGTGGGTCGGGGCACTTTCGGGCAGGGTGGGCCGGCGGCGTTCCAGCGCGGGCTGGGCCAGGCTCATCGCGACCAACTCGAAGCCGGCGGGCAGGTAAAAATTGAGCGCCCGCGCCTCGGGGCCGTCCACCGAAAAACTGTGGGGCAATCCTTTGGGGATGGACACGAACGTGCCGGGTCCCGCCGGCACCGACTGGCCCTGGGCGTTAAAGGTGCAGGTGCCTTCCAAGATGTAAAAGCCCTCGTAGGCTGCCGGGTGGCGGTGGGTGGGCGGCCCCAGCCCACCGGCCATGGCCTGCTCCAGCAGGGCGAAGCGGTTGTTGGTTTGCCGGCCGCTGGCCGGGACCAGCCAGAGCGTGCCAACCAGCCAGAAGGCCGGGGCCGTCTCGCGGGTGAGTACGTAGGGGGCGTAAACGGGGAGGCCGGGGTCGGCCGCTACTCTTTGATCGGCCGGGGCAGATGTGGTTTCCATACGAAAATAATAACGTGTAAAGGGAAAGGCAACGGCAGTAAGAGCCTTATAGATCAATTGGTTGCGTCAGTCGTGTTAAACAAATGAGGAGAAGCCGCCGCTTAGCCGGACTAACTCGGATTGGGTGAGAAAGCGGTGGTTGCGTCAACGTCAACGGTCACCGCCTCTCCCGGCGCCGGCTAACCGCAGCCGATAATTGTTGCTTACAGCAGGTAGGAGCGGCCGCGGCCCTGTTCCGAATAAGTGAGGGGCAGCGTGCCCGCGCCCAGCGAAATAGTGTGGGTGGTCATGGAGGCAAAAAGGTTAGCGGTAGGGCCGCGCAACTCCTAGCGAGTAGCAGGTGCTCGGCCGGGGTTGAACGGAGGATAAAGCAAAGGTCCCAAGGCCCCGGCGGCTTAACTTGGACAAATCGGACATGGCCGCGAAAATTGCGCGCGGCCCTGCCTTTCCGACGGTGCCAGGTGGCGCCCGGGATTGGTAAACACCGGCTGGGTGGTTATCTTGCTCAATGGTTCGCAAAGCTTTTTTACACCTGCACTACCTGCTGCTGCCGGCCGGCCCCGCCGAGGCCGAGCTGGTGCAGGGCTACTGGCAGCTGCACAACCCGACGCCGGCACCCTGCTCCTACACGGTCTTACCTGACGGCTGCTGCAAGCTGCTGCTGCGGCGCCAGCCCGGCCAGGCGCCCGAGCTGTTTCTGTGCGGCCTGCGCACGCACGAGTTCGCCATGACCCTGCCGCCCCACGCCACCGTGTTAGGCGTGCGCTTCAAGCTGGCGGCGGCCGAGTGGCTGGTGGCCGGCCCCTTGCCGCTGAACGGCACCTGCCCCCTCCCCCTCACGGCGGGCCTGGGCCCCGAGCTGCTGGCCGCGCCCGACCTGCCCGACCTGGCCCAGCGCGTGGCGCAGTGGGCCGCGGGCCGGGCAGTGGTGCCACCCGTGCGGGACTTGTTTGCGGCGCTCGACGCGCCCGCGGGCCCGCGCACGGTGCCAGAGCTGGCAGCGGTGACGGGCTGGTCGGCGCGGCACGTGAACCGGTATTTTCAGGCGCGCTTCGGCGTGTCGCTCAAGACCTACGCCGACGTGCTGCGCAGCTACGCGGCCATTCAGCAGCTGCAGCCCACCAACTTCTATGCGGCGGGCCCGTACTGCGACCAGTCCCACGGCATTCGCGACGTGAAGAAGCACACCGGGGCCACGCCGCGGCAGCTCTACCGCCAGCGGCAGGAGCGCTACATCCAACTCCAGCCCCCGGAGCCTGAGAACCAGTAGCGGCGAATGCGGGGGAGATTAGGCAGTGAAACGTCGCCCTGTAAATTTAGCGGGACCCCGGAAGGTGCCGTCGCTGTTGCAGCACTCTCCAGGCCGTTCAGAACCAGGGTAAATCAACCACTAAACGCGTGTAAAAGGCACGCTTGCTAACTTTTTAGCTCGTTTTGACTCGTAAAATCTGCCTCGGAGCGCGTTACGCTGAACTCTACAACAGCCACTGCCCCTTGCTGGCTATGCTAAAAATCTGACCAACAGCGGTAATGAACTATTGATTTACAGAAGATCCATAAAATAATCCGCTTAACGTTGTTTTAGGTGACCCTGGGTTTCTGGACCAGTACCAGGCGTGGCTGTTGCAGAACTCGGTTTGGTGTGGCCAAGTCCCTACCGGATGTTGTTA
>CAXTBA010000040.1:0-30639 GCA_964242665.1 uncultured Hymenobacter sp.
TCCACCACCGTGTCGGGGTTGAGCAGGAGCTGGTACTGGCCGGTGGCGCGGCGCAGGGCTTGGTTGTTGGCACGGCTGAAGCCCGGGTTGTCGGGGTTGGCGATGAGCACCACCTCGGGGAAGCGCGCCCGCACCATCGCCACGGAGTTGTCGGCCGAATTGTTGTCGACCACGAACACTTCCACGGGGCCTTCCAGCTTTTCCGCCGCCCGCCGCACCGACAGCAGCGCCTGCTCCAGAAAGTAGCTGACGTTGTAGCTGACGATGATAACGGAGAGTTTCACTGTTGAGCTGTTAGCTGTTGGCTGTCGGCTTTGTTCAGCCAGCATTTAACTTTAGTCGCAACAGGCCAACAAAGCTAGCCAGCTATCAGCGACAAGCCAATAGCTAAAAACCCACCTGCCGCTGGCGGTCGACGATGCTGCGGCCCAGGGTTATTTCGTCGGCGTATTCCAACTCGCCGCCCATCGGAATGCCGCGGGCAATGGTGCTGATGTGGACGTTGGGCAGGTCGCGCAGGCGGCGCGAGAGGTAGAAGGCCGTGGTATCGCCCTCCATCGTGGGGCTGATGGCCAGGATGATTTCACGCACCTCCGAGCCGGCCACTGCCGCACGCTCTACTAGCGAGTCGATGTGCAAGTCGTTGGGCCCCACGCCTTCGATGGGCGAGATGACGCCGCCCAGCACGTGGTACACGCCCCGGTACTGGCCGGTGTTTTCGATGGCGATGACGTCGCGCACGTCGGCCACCACGCACACCTGGGCGTGGTCGCGCAGCTTGTTGGCGCAAATGCCGCACTCCGCCGCGTCGGAAATGCTGTGGCAGGTGCGGCAATAGGTAATTTCGAAGCGCATTTTGGCCAGCGCTTCGGCCAGCGAGGCCGTGGTGTCGGTGTCGGCCTTGAGCAAGTGCAGGGCCAGCCGCAGGGCCGTTTTTTTGCCGATGCCGGGCAAGCGCGACAGCTCGCCCACGGCGTTTTCAATCAGTTTGGAAGGGAAATCCATTTAGTTGTAGCTGTTAGCTTATGGCTGTTAGCGGTTAGCTTCTTCGGTCGGGCCCGTTCGCTGAGGAACAGAAAGCCAACCGCTAACAGCCATAAGCTAACAGCTCAATCAAGAGATATCCGCCGAAATGCCCCGGTCGTGGATGGCCGTGCACAGGGGCTCCAACTCTTCGTAGGTGCCGTTTTTGACGTTGCACTTGCCTTTGTAGTGGATGAGCAGCGTGCACTGCTCGGCTTGCTCGGGCTGGTGCTGGCACACGTCGATCAGGGTTTTGATGACGTGGGCGAAGGTGTTCACTTCGTCGTTGTACACCACAAGGCTGCGCGGCTCGACGGTTTCTTCGAGCAGCAGTACGTCCTCGTCGAACTCAATTTGGGGGCGGGTCGTCATGGGGCAAATTTACGCGGCGAGCCGGGGTTGGCGGCATTTATAAACCCCCGCCGCCAATAAATCGTTTCGGGCGGCGGCCATATTGGCAGGCAATGAGGCGGCCCCGGCGTAATTTTCCGGGGCCCGCCGCTTTTTCTTCGCCCGCGGCCGGCCGCCGGTGTACACCGCCGCTTCCCAAAACCATTGCGGGGGCCCCGACGATGGCCGCCAACCATTAACCGACAACTGCTAGCTGATTAAATGCCTGTTCCCTCCGCTGAATTCAAAAAAGCCCTCAAACGCCTCGGTGAAAGCGAAAAGGAGGCCCTACTGCTGCGCGCCGCGCGCCGCGACGCCGAACTGTACGAAACCTTCCGCTTCGAGCTGCTGGCCGACGTGACGCTGGCCCAGATTCAGGAGGAATCGGCCGACCGCATCCACGCGCTGTTCAACCTGGCCGTGAGCGGGCGCTTGCTCAACCGCAGCCTGGTGAAGGCCCTGCGCGCCAGCGTGCAGGAAGCCGCCCGCGCCCGCCGCATCACCAAAAACAAGCAGCTCGAAATCGACCTGCTGGCCTACACCCTGCGCCTTTGCCTCGACCACTACTCGGGGCAGTTCGACAGCGTGTACGACGGCTTTTACAAGGCCGTGGCGCGCCTGGCGGCGCGGCTGCCCGGCCTAGTTTTGAAGCATTTGCACGAAGACCTATGGGTGGAGTACAAGCCTGACCTAGACGAGGCATTGAGCGATTTGCACCGCCGCAAGAAAAGCGCAAACCTGACCTTTGAGTTACCGCGCGAGCTGGTGCTGCCCGCTTAATCTTGTGAGCTTATCGGGGCCGTCAATGCTTTCCAGGCGGCGCGGCTGCCCAACATTTTGGGGGAGCTAGTCTGGAATTTTGCGGTTATTTGCGGCGGCTCAACCGTTTCACAGGGCCGCCAGCCGGCCGCCGTCCACGACCAGGGTGGTGCCGTTGATGAAGCTGGCTTCGGCCGAGGCCAGGAAGCAGATGGCAGCGGCCAGCTCGTCGGGGGTGCCGACCTGGCCGGTAATTTTCTCCTGGCCGCTCCTGATGTTGGGGTTGCTCCACAGCATGGGCGTGTCGACGGCCCCGGGGGCCACGGCGTTGATGCGGGCCTGGGTGTGCGGAATTTCCTGGCTCACGCCTCGTACAAACGCCTCGACGGCTCCCTTGCTGGCGGCGTAGGGCACCACGTTGGGAGAAGTTTCGTGGGCGTGTACCGAGCTGATGGCCACGATGGCCCCGTGCTGCATGTGCGGCAGGCACAGCTGCGTGAGCCGGAACAGGGCCCGCACGTTCACGTTCATCACGTGGTCCCACTGCTTGGGGTCGAGCTGGAGCAGCGGCTCGAACGTCATCAGGGCCGCATTGCTCACCAGCACGTCGATGCGGCCCCAAGCGGCCAGGATTTTGCGCACGGCGGCTTGCAGCGCCGCGTCCCGCCCCACGTCGGCCCGGATGAGCAAGGCTTCGCCGCCCGCTGCCTGAATTTCCCGCACCACGTCGCGGCCGTGGGTGGTATCGCGGTCCAGCAGGGCCACGCAGCCGCCTTCCCGACCCAGTTGCACGGCCACGGCGCGGCCAATGCCCGAGGTGGCCCCCGTCACCAGGCAAACCTTATTTTTAAAACGCTGCATATATTAGTCACTGCTCAACTTAATGCTCACCGTTATGTTCGAGGAGGGTACCACTCGTCCGGCTCCGGGCACGTCCGGTCGGCCGGGAAAACGCAGGTTTCCCGGCCGACCGGACGTCGTCGCGGGCTCGGTTGCAAAAAAGGCGAAGTGGCTCGTGCCTATCCAGTTCCCGGACTGCACCAGCGGAAAGCCCCGGCGGACAAATTCTGCCTTTTACTCTTCCAACGGAATGCCGTGGCAGTCGTAGGCCACGTAGTAGACGCTTTCGCCGTGCCGGTTAGGAGACTCAGCGAAGATGGTGGTGGGGCCCGGGTGTTCAGTGTTTTAAAGTGCACGTTGGACCCGTGCGCTCCGCCCATTGAGTAGCGTAGCACACGTTGAGTAGCGTAGCACACGGGCGAAGCAGCATGAAACGATGCGGCGGCAAAAGCCAGAAAAGCCAGCCGGCTCAGCCGCCACAACAACGGGGGCCCGTGGGTGCAGGGGGCACAGCATTACCGCAACGAAGGGGCCGGGCGGCCACCCCAGGCGGCCGGATACGGCACCGCAGCAGCAGTCGATGGGTCGGGCAAATTTGCCGTTAGGGGCGTAACAACCCCGGCCAGGCCAATCGGCCCCGCCCCAAGACCCGCAGCGAATCACCGATGCAAAGCGGAACGGCGTTGGCCGCCACCCGCACCGGCCCCCGTGGCGTGGGGCGGGCGTAAGACGTCTCCGCTGCCAAGTAGAAACCGGCACTTACAACCACGTTGGCCACATCGCCCCGAAATCTGGCCTGCCGCAACTTCTTGCTGATTATTTAAATTAAAAAATTCATAATTATATATTGTTTCATGCATTAAAGTGAAGCAAAATCGCGCTACCAGCCCGTGCGAACCCGGACGGGGTGGCGGCAGGCCGCTTTAATCGAGGTAGTCGGGTGGGAATACCTGCTGGCCGTATTTTTCGGCGATGGCGGCCAGCTTTTTCTGGTCGTCCGGGCCCATGGGCGGGACGGGCAAAAAAGCCCCGGCCGCCACGGGCTTGCCGATTTCCTGAAACATTTTCTCCAGGCCCGACGGCACCACCAGGCAGAGCAAATGGGCCGGGGCCGTGCTCATATTTTTGAAGTCGTGCACTACCCCGCCCAGGGGAATGCGCACAAACGCGCCTTTCTTGGCCGTGTAGGTCTGGGCCTTGGTTTTCACCACGACTTCGCCTTCCAGCACATAAAACGACTCCTGAAAGCCGGCGTGCGCGTGCGGCCCCGGCCCGCCACCGGGCGGAATGAGCATGTCGATGACCGCGAAGGCCCCGCCGGTTTCGTCGCCGGTGGTGAGGATGCGGTAGGTATCGCCGACGACCGATAGGCTCTGGCCTTGCGTGAAATCCACGGTCGTAACCGGGGTGATGGGGTTGTCCATGGGCTTGAAAGAGATTGAAAATTAAGAAAGAACGGGCACCGGAGGCGAGCAGGGCCCTGGTGTACCCTACGGCAATTTGCCACCGAACTATGTACAAGCCGTTATCGGGCGCGGGCCGGGCGCGGGCCGGGCGCGGGCCGGGCGCGGGCCGGGCGCGGGCCGGGCGCGAATTTTATAACTCTGCGCGGGAATTGCGCACCTAAAGCATTGCACCGGCCGGGTTCTTTTGCTGTTGAATAGCCGCACCTACTCCGGTTTCCAAGCCGGTGCCTTATGCAATCCTCCCCCACCGCCCCGGAACCCATTGCCCGGACCGCCGGCCCCGCCGCCACGGCAACGGCCACGCTCGACATCGAAGGCATGACTTGCGCCTCTTGCTCCAATTTTGTGGAGCGGGCCCTGAGCCGCACGCCCGGCGTGCAGCGGGCCGTGGTGAACCTGGCCACCGAAAGGGCCACCGTCGATTTTGTGCCCGGCCAGGTTGACCGCGCCGGCCTCAAAGCCGCCGTGGAGCAGGCCGGCTACGGCGTGGCCGAAACCACCGCCAACGCCACGGCGGCCCCCAGCCCCCTGGCTACCGACGACGAGCTGGCCGCCCGCAAAGCCGCTGCTTACGCTCAGCTGCGCCGCCGCTTTTGGGTGGCTGTGGCACTGGCTGCCGTCGTGATGCCGCTGAGCATGGCGATGCTCTGGCCCGCGCTGATGCAGCGCGTGGGCACGCCACTGCTGAATTACGGGCAATTGGCCTTGACTCTACCGGTCATCTTTTACTGCGGGCGCGAGTTTTACGTGGCGGCGTGGAACGGGCTGCGGCACCGCACCGCCAGCATGGACACGCTGATTGCCGTGGGCACGGGCGCAGCCTTTTTGTTCAGCCTAGCGGCCACCCTGGTCCCCGGAATGCTGGCCAGCCAGGGCATCGCTCCCCAGGTGTACTACGACACCACGGCCACCATCATTGCCCTGATTTTGCTGGGCAAAGTGCTCGAAGCGCGGGCCAAGGGGCGCACCTCCGCCGCCCTCAAGGCCCTGCTGAACTTGCAGGCCCGCACCGCCCGCGTGGTGCGCGGCTCCCAGGAAGTAGACGTGCCCATCGGGCAAGTGCAGCTCGGCGACGTAGTGGTGGTGCGCCCCGGCGAGAAAGTGGCCACCGATGGCATCATTCAAGAAGGCCAGTCGGCCGTGGACGAAGCCATGCTCACCGGCGAGAGCCTGCCCGTGGAGAAAAAAGTCGGCGACCCGGTGTTCGGGGCCACGCTCAACAAGACCGGCTCTTTCCGCTTCCGGGTCACGCAAGTAGGGGCCGAAACCGTGCTGGCCCGGATTGTGAAGCTGGTGAGCGAAGCCCAGGGCAGCCGGGCCCCCATCCAGCGGCTGGCCGATAAGGTGAGCGCCGTGTTCGTGCCCACGGTGGTCATTATCGCCTTGGCTACGTTCGTGCTGTGGTTCGATTTCGCCCCCGACGCCACCCGTTTGCCGCTGGCCCTGGTCAATTTTGTGGCCGTGCTCATCATCGCCTGCCCTTGCGCGCTGGGGCTGGCCACGCCCACGGCCATCATGGTGGGCACCGGCAAAGGGGCCGAATACGGCGTCTTGATTCGCAACGCGGAGGCCCTGGAAAAAGCGCACCAAGTGAATACGGTACTGCTCGACAAAACCGGCACCATCACCAGGGGCGAGCCGGCCGTAACCGACTTGCTGCTGCTGCCCGGCTACCAGGCGGCCGAGTTGCTGCCAGTGCTGGCTGCTGTGGAGCGCCGGAGCGAGCACCCGCTGGCCGCCGCCGTGGTGCGCTACGCCGAGGACCCCGCCCGCCGGGCCCCGGCCAGCGCCCCAGCCCCCTTGGCCACCGCCGATTTCCGGGCCATCGAAGGCCAAGGCGCGGCGGCCACCGTGGGCGGAAAAACCGTGCTCATCGGCAACCTGCGCCTGCTGCGCGAAGCCGGCGTGCCCATTACTCCGGCCCTGGACCAGGCCGCCGCCGGACTGCTGGCCCAGGCCAAAACCGTGCTCTACGTGGCGCTCAACGGGCAGCCCGCCGCCGTTATCGGCGTGGCCGACACCGTTCGCGGCACCTCCGCCGCCGCCATCAAGGAGTTGCAGCGCCAAGGCTTGGAAGTAATAATGGTAACCGGCGACAACCCCCAAACCGCCGCCGAAGTGGCCCGGCAGGTGGGCATCACGCGCTACTTTGCCGAGGTGCTGCCCGCCGAAAAGGCCGGCAAGGTGCAGCAACTGCAAGCCGAGGGCCGCGTCGTGGCCATGGTGGGCGACGGCATCAACGACGCGCCCGCCCTGGCCCGCGCCGACGTGGGGATGGCGATGGCCACCGGCACTGACGTGGCGGTGGAAGCCGCGCCCATCACCCTGATGCGGGCCGACCTGCACGGAGCCGTCACGGCCCTCGCCCTCTCGCGCCAAACCATGCGCACCATCAAGCAGAACCTATTTTTTGCCTTTATCTACAACGTGCTGGGCATTCCGATTGCGGCCGGGCTGCTCTACCCCTTCACGGGCTGGCTGCTCTCGCCCATGCTGGCCGCCGGGGCCATGGCCCTCAGCTCGGTGTCGGTGCTCACCAACTCGCTGCGCCTGAGAGGGTTTTCAATTAAAAATTAAAAGTGAAGCGTTAAAAAAACAGGGTTCAAAAACTCCTCTTTTCCGCTTTTAGCATCCTCGTTTTAAATTTTAATTCTTCATTTTCAATCAAATACATGGACACAACCCAATTAATCGTGACCCTCACCGGCACCGGCCTCATCGCCTTCGTTGGGTGGTTTTTCTTCTTGGCCCCGCACCAATTCGCTACGGCGGTTTCCTCGCCCACGGGCGTTCAACAGATTAGCATTACGGTGAAAGGGGGCTATTCGCCCGACGTGATTGAAGTAAAAAAAGGCCAGCCCGTACAGCTTAACTTTTACCGCGACGAAGAAAATAGCTGCTCAGCAGAATTGCTGATGCCCGACTTCAGCATCCACCGCGAACTGCCGGCGTTCCAGACCACGGCCGTCGAGTTCTTGCCTGAGCAGACCGGGCGGTTTGAGTTTACCTGCGGTATGCACATGCTACGCGGCAGCTTGGTGGTTGTATAAGCCCGCAAATTATTAAGCTCACAAATTGTTCTACCCGCGCCGAACGCCACGCGCCTCTACATCTGCAAATTATATGTGCGTGCGGTACGCTGCAAGCTGAAAAGCCGGGGCCCTTTCGTTGCTCAGGGCAGCAGCAGAGCGGGCCAAAGAGCGACCTAGCGGTGAGGGCCCCCACAACTCAGATTCGTTTTTCGTGACAGCTTTCGAAAGCTGTTAACCTAATTGCTGGACGCGCCATAGAACACGAAAAGCCCCGCCAAATCATTGGCGGGGCTTTTCGTGCATCGAGTACCAGACACGCTTATTGCTTGGCTAATACATTGAAATCGAGCGTAAACTCATCGTAGATGGCTTTGTCGCCGATGCTGTCGAAGAACGACTTCGAGCCATACTTCAAGCCGAACTTGGTGCGGTCGATAGTCACTTTGCCGGTGGCAGCGGCCACGCCGCCCTTCACGCCTACTTTGGCGGGGAAGGTGATGCGGTTGGTGACGCCCTTGATGGTCATGTCGCCCACGATGGTGGCGTTGTTGGCAGTAGCAGCGGCCCCTTTGATGGGGGTTACGCTCACGATTTTAAATGTGGAAGTGGGGTTTTTTTCCGCGCCAAAAAAATCATCGCTGCTCATGTGGCCCACGAACTTGGCGTGGTTCTCGGCATCCGTAATGTCGGTGGCCTTAATGGTTTTCATGTCTACAATGGTTGTGCCGCCCACCACCATGTTATTTTTCACCAGCAGGTCGCCGCTCGTGAACTGGATAGTGCCGTTGTGGCCGTGAGTCACGGCTTTGCCTTCCCAGCCCAGGGTGCTCAACTGGGGTTGGAGTTTATAAGTGGTGGCACCGGCAACGGCCGTCGTTTGGGCGTAGGCAACCGGGGCAGCGCTCAGCGTAGCCAGAGCCAGCAGGGCGGGAAACAGAATTTTTTTCATCAGTGAAAAAAGGTAAAAAATAATGGGGAATAGTTGGAAACGGGCCCCGAAGAGCAGAGGCCAAAAAAGTAATTAGCTAGCTGCCCGACCGCATCTTGTCGAGCAAGTCGTTGAGCTGGCGTAGCTCGTCGGCCGAAAAATCGCCCAGGCCCAGGCGCTCCGGATTCAGGGCATTGCCGGCATCGATGCGACCCAGCAGCGCCAGGCCATCGTCGGTAATGCGAATGTCAACAGCACGGCGGTTGGCCGGGCACACGTTGCGGGTCACGAGTTGCTTTTCCACCAGCCGGTCCACGATGCGGGAAGCGTTACTGGTTTTGTCCAGCATCCGGTCGATGAGCAGGGCCACGGTGGCCGGCCGCGGGTGCTGGCCGCGCAGGATGCGCAAAATGTTGAACTGCGGCAGCGTAAGGCCAAACGGCTTAAATGCCTCCGCCTGCCGCACCTCCAGCCACCCAGCTGTATAGCTCAGGTTGATGAAGGCCTTTTGGTAGTCATCTGAAAATGCAAGTTGTTTGATTTCGTCTTCGATGCGCATGGAAACAACGCGGTTGAGGGTACAAATATATGTAGGTACATTTAATGTTGCAACATTGTTCCTAGGCTTCGGCTAATTATTATTGTTGCCACGGCCATCAAACCCATGCGGCAGCCGTATTGCCATCGTTTTCACTTATTGCTTGTCCACTATGAAACGCTTTCTTTATGTCCTGGGTATCGCGGGTGCGCTGGCCGCCGCGCCGCGCATCGCCGCTGCACAGCAGGGCGGCTATCCGGTCAAAACCACGGCCCAAACGCAATTTGTGTTCCAAAATGGCGCGGTGGTGCGGCGCGATGGCCCCAAAACCACGCCCCTTTCCCAGAACGTGCGCCTGGCCGACGGCACCAAAATCAACTACAAAAGCGGCATTGTGGAGTTTCCGGGCGGCAAAATGACGACGCTGGCCGAGGGCGACTTTGTACGCCCCGACGGGGGTGTTGTATTTGCCACCCCACGTAGCGCCGCAGCGGCTCGCAACGACAATTCTGTGCCTGCCGGTACATCGTTCAGCACCTACACCCTGCCGGCCCCCGGCGGGGCCAAAATCCAACTCGACGCCCTCCAGTTGCGCCTGCAACTAACTGAGCGCAAGGTGGATTTGCTCAACAGCAAAATCGCTCTGCTAAGCCAGGGCCAGGTTGCTTTGCCCGACACCCACCAAATTGACGCCGACCTCGCGGCGCTGGAAGCACAGTTGCAGACCGGCAAGTAGGGCCCCTATTCCGAAAACCGCGCTAAGCGAGCATCAGGGCCCCGTTTTCTTCGCGCACCAGCCCAAACGGCTCGTCTTTAATAATGAGGATGCCGTCGAGGTCGTGAACGTTGGCTAAGGCACTGATTTGCAAGGCAGCGGCAATGCCTAGGCTAGTTTCGACCATGCAGCCTAGCATGGGGTGCAGGCCGTGGGCGCGGGTGCGGCGCAGCAGTTCGATGCCGCGCCGGAAGCCTCCGGCTTTCATCAGCTTCACGTTTACACCGTGGAACTGCTGGGCGATGTCGTCAAAATCGGCCGCGTCGGTCACCGATTCGTCGGCCATGAGCGGCACGCCGGCCCGGGGGCGCAGGTAGCAGTAGTCGGCGGTGCAGGTGGCGGACAAGGGCTGTTCCAACAGGGCCATGCGCAGGCCGGGCACGGCGCGGGCCTGCTCCAAAAATTGCAGCAGGCCGTCGGCGTCGGCCCAGGCCTCGTTGCCGTCCACGAGCAGGGCGTGGCCGGGCAGCACTCGCGCCACCTCGCGCAGCAAGTCCAGGCCCCCGGCGGCGTCTACCTTCACCTTCAGTAAGTTGAACCGGCTGGCCCGCTGCGCCACCATAAACCCAGCCACTTCGCCAGGCGGCATGATGGGCAACGTAAACGCCGTGGGCACAGCCTCGGCTGGCGGCGACACGCCCAGCCACTGCCACACCGGCTGCCCGGCGCGGGCGGCCAGCCACTGCACCAGCGCGGCCTCCAGGGCAAAGCCCAGGGCGTGAGCCACCGGGTGGGCTGCTTGCAGGGCGTCCAAGTCTTCCAGGGTTTCGACGCCACCCAGGCCGGCGGCTTGCAGGGCCCCAAACTGCGCTTCCAGCAGCGCCGGCGACTCGGCGTAGCGCACGTTGGGCGCGGCTTCGCCCCGGCCGGTATGGCCGGCCCCGGCCACTTGCACCACGAGGTTGGTTTTGGCGACGGAGGCGTTACGGGAGATTTTCCAGACGAAGCGCAGCGGCAGGTCGAGGGCGGTAAGGGTCCAGGCGGGCATGGCAGGGTAAAGGCGCGGGGG
The DNA here is from genome assembly GCA_964242665.1 of uncultured Hymenobacter sp. GTDB lineage: Bacteria > Bacteroidota > Bacteroidia > Cytophagales > Hymenobacteraceae > Hymenobacter. The sequence continues at coordinate 10,761 of CAXTBA010000040.1, forward strand.
CCCGAAGATGCAGGAAAAATGGCACCTGGCCCCTGACGGGGGCCGCCGGGGCCACAACCACGGGCGGGGGCCCCGGCCCTTACCTTTGCCTGGCCCGCGTTTTCTTCACCCGGGCCACATTTACCACCCCGTTGCCCATGAAGCTTTCACGCGTTACCGTGCTTGCCCTGGCCTTGCTGCTACTGGCCATTTTGCTTACCTACTTTGCTATTCATCAGGATCAGTCTTCTAACTTACTAGGAGCGACTAATGAAGCTGTAAACGACCGCCCAGGAATACTACTTGATACCTTATCGGTCGTGGCCCGCTGGGCCGCGCTGGGGGCCCTGGCGCTGGTCGTCACGCCGCGCCGCGCCCTCACCCTCTGGATTATGCTGAGCATGCTGGTGGGCATCGAAATCGGGCACGACGCCCCCGCTTTCGCCCTCAACTTAAAAGTGCTCAGCGATGCCTTTTTGCGGTTGGTGAAGACCATTATCGCGCCGCTGGTATTTGCCACGCTGGTGGTGGGCATCGCGGGCCACGCCAACCTCAAACAGGTGGGCCGCATGGGCCTTAAGGCACTGATTTATTTTGAGGTCGTGACGACGTTCGCGCTGTTCATCGGCCTGGCGGCCATCAACTTCACCAAGGCCGGGGTCGGCATCCGGCACGTGGCCATTGCCGACAAGGCCGACGCGCTGGCCACCGTTCCACACCAAACCGCGGCCGACATCATCCTGCACATCTTCCCCGAAAACATTGCCAAATCGGTGGCCGAAGGGCAGGTGCTGCAAGTGGTAGTGTTCGCCATTATTTTCGCCATCGGCCTGGCCCTCACGCCCGAGCGGCCCCGGCGCATGATGCTGGATTTCTGCGAGAGCTTGTCGGAAGTGATGTTCAAGTTCACCAACGTGGTGATGTTTTTCGCGCCGCTGGGCGTGGGCGGAGCCCTGGCCTACACGGTGGCCAAGCTGGGTTTCGGGCCCCTACTCAACGCGTTGCAGTTGCTGCTCACGCTCTACGGGGCCCTCGTCGCCTTCGTGCTGTTGGTACTGCTGCCGGTGGCGCTGCTCATGCGCATTCCGCTGCGGCGCTTCGTGGTGGCGGTGGCCGAGCCGATGAGCATCGCCTTCGCCACCACGAGCAGCGAGGCGGCCCTGCCGCGCGCCATGGAGGCCATGGAAAGCATCGGGGTGCCGCGCCGCATCGTGGCCTTCGTGATGCCCACGGGTTACTCGTTCAACCTCGACGGCACCACGCTGTACCTGTCGCTGGCGGCCGTGTTCGTGGCCCAGGCGGCGGGCGTGCCGTTGTCGTTCGGCGACCAGATGCTATTGGTGTTCACCCTGATGCTCACCAGCAAGGGCGTAGCCGGGGTGCCCCGCGCTTCGCTCGTGATTCTGCTGGCCACGCTGCCTTCGTTCAACTTGCCGGCCTGGCCGGTGTTCATCATTTTGGGAATCGACGCGCTGATGGACATGGCCCGCACCGCCGTGAACGTGCTGGGCAATTGCTTGGCCAGCGCCGTGGTGGCCCGCTGGGAAGGCGAATTCATCGACGACTACCAGGGCCCCGACCCCGCCGCGCTGCCCCAGACCGTAGCGGCTACCAGCCATTAGTCCGAAATTTGACTTTTACGGTATAGCGGCTTTGCGGTCGCAAAAGACTAACTTGTGAACTAATTAGTTATAATATTGCCTCTATAAACGTTCAAACGTTGTTAAGCGTTTTTATTTGCCTGCATTACCCGTTCTCTCACAGCTTTATTCATGAAAACAAAACTGTACTTTATTCAGATTATATTGTTAGTTGCCGGTTTGGAATTTGTTGGTTGCCGTTCGGCTAAGGCTCCACTGGCGGCCACGCCTTCGGCTCCCCTGCACGCGCGGCTGCCAGCCATGGAAGCGGCCGCCGACCCCGGCCCGCTGGGGGCCAGCGACGGCCTGCTGCCCGAAGACCCGCTGCGCCTGCTCACCGACGAGCTGCAGCACAACGTGGCCGAGCCCACCGACTCGGCCACTTACGGCTACGCGCGCCTGGTGGTGACGCACGCCGCCACGCGCCGCCTCCAGCGCGGCTTCCAGGCCGTGCAGATGGCGCTGCTGCTCACACCCACCTTTCTGGGCCTGCCCCTCGAAACGTACCAGACCGATGTAAAGGCCGAGTTGCAGGTGTCCGACGCGCAGGGCCGGCTACTGGGCACCTACACCGGCAGCGGCCGCGGCCGCGCCCAGGTGGCCATGTACTACGGCTACGCACAGAAAAACGCCCCCCGCCTGGCCGACGTGCTGGCCCTGCGCGCGGCGCTGGCCCGCATTCGCCCGCAGCTCGACACGGCTGCGGTCCGCCTGCGGCCCCTATTGCTGGCCCACGGCCCCGTCGACAACCCCACGCTGCCCACCGCGGCCGGCCGTGCCCGCCGCTAGGCCGGCCGTATCTTTGGGCCATGGCTGGGTTATTCCGTTTTTTGCTGCCCTTGGGCCTGGCAAGCCTGCTGCTGGCCGGGTGCTGCGCCAACGGCGCGTGCAACTGCCAGGACGAGCGGGCCGATGCGTTGTATTTTAATTTCGTTACCAGCACGGGCGGTTTCGTGCCGGAACGGGAACTGGACACTGTGCTATTGAAGCGCTTCGCGTTGCAGCTGGACAGCAAGGGAAAGCCGGCCCTCCTCAAAACCCAGAAAAAAACGTACACTTTGTACGCCGATTCGCTCAACGCAGCGGGAAGCTTTGATTTGGTGACCATCATCCGGGCCACCGCGTTGCGGCGCGACACCGTTACGATAAGCAATAACTTGCCGTTTGCGCAATCGGGCTCGCGGAAGCTCAACACGTATTTATACCGCCTTGAAGTACGAAACGCACCAGAGCAACCCTTGCGCAACAACCCGCGACGATACGAGCTAAGAGACAGTGTGTTGCAGGGAGAGTTTTACGGCGACGGATGTTGCACCTGCTACCGCAACATTTCCAAAATAGCCAAGCTGCGCAACCTAACGACCAACTCCATCCAAACCGTCGACGGCACCGAACCCAAGCTCAACCAACCCGTCTATATTCCCATCACAAAATAGCCGGCCCCGGGCTGCCGGTTTTTCAAGCTGCGCACCGCTCGCTTGGCTGGCGCTCTCGCTGCTTTCACCCCGCTCTGCTGCCATGTCCACTTCTGCCCTTGATGCCGCCGCGGCGGCCACCCTCGCGGACGTGCCGGCCCCCGGGCCCCCGGGGTCCACGGGGTTCCCGTTTGCCACGGCTCTGAGCTTGGAGCCGCTGCTGGCATATTGGCACGCCCGCGAAGCCGACCCCAACCCCGGCCTGGCCCTGCTAGCCCGGTCCATTGCCCGGCAGGTGGCCCGCACACCCGAGCTGCGCGGCCCTTTGGCCGACACCGCTGTGCTCGACCGGGAGTGCAATTTCTTGGAAACGATTATGCTGGCCGTGTTTCCGACGGCGGCGGTGGGTGCTTCCATCAGTGGGGCCACGCCGCCGTTTCGGCGCACGAGCTTCTACCATACGCCGCGCTTTGCCGAGGTGCTGCTGAACAAGGAGCGCGTCATCAAGCAACCTCTCAACCTGGACTTGGCCCGCACGGAGGAGTTCATGACCCGCATGGCCTACCAGCTCATCCTGCACCGCGTGTACGGAGTGGAGCTGCCCGCCACGGGGGCCATCATCTTCACCGTGCCCGACTACCACATCGGCCTTTACCGGCATTATGGGGTGGGCATCGACTCGTCGTTTGTGCAGGTGCGGGTGGTGGGCGAGCCGCCGGTGCTCACGCCGGAGCAGTGCGAGCGGCTGGGGCACCAGCGCCACAACCTGGCCGTGTGGCGCGAGCTGCTGCCGCCCGAACACTTTGTGCTGGAAGGCTTTAACGTGCTCCAACTCGTGGATGTGACCGACCAGGAAATCCTCTCGGAGCTGAAGTACGACCTGCTGGAGCGCGATGTGCTGCAAGCCTCCGACCGGCTCGAACAGATTCAGGAAAAGCTGCGGGTGCTGTTTGCGCGGCCGGCCTTGCAACTCGGCATCGCGGCCTACGACGAGAAGAAAAAAGCTTTTGTGGACTTCGGCCGCAAAATCAACCACAGCTTCCTCACCAAGCAGGTGCAGCACAACCGGCCCGACAGCGGCTTCCGGAAAATTTATGACCGGCTGCTGCGCGAGCGCCGCCCGCTGGTGCTGTCCGACGTGGCGCGGGCCGACATTCCACCCGATTTACGCGAGCAAATTCTGGAGCTGGGCATCCGCTCGGCCATCCTGGTGTTGCTGCCCTACGGCGGCGACACCGTGGGTCTGCTGGAGCTGGGCTCGCCCAACGCCGGCGACCTCGACGACTTTGACCTGGAGAAAGTAGCGCAGTTCGTGCCGCTGTTCGCAGTGGCCGTGAAGCGCAACGCCGAAGACCTGCAAGCCCGCATCCAGGCCCTGATGCAGGAGTGGTTCACGCCCATTCACCCCACCATGGCGTGGCGCTTCGTGGACGCGGCCCGCCACCTGCTGGCCCGCCAGGACGAGGGCCAGCGCGGGGCCGAGATGGAAGCCATCGTGTTCGAGGATGTGTACCCACTGCACGGCTCCTGCGACATTCGCGGCAGCAGCACGGCCCGCAACGAAGCCATTCAGGCCGACCTCATCGAGCACCTCACCCTGGCCCACCGGGTGCTGAAAAAAGCGTCGGACTTCCGCCAACTGCCCATCCTGGACGAGCTAAAGTTTTACGTTAACAAGAACCTGCGCCGCTTGCGCAAAGGCATCATCAGCGGCGATGAGCTGACGATTTACGAGTCGCTGCGGCGGGAAGTGGAGCCCCTCTTTGAGTACCTGGCCCAGCACACGCCCGCGCTACGGCCTATCATCACGGCCTATTGGGCCAACATCGACCCCAAGCTGGGCATCCTCTACAAGCGCCGCCAGGCGTTTGAGCAGAGCGTAACGGCCATCAACGACGCCGTGGGGGCCTACCTCGACGAGGAGGAATCCAAGGCCCAGGAGATGTTTCCGCACTACTTTCAGCGCTTCAAGAGCGACGGCGTAGAATTCGATATTTACGTGGGCGCGGCGCTGGTGCAGGACCGGCCCTTCGACCTGGTGTTCCTCAAAAACCTGCGCCTATGGCAGCTGCTAACGCTGGTGGAGATTACGCGGCGCACCCACGCGCTGGCCCCCACCCTGCCCGTGCCGCTTGAAACCACGCAGCTCATCTACATCCACGGCCAGCCGCTGAGCATCCGCTTCCGGCAGGACGAGCGGCAGTTCGACGTGGACGGGGCCTACAACATCCGCTACGAAATCATCAAGAAGCGCATCGACAAAGCCACCGTGCTTGGCACCGGCGAGCGCCTTACCCAGCCCGGTCGCCTGGCCCTGGTGTATGCTCAAACCCGCGAGGCCACCGAGTACCGCGAGTACATCGACTACCTCCAGGACAAGGGATTGTTAGAGCTTGGCGTGGAAGAGCTGGAATTGGAGGAATTGCAGGGCGTGAAAGGCCTGCTGGCCCTGCGCGTGCAAGTGAAAATTTGAATTAAAAATTAAAAATGATGAATTAAAAATTGACCGTTCTTCCCCTTTGCAAAAAGTTACGAAGTGACCAATTTTTAATTCATCATTTTTAATTTTTAATTCAAATTTTCCTCTTTCCAAAACAGCCGCACGCCGGCGCGCAGCAGCACCAGCCACGCGGCTCCGGCGGCAAACCCGGCCAGCACGTCGGTCGGGTAATGCACGTGCAGGTACACCCGCGACAGGCCCACGAGCCCGGCGAAGCTTACCAGCGCGGCCCACACGCCCCAGCGGCCGGTGTGCTGCACCACCAGCCAGGCCAAGCAGCCGTAGTAGGCCACGCTCATCATGGCGTGGCCGCTGGGAAAGCTGAGACCGTACTGGTAGATGAGGGCCGAAGCGGGGCGCGGACGGTGAAAAAAAGTTTTCAGCAACTCGTTCAGCGCAAAACCGCCGCCCATCGACAGCAGCAGCTCGGCGGCGTAGCGGCCGAGGCCCCGCCGCTTCAGCAGCAGGGGCACTAATAGGCTGGCGGGCACAAAAAACGCCACCGACCCAAAAAATGTGAGCTTGAACACCCACCACGTCAGCCAGGGGGCGGCGGCCCGCAGGCGGTCCATCTGCCCGAAGCCCCACGCGTCGAACACCGCCGAGTGTTGGCGGAATACGACCCGCGTGAGGTAAAAAAACAGCGCAAACGCCAGCACGAACACCGCCGCGCCCGCCACGGCTTCGGCGGTGAGCATCCCGACCAGGGCCGTCCAGCGGGCTTGTAAACGGTTCATGGACAAACAATAAATGCGAACAAAACCAGGGCCCCGGCTCCGCCAAAAACCGCGCCGCGCAACAAAAAAGGCCAACCCGTATGGATTGGCCTTTTCTCGTGCGCTCGGGGAGACTCGAACTCCCACACCTTGCGGAACTGCCGCCTGAAGACAGCGCGTCTACCAATTTCGCCACAAGCGCAGCGGTAGCCAAGCGGCCAACTCCGAAGAAGAGGTTGCCGTTTGGTGATGCAAAGGTAAGCAGCCGGCGCGGCGCGGCGCAAGTTGCGGCCCGTTTTTTTCGGCCGCGGCCGCCGGCAGCAGCCGGGGAAAGTTGTTTTTCAGTTGGTTGAAGCCCCCCCATATTTTTTCGCTTTGAGCACCAATTCCTCCGATATGGCCCCTGCCGCACCGAGCGCGGGGCCCGTTGCGCGCCTCAGCGGCAATTTCGACCGGGTGGCGTGGTGCTACGACGCGCTGGCAGCGCTGGTGTTTGGCAGCAGCCTGCGGCGGGCACAACGGGCAGCCCTGGCTGGGCTGCCCGCTGGGGCCCCGCACGTGCTGGTTTTGGGCGGTGGCACCGGCTGGGTGCTGGGCGAGGTGTTGCGCCGCCGCCCCCGCGCCACGGTGCTCTACCTCGAAGCCTCGGGCCCGATGCTGGCGCGGGCCGCCGCCCGCCTGCGCCGCATGGGTCCCGACGCGGCCGGGCAAGTTGAGTTCCGGCTTGGCACCGAAGCGCGCCTGGGGCCAGCGGAGCAGTTCGATACGCTCGTCACATTTTTTGTGCTCGACTGCTTTCCACTGCCGGCGCTGGGGCCCGCATTGGCCCGCCTCGCGGCGGCCCGGCACCCGGCGGCCCCGTGGCTGCTGGCCGACTTCCGGCAGCCACGGCGAGCCTGGCAGCGGGCACTGCTGGGGGCCATGTACGGCTTCTTCGGGGCAGTGGCGGCGCTGCGGATCCGGCGGTTGCCCGACCTGCACGGGGCCCTGGCTGGGCTGGGGCTGCGCCCGGCCGGGCAGACCTTTTTCTTCGGCGGGGCCGTGGAAGGCACTGTGTTCCGGCCCACTGGGCCGGGCGAAACGCTGGAATAGGCCGGCAGGATTATTTTCCTACATTTGGGATTCAACAGCGGAAAATGCTTATTTCAGTATTGACATGCGATTCGCTGCGCGGCTTTAACCTAATTTTTATACAAAAACTTCTCTTTTACCCCCGCTATATACTATGAAAGATTTTACGCGCTTGCTAGCCCTGGCTTTGTGCGTCGGCTTGGTTCCCGCAGAACTGCGGGCCCAGGCGAAAGCTCCGCGGCCCCGTCCCGCTCCGGCCGGCCCGGCAGTTCGGGTTCCAGCCAAGGCCCCGGCCAAAACAACCCGTATTTCGGCCAAGACGGCCCCGGTCCCGGCAGCCCGCGTTCCGACTAAACCGGGCCCGGTGGCGGCCCCGGTGGGGGGGGCCGTGCGTTACGCGGTGGCCTTCCCCAACGCCGTGCACCACGAGGCGCGCGTCACGGCCACGTTTGGGGACTTGCCGGCGGGGCCCTTGCGCGTGCGCATGGCCCGCAGCTCGCCGGGGCGCTACGCGGAGCACGACTTCATCAAAAACGTGTACTACGTGGTGGCCACCGACGGCAACGGCCGCCCGTTGCCCACCGCCCGCCCCGACGCTTACGGCTGGGACGTGACGCCCGGCCCCGACGGCAAGGTGGTGTTCAGCTACACCCTTTACGGCGACCGCAGCGACGGCACTTACGCCGGCATCGACCAGCAGCACGCCCACCTCAACATTCCGGCTACCTTCTGCTACGCGCTCGGGCTGGAAACCCGTTCCGTAGAAGTACATTTTGAGGCCCCGGTGAGTTGGAAAGCGGCCACCCAGCTGCGGCCCGGTGCCGACAAAAACACCTTCATTGCGCCCAACCTGGCCTATTTTATGGACAGCCCGGTGGTGCTGGGGGCCCAGCAGGTACGCGCCTGGGAGGAGGGCGACCAGACGATTGAGCTGGCGGCCTTGTACCTGGGCACGCTGCCCGACCTTGACCTCTACGCCAAGAGCGTGCAGCGGGTGGTGAAAGAGGAAAAGGCCGTGTTTGGCGAGTTGCCCACGTTCGATTTTGGGCGCTACACTTTCCTGGCCGACTACCTCGACCAGACCACGGGCGACGGCATGGAGCACCGCAACTCAACCTCGCTCACGGCCCCGCGCGGCATTCATAGCGACGACGCGCTGCTCAATCTGCGTACGGTGGCGCACGAATTTTTTCATTCTTGGAACGTGAAGCGTTTGCGGCCCAAAGACTTGGAACCCTTCAGCTTCCAGCGCACCAACATGAGCGACGCGCTGTGGCTGGCCGAAGGCTTCACGCAGTACTACGGCGAACTGGCCCTGCGCCGCGCCAAGTTTTACGACGACGAGCAGTTTTTTGAGAAAGTCGGCAGCTGGGTGAACGCCCGCCTGGCCAGCCCCGGGGCCCGCTACGCCTCGGCCGTGGACATGAGCCGCCAGGCCGTGTTCACCGACCACGGCGCGAGCATCGACCCCACCAACGTGGCCAACACCTACTTAACGTATTACTACCAGGGCGCGGGCCTGGCCTTGGTGCTCGACTTGCAACTGCGGCAGCAGTACCATTCCAGCCTCGACAAATACATGCAGGCGCTGTGGCAGCAGTACGGCCAGCGGCAAGCTAATTACGCCCCTGCCCGGCCCTACGCCCTGCCCGATTTGCAGCGCGTGCTGGGCGAGGTGAGCCGCGACACAGCCTTTGCGGGCCGCTTCTTTCGGCAGTACGTGTACGGGCACGAGCCGCCCCGCTTCGCCGAAAGCCTACAGGCGGCGGGCCTGAGTATGGTGCCCACCCGCGTGCTGACCACACTGCCCCAACAAGTAGAATTCGACAGCGAAGGCCGCTGCTTAGTGGCCGTGAACACGCTCATCGGCTCGGGCCTCTACAAGGCCGGCATCGACCGGGGCGACCAACTGGTGCTACTCGACGACAAGCCTTTGAAAACCCCCGCCGACCTTGCCGAGGTGCTGCACCGCCACGCGCCCAACGACTTGGTGATGGTGCAGATACGCTCGCGCGGCGGCATCGACCGCACCATGCAACTGGTGCTGACGGAAGACCCCAACGTGCAAATCCAGCCGGTAGAAACGGCGCAAAAAACGTCCCCTACTCCGCCTCAGCAAGCGCTACGCGACGCGTGGCTGGCTACCCAGGTAGCCAACTGATTCGCAGCCTATGGGCAAGGCCCCGGCGGGCCGGTGCCGCGCGCTGCGGCCCGGCCCGCCGGGGCTTTTTGCCTTAGTTGCCCCGTGCCGGCTGGATTGCCTGATATATTTACCTTTGAACGGCTATAAAGCAATTTTTACCCGGCTCTTAAACTGCCCGCTGAATTTCGGCGGCATCGTCTTTCACCTTCTTTTCTGTTGTCGTCATGGAAATCTTCGACAAGCTCACCCACGCCGCCAAAGAGTTTTTTATTGAGCCGGAGGAAGGAGCCGCCGCACCGCTCCCGGCCCCGCAGGCGGCCCCCGGGCAGCCCGGTTCAACGGTTTCCGGGGCCCCCGCGCCATTTGCGGCTGCGGCCGTGACGCAGCCCGAGCAGCGCCACCTCGACCACATCGCGGGCCTACTGGCGGGCGACGGCAAGGATTTCGGGGCCTACATGAAAATGGTGAAAAGCATGGCCGCCGCGGGCATGGCCGGGCCCCTGCTCTACCAAACCGCCTACAACGCCTTTTCGGCCGTGAACGGTGGTTCTGTGCCGGGCCTGCTGGCTTCGGCTTCGCAGTTTGAGCAGGCCTTGGCCACCGACCGCGACAAGGTGCTGGCCCGCCACCGCGAAAAAATGGGCGAAACCACGGCACCTGGCGCGGCCCCCGGCCCCGTGGTGCAGCTCGCGGCCCAGGAAAAAAAGCTGGCCGCTGACCTTGCCGACCTTACCCGCCAGCTCCAGGCCAAGCAGCAGCAGCTGTTGCAAACCCAGCAGCAGCTGGGCGAGGAACGCCAGAAAACCCAGGCCGCGCTGTCCAGCTACGAGTTGGCCAATTCGGCGGCCCTGGCCGAGCTGCAAGCCCACCACAAAGCCGCCGAAGCGTTTTTGAACGCCGCTGGCACGGCCAAGTAGCTGGTTAAATTCACCCAAATCCTTCTTTTTCTGCACCATGAATACTCCTTTACTCGGCCCGCCATCGCCCGCCGACGGCCTGCCGTCCTGGCAAAAACCCGAGAAAGTAGCGGCCTGGGCTTTCGTGGCTCTGCTCGCTGGCCTGGGCGTGTACTACTGGGGCCAAATCGTGCCGTACCTGGTTGATATTGTTTTCAATACCGTGAAGTTGGGCGTGAGCCTGGGGGGCCTGTTTGTACTGTTTTTGCTGGCCACCAACAAGCGCATCCAGGCCGGGCTGTGGTACCTGGGCCAGCGCATTTTTCGCACGGCGGCGGGGTTGTTCGTGAACACCGACCCCATCGGCATCATGGAGGACTACATCGCCAACACCGAGAAGGAGGCCCGCAATATGGAGGACGAAGTCGGCCATATCGAAGGAGCTAACGAGTTGGTGAAGCGTAAGATGGACGCCAACCGCACCCAGATGCAGGAGTATCTGGCCCTGGCCGACTCGGCCCTGCGCCAGGGCGAAAAAGACAGCGCCGACAGCTACGCCAGCCGCGCCGCCCAGCTCGAAGACTACAACCGCCGCCTCACCCCGATGGCCACCACCACGGCCAACGTGAGCCTGGTCATGCGCCAGATTCTGAAAGCCGCCCTGCGCCAGATTGATAACTCTAAATTTAAAGTCAACTTGCTCAAGGATGAGTACGAGTTGGTGAAGCGTACCTCGTCCGGGATGCGGGCGGCGATGAACATCTTGCGCGGCGACCCCGACAAGAAGTACTTCTTCGACCTGGCCACCGACCGCGTGGCCCAGGACATGGCCCAGCAGTTGGGGCAAATCAAGCAGGCCATGCGCTACTCGCAGGAGTTCGTCAAGGAGATGGACATCCAGAACGGGGTGATGAGCGAAAAAGGCCAGCGCCTGCTCGACAAGTACCAAAAGGGCGAGTTCAATGCCATCATGGACAACGAGCCGCCGGTGCGCATGAACGTGGCCGCGACCACCAAAGCTTCGGACGACGCCTATGGCAAGCTGCTTGATTGAATAGCAAGACCCGGAGCGAACGCCTAGAACTTCATGCTCATTTGGCGTCCGCACAGCGCAGCGAAGTCGAAGCACCTCTCCCGCTGACCATCTCAATCGATTGGTTTACTGCCGCAGTATAGATGCTTCACTGCGTTCAGCATGACGTTCTAATTACCTAATAGTTAACACCGAACATCAACCTTCACACATGACCACGCGCGGTAAAATTCTCATTGCCATTCTCGTCCTCGGGGGCCTGTATTTCGGCATTAATAAGCTCACTTCCAGCAATCTTCTTTTCAAAAAAGCTGCCACCGAGTCGGTGCTGCTGAACTCGATTGAGTTGCCGGCGGCCACGAGCGGCAACGGCATCAATACTGTGGTGCCGCTGGCGGCACTGCCGGGCAGGGCCCCGGCCGAAAAGGGCACGCCCGTAACCTGGGAAGTTATGGCCTGGAACAGCCAGATGGCCGGCATGCTGGCCAACGGCGGGCCCCGCTCCACGACCGGCTCGGCCATGGCCGCCAACGGGTTGGACATGCAGATTGTGCGTCAGGACGACGTATCCAAAATGCAGGCCGACCTGGTAAAAAATGCGGCCGACCTTTCCGCCAACCCGGCTGCACCGGGTCTGATTGTGAGCATTATGGGCGACGGGTTGCCGGGCTTTTCGGCCGTGCAGGCCGAGTTACAAAAGGCCGGCACTCAGTTGCAGATTATTCCTTACTCGGTGGGCAAGTCTTTCGGCGAGGACAAGCTGATGGGCCCCAAGGCGTGGCTCGACAACCCGAAGGCGGCGCTGGGCAAAACCATCGCCTGCTACCTGCGCGACGGCGACCAGAACATCGCCCTGAAGTGGTGCTCGGACAACGGCCTGAAGGTGAACCCCGACGAAACGACTTACGACCCGCAGGCCGTCAACTTCATGGCCGCCAGCGACTTTTTGGTAGCCGCCGAGAAATATATCTTGGGCAAACCCGAAAGCCGCGACAAGATTGTGGACGGCAAGAACACGGGCGTGAAAGTGGACGTAACGGCCGACGCCGTGGCCACCTGGACACCCGGCGATGTGAACATCGCCAAGCAAAAAGGCGGCTTGGTCAGCATCGTTTCCACCCGCGAGTACAGCAACCAGATGCCCAACATCATGGTGACGACCAAGCGCTGGTACGACGCCCACCAGAAGGAAGTGGAAGGCATCATCCTTGCCCACGCTGTGGCCGGCGACCAGGTGAAAAGCCACCCCGAGGCCCTGAGCCGCGCCGCCGATATCTCGGCCGACGTGTACGGTGACAAAGACAAGAACGGGGCCTACTGGCTGAAGTACTACAAAGGCGTGAGCGAAGCCGACCGGAACGGCGACGTGGTGGAGTTAGGCGGCAGCAAGGCCTTCAACTTCAGCGACAACCTCAACCTGTTTGGCCTTAACGAAGGCGGTACTAATATTTATGCCTCGGTGTACAAGGCATTTGGCGACGTGCAAACGAAGCTGTACCCCAAGGAACTGCCCAGCTACGTGCCCCTCGACGCCATGCTGGACCTGACGCCGCTGCGCAACGTACAGGCCCGTTACAAGGGCAAAACTATGGCCCCGGCCGACCAGCAAAAATTTGCCTCCGGCGACGAAATCCGCCGCAACGTAAGCCAGCGGGCCTGGAACATCGAGTTCAACTCGGGCCAAAGCACTTTCACCCCCGCCGCGCAAAAAGACCTGAACGCCTTGTTTGACGACTTGGTGGTGGCCGGCAGCCTCAAAGTGGCCGTGCACGGCCACACCGACAACACCGGCGACCCGCAGCGCAACCAGCAATTGAGCGAGGACCGCGCCATGGCTGTGCGCCAGTGGCTGGAGCACAAAAGCAGCAGCGCCTTCCCCGAGGGCCGCATCCAGGTGTACGCCCACGGGGCCACCGAGCCCGTGGCCCCCAACACCACCCCGGCCGGCAAAGCGAAAAACCGCCGTGTGGAAATTGTGCTGGGCAGTTAGCGCAAAGTCTCGCCAAGTTCAAAAGGTAAGTTCCGCAAAGTGTAATGCTTTGCCCAAAACGGCTATTCTTACTTGGCGAAACTTACCTTTTTAAACTTCGCGAAACTTCGCGCGCCATGCTGAAAGACTTGTTCGTTCCCAATGCCAAGCCGCGGCCCACGGTTTTCCTCACGATGGTGGGCTGCCAGGTGCTTTTATTGCTGCTGTTGTGGCTGTTTTACCCGTTGCAATTATTCCCAACTTTGAGCGAAGTACTAGCTTCTTTCAAAGAATTGGTGACGACGCAGGGGCTGATCCAGGAGCTGTGGGCCAGCCTGACCACGGCCCTGGGGGCCCTCGCTATTGCCACGGTGCTGGCGCTGATTATTTCGTATCTGACGGCGCTGCCTTTTTTCCGGCCGCTGGCCTACGCGGCGTCGAAGATGCGTTACCTCACGCTCACCGGCCTCACGTTTTTTATGGCTTTGATGGTCAGTTCCGGGCATCAGGTCAAGCTTTCGGTGCTGGTGTTCGGGGCCACGGTGTACCTAGTAACGGGCATGACGAGCGTAATTCTAACCACCACGCAGGAAGAAATGGACCATGCCCGCACCTTAGGCATGGGCGAGTGGCGCAGCTTTTACGAGGTCGTCGTGTTGGGCAAGCTGGACGAGATGCTGGAAGTGGTGCGCCAGAACTTCGCCATTATCTGGACCATGATTACGCTGGTCGAGACGCTATACCAATCCGAAGGCGGCATCGGGCTGCTGCTCTACAAGCAGAACCGCTACCTGCATTTAGCGGGCGTGGTGGCCATCCAATTGGTCATTCTGGCCACCGGCGCGTTGCAGGATTACTTGTTCGAATTTCTGCGCCGCATGTTTTTTCCTTACTCGGGCTTGACCACGGCAAAATAAATAATGGCGGACCATTCGTATAAGGAGCCGATCCTCACGCTGCGGGACGTTTCGATGCAATTCGGCGGCGAGCTGATTTTGCGCGACATCAGCCTCGACGTGCTCGACGTGGTGCGGCCCGGCGTGAGCCAGGGCCAGGTGGTGGGTTTTTACGGCCGTTCGGGCATCGGCAAATCGGTGTTGGCCCGCATCATCGCGGGACTGCTGCCGCCCAGCACCGGCACCGTGACGGTGGCTACCCCGGCACGGCCCGTGTGCGCCGGCGACGTGGGCTTTGTGCAGCAGCGCTACCCATTGTTCGACCATCGCACCTTGCTCGACAACCTGCTGGTGGCTGCCCAGCGCAAGCACGCCCCCGCCGAAGCCAAGGCCCGGGCCGAGGAGTTTCTCACCCGGTTCGACCTGGCCCAGCACCGCCGCAAGTACCCGGCCCAGCTCTCGGGCGGGCAGCGGCAGCGGGCGGCCATTGCCCAGCAGCTGCTTTGCTCCGAGCACCTCATCATCCTCGACGAGCCTTTTTCCGGGCTCGACATTGCGATGATCGACGAGGTGAAGAAAATTATTCTCGAAGTGACGACGCTCGACGAGCTGAACACCGTCGTCATCGTGTCGCACGACCTGGCCACCACCACGGCCCTGGCGGATACACTCTGGCTGCTGGGCCCCGAGCGCGACGCCGCCGGGCAGTGCCTGCCAGGGGCCACCATCAGCAAAAAGCACCAGTACAACTTAGCCGATATGGGCCTGGCCTGGCAGCCCGGTATCCAGGCCAAGCCCGACTTCGTGCAGCTGATTGAGCATTTGAAGGACGAGATTCGGCGCAGCTAGCGCTGAGCCAATTAAAAATTAAAAATGAAGAATTAAAAATATGAACAGGCGGCTACTGATAATCGCCAATTTTTAATTCTTCATTTTTAATTTTTAATTACCCCTAATTACTTCAATGGCCGCTCCCATTTCTTACCTCCGCAACGAAGCGCTGCCCACCGTGCGGGCTGGCTACCCCGGCAACAAGCTGTTCGGCAGCGAGTTTGCCAACGGCGAAGAGCTATTCGAGCCCAGCTTTGCCACGTTATTGAAATGGCAGCTCACAGCCAACCCGCAGAAGGAGGAGAAAAAGCGTGACACCTGGGCCCCGGAAGTAGTGGACTGCGCAGCGGTTTTTTCATCGACGGAAGACGTACTGGTGTGGTTGGGGCATGCCTGCTTTTTGCTGCGCGTGGCGGGCGTCACCCTGCTGTTCGATCCGGTGTTGTTCAGCTCGGTTGGGCTGCGCCATCGCCATCCCCTGCCCTGCCGGCCCGAAGACATCACGGGCATCGACTTGCTGTTGCTCTCGCATGGCCACCGCGACCATTTGGACGAGCAGTCCGTGCGGCTCCTGGCGAAGCAAAACCCGCGGATGCGGGCGCTGTCGTCGCTGCGCATGGCCCCGCTGCTGCGCGGCATGGCCCCGGCCCTGCCCGTGCAAGAAGCCGGCTGGTGGCAGCGCTACGACCTGGGCCCCACTAGCCCGTTCGAAATTTATTACCTGCCCGCCAGCCACTGGCACCGCCGCGGCCTACTGGACGAAAACAAAGTGCTTTGGGGCAGTTTTTTGATTAAAACCGACGATCAGCTTGTTTACTTCGCCGGCGACACTTCTCAGGCCGACCATTTCGAGCAGATTGAGCGGCAGTTCGGGCCCCTCGACATCGTGCTGATGCCCATCGGGGCTTATAAGCCGCCATTTATGATGCAGCGCAGCCACGTCAACCCCCACGAAGCGGCCAAAGCCGCCAACGTGTTGCGGGCCGGCCACGTGGTACCCATGCACTACGGCACCTTCGACTTGTCCGACGAGCCGGCCTCGGAGCCGCTGCGGCAGCTAATCGAAATTGCCGCCGGCGGCATGCTGCGCGGCACGCTGCACGCCCCCGCGGTGGGCGAGGTGCTGCACTGGCGCGGGTGGGAATAGTTTCTGTTAAGCTGTTAGCTATTAGCCTTTAGCTGTTAGCTTTTTGCGATTCGGACGCGGGAAAGGATATAAATGAACTACGGATGCGCCAACGGCTACCTGTTAGCTTTGCTTTATCTTGGGAGCTTGTTGCTGAAAAAGCTAACAGCTAAGGGCTAATAGCTAACAGCTAATTACAATGTCGCCAACTTTAGTTTTGAGCCTGATTGCGGGCTACTTTGCCGTTCTGGTCATTATCGCGGTGCTTACCTCGCGCCGGGCCACGAGCGAAAGCTTCTTTGTCGCCAACCGCAACGCGCCGTGGTACATGGTGGCTTTTGCCATGATCGGCACCTCGCTTTCGGGCGTCACCTTCATCTCTGTGCCGGGCAATGTGTACGGCAAAAGCTGGAGCTACCTAGCCGTGGTGCTGGGCTACGTAGCGGGCTACGTGGTGATTGGCACCGTACTGCTGCCGCTGTATTACCGGCTGCGGCTGGTGTCAATCTATACGTATTTGGAGCAGCGGTTTGGCTACTGGAGCTACAAGACTGGGGCCCTGTTCTTCCTCATTTCCAGGGCCCTGGGCTCGGGGCTGCGGCTGTATTTGGTGGCGGGCGTGCTGCAACTAGCGGTGTTCGATGCGATGGGCGTGCCGTTTGCCGTCACGGTCATGGTCAGCATTTTGTTCATCTACCTCTACACGTTCCGTGGGGGCCTGAAAACTATTCTTTGGACTGACACTTTCCAGACGTTGGCCATGCTGAGCTGCGTGGGGCTGAGCATCTACTTCATCTCGTCAGAGCTGAACCTGAGTTTTAAGCAACTCGTGGGCACGGTGCGCGGCAGCAGCATGTCGCAAGTGTATTTTGCCAATTTCAGCGACGATAAATTTTTCTGGAAACAGTTCGTTTCTGGCATGTTCATCACCATCGTGATGACCGGCCTCGACCAGGACCTGATGCAGAAAAACCTGAGTTGCCGCAGCCTCGCCGACGCCCAAAAGAACCTGTTCTGGTTCACGCCCGTCATCGTGGGCGTCAACGTGCTGTTCCTCACCCTGGGCGTGCTGCTCTACCAGTACGCTGCCGCCAAGGGCCTCCACCTGAGCGAATTGCCCCAGCTGCTCAAGCCCAGCGGCACGCTCGACACCGACCTAGTATTTCCATACCTCGCCACCACGCAATTCACGCTGCTGGCGGGCATCGTGTTCATCCTGGGCCTCATTGCCATCACCTACGCCTCGGCCGACTCGGCCCTGACTGCCCTTACCACGTCGTTTTGCGTCGATTTCCTCGACATCAAACAGTACCCCGAAGCCCGGCAAACGCGCATCCGCCAGCTCACGCACCTGGGCTGGTCGGTGGCGCTGATTGGCATCATCCTCGCCTTCCGTGTCCTCAACAACCAAAGCCTGATCGACGCCGTGTTCAAAACCGCTGGCTACACCTATGGGCCCCTGCTGGGCCTGTTTGCCTTCGGGATTTTCACACGGCGCGGCCTGCGCGATGCCTTCGTACTGCCCGTGTGCGTGGGCGCGGTGGGCCTTACTTGGCTCATCGTGTCGCATTCGGTGGCGTGGCTCGGCGGCTACAAGTTTGGGTTTGAAATCCTGCTCCTGAACGGGGCCCTGGTACTGCTGGGTCTGTTCGCCATTTCGCGCCCCTCCGTGCTGAACCCCGCGCCCCTTGCGGCGGTTTAGGTGGTGGGACCCGGTTGCCGGTGCAGTGCTTTAATCCTCTGTTAATGAAAACCTTTCTCCTGCTGCTCCTTGCCGGGCCCGCAGCCCTGGCGCAAGCGGTGCCCGCGCCGGCCGTGGCCAAAACTCCCGTCGTGCTGCGGCCCAGCCACATGCGGGTCCAGGCCCACGGCGGGGCCCCTAATCGGCCCGACAAAGCTCCGCAGTACCCGGGAGGGCCCCAGGCGCTGGGCGCGTTTTTTCAGGAAAATATAAAATATCCCGAAGCCGCCCGCGTCAAAAGCATTACCGGCAACGTGCTGCTGAACGCCACCGTGGGCCCCAACGGCCGCCTGGGCAATTTCAGCGTGGCCCGGTCACTTTCGCCCGCCTGCGACGTGGAAGCCCTGCGCGTGGCGGCACTGCTGCCGCCCTGGCAGCCAGCCACCCGCCTGGGCGTACCGCTGCCGGTGGCTATTCAGTTGCCGGTGCCGTTCGGCAACAGCGCGCTGCTGCAAGTGGAAAAATAGCGGCCTCTGGGCTGCTCAGTTAACATAAATCAATTTTACGGCACACTCTAGTACCTGTGCCACCAGCTATGGCCCGAGACGGATTTAACAACAGCAGCGACCCAACGGCCGACCTGCCCAAACCGAAAGTAAACAAAGAGTCGTTGCGGCGCGGCTTGCGCATTTTTCGCTTCGTACTGCCCTACCGCATCAAGTTTGCAATCGGTTTGGTGATGCTTGTGCTCAGCAGCAGCACGTTTATGGCTTTCCCGTGGGTGGCCGGCAAGCTGGTGGACGCGGCCAACCACAAGGCGGTGGCCCTGCCGGGTGGGCTCACGCTCAGCATCGACCGCATCGCGCTGCTGCTCTTCGCGGTCATCGTGTGCCAGGGGCTTTTCTCCTTTGGCCGCATTTGGTTTTTTACCCAGGTGAGCGAGTTCACGGTGCGCGACATCCGGCAGGCGCTCTACGCCAAGTTCGTGACGCTGCCGATTCCATTCTTCGAAAAAAACCGCGTGGGGGCCATCACCTCGCGCATCACCTCCGACGTGGCCCAGATTCAGGACACGTTTTCGCTGACGCTGGCCGAGCTGTTCCGGCAGGTGTTCACGCTGCTGGGCGGCATCGCTTTCATCATGCTCGTGTCGGTTAAGCTCTCCTTGTTCATGCTCGTTACGTTTCCGCCCATCGTGCTGGCGGCCGGGCTGTTTGGCCGCAAAATCCGCACCCTGGCCCGCACCACCCAGCAGGAGCTAGCCCACACCAACACCATCGTGGAGGAAACCTTGCAGGCCATCAATTCGGTGAAGGCGTTCACCAACGAGCGGTTTGAAATCGGCCGTTATACCGCTTCGCTGGGCAAAGTGGTGCGGGCGGCGCTGCAAAGCAACCTGTATCGCGGCGGCTTTGTGTCGTTCGTGATTATCGGCTTGTTTGGCGGCATTATTCTGGTGCTATGGCGTGGGGCCACGTTGGTATACACGGCCGGTCCCGGCCACCTCGAAGTTGGCCAGCTCGTGTCGTTCATCATTTACACGGCGTTCATTGGGGCCTCGGTGGCCGGGCTGGGCGAACTGTACGGCAAGGTGCAAAGCACGCTGGGGGCCTCCGAGCGCATCCTCGAGATCCTCGACGAAACCAGCGAGCCTACCCACCGGCCCGGGGCCCTACCCATCCGCCTGCGCGGCGACATCGAGTACCGCCACGTGGCGTTCAGCTACCCCACGCGGCCCGACCTGCCGGTGCTGCAAGACATTAACTTCCGCATCGCGGCGGGCGAGAAAATTGCCCTGGTGGGCCCCAGCGGCGCGGGCAAAAGCACCATCGCCGGCCTGCTGATGCAATTTTACGCCCTCAGCAGCGGCGAAATTCTGATTGATGGCCAGCCCATCGGCAGCTACGATCTGACGGAGCTGCGCCGCCACATCGGCATCGTGCCGCAGGAAACGCTGCTCTTCGGCGGCACCATCCGCGAGAA
>CAXTBA010000041.1:0-19081 GCA_964242665.1 uncultured Hymenobacter sp.
TAACAACATCCGGTAGGGACTTGGCCACACCAAACCGAGTTCTGCAACAGCCACGGGCCTTTATTGGATTATTTCTTATTGATGATCAACTACTTATTGATGATCAACTAGTTAATGCAAAAAGGGCGATTAGGCGCTCAGCAAATGGAGCGATGGGCTGTTCAGTTAGCCGACGGTCTAAATGAAAGATAAGCTTTACCCATTACCTGAACAATAAAAGTTGATTAGATGAGGGTAAGAGGTTCATAATGCCTTTCGCAAGTAAGCTGCTCAAATGCCGGCTTGTCAGCAATAAAATAATTGAAGCCTTAAGTATTAATTTTCATTGAAACCGAGGATTAACAGTGTCGGGGTGTAGCTATTTTCTTTTTTTCTGCCCTACTTGCCCACGTTTTCACGGGCCGCTCATCGTTGTTAGGCCTGCCCCGGGCACGATGTTGGAAATGGCTGCTACCCGACCAACGCAAATACTTATTTCCTTTTCGTCTATTTATGGTGCTTCGTTACCATTCCGTGTATCTGAGAGGATTTGAGGGGGAGTGTCCAATTAGCGACGGTTTATTCCGCCCCTTGCGTAGAATAAGGTGCTTGGGTGCACGCGGCTTGACACAACGGTTCTTTGGGTAACGGGTGGCGTCCCGAAGCCAGCGGCTTGCGCGCAGCTCACCGCCTGCCGGCGGGCCTTTCGTGTTCGGTCCGCAATCGACTGAGGCGCGCAACCGCCAGCGAGGCACCGGCCTGGGCGCACTCGATTGGTTCCGCGGGCCCGACCAGAGCGCGGTTCACCCCAATCTTACCTATTCCTCGTCCCTGCAGCTTACCGCGTAAAAGCGGTTTTTCCGGGCTTGCCCAGCTTTTTTAGTGCATGAAACAACCCCTACTGCTTAAATTCCTCTTCTGGGTTGTTTTGGTCGCTGCGGTCCAGCCGGGGCGGGCACAATCCGTGCGGCCCCCTTGCGTGGACGCCACCGGCCTGCAGGCGTGGCTGCCGTTGGACGAAACCGGCGGTGCCCAAGCCAACGACGCGTCGGGGGCCGGCCACGCGGGCCGGGTGACCGGCGGCGTGTGGCAGCAAGCCGCGGGGCCGCACTCGTTGCTGTTGACGAACGACGACAACGTGTTCGTGCCGTTGACGTGCCAGCCCACGGCTTTCACGGTGGCGTTCTGGACCGACCCGGCGCAACTCACCGACTGGAACGATTACGTAGGGGCCAAAGTGGCCAGCGGAAACGTGTGGGGTGGCTTTGCTTTCCATGCGGCCGCCAACGGCACGGTTTACACGGGCATCGACGCGGGAGACGCCAACCACTGGCTTGTTACGCCCCCTGGCCTGATGCAAGCGCAGCAGTGGCAGCACTACGTGTTCACGTTTGCCGACGGCACGGGTACGCTCTACCGCAACGGGCAGTTGGTGGCCAGCCGCGGCGGCATGCCCGCGCCGTTGGCTTGGCAAGGGCTGTTGGTCGGGGGAACCAGTCTGTATAACCGGTGCCCGTTCCAAGGCTCTATCGCCGACCTGCGGCTCTACACGCGGCCGCTTTCGGCGGCGGAAGCGAACGCGCTCTACCAATGCGCGCCTCCCGTCAGCACGGGCCCACCGCCCTGCACGGCCGGGGCCGTACAGGTTTCTTCCGATGTCACCCTGACTGCCGGCCGGGCTGCCCCGCTGCAAGCGCAAACGCCCACAGCCGCGCTTTCATTCGACGGGGTCGACGACCAAGTGACGGTCGCGATTCCCGGAACCGCTACCGCGGCGCTGCTGCCCAACGTCGTCAACACGTTCACCATGGAGGCCTGGGTCAATCCGACGGCCCCCCACGAAATCGACCGGCAACAAACCGGGGGCGTGGATGGGATATCCAATCAGCGCTACCTCATTTTCCCTACGTACGGCGGCGCTTGGGGCGATGGCCACGCGGGCATGGGGATTTCGGTGGGCACGAATGGCATCAGCGTGTACGAACTCGCGGCCAGCTATATGCCCCCCATACTGGTTTGGCCAGGGGCCGTCACGGGGTGGACGCACCTGGCCGTGGTGTACCAAAACGGGCGGCCGAGTTTATACGTCAACGGGCAATGGGTCGCCCAGGGCGAACAGAGCCCCCAGGCCTACGTCCACCCCTCGCTGGGCTTCGGCGGGGACATATACGGCTACTTCCAGGGCCAGGCCGACGAAATCCGCATCTGGAACGAGGCCCGGACGGCGGCCCAAATCCAGGCCCAGTACCGCCGGGCCGCGACGGCCTCCAGCGCATTGGTCGGCTGCTGGCACTTGGATGACAAAACGGGTACCACGGCGGCCGACGCCAGCGGGCATCGATTAACCGGCACGCTAACCCGCGGGGGGCGGTGGAGCGGGCATTGGTGGGGAAGCCCTGACGACGTGCTAGCCCCTACCTCGCCCACCGGCCCCCAGTGGCAAGCGCCGTCAGCTGCGCCATTGGTCCCGGCCCTAACCTACGCCTGGAGCCCTGCCACGGGCTTGGACCGCACCGACGGCCCGGTCGTGGTGGCGCGCCCCACCGCGACCACTACGTACACGGTGACCGCTACCGGGGCCGCCGGCTGCACCCCTTCCCAGACCGCCGTCACCGTCACCGTGCTGGGGTCGGTGCCACTACCGCCCGACGTTCCCGCCGACAACCGCGAGCGCAACTGGACGTTGGAGCGCAGCTTCGACGGCACCGGCAACGTCATCGCCGAAAGCAAGCAGTTCACCGACGCGCTGGGCCGCCCCACCCAGGCGCAGGCGCGCAACGCCGCCACGCAGCAAGTGTTCGCGGCCCAGACGGTGTACAGCACCGGGGGCCAGCCCGTGCTGCAAACCCTGGCCGCGCCGATCAACAACCAGAGCTTTAATTATCAGGAAAATTTTGTCACGGCCGGGGGGCAGCCCTATGGGCCGGCCAACTTTGAGGACGGCAAGGCCAGCCAGCCCGACGCCGTGGACGCGGGCCCCATCGGCACGCTGGGCCACTACTTCAGCCAGCTCAACGAAGAGGAACCCCTGACGCCCATCACCGGCTACCCCTACAGCCTGGTGGAGTCCTACGAGGGACCCCTGGGCGGCACCAAGCGAGCGGCGGGCCCCGGCGACGCGCTGCGCATGGGCACGGGGCGCGAAAGCAAGGGGCGCGACTTCCCCCTCCGCCAGGAATTCGATCACTACGCGCAGCTGCGCCCGCTGTTCGTGCCGGGCAGCCCCCTGGCGACGCTGGAATACCAAGGGATGAAGTCGGTGAGCGTGAACGCCGACGGCCGCGAGAGTATCGTCGTCACCAACAAGGAAGGCCAGGCGCTGGTGAGTTGCCTGAGCGGGGCGCAGTACCCGGCGGTGCCCGTGGCGGGCTACCTGAGCACCGACCCGGCCAACCCGAGCGACCCCAACGCGCCGGTGTACCAGGACGTGCACATTCCGGCCGCCGGGCCCCAGGAGGTCACGTTCACGGCCGCGCCCGGCCAGCCGGGCAGCAGCGTGCGGGTGGTGGACCTGCTGACCGACGCCGCCCAGGACTACCCGGTGGCGTCGCCCGACACCCGCGTCACCTTGGCCCCCGGCTTTTACCGCTTCGTCGCGCTGGGGGGCACGCTGCGCTTCAGCTACCCGGCCCACTACGGCAACTTCAGCTACACCTACTACGACGACGCCGGCCGCGTGGTGGCCACGGTGGCCCCCAACGGAGTGGATTTGAATAGCACCGCTGCTCCGCAATTCGTCACGCGCAACACCTACGACACCAGCGGGCGGCTGCTGGCCACGGAAAGCATCGACGAGGGCCGCGCCGAATACGTGTACGCCCGCGACGGCCGCATCCGCTTCTCGCAGAGCGCCCTGCAACGGCCCGCCGGGCGGTTCTCCTACTCCAACTACGACGAGGTGGGCCGGGTAGTGGAATCGGGCGAGTACACCCCCTCGCCCGCGGCCCTGGCCACCGTTTGCGGTTCGCAACGGGAAGGGCAAGAGCTGGTGCTCACCGCCCCGGTGGGCGAAACGTTCACCGGCATCCAAGCGGCCACGTACGGCGCGGGCAACGGGCCCAGCTGCGAAAGCCTCCGGTTCGAGCCCGGCTGCAGCGCCGACGTCACGGCCCCGGTACGAGCCGCGCTGGCCTCCCAACTTGCCGTCAGCGGCGGAGCAACTACGCTCCGCTTAACGGTCGCTAATGCTGTGCTGGGCGACCCGTGCGGGGGCACGGCGAAAACCTTGCAAATCGTCGCCACCCGCACGGGACAAACCCCGCCGCTGCCCCCGCCCGCCCCCGCCCCCACGCCGGCTCCCCTGCCCCCGCCCGGTCAGCGGATCGTCTGCGGCTTGCAGCCGGAAGGCCTGCGCTACCTCGTCCTAACGGCCCCGGCCGGTGCGGTGTTCAAGGGCATTCAGTCGGCTACCTACGGGCTTGGCAGCGGGTCTGATTGTGCCTCTTTCACCTTCCGGTGCAGCAACGACGTTACGGCGCAGGTGCGGGCGCTGGTGGCAACCCAGCTCAGCAACGACCCCACAGAATTGCAGATTCCGGCCAACAATGGGGCCCTAGGGGACATTCCCTGCGGGCCGTACGCCAAAGTATTGCGCGTGGTGGCCGTGTACGATGCCGGCTCTCCGGTGGTGGAGTCCACGGTTTTCGAAAACTACCTGACCGCCGCCCCCAGCGCCGCCAGCACCTTGCAGCCCGACCTACTGGAGAGCCGGGCCCGTACCGGCAAGCTGAACACCGCCCGCTGCGCCCAGCGCAACCAGGTGTGGTACGACCTGCCCTGGGACGGCGCGCCGGGCAACCCGGCCCAAGACGCCCAGTTGGGCAGCCGTACCCAGGAGTTCGTGCTCGGGGCGGTGGCCAAGACCCGGAACGACCAGGCCACGACCTGGTACAGCTACGACGAGTTGGGCCGCGTGACGTGGGTGGTGCAGGACCTCGTGGGCGTGGGCGTGAAAACCCTCGACTACACGTACGATTTCAGCGGCAACGTGTTGGAAGTGGCCTACCAAAAGGACCAGCCCGACGGCTTCCACCACTACTACGCCTACGACGCGGCCCAGCGCCTGACGGCCGTCTATACCAGCCCCGACGGGACGGCGCGCACCCTGCAAGCGCAGTACAGCTACTACCTGCACGGCCCGTTGAAGCGCGTGGAACTGGCCAACGGCTTGCAAGGCGTGGACTACACCTACACGCTGCAAGGCTGGCTCAAAAGCATCAACGACGTGAACCAGTCGCTCGACCCGGGCCAGGACACGCCCACCGGGGCCGACGGGAAGCCCAAGGCGGGTGGCATCCCGAAGGACTTGTTTGGCTTGACGCTGGACTACTTCAGCGGCGACTACCTCAGCCGGGCCCGGCCCGTGGTCACCGCCCCCGACATCGCCGGGATGCCGGCCGTGCCGACCCGCTACGACGGCACCATCCGCTTGGCGGCCTGGCGCACCGCGGCCGACGTGAACGCCCACCGCCAGGTGGCCTACGAATACGACGAGAAAAGCCAACTAAAGCAGTCCACCTTCGGCCAGTTGGCTCTGCCGGGCCTGACCGACCCGGCCCGCTTCACGCCCAACGCCGCGGGCGCGCTGCAAGAGGGCGGCCTGCGCTACGACGCCAACGGCAACCTTCAGACCCTGCAGCGCACCAACGAGCTGGGGGCCGTGACCGACAACTTCAGTTACAGCTACAAAGCCAACACCAACCAGCTCGCGGCCGTCCACACCGGCAACGAGAACGGGCCCGCCGTGCTCGACTACGACTACGACGCGCTGGGCCAGATGACGCGCCAAAAGGACGAACAAGGCCAGCGCTACCTCACCTACGACGTGACGGGCAAAACCACCGGCGTGTACTTGGACGACCAGCATACCCAGCCGCTGGTGACGTTCGCCTACGACGACCGGGGCTTCCGGGTGCGCAAGACTTCCTACCCTATGGCAGGCAGCGCCGCCCCCGCCCGCAGCACCTACTACGTGCGCGACGTGGCCGGCAACATCCTGGCCGTGTACGACCAGGCGGCCCCCAACGGCCCCGTGCAGCGCAGCGAGGTGCCTCTCTACGGCGCCGGCCGGCTGGGCACGCTCACGCGCCTCGACGACGGCACGGAGGACTACCGCTACGAGTTGAACGACCACCTGGGCAACGCCCGCGTGGTGTTCCACCGCCCCACTACCGTGCGCTACGCCGCCTCGATGGAAACCGACCGGGCCAGTCAGGAGGAGCAGGACTTCACCAACGTGGTCAACACCCGCTTCACCGGCCCCGTCAGCCACAGCCCCAGCAAAGTGTCCCTGCTGGGCATGTACAGCGGCCAGCCCACCGGCCCCGGCAAAGTATTGACCGTGCAGAAGGGCGACACGATTACCTTCTCGGCCTACGCCTGGCTGACGGCCGCGGCCAAGGCAGGCACCGGCCAGCCCCGCCCCAACGGGTTCACCTTCGCCCCCATCCTCCTCTCGGGGGCGGGCAACGCCGCCCGCGGCGAAAACAGCGGCTCTGGTAATCCATTGATTGGCGTGGGCGTGGGCGCGGCCCTGGCCCTGGGCGGCGGCGGGTCCTTCCCCGGGCAGCTCAACGCCCTGGACGGCACCACCAGCAACGTGTACCTGCGCTACCGCGTGCTCGACGAGAACGGCCAAGAAATCACGAGCGCCGGCGGGGCCCAGGAAGCCGACGGGGCCCGCCTAGCCGACTGGCAGCAACTCCAGGTGGGCCTGCGCCTGCAACAGGCCGGTACCGTGGAGCTGAGCGTGGAAGTGGACGGGCTGGGCCCGGACGTGTTCGTGGACGACGTGACCGTGGAGCAGACCGGCGGCATGATCGTGCAGGAGCAGCACCAGTACGCCTTCGGGGCCCCGCTGCCGGGCCTGAGCTACACCGTGGGCAACAAGCGCTACCGCTACGGCTACCAGGGGCAATACGCCGAGCACGACGCGGAGACGGGCTGGGAGAACTTTGACCTACGTCTGTACAACAGCCGCGTGGGGCGGTGGATGAGTTATGACCCAGAAGGACAATTTAGTTCGCCTTACGTGGGCATGGGCAACAATCCTGTTTCGGGGGTTGACCCAAATGGGGGTTTTTGCGAAGGGTGCCTCAGTGTAGTCATCCCCGTTTCCGAGGGTGCAGTAGTGACTGCTTCTAAAGCTGCCAGTACTTTTGCACGTATCGGAGCAGTTTGGGGCGCTTTCAATGGTATGTTGAATGGCGCAACTCAACACGTCTTAGGAGTAGCTGGGCAAGCTGTCTCTTTCACATGGGGCTTATCTCCTTTCACTGCTCCACATAGTTGGAAAGCACTCGGTAATCAAGCAAGCGGCATTTACAATTTTTCCGCAAATTTATTAGCTTTAGATCATGATATATTATCCAATAATGGGCGTGGCAATGTCACTCGCAACGCCATGCAAACTGGTCTAGGAGCGGCAATACATTTCGGGGATGCAGCGAATAGATTTTTAGATGCCTCTTCTTCCATGACATGGGAGCAAAGAGGAGGATCTATGGCTGAATTGGCATTGATAATACCAACTGAAGGTTTAGGTGAAGCAGCTGAAGCAGAAAGATTGTTGACAAGATTCTCAGAAAGCACAGCGAGTGATATGCTAGCTGCCGGCGCTGAAGCGGATTTAAAACAGCCTCTTTATACTAAAGCGGGCAGATCACTTCAAAAGCATAGTGATAGACCAGGTTCTCTTTACCCAAAAATTAAAGGCCGTGAAGCAGCCGTTAATATCCAGGGACAATCCTTATTGAAATCCATGGTATACGATAATAATGCGGTTTTAGGTCCTGCAAGACACCATGCAATACATGGAATGATTAGGGACCTAACGTTGCCTAATGGAACAGGAGCAAGATTTAGTGAAGACCTCAAAACCTTAATTCATTTCAAATAAAGGCATGAATAATCTATATTTTGAAATTGTTTTACCGGATTACAGAGCTAATTATGTTTCTGAAATTTGGTATGAAAACGATTTAATCTGCGAGATAATAAAGGAAAAAGATGTATTCGAGATTGTTTTCTTTGATAAAAATATCTTTTTTGAAATAGAGTTTGATCTATTTATGCAGGTTGTTACAGAGGCTAAAGAGGCACTGCATAAAAGGCTTAATGAATAATATAATACTGCAATAATGTTGATAAGATTGAATGTCTGGCTGATTTTTATTAGTTGCTTCTTAGTTATTTCTTGTAATAGAAATAATGTTGTCACATGCTATGTCAACCCCAACAAGCTCTTGCAAGGCTACCACGGGGCCACTACCCAACACGAGTTATTCCAAGCTAAGGCGAAAGCGTGGCAACAACGCGTCGACTCGCTCGGCACCGAGCTGCAAGCCCTGAGCCAAGCCCCCACCGCTACCCGCGCCGCCAAGGAACAGCAGTTGCTGCGCTACCGCGACGCCGTGCAGCAGCAAGCCCAACAGGAAAACCAGCGCCTGACCCAGGCCGTGCTGGCCGAAATCAACGCCTACCTCAAGCAGTACGGCAAGGACCACGGCTACACCTTCATCCTCGGGGCCACCGAGAGCGGCAACATCGTGTACGCCGCCGAGGGCACCGACATCACGGCGGACGTGCTCGCGGGCCTCAACGCCCAGTACGACCGCCAGCACCCCACCGCCCAGCGCTAGATGCTTTCGTTTCCACCGCGCCGCCGGGCGCTGCCCTTGCTTAGCGTCGTACCGGCGGCCCTGCTGCTGGCCGGCTGCGGCCGCCCGCTGCCCCCGGCCGCGTACCGCGCCTACCTGGCCGACCCCGCCCACGGCCTTACCCACACCGTCGAAGCCAACGGGGCCACCGTCACCTGCACCTACCGCCCACTCGACCTGCTGGTGCTGCAAGACCTGGCCGGCGGGGCCCCGCCGGCCGCCCGCGACTCGCTGGCCCGCGCCTACGCCGGCAAGACCTACTGCACCCTGACGCTGGCCCGCAACGGCGGCGAAATCGAAAACGTGTTCGTGACCGACCCCGCTGCCTACCAGCAGGCGCTCGCCTACCTCAACACCGGCCTGGCCGCCGACGCGTTCCTGGCCACCACGCCCCGCGACTCAGTGCCGGCGGTGAGCAGCCTGTACGTGCGCGGCTTCGGCACCACCGGCCGCAGCACCGTGCTGCTCGTCTTCGACACCCGCCGGCTCGCGCCCGCGCAGGGCTTCCACCTCACCCTGCGCGGCCAGGCCCTGGGCCTGGGCACGCTGCGCTTTGCCTTTGCCACCGCCGATTTGGCGGCCTTGCCCGCCTTGCAGTTCGACTAATTCCCGCTTTATCGGCCCCATTCCTACGCTTTCCGCCCATGCTCTTCCGTAACCGCCACCTGGTGCGCGCCGTCGCCTGCTTTCTGCTGGTGGAAACACTCACCGCCATTGCCCTGCCGTCTATCAGCTGGGCCATGATGGGCCCCGGCCAGCCCGAGTTCACCAGTTACGAAGCCCCCGGGGCCACCGACCTGGTGAACCTGACCACGGGCGACTTTTCCTACAGCATCCCCGTGCTCGACGTGCCCGGCCCCGAGCGCAGCTTCTCGCTGCCGCTGAGCTATAAGTCCGGCATCCAACTGGAGCAGGAAGCCTCGTGGGTGGGCCTGGGCTGGTCGCTCAACGCCGGGGCCATCACCCGCACCGTGAACGGCTACGCCGATGACGCGGCCGGTGAATCTACCAACTCAGTCTTTAGCAAAGAAATCGATACCCAGGATAGGTCTGTTGTTATTCCGGGCATTTATACCCAAACTTCCAGCAAATACAATGGCAGCGGCGGCACGGTCGATTTGCTAGGATTGGCCGGCGTAAACTGGGATAAAAACGGCCTTGCAGGAGGGGACTTGGTGGGGATAGGGTATCAAAAAGGGCAGGGCCTGACCGGCGACCCAGTTCGTTTCACCATGGCGGTAGTCACCATCGCCACACTGGGTGGCGGCTCAGCGGCTAGTGTGGCCGGCAAGCTTGGATTAGGCCTTGTAGAATCCAGTGCATCAAGTTTGGCCATGGGAGCATTGGGGTTGGGCCGACTCGGCGGCACGAGTGGGTACAATAACCAACTCATCGACCACACAACGGGCGATTACTTTGAATCGGAACGCAAGTTATTCTTTTTGAATACTTCAAATGAAAGCGAATATGGCTCATTGTATTTTGGAAGGATGAGCCAGCAGGTCAACGGGCCATATAATGATGCTGCCCGAAGCAGTGGCCCAACGATAACGAGCGGTGGAGTCGGCAGACAGGCCCCGCAGTTCAACGCTTCGCGTAGGTGCGATGGCGATAATTTTGGCAATAGCGCTGGTGAAACTGCGGCAGACATTTATTTGCCCGTTGGAACAACCAACCTGTACTCCAACGATTTACTCAACCCCCTTAGCATTGCGCATGATTATTTCAGCGTAATGGGAGAAGCTGCTTCTGGAACGATCAGGCCCTACCGGTTAGAGGTGGGCAGCGTGGCCTACCCCAAAATAGGCCTTGACGATTGCCACAAACATGCCAAGTACATGACGGTCCCTTTTAAAAACGATTATAAAGTAGGCTTCCGTTATGAGAACAGTCCATCCAACGGTTACGACTACCACCAAAACGGACAGGATATTGGTTTTCAAGTCAGCGCCGATAAACAATCCATCAATATTACAGACAAGCGTTTATTTGACGAGAGCACCCGCATAGAAGGCCGTAGAAAAGGCTTAGTTAATCAGGGCCTTGGTGATCAGCAATTTGTGCAGGGCAAGCATACTGTCTGGTACAGCAACACCGAAATAGAACAGATGACTGGCACCCCATTCGTTGGTTACCCGAATGGATTCGTGGAATTTGAGCAACCGACTGCTTCAGCAGGCACTGGCAATGCCTTCCGCCACCAGTTGCCCCCCGACGGCATCGGAGCGTTTGCGGTCACAACGGAAGACGGTTCAACCTATCATTATTCTCTGCCAGTTTACCAATTCAACGCCTATTCATTAGCTCAAGAACAGCAATTGCCTAGTACCGTTGGGGGCCTTGGTTATTATCGCACTGATACGCCGGGTTACGCTACAACTTGGCTGTTAACGGCAATTACTTCTCCTGACTACGTAGACCGCAACAGTTCGGGGACTGTGGACGAAGCAGACTGGGGAGGATGGGTGCGGTTTTCCTACGGCAAATTTTCGGCCAACTACACTTGGCGCCAGCCGTACATTGGCACTACTTACGCTGACAACAAGACCCCTATTGAATACGAAAGCTACAGTACGGGCACCAGGGAAAACTATTATTTGAATTCCATCAGTACGCGTACGCACACTGCATTATTCATAAAAAGTATTCGGGAAGACGGGCGAGGAGTTGGGAGTGTAATTGTTCAGCGTACGGGCGCTTACGTTGATCTTGCCTCTTCTTTGAGACTTGATGAAATCGTTCTCTTGGATAATGCTACGCTACGCCAATTACAGACGCCGAATGGTATCCGAGCAGACAACGACGCTACCCCAGTGCCGGCTCTAACCGTTAACACTAATGCAGATCAATATGCTTCCGGTGCTGATTTGGGCAAGGTATTCGATGGTCAAGATATCAGCAGTGACCTTCGCATCAAGCAGTTTATAGAATCCAACGCTATCAAACGAGTCCACTTCAACTACGGCTATGACTTGTGCCGCGGCACCCCTAATTCCTTTGCGTTCGATTACGATTTGTCAAGCGAGTTGCAAACGCACAACTTGCCGCCAATGGATGAGGCCCATGCCTCCGTGAACAGGAACGGTAAGCTCACGCTAAAAAGCGTTTCGTTTTTTGGTCCTACCGTAGACCAAAAACAGACAAAAATTATTCCTGATTTCACTTTTGGATATGAAGTCAGCGGACGTTCAGTCAGTGAGACCAACCCCAGTTATGGCAAGGAAAAATGGGATGCTTTTGGCATGTACAAATCTTTGGGCGAGCACGATGTGAGTAGCCACAAACCCGATCCGGTTGCGTACGGTGCCCCTTGGACCCTTACCACCATTACTTCTCCCACCGGCGGGGTCACCACCGTTGCTTACGAGCGTGACCAGTATGCGCACGTATCGGATTATGGAGCAAAGAAGGTAATATTCTCTAGCGACGGATCCAATACCTTGACCTTATCAGCCGCAGACTTGGCTAAGTTTGGAGGGAATTTAACCGAAGCCGTTCAGCCAGGAGATTTTTTGGAATTCACTGGTAGCGTGTACTACCTGTGCGCCAACCAGAGCCCGAATGGTGGTCCTACCGCTTATAAACAAACCGCAATATATACCAATGAACGCAGAAAGGTTTCCTCGGTTGCACCAGGAAGCATTGTGCTAACGGAAGGATTTATTTCGTCGTCGTCGTGCGGACAATGGGGGCGTGGACCGGGAACTCCCTATGGGATCTTGGAAGCACCTCTGCCAAGTAATATTGCCGGGGGCGACGTTCGGGTTGCGGCCATCACCTCGTCTGACGGAATTGACGGGGCCCGGTACCAAGTCCGTTATAAGTACACAGACGGCACGGGGCGGGCGTGTAACAGCACGGGGGTCTTAACCAAAGAACCCAGTTTCCTCGAAAAAGCAAATCACTCAACCGATAAGCAGTTCGATTACCCCACCACGCCAGTATTGTACGGGCAAGTCACCGTTTTGCGAGGGCCATTCCGTAACAATGTGGAATCCTCATTTAACAGCCGCGAAGTATATTCCTTTTTCACCCCTACCTCCAGCATGGTAACTGAGAATCGGACGGGGAGCGCCACACGTGACGTATGGAATCCAGGCGACCAAAAGCACAATACCGAAGTAAATTTTTTCAATAATCAGGTAGTAGTAAATACAGGCCTTATTGGCCGTCCGAAATCTATCCGAACTTATAACCAGCAAGGTCAGCAAGAGTTGAGCACGGAATTTACTTACTCCGATCAAATACTTAATAATATCGGTTTAGCGGGCCAAGGCCATTATTCCGAAGGCGTATTGGCGAACGAACAGTTAGACTATGACTCCTTCAAGTCCTACCACGTCAACCGCACCACCAAAGAGTACGTCCCGGCCGTGCTGGTGGGCTCCACCAGCACGCGCAACGGCCTGAGCATCGCCAACCGCAACGTGCTCTACGACTTCTACACCGGGCAGGTACTGGAAACAGCATTTACCAATTCGCTGGGCAAGGTGTATCATTCGCGTAGCGTGCCCGCCTACACGCTGCCGGGCAACGAAGGCATGGGGGCCAAGGGCGACAACCCCGGCAACCGCCACATGCTGGCCCAGCAAGGGGCCTCTTACACCTACACCGAGGTGCCCGGCGGGCCGGCCTACGACCCGCTGAACCCCCTGGACCCGCAAACGTCCCACGTGCTCTCGGCCGGGGTGCAGACCTGGCAATCGGGGTGGGCCAACTACCGCGAGGCCGACGCCACCGGGGCCTACCGGGACATGGCCGGCCAAACGCCGGTGTGGCGGCAGGCGGCCGCCTACGCCTGGCAAGCGCCCCAGCTCGCCGCCGACGGCTCGTTCCAGGGCTTCGTGCCGTTCAATTGGGCCGGCGCACCGGACGCCCACTGGCTCAAAGCGGGCGAAACCGTGCGCTACGACCACTACTCGCACGCACTGGAAACCCGCGACGTCAACGGCCAGTCGGCGGCGCAGAAAACCGGCTACGGCCAGACCCAGCTCGTCGCGTCGGCCGCCAACGCCCGCTACACCGAGCTGGCGTACTCGGGCGCGGAGGACCCGCTCACGGTGGGCGGCACGGCGCAGTTCGGCGGCGAGGTGGTGGCCGGCGGTACCCTGGACAATACCACGGCCCACACGGGCTTCTTCAGCAACCAGCTCGCGGCGGGCCAAAAGGGCTTCGTGTACCGGGCCCAGGCCGGGCGGGACGTCGACCCAGGCAAAACGTACCGGGTCACGGCGTGGGTGAGCGCCACCGCGCCCGCAGGCAGGCTCTACGTGGCCGTCAACGGCAGCCGGCTGCCGGAAAGTGCCTTCGCGAACCAAAGCCGCAAGAAAGCGGGGGCGTGGGCCCTGCTCAGCCTGTTGGTCACGGTGCCCGCGAGCGCCGGCGGGCAGCCGGTGGAGTTCGGCTGCGTCAACGACGGGGCGGCCCCGGCCAACTTCGACGACTTCCGCGTGGCCCCGCTCGCGGCCACCGTGTCCAGCAAGGTGTACGACCCGCGCACCAACAACCTGCTCTACAGCCTCGACAACGACAACCTCTACACCCGCTACGAGTACACGCCCACCGGCCGCCTGCGGCGGGTGTATCAGGAAACCCTGGACCGGTCCGGCGACACTTCCCTGCCCGAGAAAAAGGTCAAGGAGTACGACTACAACTTCGCCCGGCTCTACTTCCCCACCTGGCTGAGCGTGGCCTACCGCTGCCAGACCGATGCGCACGGCAACAACACGGGCACCGAGGAGCGCCAGGTGGTGGACGGCAACCCGCTCAACACCCCGCCCGCCCCCGCCCGGTGGGAGGCCAACGGCGCGTCGGCCGCCTGCGCGTCGCCGGCCTGCGCCGACACCGAGGCCCAGCCCTACAAGCTGATCAACAACGCGTGCGAAGCCGCCCGGGCCGTGGACACCCAGGACTTTTATGACTGCGTAACCAACGGAAAACGGGGCGTGTACACCGTGACGCACTGGGTGTATTCGGACGGCACCAAGACCACCACCCGCACCCCGTGTTCGACCCAACTGTAGGCAGCAGGTGGCGAACCCGCCGCCTACAGCTGGGCGGCGGGGGTATCGTATCCCAAAGCTTAACCCTCTTTTGACTGTACAAGTCAGCGGGAGGATCAGGCAAGGGTAAATCTCTGGTAAAACGGGCGGAAACGATTCAGAAAACTTGTTTAACAATCAATGTTCAAATAAGCCATTCTATGGATGAGTAGGCTGAACCCGGCAACTGACCAGTAGCAACTGCATTAATGCTAAGTGGCCTTTATTGGACTAATTACTGTTATTAATCAATCGATTAGCATAACTAAATTGGTCAGGCCTATCTGGTAGTTGGTCGGTTCTTGTACGAATAAACAAGTTGTGCACTCATACGATCATATTAGTGAAAAAGCAGGGTGGTGTGCCACTCGGGTGCCAAAAGAAACCGGGAGCTGGGCGGGTCCACCCCCTAGCGCTTTGGGGCGGAACGCCCACCGCTTGCGCGCCGCGGTCTCTGGCCGTCGCCGGAACACGCGAAGCCGAAATGCGGGGTTTGAGGAATATTCTTCCTTCTTGTCCGACCGGGCGGGCCCGGAAGCGGGCCGAAGCGGTCAACCCACGGCGCGCCACGCAACGCGTCCCCAGAGTGGCTTTTTCATATCTAGCGAAAAATAAATTATGGCAAAACAATGAGTTATTATCATTTATAGAGTCGCTTATTTAATTGAATACTTAAAATATGGACTAATTATTAGCTCGTCCGTTTTTTTCTCCCTTACTTGCCCCCGATTTCTCGAACGCGGCCCCCCATTGCGCCCTTGGAATCAGCAGTTACCCCTGCTCGCCGCCGTTTTCGCCTTTCCTGCTTTCCGTATGGCGCACCGCTACCTGCTGCCCCTGGCCCTGTTGTTCACGGGGTGCTTTGCCCGCGCCCACGCCCAAGTTGCCGCCCCCACCGTGCTGTGGCCGGGCGAAGTGGTGCTGACCGGCTACGACGCCGCGGCCCCCACCGACTGGGCCTTCGCGCCCTTGGTGGACCTGGCCCCCGGCACGCAGCTCCGCTTCACCGACAACGGCTGGCAGGCGGCCGGTGGGTTCCGCCCCGGCGAGGGCGTGGCCGTGTACACGGCCCCGGCCGGGGGCCTCGCCAAGGGCACCGCCGTGGCCTACCGCGCCAACGCCGGCGCGTTCGTCACCACGGGGCCGCTGGCCCTCGACCCGGCCGGCGACCAGCTCCTGGTCTACCAGGGCACCGACGCCGCGCCCGCCTTCGTGGCCGGGCTCACTTACCCCCAGGCGTGGACCGACGCCACCAGCGCGAACGCGTCGGCCCTGCCCCCGGGCCTGGCGGCGGGCACCAGCGCGCTCGCGCTGGCGTGGCCCAACGCCCAATACTTGGCCACCGCCCCGCAAGTGGGCCTGCCCGCGGCCCTGCGGGCGGCGGCGGCAACCCCAGCCAACTGGTCCGGGGGGCCCGCCCGCCTGACGCTGGCCGGCACTCCTTTCGCCGTGTCCGAAGGGCAAGTGCCGGACGCCGTGGAGGCGGCGGCGCTGCAGGCCCTGTACACGGCCACGAACGGGCCGGGCTGGGCCAACCGCGCCAACTGGGCGCAGGGCACCCAGAACGCCGAGCACTGGGCCACCTGGTACGGGCTGGCCACAGCCGGCGGCGACGTAACGGGCCTCTACAGCAACGGCAACAACCTGCAGGGCACCTTGCCCGCCGCCCTGGGCCAGCTCGCGGCCCTCTCATCGCTGCAAATCTATTACGCCCCGCTGCTCACCGGCGGCTTGCCCCGCGAGCTGGGCCAGTTGTGGCAGTTGCAAAACCTGGTGCTCCAACGCACCGGGGTGGGCGGCCAACTGCCCGCGGAGCTGGGCAGTCTGACGGCCCTGACCAACCTGAGCCTGTTTAGCAACCGCTTCGTGGGGAGCATCCCGAAAGAGCTGGGCAACCTGCGCGGGCTTACTTCCCTGAACCTGGACAACTATTATGATTTTCAGCCCGGCCAGGGCAACGCGCTGACGGGGGGCATCCCGCCCGAGCTGGGCCGGCTCACCAACCTGACGTTTCTGGCCCTGGACTCGAACCCCTTGGGGGGCACCATCCCGCCGGAGCTGGGCCAGCTCACCAACCTGACGTTTTTGGAACTGGACAACTGCCACCTGAGCGGGGCGGTGCCGGCCGAGGTGCTGGCCCTGCCCCGGCTGCAAACCCTGCTGCTGGGCAACCACAACGTGAACGTCAACGACCCCAACGTGCTGACGGGCCTGCCGGGCCCGGGGGCGGTGGCCAACAAGGCCAACCTGGCGCTGCGGCTGGCCTACAACCAGTTCGAGTTCGGGGTCTTGGAACCGTACTTTACCGGGCCCGGCCAGATGCTGACGCCCGGCTCCAATTACTTGCCTCAGACCCTGCCCACCGACGAACAGGCGGTGAACGTAGGGACCGGCCAACCGCTCTCCCTGGCCAGCGCCATCGGCGGGGCCCGCACCCGCTACCAGTGGCAGCGCGAGGTGAGCGGCGCGTGGCAGGACTTGCCCGCGGCTACCGCCGCGGCGTACCAAGTGGCCCGCGCCGCGGCCGCCGACGCGGGGCGTTACCGCTGCGTGGCCGTCAACGACATAGTGACGGGCTTGACCCTGTACTCGCGGCCGTTCAACGTGCAAGTGAGCCGGGCGCTGCCCCCCGCCAACCCGAGCAGCGACCTGGACCGCAACTGGACCTTCGCGCGCACCTACGACCTGGCCGGCACCGTGACCGGCGAAAGCAAGCAGTTTGCCGACGCGATGGGCCGGCCCACGCAAAGCCAGACGAAAAATCTGGCCGAGCACCACGTCTTCGCCACCCAGCGCCTGAACAACACCGGCGGCGTGGCCGTGCTCAGCACCTTGCCGGCTCCCACCAACAACCAGGAGTTTGCCTACAAAACCGGGTTCGTCACGGCCGGCGGCCAGGACTACGCCCCCGGCAACTTCGAGCGGCCCACCGGCGGCAGCGCCCCCGACCCGCTGGACGAAACCACGCCCGGCACGCTGGGCTACTACTACAGCCAGAATAACGCGTGGGAGCCCGCCACCGCCGCCACCCACAACCCCTACAGCCTGTCGGAGCCCACGCCGGGGCCCTTGGGCGGGATGCGCCGCGCCGCCGGGCCCGGCGACGAGCTGCGCCTGGGCGCGGGCCGGGAAATGCGGGGGCGCGACTTTCCGCTGCTCAACGAGCTGGACCACTACAGCCAGTTGCGGGCCCAGTTCGTGCCGGGCAGCGCCACGCCCAGCCTGCGGGCGCAGGGCGTGAAGGTCGTCAGCATCAACGCCAACGGCGTGGAAAGCATTGCCTTCGCCAACCGCGAAGGCCAGGCCCTGGCCAGCTGCCTGAGCGGGGACCAGTACCCGGCCAGCACCCTGACGGGCGCGATTAATTTCGACCCGGCCAACGCCGCGGGCAGCCCCGTCTACCAGGACCTCCACGTGGCCGCCTCGGCCGCGTCCACCCCCGTCACCATCACCGACGGCACCCCCGGGGGCGGCGGCCGCTTCGTGGTCATCAACCTGCTGCAAAACCCGGTGGTGGAAACCGCCTACACCGGTTCCCAGTCCCTGAGTTTGGCCCCGGGCTTCTACCGCCTGCAAGCCACCAACGGCCAGCTCGGCTTTTCTTACAAGGTGCGCTACGGCAACTTCAGCTACGCCTTCTACGACGCCGCCGGCCGCGCCGTGGCCAGCGTCGCGCCCAAGGGCGTGGCCGAGTTGCTGCCCAACGGCTTCAACGTCGCCCTGTCGCCCACGGTGGTGTACCGCCTCAACGCGGGGGGCGGGGCCCTCACCACCGCCCTGGGCACGTTCGCGGCTGACCAGTACTTCTCGCCCAGCCCCGGCAGCGTCTATTCCACCACTTCCGCCATCGCCGGCACCACGGCCCCGGCCCTCTACCAGACCGAGCGCTACAGTTCAACGCGCCAGTTCGCCTACGCCCTGCCCCTGGCCAACGGCACGTACTCGGTCGTGCTGCACTTCGCCGAGTTTGCCAAGACCGGGGCGGGCCAACGCGTCTTCGACGTGAGCCTGGAAGGGGCCAAGGTGCTCACGGCCTACGACATCTACAAGAAGGTAGGGGCCCTGACGGCCACCACCGAAACCTTCGCCGTCACCGTGGCCGACGGCGTGCTCAACGCCGACTTCAGCTCCCTCAACGCCGGCGGCGTCGACCAGCCCCAGGTCTGCGCCCTGGAAGTGCTCGCCGTCAGCACCCCGGCCCCGGCGTCCACCGCGGTGTACCGCATTCGGGCGGGGGGCAGCAAACCAATAATGACTTCCCGGGGCACGTTCGCGGCTGACCAGTACTTTTCGCCCGCCCCGGGCAGCGTCTATTCCACCACTTCCGCCATCGCCGGCACCGCCGACGTGGCCCTCTACCAGACCGAGCGCTACAGTTCAACGCGCCAGTTCGCCTACGCCCTG
>CAXTBA010000041.1:19181-30431 GCA_964242665.1 uncultured Hymenobacter sp.
CTCCCTCAACGCCGGCGGCGTCGACCAGCCCCAGGTCTGCGCCCTGGAAGTGCTCACCACGGGCACGCTTGCCCTGCCGAATTACGTTACCCGCAACGTCTTCGACACCTCCGGCCGGGTCTTGAGCACCACCACGTCCGACGAAGGCACCACCCGCTACGTGTACGCCCGCGACGGCCGCATCCGCTTCTCCCAAAGCGCCGTGCAGGCCCAGCCGGCGGCCGGCGCCCCGCGGTTCTCGTACTCCAACTACGACCGCCTGGGCCGGGTGGTCGAGTCGGGCGAGTACACCCAGTCCGCCACCGCGGGCCAGGGCCTCGTATTCGAAGACATGCTCACGGCCGCCCCGGCCGCCAACAGCGTGCTGCAGCCGGCGCTGCTCGAAGACCGCACCCCCAGCGGCGGCCTCGACGTAGCCCGCTGTGCCCAGCGCAACCAGGTGTGGTACGACCGGCCCCTGGCCGACGCCGACCTGGGCGGCCGGCAGCAGGACTTTGTGCTCGGCGCGGTGGCCAAGACCAGCAACGGCCCCGCCACGACCTGGTACAGCTACGACGACCGGGGCCAGCTGACCTGGCTGGTGCAAAAAGCGCCCGTAGTGGGCGTGAAAACGGTGGACTACACCTACGACGACGCGGGCAACGTCACGCGGGTGGCCTACCAGAAAGGCCAGCCCGACGCCTTCTATCACTACTATGCCTACGACGCCAACCAGCGGCTGACAATTGTCGCCACCAGCTCCGATGGCCTCGCCCAAACCGTGCAGGCCCGCTACTTCTACTACCTGCACGGCCCGCTGAAACGGGTGGAAACCGCCGGCAACCTGCAAGGCACCGACTACACCTACACCGTGCAGGGCTGGCTCAAGGGCATCAACAGCGCCAACCGCCACTTCGACGGCGACAGCCCCCACCCGACCCGGGGCAACGGCTTTTACAAGGACCTGTTCGGGCTGACGCTCGACTACTTCGCCGGCGACTACCGCAGCGCCCAGGCCGGCATGGCCACGCCCGCCATCGCCAACGCCCCGGCCCCCCGCTACGACGGCCTGGTGCGCGCCGCGGCCTGGTTCACGGCGGCCAACCCGGCCCTGCGCCAGCACGTGTTCACCTACGACGCCAAGGGCCAGCTCCAGCAGGCCGACTTCGGGCTGGTCACGCCCGGCGCGCAGATCACCGACGCCGGCACTTTCGTGCCCGCGGCCACCAAGGCCTACGAGGAAGGCAACCTGAGCTACGACGCGAACGGCAACCTGGGCACGCTGCGCCGCCGCGACGGGGCCGGCGCGGCCACCGACGACTTCACGTACCGCTACGCGCGGGCCACCAACAAGCTCGCCGCCGTCAACAACCCCGCCGGCACGGCCGTGCTCGACTACGACTACGACGCCACCGGGCAAATGACGCGCCAGCGCGACGAGAAGGGCCAGCGCTACCTCGCCTACGACGTGACGGGCAAGGTGACGGGCGTGTACCGCGACGCGGCCCGCGCCCAGCCGCTGGCCGTGTTCGCCTACGACGACCGGGGCTTCCGGGCCAGCAAGGCCAGCTACGACCCGGCGACCTATCAGCTCAAGCAAACCACCTACTCGGTGCGCGACGCGGCCGGCAACGAGCTGAGCACTTACACCCTGGACGCCGCGACGCCCGGGGCGGTGCTCCAGCAGAGCGAGGTGCCCCTGTACGGGGCCAGCCGCCTGGGCGTGCGCACCCGCCTCGACGACGGCACGCTCGACTACCGCTACGAGCTGAACGACCAGCTCGGCAACGCCCGCGTGATTTACCACCGGCCCACGACGGCCGTCTACGCGGCCTCGATGGAGCCGGGCGCGGCTGCGCAGGAAGAAAAGGATTTCGCCAACGTGGCCACCACGCGTTACGCGGCCCCCGGCCGCGGCGGCAGCGCCGCCGTGGCCCGGCTGGGCCTGGCCAGCGGCTACAGCACGGGCCCCAGCAAAACCCTGACCGTGCAGCAAGGCGACACCGTTACCTTCACGGCCTACGCCTGGCTGACAGCGGCCATCCTCCAGCAGCAGGGGGTCGTGCGGGCCGCCCGCCTGGTGCCGCTGGCGGGGCTGGCCGCCCCGCTCAACGCCCCGGGCGGCGCGGCCCCGCCCACGGGCGAGCCGGGCCGGCCGGCCGGCCTGATACCCCGGGCCCGGGTGAGCCTGGGGGCTGCCCTCGCGCTCGGGGCTCTGCTCCCCCGGCCCCAGGCGGCCAGCGCTTACCCCGGTAACGCGCGGCTGCACTACACCGTGCGCGACGCCAGCGGCGCGGTGGTGCTCGACGACTACCAGAGCGCCAGCCCCGGCACGCCCGGCACCTGGCAGCAGTTGCAGGTGGGCCTGCGCCTGGCCCAGGGCGGCACCGTGGCCCTAAGCGTGGAAACGGACGGGGCCGCCGGCCCGCCCGTGTACTTCGACGACATGCGGGTGGAGCACACGGCCAGCACCATCGTGCAGGAGCAGCACACCTACGCCTACGGGGCCTCCATGGCGGGCTTGAACTACGTGGTGGGCACCAAGCGCTACCGCCACGGCTACCAGGGGCAGTACGCCGAGAAAGACGAGGACACCGGCACCGACGACTTCGAGCTGCGGCTGTACGATTCGCGCATCGGCCGCTGGACGGCTCCGGACCCGGAAGGGCAGTTTGATTCTCCCTACATGGGCATGGGCAATAACCCGGTGTCGGGCACGGACCCAGACGGAGGACTTGCTGTGTCTGCTAATTGGTTCACCAAGATTTTGTCGAATATTGGTATCGGCACTGAGGTCGGCCAAAATTTAGGAGTCGCCTCGACGTATTACCTGAATATAAGCGCACGGGCTATCGGTGCAGGGGCATTGCAGGGAGGGATAGGAGCAGCTTCGTCAGCGGTAAGAGCAGGTCAAGGGCCGGGGCAGGGACCTGGACAAGGCCCTAGACCAAATGCCACACCCAAACAGCAGGGAGCCACGATGGTAATGCCTGCCCCTACTCCTACTGCTGCTCCTTGGTTGTGGGAAGGTATAGGCAGTATGATGACGAGGTCGCCAATTCTCCTTCTTGGAGCAGTACTGTTGCAAGGAGATACCCGAATAAAAACAGATGACGATTATTATGTGCCTATGTGGAGAAATGTTTCTGAAAACGAATTAAATAGTTACGTACGCAAAGGGTATAACTTTGGGCGTGTATATGATATGGAAACAAAATTATTTTGGTCAACACCCCCCCCCCAAGTATGGCTTAATAGTAGTCGATTCGGCCAACCTTATACAATTCAAATTTTAGTTCCTAAAAGCGTCATAGGAGTCCACAGACTTGTTCAAGGACATATATTTCATGATGGCGGATTTCCGACACCAGGCTACATTGTACATCCTCAGAATCTGGACGCATTCAATTTAGCCAAAAGACACGTAGGTATAAAGCGCGAGAAATAATGGAAACAATTACTAATAGTCTAGAGCCAGGAGAATTCTATGTCTGGGTGACATATAAAAACCCAAATGAATGCTCATTTTATGGAAATATTGAAAATGATTACCAATGTTCATTTTGGGTTGAACCGGGAATATCTGCATCAATAATGTTTGTAGAGATTCCAGAAGGCATTTTATTACCAGGTCAAACCAAGAGAGTACTAGCTTATACAATCAGTGTAGATTATATAGTAAAATTACTAAAGTCTAAAACTGTGTATTGGGGACATATAATATGTTCTTTAGGAATATTGCATTTATAATTAATCCGCCGAATAGGAATACATGCTATTCTTATTCTGATTGCGCTCGTCTGCTGCCTATTTCTATTAATATTAAGCATTCATACAGCGCAGTTATTATAGTGCTAATCATGCCTAGAGCCGCACTTGGCAGTAGTTAATAGTTGGCATGTCTTCAAAGGAATTAGATAGAACTACACGGAAACGAAAGTAGAAGTTTAGGAAAGTAGAATTTAGGAAAAGAGTAGAGTATACAAATAAATTCTTGCATGTAATATTTATAAATGGTATTTCTGCTTAAATATCGCATTTCTCATGAAACTAACATCTATTCCTTTCCTAATCGTTGGTCTGCTACTCCTAGCGGCCACCGCTCAAGCTCAGGTCACATTCAGTATAGGACCTCGGGTCGGCCTCAACCTGGTCACCGTGCCGTTCAAAGACCAGGACCGCACCTACCACACCAACGCCCGCGCCGGCGTGGAGGCCGGCCTGCTAGCGGACATCGGCTTCGGCCACTTCGCGCTGCAGCCCGCTTTCCTCTACTCTCAGAAGGG
This sequence comes from uncultured Hymenobacter sp., assembly GCA_964242665.1. GTDB lineage: Bacteria > Bacteroidota > Bacteroidia > Cytophagales > Hymenobacteraceae > Hymenobacter. The sequence continues at coordinate 23,447 of CAXTBA010000041.1, forward strand.
GTTCACCGTGGACGACTCCTACACGACCAGCGACAACGCCGGCACCACCGCCACGACCCTCAACGAAAAGTATCGCCTCAACTACTTCACCATCCCCCTCAACTTCGTCTACGCCCAGCGCGCAAACGGCCAGGGCGTGCAGCTGTTTGTGGGGCCCTACCTCGGGTTTCTCCTGGGCGGCAAATACAGCTACGACGACCGGGAAGTGGTGATCAGAAACGGCACGTCCACGACTTATCCCAACCAGTCGGACGGCGACGTGGGCACCGGCGACTACTACACCACCAACCGTACCGACACCAAGTTCTACTCCCGCAGCCTGGACGCGGGCCTGCAGTTCGGGCTGGGCTACCGCGTGGGCGGGGCCCTGTTTCAGGCCGGCTACAGCCTGGGCCTGCGCAACCTGGGGGCCGACTTCAAGACGAACTACGGGCAATTCGGCACCCAGATAGCGTCCGGTCCCTCCTACACCAACCACACGGTGCAAGCCGCTTTCACTTATTTGTTCGGACCTAAATCCTAGGCGGGCCCAACGGAACCCCACCAGTCCCATGCCGAACCTGCTGCTGATTCTCTGGGTGCCGTGGTGGCAGGCAGCGGCGGGCCCCACGGCCGCCTGCGCCTGGCACGCGGCCCCGACGCCCGCCCAACAGGCGTGCTTCACGCTGGCGCTGGCCGACGACGGCCAGGAAATCGAAAACCGCTACATCGCCAACGGGCCGCTCTACGCCCGCGTCCTCCAGTACCTCAACTACGACATCGCCCGCGACGTGTACCTGCGCCTGCCCGGCCGCCCCGACTCTGTGGTCGCCCTCGCCGCCAGCTACCCGCGCCAGTACGGCGGCACCGGCCGCAGCACGGTGCTGCTGGTGTTCCCGGTGCCGGACCAGCAGCTCCGCAAAGGTTGCTGCGTCACCTTCCGGGGCGACAAGCTGGCGCTGGGCACCCGGCGCTTCGTCTTCACGGCCCACGACATTAAAGATGCCCGCCGGGGCCACCCCGTCACTCAGTAATCCTTTCCTTCCGGTTCCACGCCACGCTTTTCTATGCTCCGCAATCCTACGCTCCGCCGCGCCGTTGCCGGCTTCTTCTTGCTGGAGCTGGCCGGCTCCCTGGCAGCCCCCGGCCTGAGCTACGCCCTGATGGGCCCCGGCCAGCCCGAGTTCACGAGTTACGAGTCGGCCGGCTCGCCCGACATGGTGAACCTGAGCACCGGCGACCTCACCTACAACGTGCCCGTGCTGGAAGTGCCGGGCTCCGAAACCACGTTCTCGCTGCCGCTCACCTACCGCGCCGGCATCCGCCCCGAGCAGGAAGCCTCCTGGGTGGGCCTGGGCTTCAACATGAACCCCGGGGCCATCGTGCGCAACGTGAACGGCTACCCCGACGACGCCAGCGGCGAGCTGGCCACCAACTCCTACTCCGACCCCGGCCACCACGGCTGGTACGGCGGCGTACCCGGCATCCTGACCCTGGGTTGGGACTCAGAAACCGGCCGTAGCGGTTCGGCCAGCCTGCTGGGTTTTGTCAATGCCTCCTGGAGCGGGGGCAAGTTGCAGGAAGGCGATGTAATTGGCATCGGGGCCAGCCGTAGCGAGGGGGTTGGCTTGGTAAACCCGGTGGCGTTCGCCGCGGCGGCATTGGATGTGGCCACAGCAGGCATTGCAACCCCACTGACCGCAGGCGCTCAGATAGCTTTACAAGCTGGGGCAGCCGTGGTAACCGGCGTGGGCATCGCGGCTTTCGGCAAGTCGGGCCCTTCGGGTGGTGGCTTCAACCGCCCGACGGTTGTTAAAGACCACACTTGGTTTCGGACCAACTATTGGGTATTTGTCAACGACACGACCAAAGAATCTATGTTTGGCTCGCTTTATTTTGACAAGATGAGCGGCCGCATTGACAAGCAGTCAACGGGCCCCGATGACGCCAACCAGTACGGCCCGGACGTGTTCGACGGAGCAGCTAATTATCAGAACAACATCAAGCGCAAAGGCTACAAGTTCAACTACCGCCGGGACTACAACGACCAAGGCAACTTCGTGACGGAAACAGCGGCCGACATGCAGCAGTACACCGACCCCAACAACTCGGACTACGTGGGCAACGCCCAGAACCCCCTCAGCGTCGCCCACGACGACTTCACCGTCATGGGGGCCGGCGTGTCGGGCACCATCCGCCCGCAGCGGTTGGACGCGGGCAGCCTCGCCTACCCCCGCCAAATGCTGGCGCACCACGACAAGTACAGCCTTGTGCCTTGGGAGAGCTACAAAGTGCCGTTCCGCTACGACAACACCGCCTCCAACACCTACACCCACACCGGCAACACGAATGCCTTTTTCCAGCCGGCCGGCATCGACGATTCCCACTGGGGTAGTTCGCAGCTCGTCATCACCGACCCCAAGCTCTACGACGCCACCAAAAACACCGCCGCCGTGCGCACCGAACCCAGCCGCAAGGGCCTGACCGCGCGCCGCTTGGCGCAGGGCAAGCAAGTGGAATGGTACACCAACAAGGAACTCAACGACGCCTACCAGGCGGCTGGGAACGTTAAGCCCATCCTTGAATTTGAAAACCCAAAAGCAGCTCAGACCACCGTTACCCGAATTTCCGGGTATACTTGGGGAACGCAGACCGACGCAAATGGGAACGTCAGTAAAGTACTAATTCCCCAGTATACCACCACCACTACCACGGTTAATCATCCATTTCGGGCGGTACGGCCCGAAAACAGCATCGGGGCCTTTCGGGTGACGGCGGAGGACGGCACCGTCTACCACTATTCTTTACCCGTGTACCACTTGCGCCAGTATGGCAAAACCTTGGAAACGGGCGACCCCACCAAAGGCGTGGCCATCAACAGCACGGGCGGGAAAGGCAACAGCATCTACAACTACGCCACCGCGTGGCTGCTCACGGCCATCACCGGCCCCGACTACGTCGATCAGGGCACCGTGGGCGTAGTGGACGACCAGGACCTGGGCACGTGGGTGAAGTTTTCTTACGGCAAGTTCTCCGCGCAGTTCAAGTGGCGGCAGCCCTACGTGGGCACCGAAATAGGTCCCGCTACCTACACCGCAGACCTGAAGCCCACCAACGCCCAGTCCTTTCAAGAGGGCGCGAAAGAAACGTACTACCTCAACTCCATCCGCACCCGCACCCACACGGCCCTGTTCATCAAAAGCCCGCGCCGCGACGGCCGGGGCCACTACAGCACCAGCACCGCCGCGGCTTCCAACCTGGGCATCGACGAGCGGACCCCTTCTTCCTCGCTGCGGCTGGACGAAATAGTGGTGCTGAGCAACCCGGACTTGGCGGCCTTGCAGGCCAGCACGGGCTTCGGCGAAAACACGAAGAACAATGCCACCTCCCAGAATGGCACCCTGGGCGGCAGCGACTCCTTCGCGGCCGTGCTCGACCAAAACGACATCACCGCCGATAATACCATTCGGAATACACTGAACCAGAAGGCGCTGAAGCGTATAGTGCTCAACTACAGCTACCGCCTTTGCCCCGGCACGCCCAATTCTTTTACGAGTCCCACGGCCCCGCCGGCCCCGAGCACCGTTTACACCGCCACCAACCGTACCGGCAAGCTTACGCTCGAAAGCATCGCTACCTACGGCGCTAATAGCGTCAAACTCATTCCCGACTTTCGGTTCGATTACGGCAACAACCCCGCCTACGACCCGAACAAATGGGACGGCTTTGGCATGTATTCCAGCCAAGGCACCACCACTTCGCACCGCCCGTCCGACAACTTCACCACCGCATCACAGGACGGGGCGGCGTGGTCGCTGACCAAGATCACGAACCCGTTGGGCTCTACTACGGACATCACCTACGAGCGCGACCAATACGCGAGCGTGTCCGACTACTACAACGGCGAGTATTCTCTGACCGACCAAGGAGCTGGCGCCCCTAACGGCGTGCTGGCAGATAATAGCAATGCCATCGACCTAACAACGCTCTACCGGGTTAATGACGTGTTGCACCTTAGGGGAAACAGTTACGAAAACTACACCCTCACCGAGCAGATACTTGATCAAAATGGTCAACCATCGGACCGCCCGGTAACTTCCTCTGGGCAATGCAACGCAAACTTTGCAGGTGATTATATCATTGCTGCCATAACGGCCCATACCATAACCCTGACAACTCCGCCCCCGCCTCCTGACGGTAGTCGGTGCGCCCCGACGGAAAAACCAGGCTACCAATTCAGCTACAGTGACGACGGCTACGGTGGCTGCGACGTCAACGTTCGCATTCCCGTTAACCGCAACGGGGGCGACCTGCGTGTAGCCGCCATCACTACTCGGGACGAGAGTAGCCACGCCTACATTATCAAGTACCAGTACACCAACAGTCGCGCGGCTCCTTACAATGGCACTGGGGTCATCTCCAAAGAACCGGAATACATCAAAAGCTACGCGGATAATTTCAGCTTCTACGGGCTTTTCGACTACCCGGCCACGCCGGTGATGTACGGCCAGACGACGGTGTTGCGGGGCAACTTCGCCACGCCCGACGACATCGACCAGCGGGAGGAATACGCTTTCTATACGGCCACGTCGTCCATGGTCCGGCCCGTCAAAACGACAACGGAAAGGCATGTATGGCCTTATCCGCTGTATCGAAACAGCTACGACGTGGCCCTGCGCCAGGAGAACAACGCCGTGGCCGTCGACATCGGGCTGCTGGGGCAGGCCAAGAGCATCCGCAAGTACAACCGGCGCGGCACGCTGGAATTCAGCACCGTGTTCAACTACGACGCTAGCCTGCCCAACGCCGACGGCATCGCCAACCAGGGCACGTTCTCGGAAAGCGCCCTGACGTCCGAGTTCCTGAACATCGACGGCAGCGTGCCCGCCACTTACAACGTCAACTGGACCACCAAAACGTACCTGCCCACCGTGCTGCGCAGCCTCACCACGACCACCAACAACGTGGCCGCCACCACGACCAACCAGTCCTACGATTTCTTCACGGGGGCCGTGCTGCAAACGCGCCTGACCAATTCGCTCGGGGACGTGTACCGCAGCCAGACCGTGCCGGCCTACACGCTTTACCCCGGCATGGGCCCCAAAACGGAGGCCCCCGGCAACGCCCACATGCTGACGCAGACGGCCGCGACGTACGCGTACAAGGAAAACGGCACGGCGACGCCCGCGGTGCTGTCCGCCGGCATCCAAACCTGGAACAACGCGTGGAGCTACCGCTTGTTCGACGCGGCCAGCGCCACTTATAAGCCGGACCCGGCCGCCCAGGTGCCCGTCTGGCGGCAGCACCGCACCTACGCCTGGCAAGCCCCGCAGCTCAACCCGGACGGTACCTACGCCAATTTCGTGGCCTACAACTGGGCCCAGCCCACCCAGGCGGCCAACTGGCTCAACGTGGGCGAAGTCACCCTTTACGACCACTACTCCCGCCCCCTGGAATCGAAGGACCTGAATGGGCAGTACGCCACCCAAAAAGCCGGCTACGACCAAAGCCAGGTACTCGCCGCGGCCCGCAACGCCCGCTACACCGAGGTGGCATACTCGGGGGCCGAAGACGCGCAAACCACCGGCCCCAGCGCCGGCCACTTCGGCGGCGAAGTGCGCGACGGCGGCCGCCAGAGCGCCGACCAGGCCCACACCGGCCGGTTCAGCGCGCTGCTGACCGCCGCCAATCCGACGGGCTTCACGTACAAGGCCGTGGTCGGTGACGCCAACGAGTTGAGCACCAACCGCACGTACCGCGCCAGTGTGTGGGTGTACGGCGGCACGACCGGAACGCCCCCCAGCGACGCCCGCCTTTACGTCACGCTCAACGGGGCCCCACTCCAGGAAACGAGCGCGGCGGACGCCGCCACCCGGCGGGCGGGCAACTGGTACTTGCTCAACCTGTTCGTTGACCTGCCGGCCAGCGCCGCCGGCCAGCCGCTCGTGGTGGGGTGCCGCAACGCCGGCCCCGCCAACGTGTACGTGGACGATTTCCGCTTCCACCCGCTCGACGCCCCGCTCACGGCCTCCGTGTACGACCCGGCCACGCGCCAGCTCGCCTACACCCTCGACAACGACAACCTCTTCACCCACTACCAGTACGACGCGGCCGGCCAAGTGGTCAGGGTGTCCAAGGAGGTGCTGACCCCCGCCGGCAGCACCGCGCCGGCCGAGCGCGTCGTGCGGGAGTCGTCGTACAACTACGCGCAAATGAAGACGCCCAATTGGCTGGACCAGGGCCTGGTTTGCGAAACCAACGCCTCCGGCGCGTACACGGGCTACCAGCACGCCCAGCAAAAAGACGTCAATTCCGAAAGCCCCACCTACGGCCAGGTCCGGCAAGTCGGCGGCTCCGTTTACACACCGCAGGCCTGCACCCCGTAACGCGAACAGATTCGGGGCGTGCCGCGGCCGTTGCCCCAACGCCACGCCGGCCCTTCGCCGGTCCCGGCACCCTTATTTTCATATGCGCAAAGTATTCCTGGCCGTTTTGCCGTGGTTGGCCGCCTGCACCCGCCCGTCCGATGCGCCGTTGACCGGCTACATCAATTCCACCCGAATGATGCAGCAATACCACGGCACCGTGGCCCAGCGCCGGGAAATGGCCGTGCACGCCACCCGCTGGCAGCGCAGCCTGGATTCGTTGACTGCCGCCCCGGGCACAACGCGCCTGCCCGCCGCCGAGCAAGCAGCTTGCGTAGCGCGCTACCGGTCCGCCCTCCAGCAAAAGCTGCAAGCGGCCAGTCAGCAAGCCGACCAAGAGTTGCTGAAAGAAGTCAACCGTTACCTGAAAGAGTACGGCCAGCAGCACCACTACGACTTTATTTTTGGGGCCAACGAAGGCGGCACCATCGTCTACGCCGCCCCGGGCAAAGACCTCACGGACGACGTGCTACGGGGCCTCAACCACCAGTACGACCAACACCGGCCCGTTGGGCAGTAGCGGTAGCAGGCGTGGCTGTTGCAGAACTCGGTTTGGTGTGGCCAAGTCCCTACCGGATGTT
>CAXTBA010000042.1:0-29385 GCA_964242665.1 uncultured Hymenobacter sp.
TTGCCCACATCGTCGCTGCCTTAGATTGGCTACGATAACTGTCCACACACTCTAGGGTAGGTTAAGTAATTGAGAGGGGGTAGGGGCGCGGCCTAAGCCGGGTGAACCGCTGGTTTAAGGGCGGCTTTCTTTGGCGCTTTCGCCGGTTGGGGCCGTTCGTCGCCGAGCGGTACTTCCGCCAGGCGCGGGTACTGGGCCTGCATGGGCACGGCCGGCCCCCACTCGCGAATAACGTCGCGGTAGGCCGCCCCCACGGGCCGAATATTTCGGTTTAAATCGCAGAGGCCCAATGGGTTCACGGTACCGTTGTTTTCGCGTAGAGCGGTGTCCCAGTCCACTTGGTCGGTGAGCGAGTACCAGGTAAAGCCCACGATGGGTATGCCATCGTTGCGTAGGCGCAGCACGTTGGCCCACTGCTTCCAGAGCCATTTCACGGCCTCGTCGCCCTGGGGGCCCTGGGCAAAGTTGGTTTCGGTGTGCATGACGGGCAAATGGTAGCGGTCGAAGTACTGCCAGGTAATCAGGTAGTAGCCGTAAGCCTCGCCAAACACCATCGAGCTGCCATCGGCCGCCACGCGGTACTCGCTGGTGTTGTAGTAGTCGTTGCCCATGATGCACGACTGCCGCAGCGCATTATCCAGAAAAAAGTGATACTCTTTCTTGGTCAAGCCATTGTCGGCCAGGTACTCGTACATTTTCGAGTCCACGGCGCGGCCGTAGTTGAGGTCCAGCGACAGAAAGCGCTTGGCGTTCAGGTCCGCGGCGTGGGCGAGGGCGGCCGGGGTTTCGGGGTGAAAGTGCTCGGTGCTTTCGCTTTGAATAAACAAGGCATCGGGCCGCACCTTCAGGATGGCGTGCATGGCCAGCACGTTGGCCTTCACCAGGTGCTTGAGCGCCGTCACGAAGGCCCGCTCGCTGCGCAGCTGCTCGTTCCAGAACCCGGTCAGGCCCGAAAACCGGGCGCAGACGTACATCTCGTTCACCGGCGTGTAGAGCTGCACCCAGGGAAAGCGCCGGGCGAACGCGCGGGCATAGTCCGCAAACAGGCGCGGAAAATCGGGGTTCTGAAAATTACCCAGCCAGTCGGGTAGCCCAAAGTGGCACAAGTCCACGAGGGGCACGAGGCCGCGCCGCCTCAGGCCCCGAAATGTTTCGTCGGCAAACGACCAGTCGTACTTGCCCACCCCTAGCCAGGTAATATGAATAGGCGGGCCGTAGCGCAAGAACTTGATGCCCAGCTCTTGCACTAAGTCAAAGTCTTTTTGCCAGAATGTATAGTGGCCGCATTTTTCCAGCTCGTCCATGCGCACCTTCCCGTGCTCAATGGTGGGATTGCTGTTTTCGATGCCAGTGGCAAACAGGAATTGGGAAGTCATGAAGCAGGGGTGGGACGAATTAAAAAAAGGCCGGGCGCGGCGGTGGGCAACCTACCCGCTCCGCTAGAGGCGGATGCTGGCAATGGCCTTGTCTAAGGCGTGGGCCTTTAGGCTCGTCACGGCCAGGCCTTCGACGCGAAAAAAGGTCACGTCTTTCAGGCCCAGAAAGCCCAGGACCGTGCGCAGGTAAGGCTCGACAAAATCGTGCGCCTTCTCGGGGCCTTCGCGGTAGGCGCCGCCCGACGCCGTGGCGACGTACACTTTTTTATGGGGTAGTAAGCCGGTAATACCCTGCGCGTCGTGCCGGAACGTGATATCAGCGCGGGTAATGTGGTCGAGCCAGCTTTTGAGCGTCGAGGTAATCGTGTAGTTGTACATCGGCGCGGCGAGTACCAGGGTATCAGCGGCCAGTAGCTCCGCCAGGGCTTCATCCGAGGGCTTCACGGCTTCCACGAGTTCGGGGGAGCGCTGGGCGGCGGGCACGTAGAAGGAAAGGATGTGTCTTTCTTCGAGGTGCGGAACAGGCCGGGTGGCGAGGTTGCGGGTCGTCACGGTGCTGTTAGGATTCGCTGCCAGCAACTGTTCTACAACAGCCAGCCCCAGCTGGGTACTGACGGAGGCCGCGCCCCGGGGACTGGAAAGCAGGTGCAGGATGTGCATGAATGGGAGCTGGGCAGGTGGAGGGTCTGCCGGGGCTAGGCCATTTCCAGCACGATTTTGCCATGCGTTTTCGAGGCCGCCAGGGATGGGCCGTCCGCCGGGGCTGCTCCGCGCTGGGGCCGGTGGCGGGCACCGTCGGCCCAGGCGAGCCCCGCCTGAGCTAGCGGGTAGGTGCGGCCCAGGTCAACGCGGAGCGTACCGGCCTCAAACTGCTGCGCAAAGCGGGCCAGGTCGGCCGCCGAGGTCTGCATCCGAAACATGGCGGCGTGGACGCCGTGCCGGGCGGCGTCGGCCGGCGCGGGCGGCTGGTTGGTCGCCACCAGGTAGCCGCCCGCCCGCAGGACCGAGTAGGAGCGCTGCTGCACCTCGCCGCCCACCAGGTCGAGCACCACGTCGACGTGCTGGGCGACGGTTTCAAATTGGTCAGTCTGGTAGTCAATGACTTCATCGGCGCCCAGCGAGCGCACAAAGTCTAAGTCTTGGGCGGCGGCCGTGGCGATGACCTTGGCCCCGAGTTGGTGCGCAAACTGCACGGCGTAGCCGCCGACGGCCCCCGCGCCCCGTGGATGAGTACGGTTTGACCCGCCTGCAGGCGGCCCCCTTGCGTTAAACTCTGCCAGGCCGTCAGGGCTGCGATGGGCACCGCCGCCGCTTCCGCAAAGGAGAGGGTAGTGGGCTTAGCGCTTACCGTGTCGGCGGGCACCACGATGTAGTCGGCGTAGGCGCCGCCGTAGCTGGGCGCGCCCCCGCCCGCCGCGCAGGTGCCGTACACGTCCGTGCCCGGCTGCAAGTCGGTAACCCCCGCGCCGACCGCCTCCACGGTGCCGGCGAAGTCGCCGCCGGGCGTCCAGGGAAAGGTGAGCGGGAAGAACTGGCGCACGGCCCCGGAGGCTTTGCCCCAGTCCATGGCGTTGACGGAGGCAGCGCGCACGCGCACCAGCACTTGGCCCGGCCCAACGGGCGGGGTGGGCACTTCCTCGTAGCGAAGCTGGTCGAATCCGTAATCGTGCAATTGGATGGCTTTCATTAGAAAAATGTAAGGCGCCGCTGTGAGGCGCACCCGGTGTCCGCATTAGGCAGCCCGGAGAGTAGGATAAAGGTCGGCCCTACCCTTACCTTTGTCAAGTACCTACCTGTAAGTAAGGTACCTACCTGTAAGTAAGAAACATTGACTATCAAGCTTAAAAAATATGCCGACTTCCTCCGCAAAATCTCCGCAGTCCGAGCATTCAACCCCGGGTCCCATCTCAGACAGCCGCGACTGCTCCGTGCGCAAGGCCATGACCCTGGTGGGCAGCAAATGGAAAGTGCTCTTGCTGCAACACCTGCGCCACGGGCGCCGGCGCTACGGCGAGCTGAAGCGCCTGCTGCCCGACATCAGCGAGAAAATGCTCATCCACGAGCTCAAAGAACTCGTGGCCGTGGGCCTGGTCACCAAGTACGCCTACCCCGAAATTCCGCCCCGCGTCGAGTACGAGTTGACGAGTAGCGGCCAGCAGGCCCTACCCATCGTGGATAGCCTGGAGGCCTTTGGCAAACAGTATTTATAGCCAACGCCCGGTTTTCAGGTGGGTAGTTGGCCGAGAGGATAACCTGAAAATCAACTAATCGCCCGCTAGGTAGCGGGTAATGGCGCGGGGCCTGGTCCAGCGTTTTTCCTCGGCTGGCGCGCCAGGAAGACGTTAATTTTGCTTCTTCGCTTTGTCTTGGGCCTGGCTGGTGCAAAAGGCTCGCAAGCGCCTACCAAGTGCTAATCGGGCACCTCAGCGTTGCTACCCGGCTCAGCGGGGTTCACCCCGTTTTGGCGCTGGCGAAAGTCCTGGGTTTGCAAATACACTTGCATCCGGGCCCGCTGCACGGAGCCCAGGGGCCGGTGCGCTTCCAAGGCATGGAGGGGGTTGAAAGCCAAGCGCTGCTCGAAGTAGCGGAAGCGCTCGGCACTGAACGTATCCTGCGGCGGCAGCGTCAGGCGGGCCACGGTGCGGTAAGGGCTTTGCGCGGTGGGCCACTCCGCCGAGGCATCCTCGACCGGCATAGTGGCCAGGTCGGTGCAAAGCTGCACGCGCAGGTCGAAGGCGGCCCCCTGGCGCTGGAAAAAGGCCACCATCGCGCTGCGGAAAGCATCCGGGTCCTGGCTGGTGTCTACTTGGGGGTCGCCCACGGCGGCCAGGGTTTCGTCGGTGGGAAAGGCGGCGACTTTGGCGATGTAGTCGCCGTAGCGCACGGCCGCCTGGCTGTAGTAGGGGTGACTCACCGGGTGCAGGGGCGGACGGCCGAGCAGCTTAAGGGTAGCGTTTTCGAGTCCCACGGCTTCCAGAACCGCTTCGGCCCCGCGGGCCGCGTAGGAGGCGCCCACGATAACTCCTTCGGGCAGGTTCGGCGTATTGGAGGCCCCCAGCTTGAAGTTGAGCAGGAAGGTGCTGGCGTTGGCGTTAACAAAGGCCGGGTCGGGGGCGAGTACCCAGTCCTGGGTGGTCAGCTCGCGGCTGCCTGCCACGTGCGGACCTTCCACGCCCAGCACCTTCAGCGACATGCCGCGCTGCCCTGAGGCGCGGTCGGGCACGGGGTTGCTGGGCCCCTGCGAGTAGCGCACCAGCACGTCGTAGCGGCCGGACTGCGCAAACAAGCCCTGGGCCAGCTCGGCGGGCAGGCCAGCGGGCACCACCAGCTCACCTTTGAGCAAGCCCGTGGCCTTGGCGTGCGTCGAACGCATGGCGTGGCCGTGCCGTTGCTGCACCTTTTCGGCCATGCCAACCATCATCTGCCCGATTTTGGCAATGGTTTCGGCCTCGTCGGCCGGCACTTGCTCGACGCCGGGCGAGAAGCGCAGTGGGGGAGCAAAGCCTGACTGTGCGAGGGAAGGGGGCTGTTCGGGCTTCATAGTTTCAAAAAGTTGGCTAATAGTCCGCCCTTTGCACAGTGTACGCGAAGGTTAGAAGGGTTAATGAGCGGCGTAATCAATGAAGCACCGGCCATCAGGTGCTGCTTCACGCTCGGAACAGGTTCAAAACTGACCAAGGGAAAACTTGACGAGTTTAACCTTGATAGCTTGTGAGGCCGGGCCATGATGGTTGCAACCAGTCTACACAGGAAATGGGGTCAGACTAGTCCGGTGTATCCGTCGGTCTTTCGGCAGCAGCTCCCTCATTAGCAGGCCCTTGTTCTCCCAGCATGCCAGTACCTGTAGCAAGGCAATACTGTGTATTCGTTCGTTTCAGCGGCAACCTGGCTGATTCAGCGACTAAAACCGGTGACGGACCATTTTCTCGAAAATCTCCGAAGCAACGCTAGCACACTCGAAACTTACCAATAATATGTTGATTATCAACGTTTTATTGAGCAGCGCTCGCATGTGGTTGTAGCAGGAGCGACCAATTTTCAGCTTAAAGCTAGCCTGTGAGCCCGTGAGTGAGGAGCCCCGTGGCTGGAACGGATGAAGTTGAAGGGCCAGCCCTGTGCCAACCGGGCCGGTATCGACGAGGGCGACGGCCGGTGGGCCGGAAAGCCAGGCGGTCGTGCGCTCGCTTGGTTTTCCGGCCCACCGGCCGTTGCTTGACACGGACCAGGCCGTACCCCACCAAGCTGGCATGATATTGAAAAACCCGGTCGCCAGGCATTAGAATCGGGCACGAAGAGGGTGGTTAGCCCGCGCTCAGCAGTTGGTTGGCCAGCTGGGTGAACTGCTCATCTGCTTGCTTGGCTTCGTCAGCACAGGTCTTCATGGTTTGCTGGGTCTGACTCAGCCCGGCCTGCGCGGCGTAGGCACTCATGGTGCCGAAGGAGGCAATCCAGTAGTGGAGGGCCAGTTGGCTGGCCGCAATGATGCCCAAGTCCCGCGAATAGTCGTCGGGGGCTTGCTGCCGAATCTGCTGGCTGACTTCGATGTGGGCTTCAATGATGGGGTTTTCCTGTTCATCGGCGCCGCCTGCTTCCTTCAGTGCTTGGTCGATGCGCATTGCCCATTGCTTGGCCGTTTCGCTGCCTTGGGTGAGCCCCGCTTTGAGCTGGGGATTGGTCGCGGACTCCTGAATTTCCGCCGTCGCTTTGGCCGCGACTTCGCCGCCGGCTTTCATCGCGGCTAAGCCCAGCTTGATGAGTGTCTTTACCTGTTCGGTTGCCATCGTACAAAAGGGATTTAGGTGGTGTATAGTGCTTGCACGTGGTAATGAACGTGAAAATGGCGGCGACGTACCGGCGCAAACCCGGTCATAATCCGTCCATTTTAGGCCAACCAAGCTGGGTAATTCGGTACCCACCGCCCGCTAATGGCCCGCGCAACTGGGGCCCCAGTCGGCCGGGGGTAGAATAGGCGGCACGCTAGAACAGGTCGGGATGCGAACGGGAGAATCGTGCGGGTTGGCTACTACTAAGCCCGGGCCTTCCAGTCGGAGCTATAAGCGGAGGGCGTCTGGCCAGTGCGGCGGCGAAAGAAGCGGCCGAAATAGGAGGCATTGCCGAAACCCAGCTCGCGGGCGGCCTCGGCCACAGTCAGGCGGCCCACGCCGAGCAGGACGTTGGCTTCTGCTACCAGCGTGTCGGCTATCCAGGTGAGGGCCGGCTGACCGGTGGCCCGCTTTACGCAGCGATTGAGGTAGTTGGGCGTGATGCAGAGGTGGTCGGCGTAGGCGGCAACGGTGTGCCAGGCCCGGTAACGGGTCGCCAATAAATGCAGAAAGCGGTCTGCCAGCTGCTCCGCGCGGGAGCCCGTGGAGGGTACGGCCGGCTCTAATGCCAACAACGCAGCGTACTGCTGCTCAATTTTAAGCAGCAGCGCCCGCAATAGAGTGCGCACCAGTTCGACAAGCGGGGTGGCCCGGGCGTACTCGGCCAGCAGTACTTCGCAGAGGCCAACCAAAGCAGCCACCTGCACAGGCGACAAAGCCACCGGCCCTGGGGCCGCCCGTGCCAGCTCGCCCAACTGGCCCGGTAAGCCGGCGCGGGGGAAGCTAGTGGCTAGAAACTCTGGCTCGATTAGCAGCACGTAGCCGCGCAGGTCGGGGCTGAGGGCCAGGAGCGCGGCGGTCTGCCCCGCCGGCACTAACAGCAACTGCCCAGCTCCTTCCGGCGTTGGGTGCTGCCCCCCCATGTCTTCAAAGCTGCCCTGGGTGAGGAAAAGCACGGAGTGGTAGGTGGTACGGTAGGGGCCGGTGGGCAGCTTCAGCTGCGGCCCGTACGCCTCGGCCCGGTACAACTGAAACGCTTCGTGCCGCCGCTCGGCATCGGGCCCGGCCGAAACGTCGGCTCGCAAGAAGTTCTGAAAGAACGAAGCAGCGTTGTGGGGACGCAGGTGCGAATAGGCCGGGCGGGAAAGCATGGCAATAACCGGCAGCAAGGCCTAGCTCCAGCAGCGGGGCCACGTCCTGGCTTCCGTAGTGTGTTTTTTCAGAGAGCCTCCGCTTCACTGGTCGGATTGAGGCAAACGGTGCAAGCATTGGGCGAGCCGCCAGGACACAGCAGTAGTACCAGGGCTGAGCTGAATCGACTTGGTCAGGGTATTCAGTCCGTTCTAAGCAGTTCCTGGCTACGCAGTAGCCCCTTCACATGAAGAACAGCTTGACGCGATACCGTGGCGGCTGCGTAGCCGGAGACCCGGGTGAGGAAAACGTTCAGGAGTAATAGGCAGCGTAGAACAATGACCATATAGGTCCCTTATCCTGGCTCACCTACTTTTCGATTCTTGCTATTCGGTTGTGACTCCCCGCTCTTTTCCTGCTGGCTCAGTTCCATTGAAACTCCTGCGGGCTACCACCTCCGGCGTAGTTGAAGGCCATTGAGAAGCTAACCGGTTATAGCTCTATCCTACAAATGCAGCGTAGAAGTGGCTAGCTGGCCAGCGCTTGCATAATGGCTGGGAAGTTATTTTCGCCCCAGTGCTCCCGCAACAGACCATTTTCGATAGTGAAGATGTCCAGGACACTAATTTCTACTTGTTTGCCCGTTGGCGGGAGGCCTAGTAGGTCGCCTTGGTGGTGGCCGATAAGTTTCTTGCGAGTGGCCACCTTATTGCCCTCCGCCACCATGTCCAACACTTCAACTTTCAAGTCTGGGAACGCGGGCCGTAGCAGTTGGGTGAAGAAATACCCCATGCCTTCCAGCCCGGTAGACGTGCCCGCCGCGGCGGAGTGGTTGACGAAAGCTGGACTCGCGATGGCCTGAAAGGTTACCATATCACCGCCTTCGATAACTTCGGCGTTGTAGCGCGCAATTAGTGCTTTGTTTTCTTGCGTATTCATAAGAGTGAGAGTTGCAGGGAAATTAGGTAGCCGGACTTCCCGGTCGGGACACACGCAGCACGCTGAACGGTTTCTTTCAGGCTGCTCTGAACGGATGAATAACCCAAAATTAGGCCACCCTCCGAGCGGCGTGTTAACGCCAAACGGCCAAAAAGTGTGGCTAAACGTTCACTTTTTGCAATTGGTACCGCTTCGGCGTAACCCCGTAGGCCTGCTTGAAGGACTGGATGAAACTCGACAGGTTTTCGTAGCCGACCCGATAGTATATCTCACTGGTTTTCAAGCTTCCTTGCTGCAACAAGTTTGCCGCTACGGCTAGCCGTTGCTGCACCAGCCACTTGTTGGGCGACATGCCATAGAGCCGGCCAAACCGCCGCTTAAAGGTCGAAACGCTGGTGTGGCACAGGAAGGCCAGGTCTTCCACCGTTACCAGCTGATGGCGGTTGGCCTCGACTACCTGACGCAGTTCCAGGCTTTCGGCGGGTTCGGCGGCAGCGGCTACCATAGCGCGCAGCCCTAGCACCTGGCCCGGGTAATGCCGGCAGAGGTACAGCAGTAATTCCTCCAGCTTCAACGCCTGCAGGCCGGTTGTGAAGCTGGGCCCCGACGACAGCAGTAAATTCAGCGACCGCACGAAATTGACCAGAAAGTCATCGGTTTCGAAGACGAGAAACGGGGTTTTAGGCGGGGTAGGGCCGGTCCCCAGCAGGTCGGGATATTTATGAAAAAACGTGGTCAGCGCTTTATCCGAAAAGAACAGCATCGTGCTGCGGTAAGCCCCGGTAGCGCCCACGCGCTTTTCACTCATCACGCAGTGGCCAGTCGAGAGCAGTAGAAAGCGCGTGGGGCCGATGTGCGTGGTAGCGGCCGGGTACACCACCAGTTTCTCGCCCTCCGTCAGAAAGCTAAACAGATGGTAGCGCAAGACAATCTGACTCTTGCGGCTGGTAGCCGTCAGTTCAGAATTCAAAATATATACTTCCTGAACTGACGCTGCACGCACCGGCACTAACGCATCCGGCAGAACGAAGGGCTCCATCATCGTGATTGGTTGGGCTAGAACAAAGTAAACTGCGAAAGATTAGCACGCATCTGAACCATCGTGGTCTGCAGCGACAGCTGCGCACGCTAAGCCGCAGTCCGGGCTTGGAAGGCGCCGATTAGCATTACTTCCATTCTCCAAGGCATTGATATCTTGAATTATCCGTTCAGTGAAACGATGGTTCCAAGTAGATTACCATCCTCATTATGCTAGCTGAGTGAGACACGTCGGGTGCATGCCCCGCCACTCCGGAAGCTTAGCTAGCGCTTGCCAAACTTGGGCACCCGGTTTTTGCTGAAAAAGCCCGAGGTTTGATAACGCGTACCAACAGCCCGCCTGCTCGGAATCGGCCGCCAGCACGGGAATCAAGCTTTGCGCCTGGGGCAAGCCCTCCGCATCTTCTACCCAGTTGCCCCGAACTTGGCGATAGATAGATGCTGAGGCGACTTCATGGGCGGCACGCGGGTTGGGCGACGCCGCAATCCGAATATCGTCCGGGTCGCCCGAGTTCACGGCTAGGCCATAGAGATAAGGCATCGCCTCCAGCCCCTGACTGGCGTAGCGCCACGTCGTACCGCTATCGCGGCTCTCCGCCCAGGCATGTCCCGCTTGCAGTAAGCCGTCGCCGGTGGCTGCGTAGAGCCGGCCGGGGGCGGCGGGGTGCACCCGCAGCACATGGGTATCGCGGGGGCTGCCCGGCCGGCGGTCTTCGAACGTCTTGCCTCCATCGAGGCTGCGCAGCAGCGCGCCAAACTCGATGGACACATACACCTCCTCGTTCGGCCCGTGGGCTATCCAGCGGACGTGGTGCGTGTCCGGTCGAGGAGGAAAGGACCAGGTAGGTCGCGAAGGGAGCTGTTCGAAGTTCGTAACCAGCGCAAAGGTTTCGCCATAATCGCTTGATTTATAGAGGCGACTACGTTCGGTACCGACCCAGACGGCGTGGCGCCCCTGCTCGTCCGGGTTGGGGGCGACGGAGACGAAGGTCGTCGCGAGGGTGTCGAGCGCGCCGTCGGTAGGGGGCCTAAAATAATTCTGGGGCGTGCCGACGGGGTACCAAGTATCCCCCCCGTCTTCAGTTCGCCATAGGCCCCGGTTGTAGGTCGCGCAATAAACCCGGGTTGGAACGGTGGGGTCAACAGCCAAGGCTAGTGGCTGCACCCCTCGCAGGACAGGCGTAGGGTCGGGCTGGGAACGACTGGGGTCGAAGCTATATAGTCCGCCATTTAGTCCAAGAAGAAAACGGGGCATGAGCTGGGAATGGGCTGGTTCTATTGGCCAATGTAAAGTAGTTGTCGGGCGCCTTCGGGAAGCGCGCTAGTCGTGCGTTACTAATGAATCAGGCAACACAGGTTATTCTAAGCCTTTAAACCTAAGAATAATAACCTCGCGAGGTCCTCGGTTGTTGGCGATGCTAACGGTTTGCTAGAACTGCTCGTCGGTGGCGAGCTAGGCTGCGTGCAACGCTCCAGCTACGTTGAAAAAGTTATTGTTCGTCCGTAAAGCCGGCTGGTGAGAACAGACTTCGGCATTTTGGCTACGGCAAAGCGTACTTTGGCTAAGTTGGCTGTTGCCGCAGCGCAGACTTTTGCATCGTCAACATAACCTACTGTATGAAAGCGATACGAATGCACGAGTTTGGTGGGCCAGAGGTGCTGCGGCTAGAAGAAGTTGCCCGTCCAGTTCCCGGCCCCGATGAGATTCTGGTCAAAGTGTACGCCAGCGGGGTCAACCCGGCCGATTGGATAATTCGGCAGGGCGGTAACGATTTTTTAAAGCCCTTGCTGAAACTACCCCTGCTATTGGGCTGGGACGCAGCCGGCGTCGTGGAAGAAACGGGCAGCCAGGTAACGGACTTCCAACCCGGCGACGAGGTGTACGACGTCCCCAATTTTCCCGGCGACGGCAGCTACGCCGAATACGTGGCGGCCAAAGCCAGCCAGTTCGCGCTGAAACCCAAGCGCCTGTCTTTTAACGAAGCGGCGGGGGTGCCCCTGGCCGCGCTAGTGGCCTGGACTGGTCTTTTTGAGCACGGCCAGCTGCAACCGGGCCAGCGCGTGTTGATTCACGGCGCGGCGGGGGGCGTGGGCAATTTCGCGGTGCAGTTTGCCAAATGGAAAGGTGCGTACGTAATAGGTACGGCCTCCGCCCACAATCATGAGTTCTTGCAGCAACTAGGGGCCGATGAAGTGTTGGATTACCGAACCCAACGGTTTGAAGAGCTGCTGCATGACATTGACTTGGTGTTGCCTCCCCGGTTCGAGATAACGAGGCGCGCCTGAAATCGGTAAGCGTGCTCAAGGAGGGAGGTGTTCTGGTCAGTACGAACCTCGATTTTCCCTTCAGCGACGACGTTATTAAAGCCCTGGCCCACAAGCAGGCGACGGGGGCCCTCGATGCGACGCAAATGCGGCAGGACTGGCTGCAGCAAATTGCCCAGCTAATCGACGAGGGTACCGTGCAGGTGGAAATCAGCCAGGTTTATCCCTTAAACCAGGTTGCCGAGGCGCACCGGGAAAGCGAAACCTGGCACGTGAAGGGCAAGCTTATCCTGGAGGTCCGTCCAGCTACTGAGCCGGCATGAAGCATTTCAAAACGATAAGCGAGTTTCACGCGTTTAGGAACTTGCCAAAACCTCAGCATCCGCTCTTCAGCGTGATAGATGTTAGCGCCGTTAAACACCTGAACTTCGAGGAGCCACTGTCCTTGGTGTTCGACTTCTATGGCATCGGGATTAAAAGGGTTACGAATCTGCAAGTAAAATACGGCCAGCAGCCGTTTGATTTCAACGACGGCCTTATGTCCTTTATGGCTCCCCATCAGGTAGCCAGCATCGGGCTCGTTGATGAGCAGCAGCAAATCAAACAGTCCGGGTGGGTGCTGCTCATCCACCCGGATTTTCTGTGGAATACCCCGCTGGCCAAGACCATCAAGCGCTACGATTTTTGGGACTATTCGCTCCACGAAACCTTATTTCTGTCTGAAAAAGAAGAGGCGGTTATCCACGGCATCACGCAGGGAATCCAGCAGGAATACCACACGAACATCGACAAATTCAGTCGGCAAATTATCGTGTCGCAGCTGGAAACGTTGCTCAACTATTCCGAGCGATTTTACAGCCGCCAATTCATCACGCGGGAAAAAATCAATCACCAGGTGCTTGACCGCCTGGAAAAGATACTTGATGACTATTTTACCAGCGATAACCTGTTGGCAAACGGACCTCCGGCCGTCCAGTATATCGCCGAGCAACTACATTTATCCCCCAAGTACTTAAGTAGTTTACTGCACGTGTTAACGGGACAAAATGCTCAGCAACGTATCCATGATAAGCTGCTGGAAAAAGCGAAAGAAAAGCTCTCCGCTACTCAGCTGTCGGTCGGCGAAATCGCCTACGGGCTAGGCTTCGAGCATTTGCAATCATTCAGCAAGTTCTTTAAGAAAAAAACCAGTCTTTCTCCGTTGAAATTTCGGCAATCATTCAACTAAGTAGCTAAAAATAATTTGGTTGAAAGGTGCCCTACGGCTGTTTGGCTTCATCTTCCAAGTGGGCAGCTTTACCCACTACGCTCGCGGGTCGCCGGAATGGCGACGGCGTGGGGTCAAGTTGCGTAGGGTTGGTGAAGAAGTCTTACTTAAGCTGATTGAGGCGAACGTAGCAATTAAGCGAGAGGTGATTGAATGGCGCTTCAATGACCGGCGGATGCGACAGCCTACCGTATTCAGTGGTACTGTGAGTAGCCCTGCTCAGCGGCCGCTGAGTTGCTGCCGCACCTCGGCGGGCAGATGGGGGAGCGCCAGCACTTCGGCCAGCTGGCTTGCTTCGACCGTCCGCGCCAGCAGCAACTGCGAGATATCCTGAATGGTGACCGTGGTCGCGGCCGCTTCGAGCAGGGTGAACGCGTCGCCGGCCTGCACTAGGCCCGGAGCCTCGACCCGGAAGTAAATACCGGGGCGGCCCAGGCGGGTAAAGCGGGCGGCCATGCCGTCGTCGTCGAAGCGTAGGTTGAGCTTGTAGCAGGGCTGCCGGGGCTGCACCGCCCGCAGCCGGGCCGTGCCCAGGCTAAACACGTCGCCCACCCGCACCGCCGTTTCGAGCAGCCCGTCCGTGGTCAGGTTTTCGCCAAACAGACCGGGCGACCAGTCCGTCCAGTCGGGCAGCAGTTCGCGCCAGGCGGCGTAGTGGGTGGCGTCGTAGGCGTACACGGCCTTGTTGGGGCCGCCGTGCACGCGCAAATCGGCCTGCTCGTCGCCGGTCAGGTTGAACCCCGCCAGCGCGAGTGGCCCGGCCACGGGCTGTTTGAAGATGGCGGTTCGGATGTCGCGGCCGTGCCAGGTCAGCACGCGAGGCCGCCCGACGTTGAGGGAGAGAAGCTGCATAAATGAGGAGCAGGATAAATGAAGGCAAGCCAGCGCCCTATTCCGCACCCAGCACTAGAGCCAGGAAAGCGCGGATAAGGCCGGCGATTTCGACCCCGTGGGTTTCGAGGGCGAAATGCCCGGTGGGCAGCAAATGCACCTCGGCGGCGGGGTTGTCGCGGCGGTAGGCCGCGGCCCCGGCGGGCAGGAAAAAGGGGTCGTTTTCACCCCACACGGCCAGCGTCGGGGGGCGGTGGGTGCGGAAATACGCCTGAAAGCGCGGGTACAGCGCCACGTTGGTGCGGTAGTCTAGCATGAGGTCGAGCTGCATCTCGTCGTGGCCGGGGCGGCTCAGGCCCCAGAAGTCCAGCGCCGGGGCCTCGGGCGCGACCTGCGCGGGGTCGGGGGTGCCGTGTTGGTACTGAAACTGGGTGGTTTCCCAGGTCAGCATCTGGCGCATGGCGGCGCGGTTTTCGGGCGTGGGGTGCTGCCAGTAGGCGCGGGCCGGGTCCCAGCCGGCACTGAAGCCCTCCTCGTAGGCGTTGCCGTTCTGGGTGATGAGGGCCGTGACCCGCTCGGGGTGCGTCAAGGCCAGGCGCAAACCCACGGGCGCGCCGTAGTCGAACAGGTAGAGCGCGTACCGGGCCAGCCCCAGCGCCTGCGTGAAGCGGTCAATAACCTCGGCCAGGTGGTCGAAGGTGTAGGCGAACTCCGTGGCGGGCGGCGAGGTGGTGAAGCCAAAGCTCGGCAGGTCGGGTGCGACCACGCGGTAGCGGTCGGCCAGCAGCGGCAGCAAGTCCCGAAACATGTGCGACGAGGTCGGAAAGCCGTGCAAGAGCAGCAGCACCGGCGCCTCGGCCGGGCCCGCTTCCCGATAAAACAGGTCGAGGCCGTCCACGACCAATGTGTGGTAGCGAACCGGTTGTGAAGTAGTCATCAAGAAAAAGGAATGAGGTGAAAAAGGGTAGCAGTGAAGCAGTTTTGGCCCAAAAGTATCATTCTGTACCAAGAAGTACAGAATGATACAAAAAAATTAATTCAATATTGCCAGCTGCCAGTCAATCAGTTCGCGTAGCTGCGCGTTATCCGAGTACAGGCGACGGGTAATGCTGAGGCCGTTCCACAACGTGAGCAGGTGCCGAGCCAGCTGCTGCGCGTCAGTCGGGTTGGTGAGTTGGCCGCTGGCCTGCGCCTGCCGAATGACCGTGAGAAACAGGTCCTCCAGTTGTTTGAGCATTTGGCCGGCGGCCTGTTGCAGCAGTGGGTCGAGCGAGGTCATTTCCATCACCGTATTGCCTAGGTAGCAGCCTTTTTCGTGGGCCTCCGGCGCAGCGGTAGCAATGCGACGAAAGTAATCTTTTACCACTTCTATTGGCTGCGCGCTGCCCGCGACGCGCTGCTCCAACTGGCGCAAGCCATCCCGGTGGAATTGCTGCAGTGTTTTTTCAAACAGCTCTTTTTTGCCGCCGGGAAAAGCCAGGTAGAAGCTGCCCTTGCCAATGCCCATGGCGGCCAGCAGCTCCTCCGTCGAAGCGGCGGAGTAGCCCCGCCGCCAGAACACGCGCTGGGCGCGGCCGACGACCTCGTGCTCATCAAACAATTTAGGTCTTCCAGTCATCGGCAGTAGTAGGCACGAAATAATATTGTACCAACTAGTACAAATGTAGCACTTTTTTCCTTACAAGGTTTGGGAAGGGTTAACTTTTTAGCCTAGCCGCTGCACGGCTCGCGGCGAGCAAGACTGCCTTCTCCGGCCACTGTCTGCATACGCTAGCTGCCAGTCGGGGTGACATGCTTCAAGCGTTAGCCGCTGTTCATGCCTCGGTTGGCATGTGCCCCGCGCCGGCCTGCTCCCGCAACGGTCGCCCCGGCCGCCGACTGCGCTGCGCCTGTACCTTGGCCACGATGCAGGGGGCAATTTCTTCGGGCGTTTCGCTGCCCAAATCCAAGCCAATGGGGCTGTGTCTAGGTCTAATTCGGCAAGGAGGCGCTGGGCCTTGAGGCGCGGACCGAGCAGGCCCACGTAGGACACGGGCGAGGGCGACAGAGCTTGCAGCGCGGCTAGGTCGTGGGCCAACAGCAGGCGTTGGCGTTCCGTCATGGACGGGGGTAACACAAGGGTTGCGAGATTGCGAGAAGAAATGCACGGCGGCCTGGTGCGGCCAAGCGGCCAGCGGCTACGCTTTCGGCGCGGCGGGCGGCACCCATTTAGGGCAAAGCCAACCTTTGAGCAGTGCCGTCAGCGTCGGCATCACTGCCCACGTCAGCGAGCCGATGAGAGTAGCGGCGATAACCAGGCTGCTTACCCACGGCGACCAAGAACGGGCCACTGGTTCGAGCAGTTTCGGCACCAGCATACTCAGCGGGTAGATGCCCGCGAGGGGAACCAGGGCCATTTTCTAGGCAGGTGACATTGAGACAGCGCTCCGATTGGGGTGCGCAAACCACCTGTTCAGGACCGTTACGCGCCACCCCCGCGCCCCCACAGTCAAGGCATCACTGCGGGCTTGCCAGGCGTAGCACTCTAAGGAAGCCTGCCATGCCAGCAACTGTGCGGGCTGTGCGAATTGCAGGATAAGCTGCCACTCCTGGCAAAGTCGGGGAAGGTACTGGCCGTGTGCAAAGTGCTCTGCACAGTTTTCTCAAATTCCTGCTCAAACCCGGATTTGACACGCCATTTCACGTCGGTGGCCGTAGCTGGCGAGGTGGCCGTAGGTGGAGATGGGCTAAGGTTCATAGGGCGTTGCGTTTACAGGTTGCCTTCGCCGGGCTACGGCGCGTCTGGGCTTGGATGGTTGCGACCGTAAACTCAGGGCAATAACCGGTTGACGAAAGGTCGATGCCGCCGTATTTCCTGGAGTTGGATGGTGCTCGTTAGCAGGATTATGTGCTGCCAGCGCACGCGCCGTGGCTCATAGCCGGCCCACCAGTTCCAGTACAGCGCCTGCACCGTCAGGTAAGCCGAGGGCTGGAATTGCAAGCCAGCCTGGGAGCGTACTTCCTGGAGCCATGAGGCGGTGCGGTACACAAAAGGCTCGGTGTTCAACACCAAACTCAGGTGCGGGCTCAGCTGGGGCACGAAGCCCACTAGCGTGCGGACCCGGTAGGTGGGGGGCCGCAACTGGCCCTCGTAGCGCCGAGGCGTAAACCAGAGCCGGTCCAGGGTGAGCTGCCAGCGCGGGCGCAGCGCCCACTTTGCCAGGGGCTGGCCAAGCTGAAGTTGGGCGAGGTGCGAGGTGCCTTGCTGGTCGGCTGACCCCACCACGTAAACTAGGGCGGCTGACAGTTGCTGCCGGGGCAACGTGTAGCTTACCCGGCCTAGGCCCACGCGCAGAAAGGTGCGCGACAGGTTCTGGTAAGCCACATAGTTGGGCGCAACTTCCCCCGCCCAACGGCTGCTGTCGGGCTGGAACCGTGCGCTTACCCAGTTCCAGCTCACTAAGTCCGATTGCTGCTGCGCACGCGTAGTCCTAGGATACGCGCCAATTCCAAGAAAACTACTGATTATCAAACAACGGCGCAGCATACAACGTGGACTTGCGAGACTAGCCCAGCCCAGAACTCCGACGGGGCAGCAAGGGCAGAATAAAGATGCTTATTAACTGGCTTGCCGGGCGGCCAAAAGCTTGTCGAGGGTAATGGGCAGCGAGGTCATGCGATAGCCGGTGGCGTGGTAGATGGCGTTGGCGATGGCCGCGCTGATGCCCACGATGCCCAGTTCGCCCAGGCCCTTCACGCCGAGCGGGTGGCCGCGGGTGTCGTCCTCGTCGAGGAGAATGACCTCCACGTCGGCGATGTCGGCGTGGGTGGGCACTAGGGCCTCGCCCAGGTTGTCGTTGACCCAGTGGCCGGTCCGCGGGTCCATGTAGGTTTGCTCCAGTAGGGCCTGACCCAGGCCCCACACCATGGCGCCCATGAGTTGGCTGCGCGCCAGAATGGGGTTGATGATGCGCCCCCCGGCGAAAGCGCCGACGAGCCGCTCGACTTGCAGGTGCAGCGTGTCGGGGTCGAGGCTCACCTTCACGAACTCGGCCCCGAACGAGGCCCGTCCGTAGTCGCTCTTGCCCATCGTGCGCCCGGTGATGGCTTCTTCGTTGATGGGGTCATTGGGGTAGCGGGCCATAGCAGCGGCTACGGTTTCGCCTACCCCGCCCGGCCCAGTAATGCGCCCCCCGACAACCTGAAGGTCTTTAATCACTTGGTCATAAAGCGGAGAATGCTTGTCTTTCACTACGCGCTTGAGCAATTCTTTTCGCACCTGCTCGGCCGCTTCCGCAATAGAAGCGCCGCTGGTGAGCGTGCTCATCGAGCCCACCGTCATGCCGCCGTAGGGCAGCCGGGTATCGCCCCATTCGAGGCGCACGGCGGCCAACTCCAGGCCCAGCGATTCGGCGGCGATTTGGGTGTAGGCTGTAATCATGCCCTGGCCGATTTCCTGGGTGGCCGACTGCACCACGGCCCGGCCGTCGGCGCCCAGTGTAATGCGGGTAACCGAGGGCAGCTGCAATACCGGGTAGGTGGCCGTGGCCATGCCGTAGCCGATGAGCCGGCCATTTTCCTGCATGCTGCCCACCCGCGGGTCGCGGTCAAACCAGCCGATGCGCTCGGCAGCGGCCTGGTAGCAGGCCAGCAGCTCCTTGCTACTCCACTCTTTGCCGGTGCCCGGCTCGCGGTCGGCGTAGTTGCGCACCCGGATGTCGAGCGGGTCCATCCCGATTTGGTGGGCCAGTTCGTCGAGGGCGCTTTCCAAGGCAAACTGGCCGTTGGGCGCGCCGGGGCCGCGCATCCAGCCGGGGGCGTTGGTGTCAAGCGCAGCCGCTTGCACATGGATGCCGATGTTGGGGGAGTCGTACACCTGTTTGGTGGCTTCGGCAATGGGGGCCACGAACTGCCCAGCCGTGCCTTTGGCCAGCACCGCATCGTGGAGGATGGCTTGCAGTTGGCCGTTGGCGTCAGCCCCCAGCCGCACGCGCTGCTGCATCTCGCCGCGAAACGGCATGAGCGAAAACGTCTGCGCCCGCGTCAGCACGAGCTTGACCGGGCGACCGTTGAGCTTGGCCGCCATCGGGGCCAGCAGCAGGTGAATGTTGGCGTTTTTGCTGCCGAACGCCCCGCCGGCCATCGTGGAAACGACTCGTACTTTACTGTCAAACTCAAACCCGCCCAGCACCTGCGCGATGAGGCGCGGCAGCCGGTCTTTCAGGCCGAAGCTGAAGGCCTCACCCAGGATGTTGGCGTCGCCATAGGTGAACTGCGTGGGCAGGTACACGGTCAGGCCACCATCTTCGTCCCAGGCGGCCACGACCGCACCGGGCTCCATCGCGTTGTGGTGGTGCGGCGCGGTGCGGAAGGTCAGGTCCACTTGGTGCGGCGCGGCGGCATAGGCTTTGTCGGGGTCACCGATTTTCACCTGGCCGGGGTCACCGGCGCCAACTTTGGCCACGTCCTTGGCCCGCCCACCACCCTGCGCCAGGGTGAAAGCCGCCTGCGGGTCGGGGGCAGAGTAGCGCACCTGCACCAGCGCGGCGGCGGCGCGGGCGTGCTCCAAGGTATCGGCCACGACCAGCGCGATGCACTCGCCATAATAGTGCAGCTTCGCGTTCTGCAAGGGCAGTAGGTCGCCGATTTCGGCCCCGTTAGTGGCCAGCACGCTGTGCAGGCGGGGCGCGTTGTCGTGGGTCACGACCAGCCGCACGCCCGGCATGGCCGCTGCGACCGCCGCGTCAATA
Source organism: uncultured Hymenobacter sp. (assembly GCA_964242665.1). GTDB lineage: Bacteria > Bacteroidota > Bacteroidia > Cytophagales > Hymenobacteraceae > Hymenobacter. The sequence goes on from CAXTBA010000042.1 coordinate 19,400, forward strand.
GCCAGGATTTCCCCACTGGCCTGGGTGCTGGTGACGGCCACGGCCACATCCAGGATGCCGCCCGTTTCGTGGGGAGTAAAGTCGCCGGCGTAGCGGACTTGGCCCCGCACCTTGTCGCGGCCTTCGAGGCGGCGCGGGATGCTAGCGGGCGGTGACTCGGGCGCTAAGCTTTTGGTTGCGGCGGCTTTTGTCATGGCAAAAAGCGGTTAGCGAAGGTGTTTGTCAGTTTGCGATTGGGGCGTGCCATTGGCGGCCTGTCCGCACGCCCGCACAATGGCGCGGTGCGCCAACTCGATTTTAAAATCGTTTTCGCCCTGCCCCACCGCGCCGGCCAGGATGCGGGCCGCCGCCGCGCCAAACACCTCGGGCGAGGGTAGTTGGCCGCGCAAGCTGGCCTCGGCGGCCGGCACGCGCCAGGGCTTGTGGGCTACCCCTCCCAGCGCAATGCGGGCCTCGGCGATGCGACCACTGGACTCCAGGCGCATCACGACGGCCACCGACACCAGGGCGAAAGCATAAGACAGCCGGTCGCGAATCTTGAGGTAGGTATAGTGCTGGGTGAAATCTTCGGCGGGCAAGTCGATGGCCGTAACCAACTCACCGGCTTGCAGGGTGTTGTCGCGCCAGGGCTCGTCGCCGGGCAAGCGGTGGTACTCGGCGATGGGCACCACACGTGGCCCAGTCGGGCCAGTGAGGTGCACCCGCGCGTCGAGCACGGTTAGGGCCACGCACATATCTGAGGGAAACGTGGCAATGCACTGCGGGCTCGTGCCCAGAATGGCGTGCTCGCGGTTGACGCCGCCCCGCGCGGCGCAGCCCGAGCCGGGCACCCGCTTGTTGCAAGGGCTGGCTGTATCGTAGAAGTACACGCAGCGCGTGCGCTGATTGAGGTTGCCGCCGTTGGTAGCCGCGTTGCGCAGCTGGGCGCTAGCCCCCGCCAGGATGGTGCTGGACAGCAAGGGGTAGCGCGCCTGCACGCGGGCGTCGTAGGCCGTTTCGGCGTTGGTTACCAGCGCGCCCAGCCGCAGCCCGCCAGCGTGCTCCTCGATGCCGCGCAGGGGTAGGCGGTTGATATCGACGAGCGCGGCGGGGTGCGCTACCTCGTACTTCATCAGGTCGAGCAGGTTGGTGCCGCCGGCCAGGTACTGGACCTGGGGCGTGGTGCCCGCCTGCACGGCTTCGGCGACATCGCCGGCCCGTAAATAGCCGAAGTTGTTCATACCGTTTCTTGCTGAGAAAGCACTGCCAGAATAGCGTCACTGATGTTGGCATAGGCCCCGCAGCGGCAGAGGTTGCCGCTCATCAGCTCGCGCACCTCGTCGCGGGTGCGGGCGTGCCCTTCTTTGAGGAGGCCCACGGCCGAGCAGATTTGACCCGGCGTACAGTAGCCGCATTGATAGGCGTCGTAGTCCAGAAACGCCTGTTGCACGGGGTGCAACTCGTCGTCCGTGCCCAAGCCCTCGATGGTGACAACCGAGGCCCCGTCGTACGAGCAGGCCAGGGCTAGGCAACTCACCCGGCGCTGCCCGTCCAGCAGGACGGTGCAGGCGCCGCACTGTCCGTGGTCGCAGCCCTTTTTGGTACCGGTCAGGGCGAGGTGCTCGCGCAGCAAGTCCAAGAGGGTCGTGCGCGGCTCCACAGCCAGCTGCTGCTCCTTGCCGTTAATGGTCAGCGCAATGCGCAGAGCCGCACTACTAAATCCGGTTGCCTTATCCATAGCCAAAGAACTTAAGTGGCGAGAGGAGAGAGGGATGGGGTCAAGCAGCTTGGCCAGCCGAATCCAGTGGGTGCCCTAGGTAGAGCACCCCCAGTGCGAGCAGCAGAAACGGCACCTCCGCGGCCGCGCCCGCTAGATTCCGCTGGTGCAACTGCAAGCCCAGAATCGAAAGAATGCAGGCGGCCGACAGCACGCTACCCCCCACAAACGTGGCTGGCACCAGCGTCAGCCCCGCCCCCAGCGCGACCGCGCCGCCGAGCAGCGCCCGGCCCGGTCGGCCGACCCCGAGCTGGCGCAGCAGGCCCGCCGGCTCGGGTTGGTCGGTGAGCATCCCGTAGCCCTGCTTGGCGCTCAGCGCCACGGTCGTCAGCAGCAGGGCACCCGATAAAATATTAAAGGAGAGAGACATGGGAGCAGGCTAGTAAAAATTGACAAAGGAAGAAGTAGAAATGCTGTGGCCGCAGCCTCAATTTTTAATCCCTCATTTAATTACCCATTGGCACCGCCGTTGGCCATCAGATGCTGGCCGTTGACGAACGAAGACAGGTCGCTGGCGAAGAATTCGGCCAGGTTGGCCACGTCTTCCAGGCTGCCCAGGCGGCCCATCGGGCAGGCATCCACCAGCACCCGGCGGGCTTCGGGGAAGGCAGTTGGGTCGGTGAACACGCCCGAGCCGTCGATGGCGTAGGGAATGAGGGAATTGACCGTGACGCCCCGGTGCCCGATTTCCTTGGCCAGCACGTCCACCACGTAGCGCCCGCCCATTTTGCTGCCGCCGTACAGGGCCATGCCGGGGGTAGGGAATACCGTGGTGCTGGACGCCACGTAGATGATGCGCCCGTGGTCGGCCACGTGGCGGGCAGCTTCTTGCAGGGTGAAGTAAGTGCCCTTGGTGTTGAGGTCGAAGAGTTGGTCGAATTGTGCTTCCGTGAACTCGGTGACCGGCACTTCCAGCAGCTCGACGCCGGCGTTGACCACCACAATGTCGAGCTTGCCCATCGCGGCCAGGCCTTCCTGAAACAGGCGCTCGATGTCCGTCACTTTGGTCACGTCGGCTTGCACAGCCATCGCTTGCCGGCCCATGCCCGTTATGGTGCTCACTACCGCGTCGGCCCCAGCTTTGCTTTTAGCATAGTGAATTACCACGTCCGCCCCTAGCGCGGCGTACCGTTCGGCAATGGCTTGACCTAGGCCGCTGGATGAGCCCGTGACGAGGGCCACTTTCCCCGCTAAAAAATTATTTAACATGCTGGCGCGACTCAGAAAAGTGCAGAAAAGACTGTAGCGCGGAGCCGGCACAGGGCTGGCAAAAGCGAATTAGGCGAAGGCGCCGTTGGCCCCGATGTTCTGGCCCGAAATCCAGCGGGCCTGGTCGCTGGCCAGGAAGAGCACCGCGTCGGCAATGTCCTGCGGCTCGCCGATGCGGTTGAAGGCGGCCATGCTGGCGATGCGGTCAATTACTTCCTGCGGCTTGCCTTTAGTGAACAGCTCCGTGTTTACCGGCCCCGGCGAAATGGTATTCACCGTAATGTTGCGCGGCCCCATCTCCTTGGCAAACACGCGCGTGAGCTGCTCCACGGCCCCCTTACTGGCGCAGTAGGCGGCGTAGGTGGGCATCATCAGCCGGGTAGTGGAACTGGAAAAGTTGATGATACTGCCGCCCTCGGCCAGGTGTGTGGCCGCCTCGCGTAGCGTGTTGAACACGCCCTTGACATTGATGTCCAGCGTGCGCTGAAACATCTCGTCCGTGGTGTCTTTGAGCGGGGCCAGGCTCATGATGCCGGCGTTGTTGACCAGCACATTCACCCGGCCGAAGCGGGCTAGGGCTTCGGCAAACAGTCGCTTCACGTCGGCCGGCTGGCTCACGTCTGCTTGCACGGCCAGGGCCTCGCCGCCGGCTTGCTCGATGCTAGCTACTACGGCATCGGCATCGGCCTGGCTACCGGCGTAGTTCACGACAATCTTAGCCCCGGCGCGGGCGGCGCTCTGGGCAATGGTGGCCCCGATGCCGCGGGAGGACCCGGTTATCAGCACTACTTTGTTCGCAAGCATTGTCATCGGTTCCCTGGCTTAATTGTCGTGCATTCGACATGCCAAAGGTCAGGCGGGCAACCAATTGAAAAAGTGCGAATAATTCAGCAAAAACTTTAAATATCAAACCTCAACTAAGCAGCGGGGACCGGTTCGCTTTCCGGTATTTCAGGGGCGAGGAGTGGGTGTGCTTTTTAAAGTAGGTGCTAAAGTATGCCGGCTCGGCAAAGCCCAGCCGGCTCGCTATTTCGTGGACGGCTAGGGCCGAATTTTGCAGCAGGGTCTTCGCTTCGGCGATATTTTTCTCCGCGACCCAGGTGCTAATCGTCTTGCCCGTCTTGACTTTGATGACCGCGCTCAAATAGTTAGGGTGCAAGCGTTGGGCGGCGGCGTAGTCCTGCACCCGAAACACCTGCTTGGCCTGCCCGCTGCTCAGGTCGCGGTAGTGCTGGGCCAGCAATTGCTTGAAGCGGCGCACAATGTCAGAACCGTGGTTTCCCTCGTAAATTGGATTGTAGTCGAGTCCGAAATACTCGTTGAGCTTGAGCAGTAGGGCCATGAACAAGTGTCCGAGCATCCGCTCCCGGAAGGGCGAGCGGGCCCGGTACTCCTGGTAAATCTGCAAGTAAATCCGCTCGAATTCGGCGAACACGACGGACGACACCGGCTGGGCCGGGAAGGTTTCGGCCAGCAAAAATGGGAACTCCTCGAACACATTAACGTGCACATGCTCCCGCAAAAACTCCTCACTGAGCGTAATCAGGTAGGCCTCCTCCAGCGCTTGGTACTCAAAGCAGCGGCAATGACCGGGGTTGGTGAAATAGATGGTGCTAGGTCGTGTCGCGAATTGCTGCTCGTCCACGACGTAGTGGCCGTGGGCGCTTTTCAGGAAGTTGAAAACAAAGAAATTAAGCTGGCTCAGAGGAGACCGGAAGGGCAGCGGCTGCTGTAGGTCTGCCAGGTTAAAGATAGTAAAGTCCGTGTGCGCATCCATCTGGGCCACCGGCAAGCCGAGGGCCTGGTATTGCTCCTTAAGCGTCTGGTAGACCGGACAGTTGTAGGGTCGTTTTATTCCCATAACGCAACGAGGCTGGATAGTAAAGCTAGACAGAAGGGCCCAAGGTAGCCGATTCGTTGAAATTGCGCCTCGAACCCTTATTCCTAAAATCTATCACTGGGTAAGTGCGTGGGAGGAATGTTGAGCCTGGCCGTTCGCGCGCAGCGTGATAGCAGTGGTTCCTTCGAGGACTTTGGAGTACGCCGTCAGGCGCTCGGCTTGACTCACCAGCGGCGGGGCCAGGGCCAGCCCCAGGATGCCACCGGACTGCTTTAGGAACGAACGGCGCGAGTTGTCGGCGGGCGGCGTGTCCGCCGCGGGAGATAAATCAGAGGCCATGGCAAAGAAGAATAGCAGGGAGTAACATCAACCGGGGACACAGCCGCCTAGGACCGACGGACGTTGATGGCTGACCTCCTCCCACTAAACTAGGCCACGGTAAAGTAGAGAAAATCGGGCACTTGTTGTACCTTAAACCAACAGCCTGTGTCATGAAAAAGACCAAGTTTGCCGAAGCTCGAATCGTGTTCGCCTTGCGTCCCGCCGATACGGGCGTGACCGTCGCCGAGGTGTGTCGGAAGATGGGCATCCGCGAAGCGACCTACTACAACCGGAAGAAAAAGTACGGCGGCCTGGGCGTGCCCGAGCTGCGTCGGCTCAAGCAGTTGGAAGAGGAGAACCAGCGCCTCAAACAGCTCGTGGCCGACTTGAGCCTCGACGAGCAGATGCTACAGGACGTGCTCAAACAACGTTCTGAAGCCCGTGCAGCGTCGCCACGCGGCTCGCCACTTGATTGACGCCTACCGCATCTCGGCCCGCCGCGCCTGTCGAGTGCTCAACTTACAACGCGCCAGCTTCGCTTACCAGGCACATCGTCGGGATGACACAGTCTTGCGCCTGCGCTTGCGCGAACTAGCGCAAGTGCGGGTGCGCTACGGCAGCCAGCGCCGCTATATCCTACTGCGCCGCGAGGGCTGGCCGGATAATCACAAGCGCGTACACCGCCTTCATTGCTTGGAAGGCTTGAACTTACGCAGCAAGCGTCCCCGACGTAATCGCGCCGCTGCTAACCGGCTAGCGCGGCTCCCGCTGGGTCGGCTGCACCAAAGCTGGGGCATGGACTTCGTGGCGGATAACCTCTTCGATGGCCATAGAATCCGAGCCTTAACGATCGTCGATAATTTTAGTCGCCATTGCCTGGCCATTCACGTGGGCCAGTCGCTCAAAGGGGAAGACGTAGTGGCCGTGATGCAACGCTTACACCAGCAATTAGGCGTGGTGCCGGAGCGCATCCAGGTCGACAATGGCAGTGAGTTTATTAGCAAAGCACTCGACCGCTGGGCCTACGACCAGCACGTCACGCTGGATTTTTCCCGGCCCGGCAAACCCACGGATAATCCGTACATTGAATCGTTTAATGGCCGTTTCCGGGACGGGTGCTTGAACGTCCACTGGTTTCTGTCGCTGCCCGATGCGCAGGAGAAAATTGAGCACTGGCGCCAAGAATACAATGGCTTCCGGCCGCACAGTTCGTTGCAGAATTTAACGCCCGATGAGGTAGTGGCTGTTGCCACTACTGCCGAGCTTCAGAATGCCTGATGCTCTACTTCTGAGCGGCCTAGTAAATGGGAGGAGGTCAACAAGGATTAGTGCGTAACCCCGCCTGTCTTTATGTTGGTTGTCGTCAAAGAAATAGCTACTCCATCCAGCATCCGCTAGCTGCGCCTGTAAGCATAAGTAGTAGTTGCCCCAGTTAGAGGTAGTGCCGCTACGAGGTCCGGTCCGCCAAGCATTTATCGACAGCCTGCTGGCTGATGCGCCATACGGGCTTGTCCACTGTGGAGAGATTAGCTCCTGCTAGTTTGCCGCAGACGAGGTACTTAAGGACAGTCTTCTCAGGCATTCTGAGTTGTCCGGCAACTTCCTTGACTGTCAACTGCGCTAAGGAGGCGCTACGGGCGGTCAGGGCACGTTTCAGTGCCTCGTCAAAGCGGGGGGTGAATACGGCAATCATCTGCTCGGCGAGCACGCCGAGTTCTTTCGGGGAAAGGGCCATTTCCATGAACTATGGGGTTAAATTTGGCTCTTATATCCTTGGGGGAATGCGTTGGTTTATAATTTTCTCTAAAATTCTCAAATTTCTTTTTGGGCTCCTCCTCCGCCTGGAAAGCAGAAGAATCTAACGTCCTCCTCCCCACTTTTTACTGGCTGCATACTAGCACAATAAAAACCCCCTCAGCAGCTCGCTGAGGGGGTTTTTTGTGGTCGTGTAAGGAGTCGAACCTTAAACCTTCTGATTCGTAGTCAGATGCTCTATCCAATTGAGCTACACAACCATTTCCCGCGTTGGGAGCACAAAGGTACGCGGCGGCGGCGGGCTGCAACAAGTTTCAGCCCAACTTTTTTGGTAAGCGGGGGCAAACCGGTTCATAATCAGGGCGACATTTTCGCGTTGCTGCCGGCCCCGCGTTGCAGGGCGCGCTTCAGGGCCTGGTTGAACACGAAGTAGAGCCCGAAGAGCGACGCGGCCACCAGCCCGGCGAGCACGAGCTTGCTCAGGGCCCCCTGGTCGGGGTTGCGGAGCAGGGCCAGTACGTCGGACGCTTGGGTGCCGAGCCAGTAAAAAAACAGGCTGCGCGGCAGCATTCCCAGCACCGAGGCGGCCAGGAAGCGGCGGCGCGGCACGCCCACCATCGCCAGCACAAACGTCATGAGGGCAAACGGCAGCACCGGCGAGAGGCGCGTGAGCACGATGAGCGACCAGCTATGGGTCTGCAATTCATCGACCACGGCCCCGGCCTTGGGAAACAGGTGCAGGAACTGGCGCAGCTTGCCGTGGTCGAGGCGGCCGGCCAGCTCGTAGCCGATGGCGGCGGCCACGGCGTAGGCCGCCACCATGCCCGGCAGCCCCGCCCATCCGAAGTAATACCCCGTGGCAATGGCCACGAACGTGGTGGGCGTGAGGGCAAAGGCCATCGTGACGGCCGTAAGGGCAAAGTACAGCAGCGCCGGCCCCCAGTGCAGCCCTTGCAATAAATGCTGGTGCCGGTAGAGCACCGCCGCCACCGCCGATGAGCCCAGCAACGGTACCGCCACCAGCAAAAACATGGTGAGCAGGGTGGAGAAATTCTTCTGAAGAAGCGCGCGCAGAAAAGCCATCATTCTTAAGCTGATAGCCAATAGCGGTTGGCTACCAGCCCTCGTTGTATGTGGCCGGTAACTCCGGCCGGCCAACCAAAGGTTAGCAGCAAACGGCCTAATCCATTGCATTACCCGCGTTTTTTGCAGCGCGAATGCTAACGGCCAACGGCTATCGGCCAAGGGCTTAAAGTGATAGCTATGCCTCTTTATTGCCGAAGCCAAAGAAGCGCTTCAGCCCGGCCCAGGCCCCGCCCAGGGCCAGCAAGCCTATTTTCCAGAACTTGGCGACGAGGGCGAACATGCCCACTTTGGCCAGCACTTTGCCTGCGATGAGGCCCCCGATGGAGTAAGCCGCTACCTCGTCGAGGTCGGCGTGGTAGTCGGCGTACTGCTGGCCTTTGGCAAACTGCACGTTGGCGAGCAGGTCGGGAATGCTGGCCTTCACTTCGGCCAGCTGTTCGGGCTCGGCAATGGCGTTGAAGATGAGCACGCCCTTGCGGCCGAGCACGCGCACGTTGTAGTTCAGGGTTTGGTCGAGGCTGCTGCCGAAGCGCAACAGCTTGGCCCAGTGCAGGGTGTGCTGCTGCTTGTCGTAGTAGGGCGGCGCGCCCCAGCCAAACACGTGCACGGCCTCGTAGCCGGCCTTCACGCGCTCGGGGTTGTCTTCTTCGCTGTCTTTTTGCAGGGTTTCCAGCAGCTCGTCGGGCTTGATGTCGTCGGCATCATCGTCCTTCACGTAGCCCATCGGGTCGTAGTGAATGGCGTAGGCCCAGGCCCGGTCGCTGAGGGGCCCCACGCTGTCGGGGAAGAGCATGCCCAGGTTTTCGCCCTTGGGGTTCTGCCACAGCTTGTGCAGCACGTAGGCGCTTTGCGTCGAGTCGAGGTAGCGGAAGCCGCGCGGCACGGTCAGCTCGGCCACGCCGCCGGGCAGCGCCAGGTGGCCGTGCTGGAAGTGCAGCGTGGCGTGCACCGAATCGGCATACTGCTTTTGCGCTAGTTGGATGATGCGGGCCGAATCCGCGGCCGTCAGGAGCGGGTGGCCGGCGGGTTTGGAACTGGCGTGCAGCGCCGGGGCAGTAACCAGCGCGGCAGCAAGCAGCAGTAATAGTTTTTTCATGGAAAGGGGAACGTGCTGAATTTTAAATGAATTACGGGGCCTAAGGTACCAGCTTACCCAGGGCCCCGGCAAGCGCCAGGCGCTAAAAAACCGCCGTCCGGCCCCACCTTTGCGCCCCAACCCACCGATTGCCCTTTGCCCATGAAATTTGCCACCAAAGCCATCCACGCCGGCGTGCACCCCGACCCCGAAACCGGGGCCATCATGACGCCCATCTACCAAACCTCGACCTACGCCCAACGCTCGCCCGGCGACAACAAGGGCTACGAGTACTCGCGCACCCACAACCCCACCCGCACCCAATTGCAAGACGCACTGGCGGCCCTCGACAACGGCCGGCACGGGCTGGCTTTCGCCTCGGGCATGGCCGCCATCGACTGCGTGATGAAGCTGCTCAAGCCGGGCGATGAGGTGATTTCGACCGACGACCTGTACGGCGGCAGTTACCGGCTGTTCACGAAAGTGTACGAGCCGCTGGGCATCAAGTGCCGCTTCGTGCCGATGCGCGACCTGGCCGCCGTGCGCGCCGCCATCAGCCCCGCCACCAAGCTGGTGTGGGTAGAAACGCCCACCAACCCGCTGCTCAACGTCATCGACATTGCCGGCGTGGCCGCCATCGCCAAAGAAGCCGGGGCCCTGCTGGCCGTCGACAATACTTTTTCGACGCCCTACTTGCAGCTGCCGCTGGAGCTGGGGGCCGACATTTCGGTGTACTCGCTCACCAAGTACATGGCCGGCCACTCCGACACCGTGATGGGGGCCCTGGTCTTCAACGACGACCAACTGCTTGAACGCTTGAGCTTTTACCAAAATGCCTGCGGCGGCACGCCGGGGCCCCAGGATTGCTTCCTGGTGCTGCGCGGCCTCAAAACCCTGCACCTGCGCATGCAGCGCCACTGCGAAAACGGCCGCGCCGTGGCCGA
>CAXTBA010000043.1:0-28065 GCA_964242665.1 uncultured Hymenobacter sp.
GGCCCGCCCGGTCCGGGGCCCTCGGGCGGCCCGAAGTTGCCGCGGCGGCCGCCGCCTTCGCCGCGCCCGCCGCGGCTCCCGTCGGCCGGGGCCGTGGGCACCTGCACGTTGCCGCTGCGGATATTATAGGTAAACATCAGCATGAAGTACCGCTGCAAAATGGTGGTGCGCACGTCTTCGTAGTAGGCTTCCGTCACGTTGCGCTGCACGCTGCGGTTTTGGCCCAGCAGGTCGAAGGCGTAGAGTTTGATTTCGCCCCGCTGGCCCGGAAACACCTTTTTGCCCAGGCTGGCGTTCCACAAAATGTACTGCTGGTTGTAGCCCGCCGACAGCCCCGAGTAGGCTTGGTGCGTGAGGTCGGTTTGAAAATTGATGCCGGGGCCCACGATCCAGCCCAGGCGCAGGCGCGACACCTGCGAGTAATAGTTGGAGTTGAGGCGCGTTTGCAGCGTGTTGCGCACGTAGTTCTGGGAGGCGTTGGTCGAGAGCGTGAAATCGAGCTGCGGGCTGATGTTGGAGCTGAGCACGAGGCCCGCGCCCAGGGCCGGCGTGCGGGCGTAGTTCAGGCCCCCATTCACGATGCCCGGGTTTTGGGCGTAGCTCGCGTTCAGGTTGACGTTCAGGTTGGTTTTGATGGCCGCGATGGGCCGGCCGTAGCTGGCCTGGGTGCGCAGGCTGTACTGCTGGCTCAGGTTGGTGGGCTGGGTGAGCTGCCCGCCGGCGGGCAGCGCGACTCGGCCCGCGCCTTCGGGCGTCACGGTGGTGTCGCGGGCGGCCACGATGGTGCGGTTAGCAATCGGATTCTGGGTGTACGAGCCCGCCAGCAACGCGAAAAAATTACTCGACTTGCTCAGGTTCGACGCCGAGTAGCGCAGCACGCCCGAGTGCCCGTATTCCTGGCGCAGCAAGGGGTTGCCGATGGTGAGCTGCAACGGATTGGAGTTGTTTACCACGGCTTGCAACTGGCTGATGCTGGGCGGGTTGGTGCTGGTGCGGTAGAATATGCGCAGGTTTTTCTGGCGTGAAAACCGGTAGTTTAGCATGGCCTGGGGCAGCAGGTTCACATAAGTATAGCGCCCCGTGCCCGGCCGTGGGAACTCCGCCGTGCTCATCAGCTCCGAGTACTGGCCCGACACGCCCAGGCTGGCCTGGTACTTGGGCGTGACGTGGCGGTAGCTCAGGCCCCCCGCCTGGGTGAGGTAGTAGTTCCGAAACACGTTGCTCAGGGCCGTGTCGAGGCGCGAGCTCTGGCGGTCGGCGTCAAAGTAATCGAGCGTGCGCTTGTCGGAGTTGTTGGGCGCGTAGTTGACGTTGTAGTTGGCTTGCAGCTGGTCACGCTTGCTCAGCGGCTCGGTGTAGGCCAGGTTGGCCCCCACGTTGCCGCCGTGCTGGCGCAGGTCGCTGTGCTGGTTGAGGTCAGTGGCCGCCGAGTCGGTGTTGGTCGTGCGCAGGTCCGAGTTGCCGTTTTTGCTGTTGTAGCCGCCGCTCAGGTTCAGCGACACCGTGCGGCCGGGCCGGCGGTAGCGGTGGCGCAGCAGCAGGTTGCCGCCCGTGTTCACGCCCTGGTACCTGGCCCCGTAGTCGCTGTTGATCTGGCTCTGCGGCACGCCGCCGCGGGCCGTCAGGCCCTGCAACGTGCTGGTACCGTCGTTGATCTGGTAACTCAGGCGCGGCGTAAACATCAGCGAGTTGGCCGAGTCAAGCTGGTGTTCCAGGCGCAGGTTGAAGCGGTGGTTGGTGTTGACGCTGCCCGTGTTGGCGTCCTGGTTATAAGTGCTACCCGCCGCCGTCACGTAGTAGCGCTGCGTGTTGCTGAGCACCCGGTTGTCGGCGTGGTTGAAGAAGTAGCTGCCCGTCAGCTCGGTTTTCTTGTTCCAGATGTTGGAGTAGTTCAAGCCGAACGCGTTGGTTTTGGTGATGCCGCCGCTCTGGTTCACCAGAAAGTTGCCGGCGCTGCCGCCCCCGCCAGGACCCCCGCCGCCCTGGCCGCCGCCGCTACCGCCGCCTCCACCGCCGCGGCCGTTACCGCCCTGGTTCGAGTTGCCTACCACGCCCAGCAGGTCGTCGGTGCCGAAGTTCTGCTCGTTCACGTTGTTGCTCTGCGCCAGCACCGACACGCGCTGGTCGCCGTGGAAGTTGTTGAGGTTGCCGCTCAGCCGGTAGCGCGCCGCGTCGGTCAGGGCCGCGTCGTGCTGGCCCTGGGGCCCCACGCCGCCCACCACGCGCCCAAAGCTGCCGTTGCGGTACTCGGCCTTGGTAATCACGTTGATGGTTTTGGTCGTGTTGCCGTCGTCGAAGCCCGAAAACCGGCTCTGCTCGCTGCGCTGGTCAAACACCTCAATCTTGTCGATGGCGTCGGCGGGCAGGTTTTTGAGCACCGCGTCGGGGTCGGTGCCGAAAAACGGCTTGCCGTCCACCAGCACCTGCTGCACGGTTTCGCCCTGGGCCTGCACCTTGCCGTCGGTGCCCACCGTCACGCCGGGCATTTTCTGGAGCAGGTCGCCGGCCGTGGCGTCGGGGTTGGCTTTGAAGGCCCGGGCGTTGAACTGGGTCGTGTCGCCTTTCTGCGACGACATTTTGGCCTCGGCCGTCACCACCACGCCTTTCAGCTGCACGCCGCCCGCCGCCAGGGCCAGCGTGCCCAGCTGCAACGGCGTGCTGCCCACCGTCAGGGCCCGGCGCAGGGGCTGGTAGCCTACAAACGAAGCATCGAGCAGGTAGCGCCCGGGGGCCACGTTGTCGAACTGAAACGCGCCCTGCGCGTCGGCCGCCGCGCCGCTGCGCACCGAGTCGGGCAAGTGAATCAGCAGCACGTTGGCCCCGATGAGCGGGCTTTGGTCTTTGCCGTCGGCCACGCGCCCGCTCACGGGCACAGCGGTTTGGGCGCGGGCCAGGGCCGGGGCCAGCAGTAGCAGAAATAAGTAGCGTTTCATCAAGCAGCAAAAAAATAAAACAGTCGGGGCCCCTGGTACGCCGCCCTACTTTTTGCGCAGCAGCAGCAGGCCGTCGCGCAGGGGCAGGAACACGGGTTCGACGCGCGGGTCGCGGGCCATTTGGTCGTTGAAAGCGCGCACAGCGGGCGTGTCTTTGTCGCCGGGCTTGAGCGCGTGGCCCGGCAGCACCTTGCCGCTCCACAGCACATTATCGACGATGACCAGCCCGCCCGGCCGCACGCGGCCTATAACGGCCTCGAAGTAAGCGCCGTTGTGCCGCTTGTCGGCGTCAATAAAGACCAAGTCCCACACTTCATCGGCCAGCCCCGCCAAAACGTCGTGCGCGTCGCCGATGTGCAGCGTCACCCGCGCCGCGAGGCCGGCCGCCGCCACGTAGCGCCGGATGCGCGCCTCCCGCTCGGGGTTGATTTCGATGGTGTGCAGGTGGCCGTCGGGGGCCAGCCCTTCGGCCAGGCACAGCGTAGCGTAGCCGCAAAACGTGCCGATTTCGAGGATGCGCCGGGGCCCCATCAACCGGCTCAGCATACTCAATAGCCGGCCTTGCACGTGGCCGCTGCTCATGCGCGGCAGCAGGGTTTGCAGGTGCGTTTCGCGGGTGAGCTGGGCGAGAAGCGGCGGCTCGGGGGCCGTGTGGAGGTCGGCGTACTGCTCGATTGTCTGAACCACGGATGGAATTAATTAAAAATTATGAATTAAAAATGGCGGCTCGGAGGGACGACGGATTTTACGGCCTGCCTGCGGCTTACACACGACCCAATTTCTAATTCTCAATTTTTAATTCCCTCCCGCCACGGCTCCAGCCGGAACCGCCACACCTTGAAGCCCGACTTGCCGGCCACGTACTCGTGCGCCACCACCCGAAACAGCCCTTCGTAGCGAAACTGCCACGCCGCCGGGGCCGGGGCCACCCGCCGGAACACCCGCACCGGGCGGCCCGTTGCCTGGCTGCGGGCCAGGCCCTGGTTGCGGTAGTTGAGGTCCTGGTCGGCGGCTTGGCGGCCGGTTTTGGGGTCGCGCCCGCCGTGGCCGGCGTACCAGAAGTAGTCGTCGCGGATGTCGTCGTCCTCGTACTCGTCGGCCAGGATGACGCTTTCGGCCCCGTGCTGAGCGGTGGCGCACACCCCCGCCCGCCGGGGCCGGTGCTGGCCCAGCTCGGCCAGCTCGTGGCGCGAGGCAAACAGGTCGCCGGCCCGCGCCGTGCCCACGTGGTCGAACACCGAAGGTTTAGAAGATATTTTCATTCAGGAACCAACCGGCCGCCCCGGCGGACGCATACTATTAACTGAGAATGCGCTAAGCATCGATTTTCGCCAGCCGGCGGGGTAGTGGCGCCGCTTCCGGCTCGGCCTGGGCAGCGGCGGCGGCCAGCAGGATGAAAAACAAGCCCGTGAGCACGCCAATCTGGGTTTCAAGCGTGTACTCAACGGTGAAGGAAATCGACACAATCAGGTACAGGAGCACCAGCAGCAGCTTGCGCCGCCCCGCCCAGAGTGGGTAGTAAAACCCCGCCATGAACACCAGCAGGCCCACGGCCCCGTACGCGGCCAGGTTGTAGAGGAACTGGTTGTGCGGCAGCAAGTAGTGCTCAGCGCTGATGGCGGGGAAGCGGTAGGCGTACTGCCGGGCCATGGCGGCTTCCAGCTTTACCTTGCCCACGCCGCCCACCGGGTGCTCGCGGACGATGGCCCAGGCCACCTCAAAGGAGTACACCCGGGCCGTGACGGAATAGTAGTTGGCGGCCCATTCCGAATGCAGCTGCGCGGCGTCGGCGCGGGTGTCGACGACCTTGTTGCGCAGCGTGGGGAAGAGCAGCAGGCACGTGCCGCCCAGCGCGGCCGCCACCACCACCCCCGCCAGCAAGGCCCGCCAGCGCCCCTGCCAGCCCCACCACCCCAGGCCCAGCAAGCCGGCCGCGTACATCGTGGCGAGGCCCGAGCGCACGGCCAGCAGGTGCTGGAACACCGCCAACAACACTACCGCGCCCAGCACCGCCCGCCGCAGGCCAACGGACAGCTTCTCGGTGAATACCAGCCCTATGCCCGCCACCACGGCCATGCTCAGCAGCAGGCTGAAGCGAATGTGGTCGGGCACGGTCGGCATCACCTGCGACTCGAGGTAGAGCCGGTCGATGGCTGCGCGGTGCAGCAGGTAGTTGGCGGTGGCCCCCACCGCCACCACCGAGCAGCAGCCGATGAGCAAGAGCCACAAAAAGCGCTGGTGCGCCGGCCGCCAGGCGGGCAGCAGCCAAAACGCCAGCGGCAGCACCAGAAACGGCAACTGAAGCACCAGGTCCTGCTGCAAGATTTTGTCGTCCCAGCCCACGTGCAGCCGGCCCGTCACCAAATGAAGCGCGTACACCAGCACGAAACTCAGCACGGCCGGCCAGTGCGCCCGTTGGGCAATGCGCTGCTGGGCGAAGCCGTACACGAGGCCGGTGGCGAGCAAGCCGCCCATCGCGACGCTGGGCAGCACGCGCACCCAGGTAGTAGTGAACAGCCCAATGATGACGAAAGCACTCCAAAACGTGCCCGCCCATTGCACCCGCGCCTCAGAAAAGAAAGTCCGCATCCGAACACCCATGAAATCTACGCGGCTTGTTTACGCGGCTTAAGTTAAAATAGTCGCCATGCCTGGCGCAGGCAGCTGCTCGGTACCAGCCGCCGGGGCCCTCCTCGAAACCCGTCCCGCCCGGCTTTTGGCCCCCGCTGGAAGGAGCAGCGTAACGCGCCGCTCGGCGGGTTTATTTCCCCTCCGGCAGGTATTGCAGCACGCTCAGGTGCTCGTCGGTCAGCAGCTCGTTGGCCATTTCGCGCAGCTCGGGGGCCGTAATTTTTTCGATTTGGCCGAAGATTTCGCTCAGCGGCTCCACGCGGCCCAGGTCGAGGGTGCTTTTGCCGAGCAGCTGCATCAGGCCCGAGTTGCTTTCCTCGCTCATGGCGAGCTGGCCCATGAGCTGGTTCTTGGCCACGTGCAGCTGGGTGGTGGTCAGGGTTTTGTCGCGCAGCAGCTTCAGCTCTTTCTGCACCAGTCCCAAGGTGCGCTTCACCTGCTTGCCTTCGGTGCCGAAGTAAATGCCGAACAGCCCCGTGTCGACGTAGGGCGAGTACGTGCTGTCGATGGTGTACACCAAGCCGTACTTCTCACGCACGGCCAGGTTGAGGCGCGAGTTCATGCCGGGGCCCCCGAGGATGTTGTTCAGCATGAAAAACGGGATGCGGCGCGCGTCGGCCAGCGGGTAGGCGGGGCCCCCCACCAGGCAGTGCGCCTGGCTGATGGGCCGGGTTTCGAGCTGCGTTTTGCGCACGTAGCCGTCGAAGCCCGGGCGCGGCCGGGGCCCCAGCCGCGCCGGAATATCCGCCAGAAACTTATCGGCCAGCCGCTTCACTTCCTTAAACGGCAGGTTGCTCACCGAGCTGAACACCAGCCGGTCGGTGCGCACGTTCTCGTTGTAGAAGGCGTGGAAGTCGGCCGAGGTGAAGCCGCTCACGCTCTCGCGGGTGCCCAGGATGTTGACGCCCAGCGGGTGCTGCCCGAACACCACGGCGTCGAAATCGTCCACGATGGCGTCCTCCGGCGCGTCCTGGTACATGCTCATCTCCTCCAGAATCACGCCGCGCTCCTTCTCCAGCTCGCGGCCGGGGAAGGTGGAGCTGAACGTGAGGTCGGTCAGCAGCTCAAATGCGCGCTCGAAGTGCGTGCTGAGCAGCGTGGCGTAGAAGCAGATTTTCTCCTTCGTAGTGTAGGCGTTCAGTTCGCCGCCCACGGTTTCGAGGCGGTTGAGGATGTGGAACGACTTGCGCTTGTGCGTGCCCTTGAAGGCCATGTGCTCCCAGAAATGGGCCAGCCCCTGCTGGTGGGGCCCCTCGTCGCGTGAGCCGATATCGAGCAGAAAGCCGCAGTGCGCGATTTTGGTGTGCAGCACCTGCTTGTGCAGCAGCCGGATGCCGTTGGGGTATTCGTGGATATCGTAATCAATCATAGAGAATGCAAAACTACCGCCGAAGGGCAGAGGTTTCAGGCCCTGCGGCGGGCAGTTGAAAGCTGTGAGGTAAAAGTTAAAAGTCTGGGCGGTCCTTTTTAGCTTTTACCTCGCAGCTTTTACCTCGCTTCCAGCACCGCCAGCAGCTGCTCCGTTTGGATGGTGTGCGCGCAGCGAAAATGCCCCAGCGGGCAGGCCGCGTGGCCGTGCAGCCCGCAGGGCTTGCAGTCGAGCGGTTCCCGGGTTTCCACCACAAACGACACCGGCGCGAGCGGCCCGAACCCGAACGCCGGCACCGTGGAGCAAAACACGGCCGTGACCGGGGCCCCCACCGCCGAGCACAGGTGCAGCGGGGCCGAGTCGTTTACGTAATTCATGCGGGCCCCGCGCATGAGGGCGGCCGAAGCCAGCAGGCCCAGCTGCCCGGCCAGGCTCACAACGTTTGCGCGGCCGCTGCCCACCGCCAGGCGGTCGCAGGCGGCCGCGTCGGGCGGGCCCCCGAGCAGGTACACGGGCAGGGCGGGCGGCAGGGCGGCCAGCAGCTCCAGCCACTTGCTTTCGGGGTACTGCTTGGTGAACCACACCGACGTGGGGGCCAGGCAGAAGTAGGGCCCCCGGGCCGCGTAGGGGGCCGCCGCGGCTTCGTCGTCGGCGGTGGGGTAGAGGCGGGGCGGAATAATGGGCTGGCGGCCGGCGCGGGGGCCCCGGCGCTGGTGCCGCGGGTTGTGGCTCAGCACGGGGGCCACCAGGGCCAGATTGCGCTGCACCTCGTGGGTGTCGTTGCCGACGATGTGGGCCACGCGCCGCGTGAAGAACTGGCTGAACGGGTTTTGAGCGAACCCCGCCCGCTCCGGGGCCCCCGAAAAGGCGGTGAGAAAGCCCGTGCTGGCGAAGCGCTGCAACGTCACCACCCGCCCGTAGCCCGCGGCCCGAATCTGCTGCAACAGCTGCCACAGCCCGGCGTACTTGCGGTGCTTTTTGTCCCACACCAGCACCCGCCGGATGTGCGGGTGGCCCGCCAGCAAGCCCTCGTTGCCGCGCCGCACCAGCACATCGACGGGCACGGCGGGCGCGTGCCGGGCCAGGTACTCGACCATCGACGTGGCCAGAACGACGTCGCCAATGAAGGCCGTTTGGATGAGCAGGGTGGGGCGGGCGGCGGGCTGGGGCATGGGTAGAGGCGGTAAAAGTACGCCCGTCCGTCACGCCCCCGACTTCTGGATTTGGAAAATTAAAAACCACCGCTTTACTTTAATGCAGCAGTTCTTTCTGAAAGGATTGTTTTTATAAAGAGGCGCGGAGAGACAGGCTCGACGAACCGCCGGCAACCCCCAGCCACCCGCTGGCACGGTGCCAATTCCTGACCATATAAAAACGAATTGCCATGATTTCCCATTTTTCTTTGCCCTGCCCGCTCCGCTGTGCTCCTCTGGCCCCGGCCAGCCGGTGTTGCTGCCCGATGCCCGGCCGGGGTTGTTGAAGCCGCTCAGCACTTCCCGGCGTCCGGCGCGCTCCAAGCCAAGCCCTCGGCACACCAGTTTCATGGCCTTCTTCTTTGTTTTTGGGTAATTATAGTCCCGGCCCGTTGGTCCGGTTCGTTCGCTTGGCCACACCAAGCCGTGGGCAACACCGAAGCAAGGCCTTGATAGCAAGCAAGAACTGGGGTGAAGCGCACGGAAAGCTTTTGTCTTTTTTCTCTCACCTCTCACATTTTTTAATTTTCTCATGTCCCATCTGGAAGTATTGCCCCGTGAGCAGGCCCCGGCTGCCGCTCAGCCCACCTACGACGGCCTGCACGGCAAATTGGGCTTTGTGCCCAACCTCTACGCCACCTTCGCCCACTCGCCGGCGGCCCTCAACGGCTCCATTGGTTTCGGTGCGGCCCTGGCCAAGGGCGAGTTCGATGGCCGCGAAATCGAAACCATTTACCTCGCCGCCTCCGAAGCCAACCGCTGCGACTACTGCGTCGCCGCCCACACCACCGTGGGCCAGCTCCAGGGCCTGAGCGCGGCCGAAACCCGCGGCGTGCGCACCGCCAGTACCGGCGATGCCAAGCTCGACGCCGTGGCCGCCCTCACCCTGAGCATCGTAGCCACCAACGGCCACCCCGCCCCGGGGGCCCTCGACCAGTTCTTCGCCGCCGGCTACAGCAAAGCCGCCCTCGTGGAGCTGATCGGCTTCGTGGCCCTGAACACGTTCAACAACTACGTGCAGCACATCGCCCAAGTGCCCATCGACTGGCCGGCTTTGCAGGAGCAGGAAGCGTAGAAAGGCCTTTGTTAATGCGTGCGAAAAGCGTCGCCTCCCCCCGGAGCGACGCTTTTTTTCGAGCATTTGGGCCGGGGCCAGCCGGGGCGGCCGGCTTTTTCGCCGGCTGCCCGCTAATCGTTGCTTGGCTTAGAAATTCCGGGGGCCCCGGCGATTACCGGACAGCCGGCGAAAAGCTGGCGGCCCGGCCCGGCCGCTAACTTGCGGCCCCAATCCATTCCCTCCCGCTATGCGCTACCCCCCCTTGGCCCCCGAGCTTTTTGTTGAGAACCGCCGCCGCTTCCGCGAGCTGCTGCCGCCGGCGTCGCTGGCCATGTTCCAGGCCAACGACGTGATGCCGACCAACGCCGACGGCACGCTGGCCTTCCGCCAAAACAACGACTTGTTCTACCTCTCGGGCGTGGACCAGGAGGAAAGCATCCTCGTCCTCTTCCCCGACGCGCGGCTCGAAACCCTGCGCGAAATCCTGTTTTTGAAGGAAACCTCCGAGCACATCTTGGTCTGGGA
Source organism: uncultured Hymenobacter sp. (assembly GCA_964242665.1). Classification (GTDB taxonomy): domain Bacteria; phylum Bacteroidota; class Bacteroidia; order Cytophagales; family Hymenobacteraceae; genus Hymenobacter. Next base: position 9,709 of record CAXTBA010000043.1, read on the forward strand.
AGGCTACAAGCTGACCAAGGACCAGGCCAAGGCGCAGTCGGGCATCCCGACCATTATGTGGCTCGATAGCTTCAAAACCGTGCTACCGGCCCTGATGAACGAGGCCGAGCACATCTATTTAAATTCCAACGAGCACATGCGGGCCGTGGTGGAAGTGGAAACCCGCGACGCCCGCTTCGTCAAAACCATGCAGCAGCAGTACCCGCTGCACGACTACCGCCGCGCCGCGCCGCTGCTGCACCGCCTGCGCGCCATCAAGAGCCCGGAGGAAATCCGGGTGATGCGCGAAGCCTGCGCCATCACCGAGAAGGCGTTCCGGCGGCTGCTGGGCTTCGTGCGGCCGGGCGTGTGGGAGTTCGAGATTGAGGCCGAAATCGTGCACGAGTTCATGCGCAACCGCAGCCGGGGCCCCGCCTACGGCAGCATCGTGGCTTCGGGCAAAAACGCGACCGTGCTGCACTACGTCAGCAACGACGAGCAGTGCCAGGCCGGCGACGTGATTCTGCTAGATTTCGGGGCCGAATACGCCAACTATGCGGCCGACCTCTCGCGCAGCATCCCGGTCAGCGGCACGTTCAGCCCGCGCCAGCGCCAGGTGTACGCCGCCGTGCTGGCCGTGCTGGACTACGCCAAAACCCAGCTCCGCCCCGGCAACGAAATCGAAGTCTACCACAAAGGCGTGGGCGAAAAGATGGAGCAGGAGTTGATTAAACTCGACCTGCTGAAGGCCGACGACGTGAAAAACCAGGACCCCGACAAGCCGCTCTACAAGCAGTATTTCATGCACGGCACCAGCCATTACCTGGGCCTCGACGTGCACGACGTGGGCCGCAAGTACGGCACCTTCGAAGCCGGCATGGTGTACACTTGCGAACCGGGCATCTACATTCCGGCCGAAAACCTGGGCATCCGCCTCGAAAACGACATCCTGCTCACCGCTACCGGCAACGAAGACCTCATGGCCAGCATCCCGCTGCAAGCCGACGACATCGAGCGGCTGATGCGGCGGTGATTGAAAAATGAATTAAAAATTAAAAATGAGGAATTAAAAATGCCGCTGAATGGCCATTCAGCAGCATTTTTAATTCCTCATTTTTAATTCACTTGCCCGTGGCCTGCACCAGCGCGGGCAGATACTTTCCCAACGCCTCGACCTGGGCGCGGGTAAAGTTGCCGTTCACCGCCACGAGCACGAACGAGTCGGCCGCATCGGGGAGCTGGCCGGTAGCGGCAAACTCCGACACTTTGTCGCCGCTGCCGCGCGTCGATATCTGGTAGCTAGTGGCGGTGGGGGCCCCGGCGCTGAGGACCGTGTATTTTTCGCTTTGCAGCACGTCGGCCGCTTCTTGGCGCAGGCCCTGCTGGGCGAGGGCCCGGGCGGCGGGCGTGGTGGGCGCGAAGCTGATGACCCGCGCCGAACGGATGCCGGTGATGCCGTTGGTCAGCTCGGAGCCGCCCAGCATTTTAGCGGCCTTCACCAGGGCCAGGCGCTGGAGCAAATCAGCCGACCAGTCGGTGGTGTGGAAGCCTTCGCGGCCTTCGTACTTGGCAAAAAAGGCGGCCACCGTGCGGGCCTGGGTGCCGGGGCCCCCGGCGCGGCAGCCCGCGAGCAGCATCAACAAAAAAACCGGAAAGACGGCGGAAAGCAAGCGCTTCAACATGAATAGGGGGCGGCGGGAGGTGAACAGCCGGGCCCGCCTCACAAACGCCGGGCCAGCCCCGGCCCGGGGCCCCTCAAAACGCCACCGCGTTCAGGAAAAACACGTCGTGGTCGGGCTGGCCGGGGCGGCGGATGCGCTGGTAGCCGCTGGCCACGAAGCGGGTGCCGAACCAGGGCAGCAGGTCGGCGGGGTCGGAGTCGAGCACTTTCTCGGGCGAGTCGGCCGGGGGCGTAAACAGCGGCACGGCCAGGTCGTTGGGGGCCGTATCGGCGCGGTTCACCAGCTTGTAGTGCAGCTTGTCGTCGCGCAGGTAGGCCAGGGCCAGGCGGCCGTCGGGCAGGGGCAGCACGCGCACGGTTTCTTCCAGGTCGCGCCGGTGCACGTCGTCGAGCACGTACGTATTGTCCCAGAGCAGGGCCCCGGCGCGGTCGAAGCCGCACACCACCACGTGGCTGGTCTGGAAGCCGTCGAAGGTGCGGGGCGTGCCGTAAGTATTGAAGCCGGTCGGGTAGTCGAAGGGCAGGCCGCCGTAGCCCATCCCGCGGCCGTAGTAGCGGCTGCTGTAGTAGGGGCTGCTGCGGTAGCGGGGCGCGTACACCTCGGCGGCCAGCACGTAGCCGCCGTCGGGCTGGGGCAGCAATTCGTGCAGCAGCAGGCGGTAGTGCCAGCGCTGGGGCTCCTGGGCGTTGGCGGCGCGGCGCTCGGCGCGGCGCTCCAGGCGGGCCAGGTGGGCGGGGTTGAGGTAATCAAAAAAGTGCTTGAGCCGCCGGAAGTCGTAGAAGCGCAGCGGCGTGCGCCGGCCCGACGTGGCGCTGAGGTCGGTGGCAAACAGGCCCTGGGCGTACTGGGGGTCGCGCAGCGAATAGGTGCCCATCAGCAGGCGGGCGCTGGTGTCCTGGGGCGGGCTCAACTGGGCCGTGATGAGGCTGCGCTCGCTCTCGGCCTGCACGTACTCCGAGCTGAGGAGCTGGCCGCGGTTGGTGAGCTGCTTGAGCAGCAGGCGGCTTTTGCGGCCGTTGGTTTGGGTGAGCACGTATTCGGCGCGGCCGGCCACGGCGTCGGCCACGAAGCTGAGCTGGGTGGGCAGCGGCTCGTACACCGACGAAAGGAATTGCAGCCGGCCGGTGGCCACGTCGAGCAGCAGCGCGGTGAGGTGCAGGCCGTCGGCCAGGGTGACGGTGGCGAACAAGTGGCCGTCCAGGGCCTTCAACTCCACCACGTCGCGCACCATCTTGGTTTCGAACACCTGCGTCAGGGCCTGGCCGCCCTGGGCGTCGTAGGCGGCCACCAGCAGCCGGCCCGGGTGGTCGGTCGAGTTGAACAGGGCGTACACGATGCGCGGCTCGGCGCACATCCGCACGAAACTGAACTCCTCGGGCACCTCCACCGGCCGCTCGGTGCGCAGGTGCAGGTCGCGGTCGTACTGCTGGAAGGCAAACACCGACTCGCGGCTCAGCGGCGAGCGGGGCCGGCCCAGCAACACCACCACCGAGCTGTCGGCCGGCAGGGGCTGCACGTGGGCTTCGCTGGTGTTGGGGTCCAGCTCCAGCTCCAGGCGGGCGGCTTGCACGGGCGCGCCGGGGGGCGGCGGTAAGGTTGGTGCCCCCCGGCGCTGGGCCCGCAGCGGTGGGCCTCCGCCAAGCAGTAGCCCCGCGGTCAACAGCAAGCAGTACAGTGTTTTCATGCCCACTAAAATAACTTGCCGGCCAACCAGGCGGCCCCGGCGGCGACCGTATTTTAAAGGTACGACCTGCGGCCGCCGCATACAAGCCCGGCCGCGCTGGCTAACGCCGCCGGCGGGCAACTCGTTCGCGTCGGCGGGCCCCAAGCTACGCCGCGCCCAGCGCCAGCACGGCGTCGAACTCGTCGGGCCGCACGGGCAGCACCGAGAGGCGCGACTGGCGCAGCAGGGCCAGCTCGGCCAGCCGCGCGTCGGCCTTGAGGGCCGCCAGCGCTACCGGCCGGGGCAGGGCCCGCACCGGGCGCAGGGCCACGGCCACCCAGGGCGAGCCGGCCTCGGCGGTGGCGTCGGGGGCGGCCAGGGCGGCTACTTCGGCCAGGCCCACCACGGCCTTCTCGCTCACGCTGTGGTAGAAAAGCACTTGGTCGCCGGGCCGCATCAGGTTCAGGTTGTTGCGGGCCTGGTAGTTGCGCACGCCAGTCCAGGCAGTGCCGTCGTCGCGCAGGAAGTCGGCCCAGGAGTAGGCTTCGGGTTCAGATTTAATAAGCCAGTAACTCATGCTGATAAAAGAGAAAAACAATTTTAAATGAAACAATGTATGTACATTAAATGTATGTACATTTGTTAGCTTGCTGCGGGTTGCACGACGCACCCGCGCCGATTTCTGCCTCAAAATTATTCTGCCTAAGCCTCATGGCCCGCACCGTTCTGCACCCCGCCGCCACCCGCGGCCACGCCAACCACGGTTGGCTCGATTCGTACCACACCTTTAACTTCGCCAACTACCACGACGCCAACCGGATGCATTTCGGGGCCCTGCGCGTGCTCAACGACGACACCGTAAGCGGGGGCATGGGCTTCGGCCGGCACCCGCACCAGAACATGGAAATCATTTCTATCCCGCTGGCCGGCGACCTGGAGCACCAGGATTCGATGGGCAACAAAACCGTCATCCGCCAAAACGACGTGCAGGTGATGAGCGCCGGCACCGGCGTAGCCCACTCCGAGAAAAACCACAGCTCGAAGGAAACCGTCAAGTTCCTACAAATCTGGGTGATACCGAACGCGGAAAACGTGGCCCCGCGCTACGACCAGCAAACCTTCACCCCCGAAGCCCGCCGCAACCAGCTGCTGCAAGTGGTGTCGCCCAACCCCGACGATGCCGGTGTGTGGCTGCACCAGGATGCCTGGTTTCACCTCGGCAACCTCGACGCAGGGTTCGAAACCGAGTATCGTTTCAAGCAAGCCGGCAACGGCGTGTACGCCTTCGTGCTGAGTGGCGACGTGACCATCAACGGCCAGGCCCTGCACCGCCGCGACGGCCTCGGCGTGTGGGAGGCCGATAAGCTCGACATCAAAGCCGATAGCAACGCCGAGTTGTTGCTGATGGAAGTGCCCATGCTGAACTGAGCCGTTCACAAAACCTAATCGAATCATGCAAACCCACCTCACCCGCGCCGCCGAGCGTGGCCTCAAGGACATCGGCTGGCTGCAAAGCAATTTCTCGCTTAGCTTCAGCACGTATGCCAACCCGCTGCGCAGCGGCTTTGGGCTGCTGAAGGTGTTCAACGACGACTTCGTGCAGCCCGGCGGCGGCTTCGGCATCCACGGGCACGCCAACATGGAAATCATTTCCGTGCTGCTGGCCGGCACCATGAACCACAAAGACACGCTGGGCTACTCGGAAGTGGTGACGGCCGGCGGCGTGCAAATCATGAGCGCGGGCACCGGCCTGCGCCACGAGGAGCACAACGTGGGCGAGGACGCGGTGAACTTCCTGCAAATCTGGGTCGAGCCCAAGCTGCAAAACGTGGGGCCCCGCTACCAGCGCCGCCAGTTCCCGGAGGAGAAGCGCCGCAACCAGCTCGTCACCATCGTCAGCAACGAGGAAGGCACTGCCCATTGCTGGATTAACCAGAACGCCAAGCTCTCGCTGGGTTACTACGAGCAGCCCACGGCGGTGGACTACCAACTCAAGCCGCTGAACAAGATGATGTTCCTGTTCGTCATCAGCGGCACAGTAGCGGTGGCCGGCCAAGAGCTGACCCAGCGCGACAGCCTGGGCATTTGGGAAACGGACGCCATCCGCATCGAAGCCGGAGCCGACACGCGGTTTTTGCTGATTGAAGCCCCCATCAACCACTAGATTTTTTTAAGCGGTTGGCTGTTGCAAAAGGCGGTTATGCTGAGCGAAGTCGCAGCATCTCTCCCGCTGACTAATCTAATCGTTCAACGACGCATTAGAGATGCTGCGACTTCGCTCAGCATGACCGCCTTTTTAGCTTTAAACGAAATGGTCTTTCAACACTCGGATGGACTTTCAAACCAATAAACCATGAGTAATCAATTGTTAATCGGCATCGACAGCTTTGTGGCGGCGGGTGCCGACCCGGCCACGGGCCTGGCCATCAGCCCCGCCGACCGCGTGCAGCAGCTGCTGGAGGAAATTGTGCTGGCCGACGAGGTGGGCCTCGACACCTTCGGCATCGGCGAACACCACCGGCGCGATTTCCTCGACGCGGCCCCGGCGATAATTCTGGCGGCGGCGGCGGCGCGCACCAAGCGCATCCACCTCAACAGCGCCGTGACCGTGCTCAGCGCCGACGACCCGGTGCGCGTGTTCCAGAACTTTGCCACCCTTGACCTTATTTCCCAGGGCCGCGCTTCGCTCATTGTGGGCCGCGGCTCGTTCACGGAAGCGTTTCCGCTCTTCGGCCTCAACCTGAACGACTACGACTCGCTGTTCGAAGAAAAGCTGGACTTGCTGCTGAAAATCCGCGACAACCCGGTCGTTACGTGGTCGGGCCGGCACCGGGCCCCGCTCAAGGCGCAGGGCATTTACCCGCGCCCGCTCCAGGAGAAGCTGCCCATCTGGATCGGTGTGGGCGGTACGCCCGCGTCGTTCGTGCGCGCCGGGGCCCTGGGCCTGCCGCTCATGGTTGCCATCATCGGCGGCGAGCCCCACCGCTTCCGCCCGCTCGTCGACCTCTACCGCGAGGCCGGCCGCCGCGCCGGCCACCCGGCCGAGCAGCTGAAAGTGGGCGTCCACGTCTTCGGTTTCGTGGGCGACACCACCCAGCAAGCGGCCGACGATTTCTACCCCGGCTACGCCAAGATGTTCACCACCATCGGCAAGGAGCGCGGCTTTGCGCCGCCCACGCGGGCGCAATTCGACGCGACGCGGGGCCCCCGGGGCGCGTTCATGATTGGCGACGCTGAAACGGTGGCGGCCAAGATTTTGGCCGTGAGCGAATCGCTGGGCGGCTTGGCCCGCATTTCCATCCAGATGACCAACCTGCTGCTGCCCCACGCGAAGATGCTGCACGGCATCGAGTTGCTGGGCACGCGCGTGGCCCCGCTGGTGCGCGAAGCCCTAGCAACCGCCAACCGCTAATAATTCACAGTCAAAAGCAAACAGGCCCGCGTCAGCACACGGGCCTGTTTGCTTTTGAAGGGAAGGCAGTTCACTTGCCCAGCACCGTTTTCAAATAAGCCTCAAAAGCCACGGGGCCCCCGCTGAGGTAGCCGGTCTTGCCCAGAATTTTGCCGTCGGGGCCCACTACTACGGCCAATGGAAAGTCGCCTTCGCGGTTAAGTAAAGCCTTAGCCGCGTCGTTGCGCTTGGTCTGCTCCGGCGAAGGCTGGTTCCTGGGCTGGTGCGGGAAGTCGAAGTGGGCCAGCACCAGCCGGTCTTTGGCGTAGGCCACGAAAGCGGGCTGGGCAAAAACCTCGCGCTCGTACTTCACGCAAGGCGCGCACCAGTCGGAACCCGAAAACACGGCCACGATGGGCCGGCCGGTGGCCTTGGCCTGCGCCTGCGCGGCGGCCAGATCGGCCAGTCCCCAGTCGGCTACTAAGTTAGCGGGCGTGGCGGCCGGAGTTACCGGAGCGGTTTGGGCGGCAACCGGGCGGAAAGGAGCGGCAACAACGGCCGCCAATAAAGCAAAGCGAAAAATCATGGTTCGGGTAAAAAACTAAGCGCGGGTGGCTGGCGTGCCGTAGCCGAAGTTTTCGGCCGGCTCGCCGCCGGGCAGCGGGCGCACGTCGTCCACGTCGTCGACGGTGAGGGTAAGCAGGCCGGCGATAATCATCGAGGCCCCGCCAATCATCAGCGTGTAAATGGGTTGGTTGTGAAACACGTGCTTCGTGAGGGGCCCCAAAATTAGGCCGGCCGCGCCCTGCGGCAGCACCACGAAAAAGTTGAATACGCCCATGTAATAACCCATTTTGTTGGAGGGCAGGGCCCCCGCCAGCATGGCGTAGGGCACGCTCAGGATGCTGGCCCAGGCGATGCCCACGCCCACCATCGAGAGGAGAATGTAGTGGTAGTCGTGGATGAAGTAGATGGAAATCAGCCCCAAACCGCCCAGCACCAGGGCCAGCATGTGGGTAAAGCGCCGGCTGGTGCGGCGCGCCACCACGGGGAGCAGCAGCGCCATTACCGCCGACAAGCCGTTGTACACCGAGAAGCACACGCCCACCCAGTCGCCGCCCTTGTTATAGACGGCCGAAGTAGTGTCGGTGGTGTGGAAAATGTGGCTGGTAACGGCTTGGGTGGTGTAAATCCACATCGAGAACAGCGCAAACCACGAAAAAAACTGCACCACGGCCAGCTGACGCATGGTTTTGGGCATCTTGAAAACGCCGGCAAACGATTCCTGAAATCCGTGCGCAAAGCCAGCCGTGCGGGCCTTTTCAGCCTCAAAATCGGCCAGGTCGGCGGGTGGGTACTCGCGGGTGCGCAGCACCGTCCAAAGCACGGCCAGGAAAAACACGATGCCGCCCACCGTGAACGAATAGCGCACCGACGCTGGGATGTGGCCCGCGGTGGCCGTATTGGCCACGTGAAACCAGTTGGTGAGCATCCACGGCAGCGACGAGGCCACCACGGCCCCCACGCCGATGAAAAACGTTTGGGCCGCGAAGCCCGTGGTGCGTTGCTCCGAAGGCAGCAAGTCGCCCACCAGGGCCCGGAACGGCTCCATGCTGATGTTGATGCTCGAATCCATGATCCAGAGCATGCCGGCCGCCATCCACAGGGCGGTTACGTTGGGCATAACCAGCAGCGAAATCGACGCCAGGATGGCCCCGACCAGGAAATATGGCCGCCGCCGGCCCCAGCGCGGGCTCCAGGTGCGGTCGGAAAGGTAGCCGATGATGGGCTGCACGAGCAGGCCCGTGGCAGGCGCGGCCAGCCACAAAAAAGCGATTTCGTCCGTTTTGGCCCCCATCGTCTCAAAAATCCGGCTCACGTTGGCGTTTTGCAGCGCAAAACCGAACTGAATGCCCAGGAAACCGAAGCTCATGTTCCAGATTTGCCAGAACGAGAGGCGGGGCTTTATGTGGGTAGAATGGGCGGACGTGACGACTCCAGCGGCCATAGAAGTAGGTGGGATTTAGGGAGATGGGCGATGAAGATGGGGCGCAGGGCCCCAATTTCCAAATTTATTTTTTGAGTTCCAGCACCACGGCCGTGTGGGCGGGCAGCTTCAGGGTTTTGAGATCGGGCAGGGCCGCGCCGGTTTGCACGTCCTGGGCGCTGGTGTAGCCGGCCAAACGCTCGGCGAAGCGGCTCAGGTCCACGGCTTGTTCGGTTTTGTTGCCGTTCAAGGCCACCATCACGGTTTCGCCCTGGTCGTTGTAGCGGAAATACGTGTACACGCCGTCCTGCGGGATGAACTGCATGAGCTTGCCGGTTTGCAGCACCGCGTGGGTTTTGCGGTAGTTGGCCAGCTTGCTCACGTAGGCATACGCCTCGTTTTCCAGGGCCGTGCGGCCGGCTGCGGTGAAGGCGTTGCGCTTGTCGGCCTTCCAGCCGCCAGGGAAGTCAGCACGCACAAGGCCGTCGGGGTTCGAGAAGTTTTTCATCAGAATCTCGGTGCCGTAGTAGAGCTGCGGAATCCCGCGCATGGTGAAAAGCCAGGCCAGGCCCATTTTCAGCTTGTTCACATCTTCGCCCACCACCGAGTAAAAGCGGTTTTGGTCGTGGTTATCCAGAAAGATGACGTTGCGCGTGGGGTCCTGGTACATCCAGTCGGCCTGCAAAGTGTAGTAGAATTTGGAGATGTCGCCCGGCTCCCGCAGCGCGTCGCCGGCCGCGTAATTCATCGAAAAGTCCAGGGCCCCGGGCAGGTTGCCTTTGAAGCCGTTGACGGGCGCGAAGATGTTGCGCACAAAAAATGCCTCCTGCGCCGGGCTGTGCACCGTCGATTCGCCGAACAGGCCCAACTGCGGGTACTCGTCGAGCAGGGCCTGGTCCCACTGCATCAGGAACTTCGGGTCCGAGTACGGAAAGGTGTCGATGCGGTAGGCGTCGAGGCCGGTGTATTCTACCCACCAGAGAAAATTCTGGATCAGGTAGGTGGCCACCAACGGGTTGCTCTGGTTGATGTCGGGCATGGTGGTGTCGAACCAGCCTTCGTTGTACAGCTTGGTGTCGGCCTGCGAAGCGTAGGGGTCGTTGAGGGGCGCGTTGTTGTAGTTGCTGCGCGTGAAAGTGGCCCATTGGTGGAACCAGTCCTTGCCCGGCTGGTCCAGAAACAGGTAGTTGTAGCTGCCCATGTGGTTGAGCACCACGTCGTGAACCACTTTCAGGCCCTGCTGGTGGGCGTGCTGCACAAACTGCGCGTACTCGGCGTTGGTGCCGTAGCGCGGGTCCACGGCGTAGTAGTCGGTGAGGGCGTAGCCGTGGTAGCTGGCCTTGGGCATGTCGTTGGCGACGACCGGCGTGGGCCAGATGGCCGTCACGCCCAGGGCCTTCAGGTAGTCGAAGTGCTGCTCGATGCCGGCTAAGTCGCCGCCGTGGCGGGCGTACATCGAGTCGCGGGCGACGTGGTTGACGCGGGTGCCTTTCACGACGTCGTTCTGCGGGTTGCCGTTGGCGAACCGGTCGGGCATTAGCAAGTAGATGAAGTCGGCGCTGGTCACGCCTTGGGCCCGGCCGGCGCGCTCGGGGCGGGTGCGCAGCTCGTAGGCGTAAGTCGTCTTTTTCTTTCCGTCGATGAACAGCAGCTTCAACTGTCCCGGCTTGGCATCGGGCGCGATGGTGAGATTAACCACCAGGTAATTAGGGCTTTCCATCTTCTGAATGCCGTCGAGTGCCACGCCCTCGTAGCGCAGGCTCGCCACGCTGGCTCCGATGCCGGGGCCGTGCACCAGCAGCTGCAAGTGCGGGTTTTTCATGCCCACCCACCAAAACGTGGGGTCGATGCGGCTGATGGCGGACGCGGCTTTCTGGCCGCGGGTGTGGGCCCCCAGCGGGGCGGCTTGCGGGGCCGGGGCCGCGAGTGCCCCGGCCAACACCAAGGCGGCAAGTAAGAGAAATCTCATGAGAAGCGTAAGGTAAATGCCTAATAACTACCCGTCGCGCCACCACGATGGGGTTGTGGCGGTCTCGCCGCTATGGCCGGGGCCCTCTGTAAAGCGAACCCGGAACAGGACGGATGGCGACGAAGGTAACAAGCCCGCAACCCATCCCAAGGGCCCTACTGCTGCCGCAGCTTCAGCACGCCTTTGCGCAGCGAAATGATTTCCAGCGTGTAATCGGGCGTGTTGCCGTCGGCGAGGTGAACGCGCAGGTGGGCGGCGTCGGGGGCCGTCCAAGTGCCGTCGCGGCCTTGCAGGCCGTCGGTGGGGGCAATGTCGTACTGCGTGAAGCGCCCGGCCGGCCCGATGGCGAAGCCCGTGCGGCCCCGGGCCGGCGGAAATTTGTAGGTATTGGGCCGGTAGAAAAGGGTGTCGCCGCGGTTTTCTTCCTGCGATTGCAACCACGTGCCTTGCAGCTCTTTGGAAGAAGCAGCCGGGGCCGCGCGGCGCGGCTGGCAAGCGGCCGCCACCAGGAGTAGTAAAGGCAACCGCGCCGGCCAGCGCGATGAGATAAGTACCATATGCGTGGGAATTGACGTAAGTAAAAGTAAGCCGACGCCCCGCCAGTGCCCGCAAGCTACGCCCGGCGGTACCTTCGCGCCCTCACAAACGACTACTTCTGTGGACAACCGCGCCCTTACCCGCGCCTTTCGGCTGGCCGCGCAGCTCATGGAGCTGCACGACGAAAACCCCTTCAAAATCAGGGCCCTCGAAGGCACCGCCACGGCGCTGGAGGCCCTTGGCTTTCCGGTGGCCGAAGTGGAGCGCTCCGGATTACCCGACCGCACCGGCCTGAGTAAAACCGCTGCCGCCAAAGTAGCCGAGCTGCTCGACACGGGCACGTTTTCGGACTTGCAGCGCCTGCTCGACGCCACCCCGCCCGGCGTGGTGGAACTGCTGAAAGTGAAGGGCATCGGCCCCAAAAAAATCCGGGCCCTGTGGAAGGAGTTGGGCATCGAAAGCGCCGAGCAATTGCGCGACGCTGCCGAAGCCGACCAAGTGAGCAAGCTCAAAGGCTTCGGCCAGAAAACCCAGCTGGCCATCCTGGAGGCCCTCGAATTCACCGACCAGAGCAAGGGCAAGCTGCTCTACCCGCAGGCCGAAGAGCTGGCCGAAGCCCTGGCCCGCCGCCTGCGCGAAGCCCTGGGCACCAGCCAAGTAGCGGTGGCCGGCGAAACCCGCCGCCGCCTCGAAACCGTGGAAACCGTGGCCCTGGTGGCCGCCACCGAGCAGCCCGAAAAAGCCCACGACCTGTTCAACTCGCTGGAAGGCCTCGTGCCCGACCCGGCGCACTCGGGGCCCTTCGCCTGGCGCGGCACCGCCGCCGGCTCGGGTGTGGCCATAGAAGTGCTGCTGACGGCCCCGGAGGATTTTGTGAACGAACTGTTCCTCCAAACCGCCACCGAAACACACCTGAGCGAACCGCTGCCCAACGCTGCCGGCCAGGGCCCTGGCCAGCCGGCCACGCTGCGGCAGTGGGCGCGGCGCGAAAAATTTCAGCAGGAAGAAGCCCTCTACCAGAAAGCCGGCCTGCAATATTTGGTGCCCGAGCTGCGCGAAGGCCTGGGCGAAATCGCGCTGGCCGCCGAACACCAGCTGCCCCGCTTGCTCGAAGACGGCGACATCCGCGGCTCGCTGCACAACCACAGCACTTATTCTGACGGCAACCACTCGCTGCGCGAAATGGCCACTTGGCTGCGCAACCACGATTTTGAATACCTCGGCATCTGCGACCACTCGCAGTCGGCCCACTACGCCAACGGCCTGAGCGCGGACCAGGTGCGCCAGCAACACCAGGAAATTGACCAGCTCAACCAGGAGCTGGCCCCGTTCCGCATTTTCAAGGGCATCGAGAGCGACATTCTCGGCGATGGGGCCCTGGACTACTCGCCCGACGTGCTGGCGAGCTTCGACTTCATCGTGGCCTCGGTGCATTCCAACCTGAAGATGGACGAGCGCCGCGCCACCGACCGCCTGCTGCGCGCCATTGCCAACCCGTACTGCACCATGCTGGGCCACCCCACCGGCCGCCTGCTGCTGCGCCGCCAAGGGTATCCCATTGATTACAAGGCCGTCATCGACGCCTGCGCGCAGCACCAGGTCATCATCGAAATCAACGCCAACCCCTGGCGGCTCGACCTCGACTGGCGCTGGGTGCGCTACGCCCTGGCCCAGGGCGTGCAGCTCAGCATCAACCCCGACGCCCACCACACCGACGGCTACGCCGACACCCGCTACGGCGTCCTCATGGGCCGCAAAGGAATGCTGACCAAGGAGATGACGTTCAATACCAAGTCGGTGGGCGAAGCTGCGGCCTACTTCGAAGCCCGCAAAGCAGTCATCAAGCCGCCGGAAGTTTTCAAAGCGTCGCTGTTTGAATAGCTTGTTTAAGCTGTTAGCCATTAGCTGTTGGCTGTTGGCTTTTTGTGCAACGTCCCAAAAAAGCTAACAGCCAACAGCTAATGGCTAACAGCTTAAAAATGAAAATTCTGGTCCTTCGCTTTTCCTCTATCGGCGACATCGTGCTCACCACGCCGGTGGTGCGGGCCCTGGCGCAGCAGGTGCGGGGCGCGGAAGTGCATTTTGCCACCAAGCCCGCCTACCGGGACCTGCTGGAGCCCAACCCGCACATCGCCAAAGTGCACGTGCTCAGCGGCTCGCTGCGCGAGTTGGTGCGCGAGCTGCGGACCGAAAAGTTTGATTTCGTGGTCGATTTGCACAACAACCTGCGCACGCGGCTCATCAAGCTCCAGCTCAACGTGAAATCGGCCAGCTTCGACAAGCTGAACCGCCAGAAGTGGCTGCTGGTCAACTTCAAAGTCAACACCCTACCTAAAATTCACGTCGTGGACCGCTACCTGGCCGCCGCCGCGCCGCTGGGCGTGCGCAACGACGGCCAGGGCCTCGACTATTTCATCCCCGAAGGCCAGGAAATCGACCTGCAAACCTTGCCCGCCGGCTTTCAGCGCGGCTACGTGGCGGTGGCCATCGGGGCCCAGCACGCCACCAAGCGCCTGCCCGTGGAGAAGCTCATCGAGTTGTGCGCCAAGCTCAACCGGCCCATCGTGCTGCTCGGAGGCCCCGAAGACGAGAGCACCGGCCACGTCATCGAGTTGGCCTTCGACGCGGGCGCAGGCCAGGCCGAATCAACGGCGCGCATCCCCGAAAGCCCGTATTATTTTCCACAAAATGCGCCGGCTCGGTTCGCTGGTCCACTCATTCACAACGGGTGCGGGCAGTATTCGCTGCACCAGTCGGCTTCGCTGCTGCGGCAGGCGCAGCTGGTGGTGAGCCACGACACGGGGCTGATGCACATCGCGGCGGCGTTTGGGAAGGAAATTTTCAGCGTGTGGGGCAACACCGTGCCCGCTTTCGGCATGTACCCGTACAAAACCGAGTTTCGGGTGTTGGAAGTGGAGGGCCTGGGCTGCCGCCCCTGCTCCAAAATCGGCTTTGCAAAATGTCCGCAGGGCCATTTCAAGTGCATGAACGACCAGGCGTTAGATTTGAACCTGCCGCCGCCCCGCGACGGGCGGTAGGGCCCCACCGTTAGCCACCAAAGCCATGTCCGAAATCTGCCAACACATCGCCAGTCTCAGCCAGGTAACTCCCGCCGCCGAGTACGTGTGCCCGGAGTGCGTGGCCCTGGGCGACACCTGGGTGCACCTGCGCGTCTGCCAAAAGTGTGGACACGTCGGCTGCTGCGACGATTCCAAGAATAAGCACGCCACCAAGCACTTCCGCGCCGTGGGCCACCCCGTTATGGCCTCCGCCCAGCCCGACGAGCGGTGGCTCTGGTGCTACGTGGACGAGCAGATGGTGGAGTACTAGGGCGTGAAAAAGCTGATTATTGGGTTAAGTAATGCAGAGGGCATTCAATTCTATTTAATTTCTATGTTGTGGCTTTCAAGTAGAGACAAGAATTCTATTTTTTTTGCTGGTGCCTGTAAAGCAGCAAAATCTAGAAAAAAGCCTGTCAAATTACCGGTCATTAAAATGCCGTATCTGCCAAAATCATAGAAGCGATGAAGCACTTCCCATGACGTGTGGGATTGCATAACAGATGACTCCATGTCCATCCCTGCGTCCGAAAATTGATAATTAGCAGGAACTTGCATAAAACGTGCTGATTCATAGTTCTTTCTTATGCCACGCCATGTCCCAAATGGCATCCACAGAAATAGTAAAGTCAGAAACCAAATAAAGGCGCTAGAGCCTTGAAAGGCAGAAGAAAAATTGAACTTCTGCCACGGAAACAGTGCCCAATAGGCAACTACGCTAAAAAGGGGAAGAGGCAAAATGTAAAAGATGGGTTGTGTCTTAAAAGTGTAGCGGAGGCTTATTCTAGCGTATTCTTTGAGCGTCAAAAAGTTATTCTGAAAAATCAATACAGAATCCATTGTCTTTAATTAGGCAGTGATTGATGAGAAGCCGCAGTAGCTGCGCAGCACCTCCGGCAACTCGATGCCCTCTGCCGTCTGGTTGTTTTCTAGCAAGGCGGCCACGATGCGGGGCAGGGCCAGGGCCGAGCCGTTGAGCGTGTGCAGAAGCTGGGTTTTGCCGCCCTCGCCGCGGTAGCGGCACTTGAGGCGGTTGGCTTGGTAGGTTTCGAAGTTGGAGGCCGACGACACTTCGAGCCAGCGGCCCTGGGCGGCGCTCCACACCTCTAAATCGTACGTCAGGGCGCTGGTGAAGCCCATGTCGCCGCCGCACAGGCGCAGCACGCGGTAGGGGAGACCCAGCTTTCGGAGCAGGCCTTCGATGTGGGCCACCATGCCATCGAGGGCCGCGTAGCTGTTTTCGGGCTGCGTTATCTGCACGATTTCTACCTTGTCGAACTGGTGCAGGCGGTTGAGGCCCCGCACGTCGGCCCCCCACGAGCCGGCTTCGCGGCGGAAGCAGGGCGTGTAAGCCGCGTTGCGGATGGGCAGCTTCTCGACCGGAATAATCTCGTCGCGGTAGAGGTTGGTGACCGGCACCTCGGCTGTTGGAATCAAGTAAAGGTTGTCGGCCGCGTCGTGGTACATCTGGCCTTCTTTGTCAGGCAAGTTGCCGGTGCCGTAGCCACTTGTTTCGTTCACCAGAATCGGGGGCTGAAATTCGGTGTAGCCGGCGGCGCGGGCTTCGTCCAGAAAAAAATTGATGAGGGCCCGTTGCAGCCGGGCCCCCTGGCCCTTGTACACCGGAAAGCCGGCCCCCGTTATTTTAATGCCCAGCTCAAAATCAATGATGTCGTACTTTTTAATCAGTTCCCAGTGCGGCTGGGCCCCGGCGTACAGCTCGGGCTTGGTGCCGTGCGCGCGCACCAACTCGTTGTCGGCGGCGGCGCGGCCTTCGGGCACGCTGGCGTGGGGCAGGTTGGGCAGCTTGTAGAGCAGCTGCTGGATGGCCATTTCTACTTGCGTGAGCTCGTCGGCGGTTACTTTGGTGTGCTGTTTTAGCTCCGTGGTGCGGGTTTTGAGCGTTTCGGCCCCGGCGCGGTCGCCGCTTTTCATCAGGGTCCCGATTTGGCGGGCGAGGTCGTTGGCTTCGGCCTGGGCGGCGTCGTGGCTGGTTTGCAGGGCCCGGCGGCGCTGGTCGAGGTCGAGGACGGCGGCCACGTCGGCGGGGCCGGTAGGGTAGTGCTTTTTGGCGAGGCCGGCCAGCACGCGGTCGGTCTGTTCTTTGAGGACGGAAACTTGTAGCATGGTACGCGGGTTGGGGAAGCGGCGGCAAAGGTAGGCCGGTCGGCAGCCGATTTGGCGGTCTGCTCGCAATGCCCTAACATTGCGGTAGCAACCGGCCTCCGTGGCCGGGCCGCCGGGCCCCAGAGGTGCCGGCGACCCTCACCGACCACCTGCCTTTTTTAAGTAGCGCCGGGTTGCTCCATCGATATTGCTTCACCCGATTTGTGTTGTCGCGCCGCGCTGACGCGGTTTACCGGCCGGTGGCCTATATGCCCCGTTACCATCCGTGCCACTGACGGCCTCGCGGCTTGCCCGCCGGGCCCTCCCCGATATTTCCTCCCCCTAATTTTTCTATGCATACCCTCAACGAGTTGAAGGACCGATTGCTGTCCGACCTCAAAGAAATTGCCGAGCAGCTGCACGTTGGTAACTTCAAGCGGCTTAGCAAGCAGGATTTGATTTATAAAATTCTGGACCAGCAAGCTTCGCACCCGGCCCCCGACACCGCCGTTGAGGCCGCCGAAGCCGCGCCGGCCGCCCGGCCCGCCCGCGCGCCCCGGGCCGTGGCCGCGGTGGTGGCTGCCGCCGCCGAACCCGCCGCCCGCCCGGCCCGCGCCAGCCGTCGCCCGGCCGCCGTGGCCGAGCAGCCGTTTTCGGACGTGGCCCCGCCCGCCGGGGCCCCGGCCATTGCCGCCCCCGCCGCAACCACCGAAGATTCCGTGCCCGCCGCTCTGGCTTTCGAAGCGCCCGCTGCTGCTGCAACGCCAGTTGCCGAAACGCCGGCTGCCAGCCCCGCTGCCGTAGCCGAAACGGCTGGTGCCGAAGCGCCCGCGGAGCGGCACCGCCGCGAACGGGTGGGCCGCAACGGCCGCCCCATCAGCGAGAACCGCGCGGCCGAGCAAGCGGCCCAGGCCATCCGCGACCAGGCCCGCGCCGCCCGCGAAGCCGTTGAGAACAGCGAAGGCGGCGACGTGCTGCCTCCCATTGAAACCCCGCCGGCCGACGGCAACGGCCGTTTCAACGGGGCCCCGGCTCGCGACAACAGCCGGCGCGACTACGGTGCCGACGACTACGCCAACCGCCGCCCCGACCGCGACCAGCGCCCGTTTCGGCAAGACCAGCCCCGCAACGGCCAGGACCAGCCCCGCGAATTCCGCAACGACCAGCCCCGCGAGTTTCGCAACGGCAACGGGCAAGACCAGCCGCGTAGCGACCAACCCCGCAACGGCCAGGACCAGCCTCGCTTAAGCCGCGAAGAGCGCCAGGCCCAGCGCGACTTGCAGCGCCAGCAGCGCCGCGACGAGCAGCGCGCCAACGGCCAGAACCCCGACCAGCCGCAAAACCCGCAGAACCAGGGCCAAAACCCCAATCAGTCCCAAAATCAGGGCCAGCCCTCAACCCAGAATCAAACCCAGCAAAACCAAAACCAGCGCCCGGCCCGTCAGGAAGTCGAGTTGGTGGTGCCTGGCAACGGCACTTTTGAGCTGATGCCCGACGGCGGCTATGGCTTTTTGCGCTCCCCGTTTTATAATTACCTCGCCTCGCCCGACGACATTTACGTGTCGCCGCAGCAGGTGAAACAATTTGCCCTGAAGCCCGGCGACACGGTGGTGGGTACCATCCGGCCGCCGCGCGAGGGCGAGAAATATTTCGCCCTGGTGGGCATCGACAGCATGAACGGCCGCACCGTGGAGGAAGTCCGCGACCGGGTGCCGTTCAGCTACTTAACACCGCTGTTTGCCGACGAGCGGATGCAGCTTTCCACCAAGCCCAGCCAAATCAGCACCCGCGTGCTCGATTTGTTCGCGCCGATTGGCAAGGGGCAGCGGGGCCTCATCGTGGCCCAGCCCAAAACCGGCAAGACGGTGCTGCTCCAGGAAATTGCTAACGCCATTTCGGAAAACCACCCGGAGGTGTACTTGATGATTTTGCTCATCGACGAGCGGCCGGAGGAAGTGACCGACATGGCCCGCACCGTGAAGGC
>CAXTBA010000044.1:0-27612 GCA_964242665.1 uncultured Hymenobacter sp.
GCCCTGCCGCTACCAACCAGCCCCGGGCCGCCAAAGCCGCCGCCCAGGCCCCGGCAGCGCGCCCGCCCCGGGGCCCCCGGGGGCCCCGGGGCGGCGTGGCCGGCCTCAAAGCCCTGGTGCGCGACCGGCGCTTCCACTTGTTTTTTGGGTTCGGCCTGCTGCTGGGCAGCCTGTACCTGACCATTGCCTTCGTCTCGTTCCTGTTCACGGGCCACGCCGACCAGAGCGTGGTGGCCGCGCTGGGCACCCTTCCGATTAAAGAAGCCGGGCAGGAGTCGGGCAACTGGCTGGGGCTGCTGGGGGCCTGGGCGGCGCAACTGTTCATTTACCGGCTGTTCGGGGTGGCGGCGTTTGCGCTCATCCCCATCGTATTCTTTCTGGGGTATAAAATCGTGTTCCGCAAGGCCGCCGGCTCGGTGAGCTACGTGCTGGCGCTGGGCCTGTTCACGATGGCGTGGCTGAGCGTGCTGCTTGGCTACGTGGTGGTGGCCCTGGGGGCCCCCGCACCCGGGGCCAACCCCGCCCTGGCCCACCGGCTCGACTTTCTCTGCGGCGGCGTGGGCTTCGAAGCGGCCTCCTGGCTGAGCAGCCTCATCGGCTGGGGCACGGTGCTGCTGCTGGCGTTTGTGCTGATTTCGTTTGTAGTGTTCTTCTTCAACGTCACCACGCTAAACCTGGGCTTCGGCCGCTGGGCTGCCCAGGCCGAAGCCGACGAAGACGCCGAGCTAACCGCCGAAATCGAAGCCGAGGAAGCCGCCCAGGCCCGCCCGGCCCGGCCCGTTTCCGCACCCAAAGCGGGGCCAGCAACTCCCGCCCGCCCGGCCCTGCAACTGGCCGACGCGGAAGGCGAGGGCCCCGACGATTCCCCCGCGCCGGTCGAGTTCGAGCCCGCGCCCAAAGCCGGCTCCGGGGCCCCCGCCCTGAGCGTGTCCGGGCCGCTGGCCGCCTCCGCTGCGACTGCGGCGGTGCCGGTGGCGGCCGCCGACAGCGCCGCCGCAACCGTGCCGCTGGCCGTGAGCGGCCCGACGTTTTCCATCGAAATGCCCGTGCCCGAGCCCGAAGTAGCCGCCGTGCCCATAGCCACCGTGCCCACGCCGCTCTCCTTGGCCGATTTAGCCGACGGGTTCCAAGCACCCGGCGCCAAGCACCCGGCACCCGGCACCAACCTCGAACTCACGGTACCGAGCCGCGCCGACCTCGATCCCAACGCCGGGGCCGCCATCGCCGCCGTGGCCGACGAAGACGCGGACGCCGACGCCATGCCGGACGTGAACTACGACCCCACGCTCGACCTTTCGCGCTACCAGTACCCCACGCTGGAGCTGCTGAACGACTATGGCGTGGCCAAGGCGCAGGTGACCAAAGAGGAGCTGGAAGCCAACAAGGACCGCATCGTGGAGACGCTGGGCCACTACGGCATCACCATCGCCAGCATCAAGGCCACCATCGGGCCCACCGTCACGCTCTATGAGATCGTGCCCGAAGCGGGCGTGCGCATCAGCAAAATCAAGAGCCTGGAAGACGACATCGCCCTGAGCCTAGCCGCGCTGGGCATCCGCATCATCGCCCCCATCCCGGGCAAGGGCACCATCGGCATCGAGGTGCCGAACGCCAAAAAGGAGATGGTGAGCATCCGCTCGGTGCTGGGCTCAGAGAAGTTTGCGCGTACGGAGATGGACCTGCCCATCGCCTTCGGCCGTACTATCACCAACGAGGTGTTCGTGGCCGATTTGGCCAAAATGCCGCACCTGCTCATGGCCGGGGCCACCGGCCAGGGCAAGTCGGTGGGGCTGAACGTGATTTTGGCTTCGCTGCTCTACAAGCGCCACCCGGCCCAGCTCAAGTTCGTGCTCGTCGACCCCAAGAAGGTAGAGCTGAGCATTTTCAACAAGATCGAGCGCCACTACCTGGCCAAGCTGCCCGACTCGGAAGAAGCCATCATCACCGACACCAAGAAGGTGGTGCACACGCTCAACTCGCTGTGCATGGAGATGGACCGGCGCTACGACCTGCTCAAGGAGGCCGGCTGCCGCAACCTCAAGGAGTACAACCTCAAGTTCGTGGAGCGCCGGCTCAACCCGAAGAAGGGGCACCGCTACCTGCCCTTCATCGTGCTGGTGATCGACGAGCTGGCGGATTTGATGATGACGGCCGGCAAGGAAGTGGAAACGCCCATCGCGCGCCTCGCGCAGCTGGCCCGCGCCATCGGCATCCACCTCATCGTGGCCACCCAGCGCCCCAGCGTGAACGTGATTACGGGCATCATCAAGGCCAACTTCCCTTGCCGGATTTCCTTCAAGGTGACCAGCAAAATCGACTCGCGCACCATCCTCGACACCGGCGGCGCGGACCAGCTCATCGGCCAGGGCGACATGCTGTTCTCGGCCGGCTCGGACCTGATCCGGGTGCAGTGCGCCTTCATCGACACGCCGGAAGTGGACCGCGTGTGCGACTTCATCAGCGAGCAGCAGGGCTATTCAGACGCGTATTTGCTGCCCGAAGTGGCCGGGGCCGAGGGCGACGAGGGCGCGGGCCAGGACGCCGGCGACCCCACCGAGCGCGACAGCATGTTCGAAGAAGCCGCCCGCTGCATTGTGCTGCACCAACAGGGCAGCACTAGTTTGCTCCAACGCAAGCTCAAGCTGGGCTACAACCGGGCAGGACGCCTCATCGACCAACTCCAGCACGCGGGCATCGTGGGGCCCTTCGAGGGCAGCAAGGCCCGCGACGTGCTCGTGCCCGACGAATACCAACTGGAGCAGCTGCTGAATTCCATGCCGCGGTAGGGCCCCGGGCGCGGGACCGGGCGTCCGACAGTTTTTCTTTAGAATCCAATTTCTGGCCGGCCTTTTGATGAGCTCTTTGCGTACCAACCCGCACGGGCCCTGAGCGTCCGCTTCTTTATTCTTTTATGACTACGAAATCGTTTTCCCTGCTGGCCCTGGCCGCCGCCCTGGCTCTGCCCGCCGCCGCCCAACAAGACCCCAAAGCCGGCAAGATTCTCGACGAGATGAGCGCCAAGTACCAGGCCTTGAAAGCCTTCGGGGCCAGCTTCACCCAAACCCTGGAAAATCCCTCGGCCAAGGTGAAGCAGAACATGAGCGGTGACATTGTGGTGAGCGGCAAGAAGTTCCACCTCAAGATGAACGGCCAGGAAGTCATCAACGACGGCAAAACCACCTGGACTTACCTCAAAAACGAGAACGAGGTGAACATTGCCGATGCCGACGCCGACAGCCAGGAAATGTCGCCCTCGCAGATTTACACTATGTACAAGAAGGGCTACAAGTACGCTTACGTGCAGCAGGCCCAGGACGGCGGCGAGGCCGTGGACGTGATTGAACTGACCCCCGAAGACCGCGCCAACGAGGTAATCAAGGTGCGCCTGAAGGTGCGCAAGAAGGACCAAACGGTGAAAAGCTGGCAGATGTTCAAGAAGAACGGCAACCAGTACAGCTTCACCATCAAGAACTTCAAGCCCAACCCGCCCGTCACGGCCAATACTTTTGCCTTCGACAAGGCCCAGTACAAGGGCGTAAAAGTGGTGGACTTGCGGTAGGGTTCTGGTGCTTGGTTGTTAGTACTTGGTGCTTGGCATCGAATTTCTGTTTTCGGCCGGCTTCTCAAAGAGGTCGGCCGTTTTACTTTTACACGTTCCGTCGCTGGCAAACCAACAACCAAGCACCAAGATGCGCGAAGATTTTCTCCACTACGTCTGGCAACACCAATATTTCGACAAAGCCGATTTGCGCACGGCTGGGGGCGAAGAAATCCAGGTGTTGAAGCCCGGCCACCGCAACGCCGACGCGGGGCCGGACTTTTTGAATGCCCGCTTGCGCCTGGGCGACGTGGAGTGGAACGGCGCGGTGGAAATCCACCTCAAAGCGTCTGACTGGCAGCGCCATCACCACCAGACCGACGCCAAGTACGACCAAGTGGTGCTGCACGTGGTGCACACCCACGACGCCGAGGTGGCGCGCACCAACGGCAGCTTTATTCCAGCGCTGGCGCTGGGGCCCCGGCTGGGCCCCGAGCTGCTGGCCCGCTACCGGGCCCTGGCCGAGGCCCCGCCCGCTGCGCCGCTGCCCTGCGCGCCGCTGCTAGGCCAGGTGCCCGAAATCACCAAAATAATGATGACCGAACGGGCCTTGCTGGAGCGCGTGGAAGCCAAGGCCGACGCTGTGGCCTCGCTGCACCAGCGCCTGGGCCACGACTGGGAAGCGACGGCCTACCACGCCCTGATGGCGGCCTTCGGCTTCCAGAAAAATAGCGAGCCGCTGGCCCGTCTCGCCAAGGCCTTGCCGCTGAGCGTGCTGCGCCGGCACCACCACGATTTGCCTCAGTTGGAGGCCCTGCTGTTCGGGCAGGCCGGGTTTTTGGTGGAAAACAACGAGACGGCGAACGACGCGTACGTTCAGAATTTGCGGCGGGAGCACGAGTTTCTGCGCCACAAGTACGGGCTGGAAGCCACCGCCCTGGCCGTGCACGAGTGGAACTACCTGCGGCTGCGGCCGGCCAATTTTCCGCCTGTGCGGTTGGGCCAGCTGGCCGGCCTGTTGCACGCCCGCCCGGCGTTGTTCGACGCCCTGCTCACGGCCCAGAGCGTGGGGGCCCTGGCCGAGTTTTTCCGGGCCCCGGCCCCGGCGTACTGGCGGGCGCACTTCCGGCCCGGCCGGGCCGGCAAGGTGCCCGACCTGGGCAAAAGCAGCATTGAGCTGCTGATAACCAACGTGGTGGTGCCCCTGCGCGTGGCCTATGCCCGCTTGGTGGGCCAGCCCGCCCTGGTGGAAAGCAGCGTGGCCCTGCTCGCCGAGCTGCCCGCCGAGCACAATCAATTCACCGACGTGTACCAGGCCCTGGGCTTTGGCCACCGCACCGCGGCCGACTCGCAAGGGCTGCTGGCGCTGCACAAAAGCTACTGCGCCCCGCGCCGCTGCCTGCACTGCGCCATCGGCAGCCGCCTGGTGCAGGGGCCCCAGTTGCGAGCGGTCCGGTGAGGCTGGTGTTGGCGTTGGGACTGAACGCGGCGCTGCTGGCCGTGTTGCTTCCCTGGTTGCGCCGGGAGTGGCGCTGCCTGTCTGGTCCGTGGCGCTGGGCGCTGGGCCTGGGTCTAACCCTGCGGCTGGCGGTGGGTGGTGTGCGCGGCATCAACCCGTTCTGGGACGCCGCGTATTTCGGCGACCTGGGCCAGCTTTTAAACGCCCAATTTTGGGCCGACCCCGCCGGGGCCTGGCAGTCGCTGACCGGCGACGCGGTGCGTTTTGCGGGCCAGCAAATCGTGTTTTACGGCATGTCCAACACGTTGTTCATGGGCAAAATAATTTTTGTGCTCGACCTGGCATCCTTAGGGGTGTCCTGGATGAACGGGCTATACCTGAGTTTGTGGGCCTTTGCGGGGTGTTGGCGGTTGGCGCGGGTGCTGGCGCAGGTGCTGCCCGCTACGCCGGCCGGCGCGGGCGTGGTGGGCTTGATGCTATGGCCCTCAACGATCTACTGGGCCGTGGGGCTGTCTAAAGAAGCGGTGCTGCTGGGTAGCGCCACTTGGCTGACGGCGCTGGTGGTGGCGCGGCTCTACGGGCCGCCGGTGGTGCGCAATTGGCGGCGCACGCTGGGCTGGTGGGGGGGTGCAACCGGCCTGGCCCTGATGCACTTCGACATGCGCTATTTCTTTGCGGCACCGCTGCTGGGCGGGCTGCTTGGGCTGGCCCTGGTGCAAGGGCTCCGGCGGCGGGGGTGGGCGCGCCGCCACCTGGCACAGGTGCTGGTGCTGGGGGCCGTGCTGGGGGCCGGGGCGTGGCTGGCCCCGCAGGTCAGCGGGGCCTTCAGGCTCAACAAACTCACGAGCCAAGTTATACGCATTTATGACCTGAACTTATTCATGTCGGTGGGCCGCCCCCATTTCGAATACCCCGACTTACGCCCCACCGCCGCCAGTTTCCTGGCCCACACCCCGCAGGCGGCCTGGAACACCCTCACCCGGCCCTGGCTGGGCGAGTCGGCCAGGCCGCAATACGTACTGGCCGGCCTCGAAAACGCCCTGCTGCTGGCGCTGCTGGCTGTGGCCCTGACGGCCCTGGCGCGGGGCCGGGGCGGGCGGCTTCCCTTCGCGCTGGCCGTGGTGCTGGTGGGCTACTGCCTGCTGCTGACCGTGCTGATTGGCCTGAGCACTCCCAACCTGGGCACCCTCAGCCGGTACCGCAGCGTGTTGTTGCCGTTCTGGCTGCTGCTGCTGCTGCAAAACGACTACGCCGCCGCCGCGCTGCGCCGCCTGGGCCTGGGCCAGGGCGCACCCCGGGGACCAGCCAACGACCGGCCCCCGGGCCCGCTGGCGTAACTTTGCGTTTTGGGGCGGCGAACCCAGGCCCGGCTTCGGGTTGCGTCCGCTGCTTAATTCGCTCAACTTCGCTTTATGGAAAACCCCGTCATCATCCTTGGCGCGCAAGCCGTGGGCACGGCCGCTCTCGATGCCTTTCTCTCCAACGAGCTGGTGGTGTATTGCCTGCTCGACGACGACCCCAAGCTGCAAAAAAGCGAGTTGCTCGACGTGCCCGTCATGGGGGCCACCGACGACCCCGACCTGCTGAAGCTGCTGGGCAAAAAGTGCGAAGTGTTCGTGGCCACCGACGACGCGGCCAGCCGTCGCAGCCTCACCCAGATGCTGCGCCAGGAGTACGAGGCCGTGCCCGTGAACGCCATTCACCAGCGGGCCAGCGTGTCGGGCCACGCCACGCTGGGCCACGGCAACTACGTGGGCCCCAACGCTGTAGTCGCCGCCACGGCCATCGTCGGCAACGGCTGCATTATTAACGGCAACGCCGTGGTGGAGGCCCGCGCCAACGTAGGTGATTACGCCCAACTGGGCAGTGGGGCCCTGCTCGGGGCCGGGGCCACGGTGGGCGAGCTGGCCTTCGTGGGGGCCGGGGCCGTGGTGGTGGCCGGCGTCAACATCGGCGACAAAGCCCGCGTCGGGGCCGGCTCGGTGGTGGTGGCCGATGTGCCCAAAGGCCAAACCGTGTTCGGCAACCCGGCGGTGAAAGTTTAATTCGTAGAGTTATAAGATGTAAAAATTGAATTATAAATTGACGAATAACCCCAATCAATTTGGGCTGTTTTTAATCGATAAACTCATCATTTATAATTCAAAATTTCTAATTAAGAAATGTACCAGATCCTGCTTTATTACTGCTACACACCGCTCAGTAACCCCGAGCAGTTCCGCGACCACCACCACCGGCTGTGCCTGGAACTGGATTTGCGCGGGCGCATCATCGTGGCGAGCGAGGGGCTGAACGGCACGGTATCGGGCACGGTGGCCAATTGTGCGGTCTACATGGCGGCGGTAAAGGCCGACCCGCGTTTTGCGGCGCTGGAATTTAAAATCGATGCCGCCGACCGACACGCGTTCCAGAAGCTGCACGTGCGCGTGAAGCCCGAAATCGTGCACAGCAGCCTGGCCCACCTCCGGCCCCACGAGAAAACAGCCCCACACCTTTCGCCGCAGGAATTCAAGGCGTTGAAGGACCGCGACGACGTGGTGGTGGTGGACGTGCGCTCGGATTACGAATACAACCTGGGCCGCTTCCGCAACGCCGTGACGCTGGACCTGGAAAATTTCCGCGACTTCCCCGCCCGGGTGGAGCAGCTGAAGCAGTTCAAAAACAAGAAAATCCTGACCTACTGCACGGGCGGCGTGAAGTGCGAAAAAGCCAGCGCCTACTTGCTGGAACAAGGCTTCGAGAACGTGTACCAGCTGCACGGCGGCATTATCAAATACGGCCTGGAGGCTGGTGGTGAAGACTTTGACGGCCAGTGCTACGTGTTCGACAACCGGGTGGCCGTGGACGTGAACCGCGTCAACCCGCGCGTGATTTCGCGGTGCCACTCGTGCCGCCGGTCCTCGCCACGGCTCATCAACTGCGCCAACCCGCACTGCAACGCCCACGTGGCCCAGTGCGAAACCTGCGGCGAAACCTTGCAGGGGGCCTGCTCCGAAGCCTGCGCCCAGCACCCCGACAAGCGCCCCTACGACGGCACCGGGGCCTACCCCAAAGCCAGCAACCACTACCACCCCGCCCAGGGCCTTGTTTCGTATGCTAAATAAAATTATAAATTTTGAATTATAAATTATAAACGCGGTAGCCATTAGCAAACTCCAACCGTTAACTGACTGCTTTTAGCTGCTTTCATACACTTACAATTTATAATTCAAAATTTATAATTCTTCCATTCCTCATGATTCCTTCCTCCGAGTTTATCCTGAATCCCGACGGCAGCATTTACCACCTGCACCTGCTGCCCGACCACATCTCCGACACCATTCTCACCGTGGGCGACCCCGGCCGGGTGGCGCAGGTGAGCCGGCACTTCGACTCGGTAGAATTTGAGGGCGCGCACCGCGAATTCGTGACCCATGTGGGCTACTACAAGGGCAAGCGCCTCACGGTGCTGAGCACGGGCATGGGCACCGATAACATCGACATCGTGCTGAACGAGTTGGATGCGTTGGTGAACATCGACTTCCTGGCCCGCACCGTGCGGCCCGTTGAGGAACACTTGAGCCTGCGCATCGTGCGCCTGGGCACCAGCGGGGCCCTGCAAGCCGACGTGCCCATCGGCGCGGTGCTGGCCACCGAGCACGCCGTGGGCCTCGACTCGCTGATGCAGTTCTACCCATTAGTTGAAACCGGCCTCGAAACCCAGGTGGGCACCGAGCTGCAAGCAGCCCTGGGCTTGCCCTTCGCGCCCTACGTGGTGCGCGGCGACGACCTGCTGCGCGAGCAGCTGGGCGCGGGGGCCCTGATGGGCAACACGCTCACCTGCCCCGGCTTTTACGGCCCCCAGGGCCGCCGCCTGCGCCTCGACGTGCAGCCCGCCGACTACCTCGACCGCTTGCGCAACTTTGCCCATCAGAGCGCGGAGGGCGAGTTTCGGCTGGCCAATTTTGAGATGGAAACGGCCGGCTACTACGCCCTGGGCCGCTTGCTGGGCCACCAGGTGCTCAGCCTGAGCGCCATTGTGGCCAACCGCGCCACCGGCGAGTTTGCCGCCGACGCCGGGGCCGTGGTCGATGCCATGATTGAGCGCACCCTTCAGCGGTTGGTTCTGGGATAGAATCGTAGGAACGCGCCACGGCGCATTCAATCGCTGCCCGGTGCGCCCACCGCCCTCGTGCAGCGATTGAACGCGCCACGGTGCGTTCCTACTGTAATTGCTGAGAACTGGTAACCAAAAATCAGGAAAACTCCAGCCGTAGCACGGCCCGCAGGGGCAGGGCGGTGCCGGTTTGCAGCACTAAATAATCTTCGTCGACGGCCCACACGCAGGTCTGGATGCGGTACAGGCCCTCATCGGCGGTGCGGAAGTAAACGGCGAGCTTGCCCCGGTAGGTGTTGCCGAGCACGGCGGCGCGGGCGGCTTCGGTGGCCCGGCGGCCGCGCTCGGCGTCTGTGGACAACACGTCGCCGTCGGCAAAACGCAGCTGCGCGATCAACTCGTGAGCAACGGCGGCGGCGGGGTACGGGTCGGGAAACATAGGTGTTTGGGAAGGGCGGGGAGAAGCGGCTGGCAAGCTATTGGGCTGACTATTGCAATTCCGCGGCCAGAAACTCCATCGTATCCACGCCGTCGGCGTAGTCGGCCACGCCGGGCTGTTGGGCCAACCCAAATGGCACGCTGCCCGCCCAGCGGCCGCTGGCCGACAAGATGCACTGCACGCGGGGGGCCACGTCGGTGAGCTGGTCCACGAGGTCGATTTCGTGGGCGTACTCGCCGTAGTGCAGCACCGAGATGGGCGATACCAGCGCCGGCTGGGCCGTCACCAGCAAAAACCCGTTGTCGAAATGCGGCACGGCGTTCACCAGCAGAATGCTCTTGTTGTAGTCGTAGTTGTTCTGGTATTTGTGGTGGTTGAGCACGCCCTGGCACCCTTGCAGGGCGTCGAGTAGGAGCACGAAGTCGTAACCGGCTGGCACGAACAGCTTGCTCACGTTGCGGCACCCCAGGCCGTAATACTGAAAAATGTCGGGGCCCAGGCGGCCCAGCTCGGCGTCGGTTTCCTGGCCCGTGAGCACGGCCACGCCGGTGCGGTTGCGCCGGATGAGGTGCGGTTTCTTGCCGAAATAAAACTCGAAGTACCGCGCCGTGTTGTCCGAGCCGGTGGCGATGAAGGCGTCGGCCGCGTTCAGGCGGGGCACGATTTGGATGAGTTCGGCGAAGCGCGGCTCAATTTGGGCCAGCTCGTCGAGCACCCAAGTCATCAGCAGCGTGTCGGACGCGCTGAGCTTGGCCAGCAAAATGTGGCCGCTCAGCAGCACGCACAGCGCGTCGTGGAAGCCCACCAGTGGGATGTTGCCGGCCATCACCACGCCAACTTGGCGCACGGCGGCGGGCTCGGGCGGGTAGCGGGCGGCCCAGCGCGCCAGGGGCCCGGGGGCCAGCAGGTGGGCCACGCCGGCCACGGCGGCCGCCACGTTGGGGCCGTCGAACCAGGCGTTTTGGTTGCGGGCTCGGGCGGCCAGCGCCGCCAGTTCATCGGCTGGGAAGGCGGCCAGGCGCTGGCCCAGGGCCACGAAAGCAGCCAGGCGTTCGGAGTGATTCATGCGGAAAGGAGAGAGCAAAGCGGGTACAAAAGTCGGCAAATCGCGCGAATGCGGCCCGCGTGGCGTAATTTTACGGCCCCGGCCCCACGGCCGGTCGCCTGATTCTTACGTAAGTAGGGGCCACTGTTACTTTTTGGCTTCCTCTATTTCCTGACCTGACCCCCGCGACTCCCCATGGCCATCATGATAACCGACGAGTGCATCAACTGCGGTGCCTGCGAGCCGGAATGCCCTAATAATGCCATTTACGAAGGTGGGGCCCAGTGGCGCTGGGCCGACGGTACCACGCTGAAGGAAGTGCAAACTGCCGATGGCGCTACCGTGGCCGGCACCGCGCCCCAAACCCCGGTCTCGGACGAATACTATTACATCGTATCGGACAAGTGCACCGAGTGCGTGGGTTTCCACGAGGAGCCGCAGTGCGCAGCCGTGTGCCCCGTCGATTGCTGCGTGGACGACCCCGACCTGCGCGAAACCCGTGAGCGGCTGCTTGAAAAGAAAACCTGGTTGCATTTGGCTGCTTAAGCTGCCGCTGCCGCCAGCGAATCGGGCCGCTTCCTGTGGGAGCGGCCTTTTTTGTTGCTCCTTGGGGCCTTTTCACTTTGTGTTCCAGGCGATGGCTGCCGGGCTCAGAATGCCAAAAACGTACCTTTGCCGAAATACCCAATTTCCAATTATGTCCCTCGCCACTACCTATTCGCCCGCCGACGTTGAAGCCAAGTGGTACCAGCGCTGGCAGGAGCAGGGCTTTTTCAAAGCCAGTCCGAACCCCAAAAAGGCGCCTTATACCGTTGTCATCCCGCCGCCCAACGTAACCGGCGTGCTCCACATGGGGCACATGCTGAACAACACCATCCAAGACGTGCTGGTGCGCCGGGCCCGGATGCAGGGCAAGGAGGCGTGCTGGGTGCCCGGCACCGACCACGCCAGCATCGCCACCGAAGCCAAAGTGGTGGCCCTGCTGAAGGAGCAGGGCATCGAGAAGAAGGACCTGACCCGCGAGCAATTCCTGGCGCACGCTTTTGCCTGGAAAGACAAGTACGGCGGCATCATCCTGGAGCAGCTCAAGCAGCTGGGAGCCTCCTGCGACTGGGACCGGACCCGCTTCACGATGGAGCCGGCCCTGACCGACGCCGTGCTGCGCGTGTTCGTGGACTTGTACCGCAAGGGCTTGATTTACCGCGGCGTGCGCATGGTGAACTGGGACCCGCTGGGCGGCACCGCCATTTCAGACGAGGAAGTGATTCCGAAGGACGTGATGGCCAAAATGTACTATTTAAAATATGAGCTGGTAGCTGATGGCTCACAGCTGTTAGCTGCTGGGCTAGGACAAGAAGCTAAAAGCCATCAGCTAAGGGCCGAATCAAAGGCCCCCGCTAAAAGCTATATTACTGTGGCTACTTCGCGGCCCGAGACGATTATGGCGGACGTGGCCGTGGCGGTGAACCCCACGGATGAGCGCTTCCGCGACTTGGTCGGGCAGCGCGTGCGCATCCCGCTGCTGGGCCGCGAAATCCCTATTATCCAGGACGCATACGTGCTGACGGACTTCGGCACGGGGGCCCTTAAGGTGACGCCGGCCCACGACCTGAACGATTACAACCTGGGCCAGAAGCACAACCTGCCCATCATCGACATCCTCAACGACGACGGCACGCTCAACGAAAAAGCCGAGCTGTACGTGGGGCAGGACCGGTTTGCGGCCCGCCGCAACATCGTGAAGGACCTCGAAGCCGCCGGCCTGCTCGTGAAGGTGGAGGAATACGCCAGCATCGTGCAGACCTCGGAGCGCACAAAGGCCGTGATTGAGCCCAAGCTGAGCATGCAATGGTTCATGAAAATGGAGCACATGGCCAAGCCAGCGCTGGCAGTGGTGGAGAACGACACCATCCGCCTGCACCCGGCCAAGTTCAAAAACACCTACCGGGTGTGGATGGAAAACGTGCGCGACTGGTGCATCTCGCGGCAGCTCTGGTGGGGCCAGCAAATCCCGGCTTACTTCCTGCCCGACGGCTCCTTCGTGGTAGCGCTTTCGGCGGCGGAAGCACTTGAACTGGCACGTGAGCAAAGCGGTAATGCTGGCCTGAAAATAAATGACTTGCGGCAGGATGAGGACGTGCTCGATACCTGGTTCTCGTCGTGGCTGTGGCCCATCTCGGTGTTCGATGGATTTCAGGACCCGGACAATGCCGATATCAACTATTTCTACCCGACCAACGACTTGGTGACGGGCCCCGACATCCTGTTTTTCTGGGTGGCGCGGATGATCATGGCCGGGCTGGAATTTCGTCAGGAAGTGCCGTTCCGCAACGTGTACCTTACCGGCATCGTGCGCGACGCCCAGGGCCGCAAGATGAGCAAGCAGCTCGGCAACTCGCCCGACCCGCTCGACCTCATCGCGCAGTTCGGGGCCGACGCCGTGCGCACGGGCATGCTGTTTTCGGCCCCTGCCGGCAACGACCTGCTCTACGACGAGAAGCTGGTGGAGCAGGGCCGCAACTTCGCCAACAAGCTCTGGAACGCCTTCCGCTTGGTGAAGGGCTGGGAAGTGGACGCGGCCTTGCCCTTCGCCCACAGCAAGCCCGTGGCTTGGTTCGGGGCCCGGCTGGCGGCCGTGGTGGCCGAAATCGACGACCATTTTGAGAAATTTCGCATTTCTGACGCGCTGCATGCCGTGTATAAATTGGTGTGGGACGATTTCTGCGCCCAGTACCTGGAAATGGTGAAACCTGCCTACCAGCAGCCCATCGACCCGGAAACGCTGCGCCACACGACGGTCTTTTTCGAAACGCTGCTCAAGCTGTTGCACCCGTTTATGCCCTTCATCAGCGAGGAGCTGTGGCACGAGCTGGCCGCCCGGGGCCCCCGCGAGTACCTGACCGTGGCGCACTGGCCCCGGCCCGCGCCCCCGGCCACCAGCGCCATGTTGCTCGCCGACATGGACAAGGCCCTGGCCGTGGTGGCCGGCATCCGCGCCGTGCGCAACCAGAAGGGCCTGGGGCCCAACAAGCCGCTGGTATTGGTGGCCAAAACCGACGAGCCGGAGTTGTTTGCCGCCTACGAAGGCATTTTGCGCAAGCTCGGGGGCCTAGCCGAACTGACGTTTGCCGACGCGGGCCCGGCCGGCGCGGTGAGCTTCGTGCTGGGCGGCAGCGAGTTCTTCATCCCGCTCGAAGGCCAGATTGACGTGGCCGCCGAGCGCGCCCGCCTCGAAAAAGAGCTGGCCTACGCCCAGGGCTTCCGCGAGTCGGTACAGAAAAAGCTAGGCAACGAGAAGTTCGCGGCCAACGCCAAACCCGACGTGCTGGCGCGCGAGCAGCAAAAGCTAGCCGACGCCGAAATTAAAATTGCGGCGTTGGAGCAGGCTCTGGAGGGTTTATAGAGCTTTCTCACTTTAACAAAAAGCCGTTTCTCGCACGAGAAACGGCTTTTTGCTGTCTTATAAAAATTAAGCGGAATCCCGAGTGCGACATTTGTCGTTATCTTCGCGACAGTTGCCGCCAAATTTTCCTTTCGCATCATGGCTCCGTATCCTTTCATTGAACTTCTGGGCGGCCCCGCCGTGGTGGGCGAGCCACTGACCAACGACCTGCAATTGGTCGGCTTGATCCAGCACGGGCTGCGCCGGAGGGCCCTCGACCACCTGGCTCGGCACTCACAGCTGCCGCTGCCCGTGCTGGCCGCCGCCGTCGATTTGTCGGTGCGCACCCTGCAACGCTACGCGCCCGAGCAGCGCCTCAAGGCCG
Source organism: uncultured Hymenobacter sp. (assembly GCA_964242665.1). GTDB lineage: Bacteria > Bacteroidota > Bacteroidia > Cytophagales > Hymenobacteraceae > Hymenobacter. The sequence goes on from CAXTBA010000044.1 coordinate 14,345, forward strand.
ACGCCACCGACCGGCTGGTGCAGCTGGCCACGCTTTACGCCGAAGGGTTTGAGCTATTCGGCGAAGACAAGTTCAGGCGTTGGATGGAGTCGCACCTGCCGGCGCTGGACGGTGGCCGGCCGGTGGATTTCATCACCACCACGGTGGGCATCCGGGTGCTGCGCGACATCATCGGGCGCATCGAGTACGGCGTGTTTGGCTGATGCACGTGTACCGACTGGCCCGCTACGCGCGGCGCTACGACCTGAGCGGCTACGGCGCTTTCTTGTTCGGTGGGCGCTGGAACCTGCGCGGTAGGGCCCTGCTTTACACCGCTGAAGCCCGCTCCCTGGCCGTGATGGAAGTATTGGTGCACCTCACGTCCGAAGAATTGCCCGACGACATGTACCTGCTGACGGTGGACGTGCCCGACAGCGCCAGCCAAGCCGAGCTGACGGTGGCCGACCTGCCGCCCGACTGGCGGCGCAACGGCCAACCCCAGCCCACGGCCCTGCTCGGCGACGCCTGGCTGGCCGCCGGCGCGACGCTGGCCCTGCGGGTGCCGTCGGTGGTGGTGCCCGAAGAGCACAACCTGCTGCTCAACCCCGCCCACCCCGAGTTCGCGCAGGTGCGGGTGCTCGACGCCCAGCCGTTTCACTTCGACGAGCGGCTGCTGAAAAAGTAGTAACTGCGCCGCCGGGGCTGGCTAGCCGCGCCGTTGCGCAAGGCCCATAAAAAAGGGGTTGGCCCGCGACTTACGAACCGCGGGCCAACCCTTTTTTAGCGCTAACAACGCAGCAGCGACGCCTCAGCGTACTTTATTGAATCAGCAGCAGTTGCGTTTTTGTCTGGGTGTCGGTTTGCACCCGGGCCACGTACAACCCTTTGGGTAGGCCGCTGAAATCCTTCGTAACCTCCAGCTGCTCGGTGCCTTCGCTGTGGAATACTTCCTTGCCCATCCAGTTTACCACGGTCAGCTTGATGAGTTGTTGGCCGGCGGCGGCTATTTTGAAGGCCACGCAGCCACTCGACGGGTTGGGGTAGAGCGACACCAGCAGGGCCTTGACTTCGCGTATAATCCGGTCCCTTATTAGGCCCCGCACGGCGGCGTCGGCCTGCACGAACCCGTAGCCGGTCCGGAAATCGAAGCCCTGGTCAAACTCCGGTGTGTACGGGTTGTCCATGTCAACAGCCGTCCGTTCCAGCTCCCGCTTGATGGCAGACGGCGTAATGTCGCCGTCCGCGGCTTCCAGCATCAACGCGGCCACGGCCGCTACGTGCGGGGCCGCCGCGCTGGTACCGAAGAAGTTAGGAAATCCGTCGCCCTCGTAGTCCTGCCCAGGCAAGGGCGGAAAGAACGTGGTATTGCCGCCGTCCGGGCCGGTCACTTCGGGTTTTTTATATTTCTGGGGCTGCCCCAGCCGCCGGCCTCTGTTGTCGAAAAGGATGGGCGTTCCACCCAACGACGAGAACGACTCCACCACCGGCACCGGCGTTTCAGCATTGAACAGCGGCGTGTTGAAGTAAGGGGACGCGGCCACGGCCACCGCCAGTTGGGCGTTGGCGTGGCCCACCAGCGTGGAGCTTTTCGTGTCGTACTCGATGGCCACGGGCCGGCTGCCAAAGTTGATGTACTTGATGCGGGTCGGGTCGGGGCCGTCGAATTTCACAATTACTACTTCCACGGTAACCGGGGCAGTGCTGCCGTTGCGAATGCCGATGAACTCAAAAGGGTCGCCGCCGATGTTGTTGTCGATGGAGGAAAACAAGGGTATGCCGTTGTAGAGCAGGTACAGGTCCAGGTCGGTTTTGGCCCCGCGGATGCCGCTGGCCGAAAACGTCGGGTCGTCCCACTGCAAGGCCAGCGACAGGCTCCGGCCGGGGCCTATCGTGATGCTCTGCCGGACGTCGCCCGCGGCAAAGCTGTGCGCCTCGCCCGTGATGCCCGGAACCTGGGTGCGCGAGTTGCGAAACGGGGCCTCATACGATTGATTGCTGTAGTTGCCGGCCGAAGAGAAATACGCCGAGCCCTTGCCCACCACGTTCTGGGCCGCCTGGGCGATGATGCCGTTCTGAAAAAATGGCTCGTCGAAGTAAATGACGTCATCCACGATGGTTTTGCAGCCAGCGGCTTGCAGGTCTTCGATGCCCTGGGCGAAGTCGGCCTGGCCCAGAAACGAGGTGTGGAACGCAACGGCGGCCCCGGGGGCCACGTCGTGCACGATCTCGGCCATGCCGCGGCCTTCGTCTAGGCCGCCTTTGGGCAGGTCTTCCAGCACTTGCACGTTGGCGGGCAGGTCGCCGCTGGCCACGCCGGCGGCGGCTCCGTTCAGGTTGTTGTAGCTATCGGAGAGGATGCCGACCTTCACGCCCTTGCCGCTCAGGCCGTACTTCGAGCGGGCGGCGTCGGCCCGCAGGGCGTGGTCGCCCTGGCTGGTGGTGATGCCCGCGTTCACGGCCGGCTTGTAGGCGGGCCGCACCAGTTGCAGCGACGGCACGCTCTCAAGCGTCGCCAGCCGGTCCACCGGAAACAGCCCCGACACCAGCGCACCGTAGGCCTTGCCGTTGCGCAAGCCCTTGGCCTGCAGGTCGGCCAGTAGCCGCTTGGCGTTGGCGGTGGTCGCCAGGGCCTGAATCACTACGTAGCCGTCGAACACCTGAATGTCGTTGGTGGCCTCCAGCGGCGAGGCCGTGGATGGGGCCGCGAGGCTGCGTGCGGTGGGAGAACCTTTGACCAAACCGAGTAGGCTGGCCGATACCTTGCCCTTGGGCGTCGGCTTGTTTTGGGCGGCGGCCGGCGTGCCCGTCAGAGCAGCTGCGGCCAGTAAAACGGCGGCGGTGCGTAAGTAGTGCTTTCTCATTGGTTGGTAGAAAAAATGGAAAGAAATGGACCCTTGTGGTAGCCAGAGAACGGACGCGTGGCCAGCCAAATTCATCTAGCTGCGCAAATATATTAAAGAACTACATTGAATTATGCTATATTTTTTTATCCATTTACGAATAATAATTGCCACGACGGAGACGGCCAGGCCCAAGAAGTTTGGCGGTGTTTCAAAGCCGACCGGGGCATGCCACAGGGCCTACGGCCGCCCCTAGCAGCGAAAACGGCGGTGCGCAGTTTGGACCGTGGGCACGAGGCTGCCCAGCCGCGCGCTGCCAAATTGGCGCGGAGCCGGGGCCGTAATAGCGGCCAGCGGCCAGACACACGGGCCCGGCCCGCGCAACGCGGTGCCTATAAGAAGCCAGGAAGGTGCCGCCCGGCCCCGGCTGGCGTGGCGGCGGGGGCCGGGCGCGTCGTTGGGTGCGAAGCCGGAAGCCATTGGGCCGCGGCGCACAGCCCGAAACCGCCTATTTCTGCGGCATGGGCGCGGGGCCGGTGCCCGCATTCTTCTGCTCTTGAGCCAACTGGTTTTGCAGTTGAAAAGTAACCTGCTCGCAGTCGGTAAAACGTTGGTTGGCAACTTTTAGCGCCGCCTCGGCAGCCGTAAGCTGCTGGTAGAGAAAGCCAATAATGCCCAACGCCAGCACGAGGGAACCGATGATGAGAACGTTTTTCATAGGTGGAAATAAAGCGTCCTTGCCGGGCGTGCGCGCCGCGCCGGGCCTAAGAAGAATCAAGCAGCTTGCAGCAGTTTGGTTTACTTGCTGCGTACCGTTCGGTTGTTTTCTTAGGGCCCGGTCGGCGCGCACGCCCGGCAAGGACGGCGGATATTGCTCAGAAAGTCAACAAATAAACCTTAAATCGTGGTGTTCGGGTCGAACTGCTCCAGGTAGTCCGCCACCTTGCGCACAAACATCCCGCCGAGCGAGCCGTCGACCACGCGGTGGTCATAGCTGTGGCTCAGGAACATGAACTGGCGTACGCCGATAAAGTCGCCCTGCGGCGTTTCGATCACAGCGGGCTTCTTCTGGATGGCCCCCACGGCCATGATGGCCACTTGCGGCTGCATGATAATGGGCGTGCCCATCACATTGCCAAACGAGCCCACGTTGCTCAGCGTGTAGGTGCCGCCTTCGAGGTCTTCGGGCTTGAGCTTGTTCTGGCGGGCGCGGTTGGCCAGGTCGTTCACCTTCTTGCTCAGGCCGTTGAGATTGAGCTGGTCGGCGCGGTGGATGACCGGCACGATGAGGTTGCCCGAGGGCAGGGCCACGGCCACGCCGATGTTGATGTCTTTTTTCTTGATAATGTAGTCGCCGTCCACCGATACGTTGATGTTCGGAAAGTCCTGGATGGCGCGGGCCACGGCCTGGATGAAAATCGGCGTGAAGGTGAGGTTTTCGCCCTCGCGCTTCTTGTAGACGTCTTTGTGCTTGTTGCGCCAGTTCACCAACTCCGTCACGTCGGCTTCCACGAAGCTGGTGACGTGCGGCGCGATGCGCTTCGAGTCGACCATGCGCTGGGCAATCATCTTACGCATCCGGTCCATTTCGATCAGCTCCTGGCCACCGCTCACGCTGGGGGCCGGCTTGCTGCCGGTTTGTTGGCCACTGGCAGTTGGCTGCGCGGCCGGAGCCGGAGCCGCGGGGGCCTGCGGCGCGGGAGCCGATTTCAGTGCTGGAGCCGGTTCGGCATCCGACGGGGCCGGGGCTGCGTCGGGCCGCAGGGACGGCTTGCCAGCCGCCACGTAGTCGAGGATGTCTTTCTTGGTGACGCGGTTTTCCTTGCCCGTGCCCGGCAGGTATTCCAGGTCGGCCGCGCTCACGCCTTCCTCGCGGGCAATGCTGAGCACCAGCGGCGAGAGGAAGCGGCCGGGCTGGTAACCAGCGCCCTGCGTGGCCCGCGCCACGAGCGGGGCTTGCGGGTCGTCGGGCTCGGGCAGGTAGGGCACGGCGGCGGGAGCTTGGCCGTTGGCGCTGGCCGGGGCCGGCTGGGCAGGGCTAGCCGGACTGCTGGGCACAGTGGCCGCGGCGCTCACGCCAACCTCCGTTTCGATGACGGCAATGGGGGCCCCCACGGCCACCACCTGGCCTTCCTGCACCAGTATTTCGGCCAGGGTGCCGGCCTGGATGGCCGGCACTTCGGTGTCGACTTTATCGGTGGCCACTTCCAGCACCGATTCGTCTTGCTCGATGGCGTCGCCGACTTGCTTGAGCCATTTGAGAACGGTGCCTTCCATGATGGATTCGCCCATCTTGGGCATCGTCATTTCCACTCGTGCCATAAGGTGCGGGGTGTTTTGGGAGTAAATGTAGGGTGGGAGGTTAGGGCCGCAAAGGTACGGTGCGGGCCCGCGTCCGCACCGATTGGTCCTGCCTTACGCACCGTTTCCCGTCAGCCGCTGCCACAGCAGCGCCAGCACCGACTGGGCCGTGTAGGTGATGTTGAGGTCGCGGCCCCGGTCAAAGTTGAACTGCTTGCTCAGGGTGCCTTGCGCGTCGGCCACGGCGATGCAGATGGTGCCCACCGGCTTGTCGGGCGTGCCGCCGCCGGGGCCCGCGATGCCGCTGGTGGCCACGGCTACATCGGCCCCCAAGCGCTGGCGAGCCCCTTCGGCCATGGCCTGCACGGTGGCTGCGCTCACGGCCCCACTTACAGCCAGGGTTTCGGCGGGCACGTTCAGCTCATTCATTTTGATATCGTTATGATAAGCCACCACGCCGCCCCGAAAGTAAGCCGAGCTGCCCGGCACGCCCGTGATGCGGTGGGCTACCAGGCCCCCAGTGCAGCTTTCGGCGGTGGCCAGCGTGAGGCCTTTGGCGAGCAACAACTGGCCGATGGCGGCCTCCAGCGTGGTTTCGGTTTCGGCGAAAATGTAGGAGCCGATGCGCTCGCGCAAGGCCGGCAGCAAGGCCAGCATCCGGCCGCGCAGGTCGGGCTGGCCGTCGTCGGCCCCGGTGAGGCGCAGGCGGACGGCCCCCAGGCTGGGCAGGTAGGCCAGCTTGAAGTTGGGGGGCAGGGCCTCTTCCCAAGCGGCGATTTTCTCGGCTAAAAACGACTCGCCCAGGCCCACGGTCATCACCACCACGTGCTCGATAGGGGCGATGGCGAACCGCTCGCGCAGGCGGGGCAACACCTCGTCGGTCATTAGCTTCTTCATCTCGAAGGGCACGCCGGGCATGCTCACGAACACCGTGCCCTGGTCCTCGAACCACATGCCCGGGGCCGTGCCCACGGCGTTGAACAGCACCTGGCAGTTGGCTGGTACCAGGGCCTGCTGGCGGTTCACGTCGAGCATGGGCCGGTTGAAGCGCCGGAAAATTTCGGTGACGTGTTCCAATGTGGGCGCGTGCAGCACCAGCTCGGTGCCAAAGTAGCGGGCCAGCACGTGCTTGGTGAGGTCGTCTTTGGTGGGCCCCAGGCCGCCGGTGATGAGCACCACTTGGGCCCGCTGCCGGGCTTGGTCAAGGGCCCCCACAATCTCGTCGGCGCGGTCGGACACCGACGATATCTGGCGCACGCGCAGACCGATTTTAGCTAGCTCTTGGCCCATAAAGGCCGAATTTGTATCGACGACCTGCCCGTAGAGCAGCTCGTCGCCAATGGTCATGATTTCAACGTCGGGCGGGGCGGAATGGGCGGGTAACGGCATGGGTTGGGCGGGAAGCGGCGAAGCTTAACCGGATAGATGAGGGGTTTGGCTGGAAAATTGCGTCACTTTGCGCTTGCGTCGGCTCTACGACAGCCACGACGGCTGCCGGGTTTTCCCGCCGCGTTTTTTTATTTCCATGTTTACGCGATTTGCCAGCATTGCGCTGACGGCCGGCCTGCTGGCCGCCGCGGCTCCCGCCGTTCAGGCCCAGGCCCCCAAAAAAACCACCGCCAAAACCGCGGCCGCCAAAGCCGCCGCTGCTAAAAAAGCCGCCGCGGCAAAAACGGCGGCAACGAAGGCCGCGGCCGCCAAAGCGGCGGCTGCCAAAGCCGCTGCCGCGACGCCAGCCCCGGCCCCCGTGGTGCCCCTCACCCAAGCCGAGGCCAGCGTGGGCGTCAAAGACGCGCTGACCAAAAGCGTGACCAAAGCCGTCGAGTTTGCTTCCGAGCCGGACGGCTTCAACACAAACGACGACATCCACATCCCGTTTCCGGAGGACATGTTGCTGATGAAAAGCACGTTGAGTCACATTCCGGGCATGAGCACAGTGATTTCGACGTTCGAAACCCAACTCAACCGCGCCGCCGAAGCCGCCGCGCCCAAGGCCAAGGACATTTTTCTCAACGCCCTGGCCAACATCAGCCTTACCGACGCGCTGGGCCTGGTGACGAGCGGCTCGACGGACGCGGCCACGCAGTTCCTGCGCAAGTCCACTGAGCAGCAACTGATAACGGCTTTCAAGCCCGACATCAGCGCGGCCATCAGTCAGGTGGGGGCCGAAGCGGCCTACACCAAAATGACGACCCAGTACAACCGCATTCCGCTGATGACACCGGTAAAAACCGATCTAGCTGCCTACACCACCCAAAAAACCGTCGACGGCATCTTCGTTCTCATGGCCCAGGAAGAAGCCAAAATCCGCAAAAACCCCGCCGCCCGCACCACAGATGCGCTCAAGCGGGTGTTCGGTGCCAAGTAGGGCCCGGTAAAGTGAGTTAATAGTTAAAAGTGAAGAGTTAAAAAGCCCGCTTGGCCAGCGACTGCTTTTTAACTCTTCACTTTTAACTATTAACTCACTTTTGATCCGATGCCGGCTAAAGATCGTCGTTGTCGAAGCTGCTCCCTCGGCTGCGGGGGCTGCCGAAGGCGTCGTCTTCGTCCTCATCGTCGCCGAAGTCGTCGTCATCGTCAAGCGCGGCGAAGCTGCTGCGCTCCACGGTGTCGGCGTTGTCGGCATTTTCGGCGGCCACATGCTCGGCTTCCGTCATGCCGGCCAGGTCGAGGGCATCGTCGTGGGTGGAGCCCGTGTCGCGCCACATCAGGTAGTCGGCGTATTTGGCCGAAAGCTGGTCCTCGGGATTGCCCAGGGCCTTGGCTCCGCCTTGGGCCGCGTAAGAGTCAAGCGTGTCGTCGTCGTCGAGCAAGTCGTCGTCCAGGTCGTCGTGGTCAATCATGGCCGGGGCGTATGTGAGAAGGTGGAAAATAAAGACAGAATCGGCGGCGAAGATACGTGCGGTGGCAAAATGGGGTTCTCCTGAAAAGACGGCCAGGGCCCCCAGTGCTACATTTTTATGCCACTACCGGGGCTATCGGTACCACATTTGTTAAGTGCTTGCCAGCCAAAAATAGCAACCGATTTGCAAATGCCGCCTGCTACCGGGCTCGTTGCGGCTGAAAATCCGTTACCACCAGTTCTTCGTCGCAAAAAGCGTGTTCGGCGGGCACGTTGGAGCTGAGCAGCACGGTGCGGCCGGCGCGGGTGGCGCGCACGTGCTCCTGGAACCAGGCCGCCCCGGCCGCGTCGAGGTTGGTGGTGGGCTCGTCGAGCAGCAGCAGCGGCGCGTCGGCGTACAGGGCCAGGCCCAGCTTGAGGCGCTGCTTCATGCCCGACGAAAACTCGCGCACCAGCCGCTGGCGGGCCCCTTCGAGGTACATAATGCCCACAAGGCCGTCAATCGAGACCCCCGGCCGCAGCGGCTTGAACCGGGTGTGGAAGCGCAGCAGCTCCGTCAGGCTCAGCTCTTCGAGCAAATCGAGGTACGGCGCGGCGTAGGCCAAGTGGCGGGGCACCTCCTCTACGGGCACAAACCGGCCGTTCCGGGCGTAGGCCAACGTGCCCTCGGTGGGCAACAGCTGGCCCGATAAGGTGTTGAGCAGCGTGCTTTTGCCCGCGCCGTTGGGGCCCAGCACGGCCGTGGCGGTGCCGGGCCGGAAGGCGCGCGTCAGGCCCCGGTAAATCCAGTCGCGCTGGTAGCGCTTGCCCAGGCCAACGGCGTCAATCAGCAATTAACAGTTAAGTTAACAATGAACAATCAGCAACGAGCCGGGCGGGGTCAATCGACGTTTTCTTCGAGCCCTTTCTTGCCGGGGCCCTTGATGATGCCCCGGCTGGCAGCCCGCACGAAGGCCGTGGCCAGGGCCCGCTCGGGCGAAACCGGCACCTCGGCTTCGATGCGGGCCAGGGCCTCCTGGGTGTTCAGCCCGCTCAGAAACAAGAGGCGGTACAGGTCCTGGATGTCGAGGATCTGCTGCTCGGCAAAGCCGCGGCGGCGCAGGCCCACCGAGTTCACGCCGGCGTAGGTGAGGGGCTCGCGGGCGGCCTTCACGAAGGGCGGCACATCTTTGCGCACCAGCGAGCCGCCGCCGATGAAGGCGTGGGCCCCCACGCTCACGAACTGGTGGATGGCCGTCATGCCGCCCAAAATGGCCCAGTCGCCCACCTGCACGTGCCCGGCCAGCTGCACCGCGTTAGAAATCACGCAGTGGTCGCCCACCACGCAGTCGTGGGCCACGTGCACGTAGGCTTGCAGCAGGCAGTGGGCCCCCACCACGGTGCGGCCCCGGTCTACGGTGCCGCGGTTCACGGTCACGCACTCGCGCAGCACGGTGTGGTCGCCCACGTGGGCCGTGGTGTGCTCGCCGGCGAACTTTAGGTCCTGCGGGATGGCGGCTACCACGGCCCCCGGAAAAATCCGGCAGTGGGCCCCGATGCGGGCCCCGTCCATAATGGTTACGTTGGGCCCCACCCAGGTGCCTTCGCCAATTTCCACGTCCGCGGCAATGGTGGTGAACGGCTCAACGGTGACGCCCGGGGCCAGGCGGGCGTTGGGGTGGATATGGGCGAGGGGGGAAATCATTTTTTGAGCTGTTAGCTATTAGCGGTTAGCTGTTAGCTTTTTTTAAGGAATCAACAGCGACGAGCTAACAGCTAACAGCTAGTAGCTAACGGCTGACTTCAAGCGTTGTCTTTGCGAACGATGGCGGCGCTCATTTCCGCGTCCATCACCACCTTGCCGTTCACGAAGGCCTGGCCTTTCATCTTGGCAATGCCGCGCTTGACGGGGGCCAGCAGCTGGCAGTGGAAAATCATCGTGTCGCCGGGCACCACCTTTTTGCGGAAGCGGCAGTTTTCGATGCCCAGGAAATACTGCCAGTAGTTTTCGGGGTCGGGCACGGTGTTCATCACCAGAATGCCGCCGGTCTGGGCCATGGCCTCGATTTGCAACACGCCGGGCATCACCGGGTTGCCGGGAAAATGGCCCTGGAAAAACTGCTCGTTCATGGTGATGTTCTTCACCGCCGTTACCATCTGCGAGTCGAGGTGAATCACCTTGTCGAGCAGCAAAAACGGGTAGCGGTGGGGCAGCACCTGCATGATGCGGTTGATGTCCATCACCGGCTCGCGCGCCGGGTCGTACACGGGCACGGGGTTGGAGTGGGCCTCCAGCATCTTCTTCTTGATCTTTTTGGCGAAGGCCACGTTGGCGGCGTGGCCGGGCCGGGCGGCTAGGATCTGGCCTTTCAGCGGGCGGCCCACCAGGGCCAGGTCGCCCACCAGGTCGAGCAGCTTGTGGCGGGCGGGCTCGTTCTTGTGGCGCAGGTCCACGTTGTTGAGGATGCCTTCCTTCTTGACGCTCACGCGGGGCTTGCCCAGCATCTTGGCTAGGTCGTTCAGCTCCTCGTCGGCCACCACGCGGTCCACCACCACGATGGCGTTGCTCAAATCGCCGCCCTTGATGAGGTTGGATTTGTAGAGGTGCTCCAGCTCGTGCAGGAAACAGAACGTGCGCGAGGAGGCTATCTCGTTGGCAAACTGCCCGATGTCGGCCAGCGTGGCGTGCTGCGAGCCCAGCACCGGCGAGTTGTAGTCCACCATCACCGTGAGGCGGTAGTCGGACAGGGGCAGGGCCGCGATTTCAACACCCCGTGCGTTGTCCACGTACCGAATGGTGTCAGGAATCTCGTAGTAGTTGCGCAGCGCGTTCTGCTCCTGCACGCCCACGCCTTGCAGGGCCCGGATGAACTCGGCCGACGACCCGTCCATAATTGGCGGCTCGGGGCCCGAGAGCTGGATGAGGACGTTGTCGAGCTGCATGCCCACGAGGGCCGCCAGGGTGTGCTCCACGGTGTTCACGCGGGCCCCGTTTTGTTCGATGGTGGTGCCCCGCGAGAGGTCCACCACGTTGTCCACGTCGGCGTCGACGACCGGCTGGCCGGGCAAGTCGACGCGCTGGAACTTGAAGCCGTGGCCCACCGGGGCGGGGCAGAAGGTCATCGTGGCCTCCACGCCGGTGTGCAACCCGATGCCGCGCACCGTTACGGGCGCTTTGATGGTGTGTTGTTTGTCGTTCATTTAGTAGCTATTAGCTATCAGCAGGGGCCTTTAAACGACCCTTAACCGTTAGCTTCTTTTTCGAGCGATGCCCCGAAGCGCCGGGCAGGAGCGTCGCTAACAGCTAGTGGCTAAAAGCTAACGGCTCGCGCCCGCCGCAAAGCTAGGGGTTTTCCGGCGCGTTTGCTGCGCGCTCCAACTGCTCCACGCGGTGAAGAAGTTCGGGCAGCCGGCGGTACACCACTGCGGCGCGCAGGCTGTCGCGCAGGTCGAGGGCCGGGTAACCTTGGACGGAGCGGCCCGGTTGCGTGATGGTCTTTTGGATGCCGCTCTTGGCCGCGATGCTGGTGTGATCGGCGATGGACACGTGGCCCACCATGCCCACCTGGCCGGCCAACACGCAGTAGTCGCCAATTTTGCACGAACCCGAAATGCCCGTTTGCGCGGCTATGACGGTGTGGCGGCCGATGTCGACGTTGTGGGCGATTTGCACGAGGTTGTCGAGCTTGGTGCCCTCGCGCACCCGGGTCGAGCCCATCGTGGCGCAGTCCACGGTGGTGTTGGCCCCGATGCTCACATAGTCTTCGAGCACCACGTTGCCGATTTGTGGGATGGGGCAGTAGCTGCCGTCGGGCTGCGGGGCGAAGCCAAAGCCGTCGGTGCCCACCACGGCCCCGGCCTTGACGACGCAGTACCGGCCAATGACCGTGTCGGGGTAAATTTTGGCCCCCGCGTGAATCACGCTGCCCTCGCCAATCGTTACCCGGTCGCCGATGTAAGCGTGGGGAAATACCAACACGTTGTCGCCCAGCCGGCAATGCTCGCCGATGTACGAAAACGCCCCCCGGTAGTGGCCCGCCCCAACGGTGGCGGTGGGAGCCAGGTAGGCGGGTTCCTCCACCCCGCGCTTGTTCATGCGGGTGGCCTGGGCGTAAAATTCCAGCAGTTTGCTGAAGCCCGAATAGGGGTCGGCGACGCGCACCAGAGCGGCGGCTACTGGCTGGCGCAGCACCAGGCCGTGGGCCACAATCACGGCCGAAGCGTGGGTGGTGTATAGAAATTGCTCGTATTTTGGGTTGGACAAAAACGAGAGCGCGCCGGCCTGGGCCTCCTCAATTTTGGCCAGGCTGGTCACGCGCTGCGCGGCGTCGCCTTCCACGGTGCCGCCGATGGCCTCGGCGATTTGCTGAACGGTAAATTCCATAGCGGGCAAAAGTAGTGGTTGGTGCTTGGTGCTTGGTTGCTGGTGCTTGGTTGTTAGTCCGTGGGGGCCCCGTCTGTTAATGCTTCGTCGCGCCTCCTCACAATGACAGACGGTTGCCAGGCACCAAGCACCAGCAACCAAGCACCAATAACTAACCGCCAACCACTCAAATTATTTCCTTCGGGTAGCAGATGTAAAACTTGTCCACGCGCTGGCTCAGGGCCCGAATGTTGGGCAGGTCGGAGGCCTCCATTACGTTCACCACCTGGCCTTGCTTGGTGAGGATTTCGATGGGCTCCTGGCTGTGGGCGTTGTAGGCGCTGTTACTCAGGCGGCCGGCAATCATGAGCAGAGCCGCCTCAGCGGGCGACAGGTCAAAATGCTCCTGAATCAGCTCCTGGATGCCGAGCTTGAAATCGTCGTCGAACGGCGCAGCGGCCAGCACGATTTTCAGCAAGTTGCGGTGCAACAGGCTTTTGGCCAGGTAGCTCAGCACCACGTCGGGGTGGCCGGCCCAGCCCTTCACCGCCGACCAGATGTCGTAGTCGTCCAGTTCCACGAAGTGGCTCAGGATTTTGGGGTCGTCGGCGAAGTCGGCCAGCGTCACGGCCCGCCCCAGGAAAAAGCCCAGGCAGCTGTTGGCCGGCACGTCCACGCCCCGGCGGGTGAGGTCGCGGGCCCGCTGCACGGTCCGAATCATCATCTGTTCGGCGCTGGTCACGGTTTTGTGCAGGTACACTTGCCAGTACATCAGCCGGCGGCTCACCAGAAAGTTCTCGACCGAGTACACAGCTTTTTCTTCCAGCACCAGCCGCTCGTCCACCACGCGCAGCATTTTGATGAGGCGGTCGGCCCCCGGCCGCCCTTCCTCCACGCCGGTGTAAAAGGAGTCGCGGTTGAGGTAGTCGAGCCGGTCCATGTCGAGCTGGCTGCTCACGAGCTG
>CAXTBA010000045.1:0-27479 GCA_964242665.1 uncultured Hymenobacter sp.
TTTTGCCCAGGATGACCGGGGCCCCCAGGTACACGCCGTTGATGCCGTACTCGCCTTGCAGCTCCAGGCACACCGGGAACACGCGGCGCTGGTCGCGCACGATGGCCTCCACCATTTGGGCGGCCGCCGCGCCGGGCGCGTACCAGGCCGAAGTGCCCATGAGCTTCACCAGCTCGCCGCCGCCCTGGGCTGTGCGCTGCACAATGGCGTCGAGCGCCGCTTTGTCAATCAGCTCCGTCACCGGAATGCCGCCCACGGTGGTGTAGCGGGGCAGGGGCACCATGGTGTCGCCGTGGCCACCCATCAGCACCGCCTGAATGTCTTTCGGGCTCACGTTCAGGGCCTCGGCCAAAAAGGCGCGGTAGCGGGCCGTGTCCAGGATGCCGGCCATGCCGAATACCTTTTCGCGGGGCAGCTTGGCGGTGAGGTGGGCCTGGTAGGTCATCACGTCGAGCGGGTTGCTCACCACGATGATGATGGCGTTGGGCGAGTGGGCCACCACCTGCTCGGTCACCGATTTCACGATGCCGGCGTTGGTGGCAATCAGGTCGTCGCGGCTCATGCCGGGCTTGCGGGGCAGGCCCGAGGTGATGACCACCACTTCCGAGCCGGCGGTGCGGGCGTAGTCGCTGGTGACGCCCACGGTGCGCGAGTCGTAGCCGAGAATCGGCGCTTTCTGCCAGATGTCGAGGGCCTTGCCTTCGGCGATGCCCTCTTTGATGTCCACCAAAACAATTTCATTGGCGATTTCACGGGTGGCGAGCACGTCGGCGCAGGTAGCGCCCACGTTGCCGGCACCGACAACAGTAACTTTCATAGGAAACGGGTTGGGTGAGGAAACGGGTTGGGCCGTAAAAGTAGGGCCTGGCGTAGATTGGGCAGGCAGAAAAGCGGTGTTTTTCCGGGAAGATTGACACGCTGCCGGCCTGGCTCAGAGGCGCTGCACGGCCAGCACCCGCGCCGTGTCGGGGCCCACCCTGAAGCGGTCGTCCACGCGCATGCCCACCACCCAGCAGATTTTGCCGTCGGCCGAAGTCAGCACGCGCACGTCGTCCTTCAAATTCAGCGGTACTTTCTGGTCGATGAGAAAGTTGCTGAGGTGCTTTTTGCCTTGCATTCCGAGCGGCATAAACCAGTCGCCTTCCTGCCAGCGGCGCAGCGTGAGCGGGAATTTTAGCTTGTCGGCGTCGAGCGCGGCGGTGCTGCGCGAGCGAGGGATGGCAAAGCCTGCCCCGTCGTGGGCCGTGGCACGCAGGCGCATGCCGTCGGCCAACAACTCCTCCTGGCCCTCCGCAAGCTGGAAGGTGCCGTACTGCGCCAGCCGGCGCGGCGTGATGACCAGCTGGTCGCGGTCTTTCACCAAGCGGTGGGTAGGCGAGTCAAATTGCTTGCCCGACAGTCCCTTAAAGGCCCCCACGATTTCCTTGGTCACAGGCCACGAGAAGCCGAAAGGGCGCAGCAGCTCGTGCAGCACCAGGGCTGTGGCGGCCGTGTTTTGGAGCAAGGCGATGCTGAAATACGTGGCCTCCGGCGCGTCGCGGCGGGCCTGGGCAGCGGTATCGGCCACGTAGCGGCGCACGATTTCTTCGGCCCCGCCCACGCGCTCGGCGGTGGCGGCCATCGTCTGGTCGAGGCCGGGGTTGATTTCGCGCAGCACGGGCAGCACCTCGTGGCGCAGCAGGTTGCGCTGGTACACGGGGCTGTCGTTGGAGTCGTCTTCGCGCCAGCGCAAGTTGTTGGCTACCAGGTAATCGTGCAGGTCGTCGCGGCCCACGCCCATCAGGGGCCGCACCACGAAGCCGTTTTTGGCCTGGATGCCGTGCAGGCCCGCCAGGCCGGTGCCGTGGGCGAGGTTGAGAATCATCGTTTCGGCCTGGTCGCGCTGGTGGTGGGCGGTGGCGATGGCGGCCAGCCCCTCGCGCTGCCGCACCTGCTCGAACCACTGGTAGCGCAGCAGCCGGGCGGCCATTTGGGTCGAAATGCCTTCGCGCTCGGCAAAGGCTTTGGTTTGGAAAAACTCGGCGAAGTAGGGCGCGTCGTACTGTTTGGCCAGCTTGCGCACAAACTGCTCGTCGGCGTCGGCATCGTCGCCGCGCAGGCCGAAGTGGCAGTGCGCCACCGCCACCTGGGCCCCCAGCCGGTGCAGCACATCCAGCAGCACCACCGAGTCGAGCCCGCCGCTGACGGCCACCAGCACGGAATCATTTTCGAGAGAGAACAACTGGTGGGTTTCGATAAACTGGCGGATCTGGTCGAGCATGGTAATTGGTTTAGAAAGGTTTCCAGGGCGGTCGCGCGGCGGCTTGGTGGGTTTCGTGCCCAGGTGCAGAAACTGCGCTGTGCTGGCCCCGCCCGGGCACCAAGCCGCAAAGATGCGCGTTAGCCCCCGCCGCTCGCCTTACCTTTGACCGCTAAATGCCCTGCTTCCGTTTTTTTGTTTTGTTCTTGTTGATGCTGCCCGCCCTGGCTTGGGCGCAGCAGCGCGGTGCCATGCCCCGAGTGGGGCCCCGTCCGGCCAAACCGGCCCCCAAAGGCACGCCCGTAGAACTGCTGAAAGGAGCCGGCGCGCTGGTGGGAACAACCTTGAACGGCGTAAAAATCCGCAAGGTGCTCGGCAACGTGGGCTTCAAGCAGGGCGACATGTTCCTGTATTGCGACTCGGCCTACCAATACCTGGACCGCAACGAGATAGAAGCTTTCAGTAACGTGCGCGTGGTGCAAAACGACACCCTGACCATCACCGGCGACCACGGCTACTACAACGGCAACCTCCGCACGGCCCGCATGGTGGGCAACGTGGTCATGCGCGACCCGCGCATGACCCTGACCACGCCCACCCTTAACTACGACCTGAACCACAAAACTGCGACCTACCTGGAAACCGGCCACCTCGTCGACCCGCAAAACACCCTCGACAGCCAGCAGGGATTTTACGATACCAACAGCAAGGTGTTTATTTTTAAGCGCGACGTTCACCTGATTTCTGTCGACCCTAAAAACGGCCCCACCGACCTCACCAACGACACGCTGACCTACAACACCATCAGCAAGATTGCCTACTTCGACGGACCTACCCGCATCAAGGGCTCGCAGGGCAACCTGTACGCCGAGAAGGGCAACTACAACACCATCACGCGGGTGTCGAACTTCCAGCGGAACGCTAAAATCGACACGCCTAACTACCTGCTCGGCGGCGACAAGCTGGTGTACGACGAGGCCCGGCTTTACGGCGAGGCCGCCGGGCACGTCACGCTCATTTCCAAAAAGGATAACATCACGCTGCGCGGCGACCTGGGCCGGCACTGGCGGGCCCAGGGCCGCACCAAGCTCTACGGCGGCCGGCCGGTGGTGCGCAACATTTCCGACAAAGACACCTTGTATATGGCCGCCGACACGCTGCTGAGCGTGGAGGCCCGCCCCGGCATGGCCAACGTGCGCCCGGTGCTGTACGCTTACCCCAAGGTGCGGATTTTCAAGACGAACTTACAGGGGCTCTGCGACTCGCTGACCTACGACCGGCAGGACAGCATCATCTATATGAACCGCGACCCCGTGCTGTGGCAGGCCCACACCCAGATGCGGGCCGATTCGATGGAGCTGCGGCAGAAGCGTGGCAAAATCGACCAGATGCGGCTGTACGCCAACTCGTTCGTCATAAACCAGGACACGCTGCTGAACTTCAACCAGATAAAGGGGCGCAACATTCTGGCATATTTCCGCGGCGGCCAGATCGGGCGCATCGACGTGCTCGGCAACGCCGAGAGCATTGCTTACGCCCTCGACGGCGACACCGCCGTGACGGGCATGAACAAAGGCGTATCGGCCACGATGCGGCTTCGATTTGCCGACAACAAGCTGCAGAAAATCACGATGTTGGTGAACCCGGACGCCAGTTTCATCCCGCCGCACGAAATTAAAGAGCCGGACACGCGCCTGAAGAGTTTCAACTGGCGGCCCACCGAGCGGCCCACCCGCCGCCAGGTGCTGGGCAAGCAGTTCGACGACCGCCCGCGCCGCAAGGCAGTCCGCAAGAAACGACCCGTTAAAACCCGGCGCGTTTCCAAAAAACCGGTGCGCGCGGCCCCCAAAGCCGCGCCGTTCAAAGGGCCCCGGGCCCCGGCTGCCGCGCCCAAGCCCGCCATTGCGCGGCCGTGAGTGCAACCATTCGGGCCCCGGTAGTGGTCCGGTTGAAAGCCATGGGCCCCGAAGCCATTGGCCGGTTGCCGCTGTTCCCGGTTTGTATTCGCCGTTGTACCTTTGCTGCCCCTATGCCATTTTCCCGCTTAACGCTCGTTTTCTTTTGCCTGGCCGCGCTGCTGCTCGGGGCCTGCAACCCTGGCTACCAGAAGCTGCTCAAGAGCGGCGACGTGAATAAAAAATACGAAGCCGCCATCCGCTACTACGATGCCGGTGACTTCTTCCGCGCTGGTACCTTGCTCGAAGACCTTGTGCCGCTGCTGAAGGGCCGGCCCGAGGCCGAAAAGGCCCAGTTCTACTTTGCTAATACCAACTATAGACAGCGCAACTACGTGCTAGGGGCGTACTATTTCAAGCAGTTCACCGACACGTACCCTAACTCAGTTTATACCGAGGAAGCATCGTTTATGCACGCCAAGTCGCTGTTTCGCGATTCGCCGAGCTTTGAGTTGGACCAGACCAATACCACGTCGGCCCTGGAAACCATTCAGGACTTCATCAACCGCTACCCCGACAGCAAATTCCGGCCGGAGATAGAAGGCATGTCGCAGGAATTGCAGAAGAAGGTGGAAAGCAAGTCCTTCGAAGCGGCCCGGCTCTATTATCAGCTGCGCTACAACCAGGCGGCCGTGACGGCCCTGGGCACGTTCGAGCAGAACTACCCGGCTTCGGCCTTTGTCGAGCAGGCCGATTTTCTGCGCGTGAGCGCTCAATACGCTTGGGCGAAGGAAAGCATTGAATCGAAGCAACGCGAACGGTTCTTGGACGCCGTGGCGTTTTACCAGCACTTCATCGACACTTTCCCCCAAAGCAAAAACCTGAAGCTAGCCCAGTCCATGTACGACGACAGCCGCGCCGAGATAGAGAGATTAAAAAGTGTACCGGTTGCTCCCGATGCTGCGGCAGCGGCTAAATAATTGCCTTGTTGGCGTTAATTATCGATTAACTGTTCAACAATCAACGGCTAATTCATCAAATAATTAAAAATTTATTGCCCATGAAACCTGCACCCAACGCCGTATCCAGTTCCATCGTGACGCGCAACATGGCCGATTTCAGCGTCGAAAGCGGCAACGTGTACGAGGCCATCGCCGTTATTTCGAAACGCGCTAACCAATTGTCCATCAAGCTGAAGGAAGAGTTGAACGACCGCCTGGCCGAATTTGCCTCGACCGTTGATAACCTGGAAGAGGTGTTCGAGAACCGCGAGCAAATCGAAGTCTCCAAGCACTACGAGCGCATGCCCAAGCCCACCAGCCTCGCCATCGAGGAGTTCCTGGAAGGCAAGCTGTACTACACTACACCGGAGCCCGTGGAGGTGCCGCTGCCCCGCGAGCTTTTCTAAAGCGCTGGTTGTCAGCAGCCATTTGTCAATTGTTGGTTCAACGTATTGCGGCTAGCAGTTAACAGCCGGTATAACAGTTAGCTGCCATGCCCGGACCAGCCACCAGTGCCCAGCCACCGACGGCCCTGCAAGGCCGTCGCTTGCTGCTGGGCGTGAGCGGCAGCATCGCGGCTTACAAGGCCGCGGCCCTCACGCGGCTACTGGTGCAGTCAGGGGCCGAAGTGCAGGTGATCCTCACCGAAGCCGCCGCCGCGTTCGTCACGCCCCTTACGTTGGGCACCCTCTCCAAAAAGCCCGTCCTGACGGGCTTTTTGCGTGATGCGGCGTCTGGGCAGTGGTACAACCACGTAGAGCTGGGCTTGTGGGCCGATGCGTTGGTTATCGCGCCGGCCAGTGCCAACACGCTTGGCCAGCTGGCCAACGGTCTATGTCCTAACCTGCTCAGTGCCGTATACTTATCGGCCCGCTGTCCGGTATTCCTAGCCCCGGCAATGGATTTGGACATGTACGCCCACCCGGCCGTGGCCCAGAACCTGCAACGCCTGCGGGGCTTCGGCAACCACGTGTTCGACTCGCCAAGCGGCGAGTTGGCCAGCGGCCTCGTGGGCCCCGGCCGTATGCTGGAGCCGGAAGCCATTGTGCAGGCGTTGAACGAGTTTTTTCAATTATAGTCTCTTAAAATTATGAATTTTGAATTATAAATTATGAATGGCAGATGTCATTTTTAGTAAAGAGAAGAAATAATGCTAATAATTGTCTTGTTGTTTTTATTGATCCCCCTGTTCATTTATAATTCAAAATTTATAATTTGAAATAATGCGCATTCTGCTCACTGCGGGCCCTACTTATGAGCCGCTGGACCCGGTGCGGTTTCTCGGCAACCGCTCGACGGGCAAGATGGGCTACGCGCTGGCGGCGGCTTTCGCGGCGGCAGGAGCGGAGGTGATGCTCATCAGCGGGCCCAGCGCATTGCCGGCCCCGGCGCACCCGGCCGTACGCCTCACGCGGGTGGAAACGGCCGCCGAGATGTACGCCGCCGCCGCCGCCGAGGCCCCAGGGGCCGGCGTGTGGGTGTTTGCCGCCGCCGTGGCCGACTACCGGCCCGCCCACGTGGCCCCCGAGAAAATTAAAAAAGCCGGCGACACCCTGACGTTGGAGTTGGTGAAAAACGTAGACATCGCCGCCACCCTCGGCCAAACCAAGCGCGCTGAACAATTTGCCGTCGGTTTTGCGTTGGAGACAACAAACGAGCTGGCCCACGCGCAGGATAAACTGCGCCGCAAAAACTTCGATTTGGTGGTGCTCAATTCGCTGCGCGACGCCGGGGCCGGCTTTGGCCACGACACTAACAAGGTGAGCGTGCTGGACCGCGCTGGCCGGGTAATCACTTTTGACTTGATGGCGAAAGCCGACCTGGCCACTGAACTGGTGCGCCTGGTGTTGGCCCGCCGAATTGCTTCTCTTAAGACTTGACTGCTGTGATGATGCGAAAAATTTGGGCCATTCTGCCGCTGCTCGCCCTGGTTCTGGCCGGGGGCCCCGCCCGGGCCCAGGAGCTGAACTGTACCGTGGAGGTGTCGCTGGCCCCGAGCGTGGTCATCACCGACCAGAGCATTCGGACGAACATAGAGCGGGACATCCGCGAATTTCTTAACACACGCAGGTGGACCACCCTCACTTATCAAGAAAAGGAGCGGATCAAGTGCCGGATGTTTGTGGTCATCACTGGGGGCACTTCGCCTTCTTACCAGGCCACCATGCGGTTGATTTCGACGCGGCCGATTTACGGCACGGGCTACGAAACTAACGTCATCAGCATCGTCGATAAGAGCTTTAATTTTAATTACCCGCCGCCCAATTCGCTCGATTTCTCGCCCAACAGCTTCGTTTCCAACTTGTCGTCGCTGCTGGGTTTTTACGCCAATGTGGTCATTGGGCTCGACCGCGACACGTTTGGCCGGCTCGGGGGCACGCCTTATTATGAGCAGGCACGCGTCATCATGTCGTACTCGGCCTCGCAAAGCAGCAGCGAGACGCAGGACGAAAGCTGGAAAGATACCGGCGGCTCGGGTAGCCGCTACCAGCTGCTCAACAACTTGAGCGACCCACAGTTGCAGTCCTTCCGCACGGGATTGTACACTTATTACCGGCAAGGAATGGACGTGTTCATCGAAAAGCCCGAAGAGGCGCGCACCGCCGTGCTGGGCGCGCTCACCGGCATCCAGCAAGTGGCCACACTGCGCATAAACGAACCTATTTTTCGGTATTTCTTCAATGCCAAATCGGACGAAATTGCCAATATTTTCCGTACCAGCCAAGACGCCAACCAGAAGCAGCAGCTGGTGAGCATGATGATCAGCATTGATGCGACCAACGCCGCGAAATACCAAGCCATTCTAAATCGCTGAATCGCAGATTACACAGATTAAACCTGATTTCGAATCACTGATTTTAACTGATTAACTGTGATTCTGCTGATTTCTTTGTCGCTTTTGGTTGGTTTATGTGCTTTTTAAATTTGTCAGTCGTGCCGTTGTAATCAGCGGAATCACGGTTAATCAGTTAAAATCAGTGATTGATGTTAGTCGATTTACGTATTCAGAATTACGCCCTGATTGAGTCGTTGGAGCTGCGGCCGTCGCCGCTGCTCAACATCATTACCGGCGAAACGGGAGCGGGCAAATCCATCATGCTGGGGGCTATCGGGCTGCTGCTTGGCAACCGGGCCGACGGCAAAATGCTGTTCGACACGGCGCGCAAGTGCGTGATCGAGGGGCAGTTTGACATCGCCAGCTACCAGCTCCAGGACATTTTCGAGGCCGAGGATTTGGACTACGACGCGCAGTGCATTCTGCGGCGCGAAATCAGTCCCACGGGCAAGTCGCGGGCGTTTGTGAACGACACGCCGGTGACGCTGGAGGCGCTGCGGAAAATCGGGGCCAACCTGATGGACATCCACTCGCAGCACGACACGCTGCTGCTCGGCGACACGGTTTTTCAACTCAACCTGCTCGACCTTTACGCCGGGCTGGTGCCGCAGCGCACGCACTACAGCAACGCCTTCCGCCAGTACCGCAAGCTGGAAGCCGAGCTGAAAACCCTGGAAGATCAGTCCACCCAGGCCAATGCACTGCTCGACTACAACAGCTTCCTGCTGAACGAGCTGGAGGAAGCCAGTCTTGACGACGAAGACCAGGAGGCCCTGGAACAGGAGGTGAAGCAATTGGAGCACGCCGAAGAAATCAAGTACAAGCTGAGCCAGGCCCTGCACGGGCTGCGCGACAGCGAAAGCTGCGCCACCGGCACCATGAAGGACGCCTCGACGCTGCTGGGCCAGGTATCGGCCTACGCCGAAAATTTCCGCGAGCTGCGCCAGCGCCTGGAAAGCTGCCTGATTGAGCTGCACGACATTGCCGACGAAGTAGAAACCGCCGAGCGCGGCACCGAAGGCGACCCCGCCCGCGCCGAAGAATTGCAGGAACGCCTCAACGTGCTCTACACCTTGCAGCGCAAGCACTCGGTGCGCGACCTGGGGACCCTGCTGGCCGTGCGCGACGAGCTGCGCCAAAAAGTAGGAAACGTGCTCAACCTCGACAAGCAAATCAGCAAAGTGCGCAAGGACGTGGAGGCGGCCCTGACCTCGGTGACCAAGCAGGCGGCCAAGCTGTCGGAGAGCCGTCGCAAGTCGTTTCCGCGGTTCGAGCAGGAGCTGCGCGAGCTGGTGGCCGACCTGGGCATGCCCAACGCCCGCATTGTGGTGGACCACCGCACGGGGCCCCCGGCGGCCAGCGGCACCGATGTGGTAAGCATCCTTTTCACGGCCAACAAAGGGGCCCAGCCCCAGACGCTGAGCAAGGCCGCGTCGGGTGGCGAGTTTTCGCGTTTGATGCTGTGCGTGAAGTACATGCTGGCCGACAAGACGGCGCTGCCCACGATAGTATTCGACGAAATAGACACCGGCATCAGCGGGGAGATTGCCGTGAAGGTGGGCCGCATGATGCAGCAGATGGCCCGCAAGCACCAGCTGGTGGCCATCTCGCACCTGCCGCAGATGGCGGCGGCCGGCGACGCCCACTACTTCGTGTACAAGGAAGATCGCGCCGACCGCACCGTGAGCCGCATCCGCCAACTCGGCGAGGACGACCGCATCAAGGAAATTGCCCACATGATTGCCGGGGCCAAACCCAGCGAAAACGCCCTGCAAAGCGCCCGCGAACTGCTGGCGCTGCGGGGAGAGGCAATGGCGGGGTAGGGGCAATGGAGCGGGGCGGGCAGCCGGCTTTTCGCCGGCTGCCCGCTAATCGTTGCTTCTCTGAACCGGTTCCCTGATTGCGCCTGGACCTTGCCAATTACCGGGCAGCCGGTGAAAAAGCCGGCTGCCCGGGTACGGGCTTCTGATGCCCTTTCTGGGCCAGCGTCACAATTAGCAGCTTACTTTTGTGGGCAAATCCCACACTCCGCAACACCTTTACTCCATGTCCAATAACCTGCTCGCCGGCAAAGTCGGCATCATTTCCGGGGCCCTCGACGAACGCTCCATTGCCTGGAAAGTGGCCCTCAAGGCCCACGAACAAGGGGCCCGCTTTGTGCTCACCAACGCGCCGCTGGCCATGCGCCTGGGCGAAATAAACGGCCTGGCAGAGCAGTGCGGAGCTACTATCATTCCGGCTGATGCGACGTCGATGGAAGATTTGGAGAAGCTTTTCAGCGGGGCCCAGGAGCAGCTGGGCGGCAAGCTCGATTTCGTGCTGCACAGCATCGGCATGAGCAACAACATCCGCAAGGGCAAGGCCTACGGCGACCTGAACTACGAGTGGTTTCAGAAGACGATTGACGTGTCGGCGCTGTCGTTCCACAAAATGCTGGCCGTGGCCGAAAAGCTGGACGCCTTCAACGAGTGGGGCTCGGTGGTGGCCCTGAGCTACATCGCCGCTCAGCGCGCCTTCCTCGACTACACCGACATGACGCAGGCCAAGGCCATGCTCGAAAGCATCGCCCGCAGCTACGGCCAGCGCCTGGGCCACCTCAAAAAAGTGCGCGTGAACACCGTGTCGCAGTCGCCGACCAAAACCTCGGCCGGCACCGGCATCAGTGGCTTCGACGCGTTTTACGAGTACGCCAACAAGATGTCGCCGCTCGGCAACGCCCCCGCCGAGGCCTGCGCCGACTACTGCATTTCCCTTTTTTCGGACCTCACGCGCTACGTGACCATGCAAAACCTGATGCACGACGGCGGCTTCAGCACCACCGGTATCTCACAGGAAATGGCGGATTTAATGGTTCAGGCCAATTCGTAGAAGAGAATTTAAGGATAAAGGAAGCCCGGCCGTCCAACGGCTGGGCTTTTTTAGGCCTTGACTCCTCTGCCAGGCCACACGAGTTACCACCCGGCTCGCGTAGGGCCCCGCGCTCAATACCCACGGCTCAGGTCCACGAGGTTTTCCAGCGGTTCGCCGGCCTGGAAGTGGGCCAGATTTTTCAAGAACATGTCCACTTTGCCTTCGTCTTCGAGCGGTTGGCCGCCGGCGGTGTGCTGGGTGAGCAGCACATTGGGCAGGGCCCAGAGGGGGCTGTCGGGCGGCAGGGGCTCCACGGCGGTCACGTCGAGCACGGCCCCGCCGAGGCGGCCGGCTTGCAGGGCCGCGAGCAGGGCCGGCTCGTCGGTGGTATTGCCGCGGCCCACGCTGGCGTAGACGCTGCCGGGGGCCAGGGCGGCCACCAGATCGGCCGAAAAAAAGCCGTCGGCGCTGCCGGGCAGGGTGTTGATGACGATGTCGGCGCCAGGCAAGGCGGCCAGCAGGTCGGCTTTGGAGCGCAGCTGGGCCCCTGGGCTGGTGTGGGCCAGCAGCAGCACCCGGCAGCCGAAGCCGCTGAGCTGCTGCCGGGCCGCCCGCGCAATGGCCCCGGCCCCGAGAACAATCACGCGCTTGTCGCGCAGCAGGCCCGCCCGGTTGCGCACGAAGGCCCCGCCCACCCAGCGCCGCTCGGCCTGCAATACGGCCAGCTCTGGAAGGTGCCGGTACAGGGCCAGCAGGCCGGCCACCACGGTTTCGGCGCAGGGCCAGGCAAAAAAATCGCCCATGTTGGCTACCGGAATATTCAGTTCCACGTCGCGGTAGCGCTCAAAGCCGGCGGAGTCGATTTGCCAGAAGCGCAGGCTGGACGGAGGCCCCGGGACCAGCCACGCGGGCGGCACGTTGCCGAGCAGCGCTTCCGCCCGCCCAAACTCGGCGGCGTGCTCGGGGGCCAGGTCGTCTTGAAAAACAAGGTGGTGGCCCGCCGGCAGGTGCTGGTGCAAGTAGGCGCGGGCGGCGGGGCTTAGGGGCGAATGGATGAAAAGGCGCATGTTGGCAGGGCGTGAGCGAAGGAAAAAAGAACGTCGTGCCCCGGCTACCGGGGCACGACGTTCGCAAAGGACTCAGTTAAGCCAAAATATCAGGCCGTGGCCGGCTCGGCTTCGGGGACTGACTCTGGTTTGGGGGCCGGTTGGGGCCCGCCGTGCTCTTCGTCGGGCTTGTAGTTTTTCTCCATTTCGGCCAGCTTGGCTTTGCCGTAGGCGAAGCGCGTAATGAGCACGTACAGCACGGGCACGATGAAAATGCCCATGCCCGTGGCCGCCAGCATCCCGCCCATCACCGTCCAGCCCAGGGTTTGGCGGCTTTGGGCCCCGGCCCCGGAGGCGAACACCAGCGGCAGCACGCCCAAAATGAAGGCCAGTGAGGTCATGATGATGGGGCGCAGCCGCAGCCGCACGGCTTCCAGCGTGGCCTGTACCAGAGGCATGCCCCGGTCGACGCGCTCCTTGGCGAACTCGATGATGAGGATGGCGTTCTTGGCCGACAAGCCGATCAGCGTAATCATCCCGATTTGGGCGTACACGTTGTTGGTGAGCTTGGGTAGGAAAAACAGCGCCAGGATGGCCCCGAAAATGCCCACCGGCACCGCCAGCAACACCGAAAACGGCACCGACCAGCTCTCGTACAGCGCCGCCAGGAAGAGAAAGACGAAGGTGATGGAGAGCGCAAATACGTAGATCGTCTGCCCGCCGGCCAGCAGCTCTTCGCGGCTCAGGCCCGAAAATTCGTAGCCGTAGCCCTGGGGCAGGACCTGGGCCGCCGTTTCCTGCAGGGCCTTGATGGCGTCGCCGGAGCTGTAGCCGGGGGCCGGGTTGCCGTTTACCTCGGCGGCCCGAAACAGGTTGTAGTGCGAAATGAGGGGCGCGCTTTCGTTGCGCTTGTAGGTGGTGAGGGTGCTCAGGGGCACCATGCCGCCGGCGCTGTTGCGCACGTAGTACTGGCCCAGCTCCGCGATGTTGCCGCGGTACGACGAGTCGGCCTGCGCCACCACCCGAAACGTGCGGCCGTAGAGCGTGAAGTCGTTAATGTAGGCGCTGCCCAGGTAGGTGCGCATGGCGGTGCCGATGTCGGCAATCGAGACGCCGAGCTTCTTGGCCTTTTCGCGGTCGATGTCGAGCTGGTAGCCCGGCGTGCTGGCCGTGAAAAAGGAGAAGCTGGTAGCAATTTCCGGCCGCTTGCGCAGGGCCCCCAGAAAGTTTTGCAGGTTGGCGTCGAAGATTTGGACGCTGCCCCCGGCTTCGCGCTCCTGCAAAATGAACGAGAAGCCGCCCGTGTTGCCCAGGCCCGGAATGGCCGGCGGCGGGATGACCACCGTGGTGGCTTCCTTGAAGCGGGCAAAGCGCTGCTGAATGGTGGCCATGATGCCCTGGAGCTGCAAGGCCTTGTCCGTGCGGTCGTCCCAGGGCGCGAGCTGGCAGAAAATGGTGCCCGAGTTCGACTTCGACGAGAAGTTTACCGCGTTCAGGCCCCCGAGCGCGGCGTAGTGCGCAATGCCTTTGATGTGGCTTAGCTCCTTCATCATGTCCTGCATGACGGCCACGGTGCGGCCCGTGGACGCGCCTTCGGGCAGGTTGAAGGTGACGTAGATGCGGCCGTCGTCCTCGGTGGGCAGGAAGCCGCTGGGCTTGGCGCGGAACAGCAGGAAGGCCCCCACCACGATGCACACCAGCACGGCCACCACGAAGCCCGAGTGGTTGATGCCGCGCTGCACGCCGTTGCCGTAGCTGTCGGTGGCGCGCCCAAACCAGCTGTTAAACTTGAAAAACAGCTTGTTGAGGCCCTTTGAGCTTTCGTCGCGCTTGGCCGGCTTCAGCAGCAGCACGCACAGGGCCGGCGTGAGCGAGAGGGCCACGAAGGCCGAAATCAGCACCGAAATGGCGATGGTGATGGCAAACTGCTGGTACAGCCGCCCCGTAATGCCCGGAATAAAGCCCACCGGCACGAACACCGCCGCCAGGATGAGGGCAATGGCAATCACCGGGGCCGATATCTCGCGCATGGCTTCCAGCGTGGCGTCGAGCGGGCTCATGTTGCGCTCGTTCATGTTGTGCTCCACGGCTTCCACCACCACGATGGCGTCGTCGACCACGATGCCGATGGCCAGCACAAACCCGAACAGCGTCAGCGTATTGATGGTAAAATGCAGCGGAATAAACAGCATGAACGTGCCGATGATGGACACCGGAATGGCCAACACCGGAATGAGCGTCGAGCGCCAGTTTTGCAGGAAAACGAACACCACGATCACCACCAGCAGCAGGGCCTCCAGCAGCGTGCGCACCACCTCCGTGATGGACACCTTCACCACGCTGGCGGCTTCGAAGGGCACGATGTAGTCGAGGTCGGCGGGGAACAGCTTTTTCAGCTCGTTCATCGTGGCCAGCACGTTGTCGTAGGTAGCCAGGGCGTTGGCCCCGGGGGCCTGGTACACCAGCAGGTAGGCCGCGCGCTTGCCGTCGACGTAGGAGTTGTTGCTGTAGTTGAACTTGCCCAGCTCCAGGCGGGCCACGTCCTTGAGGTACACGAGCGAGCCGTCCTGTGGGCGCGTCTTCACGATGACGTTGCCGAACTGTTCCATCGTGACGAGGCGGCCTTGTACCGTCACGACGTATTCAAAAGCTTCGCCCTTCGGCGCGGGCGGGGCCCCCACGGAGCCGGCCGCAATCTGGGCGTTTTGCTCTTGCAAGGCGGCCGAAACGTCGCCGGCCGTCACGCCCAATTGGGCCAGCTTATCGGGCTTGAGCCAGACGCGCATCGAAAAATCGTCGGCCCGCGACACGACGTCGCCCACGCCCTTGCTGCGTAGCAAGGCGTCTTTGATGAATACGTTGGCATAGTTGTCGAGGAACGTGGTGTTGTGCGAGCCTTTGGGGGCGTACATGGCCACCAGCATCAGGATGCTCGGGTTGCGCTTGCGCACGATCAGGCCCAGGCGCTGCACGTCCTGCGGCAGCGTGGGCGTGGCGATGCCCACGCGGTTCTGCACGTCGAGGGCGGCGATGTTGATGTCGGTGCCCACGTCGAAGTTCACCGTCATGCTCATCTGCCCGTTGCTGGTGCTGTTGCTTTGCAGGTAGGTCATGCCGGGCGTGCCGTTCACCTGCACTTCCACGGGCGTGGCCACGGTCTGCTCCACGGTTTGGGCATCGGCCCCGATGTAGGTGCCGCTCACCGACACCGTGGGCGGCGTGATTTCGGGAAACTGCCCGATGGGCAGGTTCAGCATCGCCAACAGGCCCACCAGCACGATCACCAGCGAGGCCACGATGGCCAGCACGGGCCGTCGGATAAAGGTTTCTGCAATCATAATTTCTCAATTTTATCAGAAGCCAACGAATGGAGCAGCGCGTGGTGCCGGGCGCGGCAGGACAGGTTTGCTGCGTAATTAAATCATGGTTTACCGTTGTAATACAAGTGGTTCAAGAATCGCGACCGGGCATTTTAGTAGCACTGCCCGGGGCCGTTACTTGCCGGGGCCGCCCGCGGCAACTCCGGCCGGCGGGGCCGCCGGTGCGCCCGCGGCGCTCACCTTGATCTTGGCTCCGTCGCGCAGTTTTTGCACGCCCTCGGTCACGATGCGCTCGCCTGCCTTGATGCCGCTGAGTATCACCACCTCGCTCCGCAGGGAGGGCCCCAACTGCACTTTGCGCTGCTTGGCGCTGTCGCCGGCGGCCACGTACACGAAGTTTTCGCCCATTTGCTCCACCACGGCTTTGGCGGGCACCACCAAGTGGTTGCCCGATTCTTTGTTGAGCACCTTCAGTACCCCGCTCAGGCCGTCCTTGAGCTGGCGCTGCGGGTTGGCAAACTGCACCCGCACCGTGATGGTGCCGGTTTGCGCGTCCACGCCCCGGTCGATGGCCCGGATTTTACCCGGTTGGCCGTAGGACTGGCCGCTGGGCAGCACGAAGCGCAGGGTAGAATCGCCCCGACCGCCGCCCTGTTTTTGCAGGGCCGTAAAGCGCGGGATGTCCGTTTCGGTCACCACGAAGTCCACGCCAATCGGGTCTTCGCTCGAAATTGTGTTCAGCAGCGTGGTGCCGGCCGCTACCTGCGTACCCAGGCGCACCTGCGAAATGCCGATGCGCCCCGTGAACGGGGCCGTAATGGTGGCAAAGCTCAGGTTGGTGCGGGCGATGCTCACAGCTGCCTGGGCCCCTGCCACTTGGCTGCTGGCCGTGGCCGAGGTCGTAACGGCGTTTTCGGCTACCTGGCGGGCCACGGCGTCCTGCTGCAACAGGCGCTGGTAGCGGCCCACGTTCACACCGGCGTTTTGGGCCGTGGCCCGGGCGCTGCTCAGGTTGGCCAGGGCCTGCTGGTAGGCCGACTCATATTGGCGCTTGTCGATTTCGTACAGCGCCTGGCCTTTTTTAACTACGGTTCCTTCCTTAAAGAGCAGGCTCGTCACGAAGCCCGTCACCTGCGCGCGCAACTCTACGCTGTTGAGCGCCACCACCGTAGCGGGGTACTCGTCGTAGTAAACGGCGTCGGTGCTACGGGCGGCCACCACGCTCACGGGGGTGGGCGGCGGGGCCGCGTTTTTCTTTTGCTCGGCGTCTTTTTTGCCGCACGCGGCCCCAGCCACAAGGCCCAGGGCGGCGCACAGGGCCAGGTATTTGCTAGTCATTGGGCAAGGGCGAAACAGAAAAATTAATAATTGACGGGCAGCGTGCCCTGCGTGCGCAGCAGCTCTACTTTTAAACCCAGCACCTGAAACAGCGCGCTGTAGTAGTTGAGCTGGGACGTGCGCAGCGTGGTTTGGGCGATGAGCAGGTCGATGTACGCCTTCACGCCCTCGTGGTACTGTAAATCCACCACCTTGTACACCTCCTTGGAAAGCTCCAGGTTGCGCTTGCCGAGGACGTAGTCGGCGTAGTAGCCCTTGTAGTTGGCCAGGGCCGTGGCGTATTCGGTCGTCACCTGGTTGCGGACGCTGAGCAGGTCCTGGTCGATGCGCTGATCTTGGATGCGGGCCCGCTTCAGGTTTTGGGTGCGGCGGAAGCCCGTGAAAATGGGCAGGGCCGTTTGCAAGCCGACGTAAGAGTTGGGAAAGCGCTGGTTGAATTGGTCGCTGAAATTATTATTCTGATAAACCGAGTTGTAGTTGCCAAAAGCCGAGAGCGAAGGCAGGAAACCGAGCCGGTAATAGTCGATGCTGAGGCTCTGCAACGACTTCTGCGTCAGCACTTGCTGGTACTCGATGCGGTTGCCGGGATTCAGGTGCTCCAGGGTGTCCACCACGGCGTCCTGCTCCAGGCGCAGGGTGTCGTACTGGAGCTGCATCGGCCGCTCGGCTGCCACGCCCATAAGCTGTTGCAGGGTGGCCGTTTTGGCGTTCACGGCCTCCAGGGCCTGCTTGCGGCCGGCCAGCGAGTTGTTAAGCGAAATCTCCGCCTGGAGATAGTCCGTTTTGTCGGCCACGCCGGCGTCGTAGCGGGCACGGGCGTCTTTAAGGTTGCGTTGCAGCCGCGCGATGTCTTCCTGATACACGTCGAGCTGGCGCTGCGAGAGCAGCACGTCGTAAAACGCCTTGCTTACATCCGACACCGTGCCGATTTTGGTGTACGCCGTGTTTTGCCCAGCGGCCAGCCGCGTGTAGCGGGCCCCGCGCGAGGCCAGGCGCACATCGTTGTTGTAAATGATTTGGGTGCCGCCCAGGCCCAGGGTCGTCACGTTGCGCACGCCCAGCTGGCGCGGCGTGCTGATGCCCGTCACGGCGTCAGGAAACACCGTGTACGGCAGCCCAAAATAGTGCTGGGTTGTGCCCGTAATGCCAATTTGCGGCAGCCAGTCGGCCCGCGCGATGCGGATGTCGGCCTCGTTGCTTTCCTCGTCAAGGCGGGCCTGGCGCACCAGCGGCTGGTTCACCAGGGCGTAGCCGAGGCACTGGTTCAGGGTGAGGGGCCCGGCAGGCAGGGCGGGCGGGGTGGCGGGCAGGGCTTGGGCCCCGGCCGCGGCGGGCCACAGCAACACGCAGCACGCAAAACAAGCCAGCAGCCGGCTCCTTGCGGCGCAGAATGGGAAGTTCATAAGCGGAAACGAGGTAAGCACAGCAACCAGCACGGACGCACACAGCGCGGCTAGCAGCGCCCGGCACATCTCACAAACGCACGAAATCCTTTAAAGTTGACGGCAAGGCCCCGCCGTGGGGCGAAGCCTTGCCATCGACGAAAGCCCCTATGCAACTCACAGCCACCCATTATTTGCCCTTACGGGCTCGCTTTCTTTGATGCACTTTGGCCGCGATTAAAGCGTCGGGAATAGGCAAAATCGTTAGGTGAATGGAGTAAACCTTAACGAAGGCAGCCCAAACGTGGTTATTGTCGGGCTTAACCCATCCATCAGCTAGGTAGCTGGCTTAACTCCCAGCCACCCCCGGCAACCACCGCCACGCGGGTCGTATCGCCCGGGGCAAAAGCAGCGGTACCAGCCCTGGCCCGAACAACACTCCCAGGCAACTCAATTTCCAGCTCGTAACAGCCGCCCAGGAACCGAACGGCCCGCACCGTGCCCGCCACTCGGCCGGTAGGCCCGACCACAAGCTCTTCGGGGCGCACCAGCAGCGCCGTGCCGGCCGCCCAGGGCTTTGCGGCCGATGCCAGGGCCCGGCGGTCGGCCCCCTGCACGAGGCTATAATCACCAAAAAGCCCCGCCGTGTACGCGTCCACCGGCTGCCGGTAAATGAGTTCCGGGGCCCCCTGCTGCACCAGCCGGCCCCCGCGCAGCACCAGGATTTCGTCGGCCCACGGCAGCGTATCGGCCGCATCGTGCGACACCAGCAGGCAGGTAATGCCCAGCCGCGTCCCTATTTCCTCAATTACGGCCTGGAGCACGCGCTTGTGCTCCCGGTCCAGGTTCGAAAACGGCTCGTCGAGCAGCAGCAGCCGGGGCGCGCCCAGCAGCAGCCGCGCCAGGGCCACCCGCTGCTGCTCGCCGCCCGAAAGCTGGTCGGTGCGCCGGGCCCCCAAGTGGTCGATGCGGCAGAGCGCATACAGGACCTGGGCTTCGGGTACGGGCCGCTGGCTGGCGTAGCGCAGCACCTGCTCCACGCGCAAGTGCTGCGGCAGCTCCGAGCGCTGCGACAGGTAGGCCACGCCCGGGTGGCCGGGCACCAGCGTTTCGGCCGGGCCGCGCACGCGGGTGCCGGCCACATGCACCTCGCCGGTGCTGGGCTGCACCAGGCCGGCAATGAGTTGCAGCAGCGTGCTTTTGCCGGCCCCGCTCTCGCCGGCCAGCGCCAGCTTCTGGCCCTGGCGCTGCACGAAGCTGATGGGGTGCAGCACGGTGGTGCCCTGCTCCGCCAGGCTCAGTCCGGCCACCGTCAGCAAGTCCATGCGGGCCGGTTGGCGGTGCCTAAAGTATAATTCCCCAGCAGCACGGTGTTCGCGGCCCGCTGGTACCAATCGTTGTATACCAGCTCTACTTCCTCCACTTCAAACGAGCCAATAAAATGCTGCCGGTACTTTTTCAATGTGTCGAGCAAGCGCGCCGGGTCCAAAAGAGGTTTTCTGAACCGGATAACCGTAGCGTGCGCGGTTTGAATGCTGTAGCGTTGGTCGATGGACTGCTGCAAGCTGGAACTGCGGAAGTAATGCCTGATTTCTTCCCGCAGCATGTGCAGGCCGT
Organism: uncultured Hymenobacter sp.; assembly: GCA_964242665.1. Lineage (GTDB taxonomy): Bacteria > Bacteroidota > Bacteroidia > Cytophagales > Hymenobacteraceae > Hymenobacter. The sequence continues at coordinate 19,525 of CAXTBA010000045.1, forward strand.
TGCCTTGCGGGAAGCCCTGCACGATAATGCCGCCCGGCGAAGCCGTCAAGCCCGAATAGTCGATGCGGAACGGCTGGATGCCCTGGCCGATGGCCCCCACGGCGTTCGCGTAGTCGCTAGGGTCGACTAAATCGAGCGAAAACCCGCTGTAGCAGGTGATAATGGACATGATGGTGAGGTGCATGTCGGCGACCGGCTGGTAGTACTGGTCCGGCTCCGACTGCCAGAATTCAGCCGTTATGGCCTCGATGGCATCCGTGATGCGGGCGGGCGGGCGGGCCAACAGCGTGATGCCGCGCCGGTCGTCGCGCAGGTCGTCAATCAAGTAATCAAGCGCTGCTTCGCCGCACTCCAGCTTGCGGACGGCCGCGGCGCGCATCTCGTCGTAGTGTACTTGCAGGTTCATGCGGATGGGCCTGGTTATTTAACGCAGCGAAGAAACCATCTAGGAAATTAATAGGGTAGGGCCCTTGGCGTGCCCAAACGAATTTTTACGTGAACCAAGCAATTTTCAACAGCCATTGTCTAAATGGCTTTGGGCCCCTAAAACGTAAAAGCCCCGGCCAACCGGCCGGGGCTTTTACGTTTTAACGGGGAGAGATGCCAAGCAACCAGCTACTCGGCTTTCACCTTCAGCTTGTCTTTTTTAACCTTCACTTTGCCCTTCTGAGCGGTGCTGTCCTGGCGCATGGCCTGGCCGCCGCGCTGCATGCGCTGGGCCTGCATGGCGGTGTATTTGGTGTACTGATCGGCGGTCAGCACTGCTTTGAACTGGGCGTCGTATTTGGCGCGGCCGGCCTGCATTTGCTCGCGCATCTGGTCGCGCGTCACGGCCCCGCTCTGCACCTGGCCGCGCATGCCCTGCATCTCCTGGTCGCGGGTGGCCAGAATTTGCTGGACCTTGGTGGTTTGGTCGGCGCTCAGGCCCAAGGCCTGGGTCATGCGCTCGGTTTGGCGGGCGGCCATTTGCTCGGGCGAGGCCTGGGAACGGCCGCCGTCTTGCGCGGGGGCCTGGGCTTGGGCTGCGCCAACGCTGAGGGCGAGGGCGGCCAGCATCGGAAACAAGTACTTTTTCATCGGTTTGAAAAGAATGGATGGGCTAAATGAATAGATGGGCTAACTGGGCCGCCCCGGCCGTTTTAAGACCAGCCGGAGCGGCAAAAGCTTAAAGGCAAAGGCTTAACGGCGGCCGTTATAGCGGTGCGCGGCTTCCCAGCGCTGCTGTTCCCGGGCCGTTACGCGGTGGTTGCGGTCGTAGCCGTAGTTGTTGCGGCGCTCGGACTCCCAGCGGGCGTGCTCCCGGTCGCGGTCGTCGTGGCGGGAATCGTGACCATATTCCCGGTCGTTGCGACGGTTGTCGCCGAAAGAAGGGGGAGTGGAGGCGGCAAAAGCACCGCTGCTGGCGAGGAAGGCGAAAGCGGCGAAGGCGGAAAACAAGGAAGCTTTCATGGAAGTGGGACTGGGGTGTAAGAAGTTGTTGGAAAGTGCATTAAAAACGGCTGGATATCCGCTCGATTGGCGTAGACCGGAGCAAGCCGCTCTTGCATTACCCTTTGCAAACCTGTGTCCAGGCCCGGCCTTTCCGCCGCCGGCTAGACCAATCCCGTTATCTCATCGACCAGGGGCCCCGAATTTTCGCCTAACTCCCCGTTCCAGGCCCGTGGCCTCACCGCATCTTCAGGAATTTGCGGCGCATCACGTCCTGCACCGGTACACCCTCAATCTTGCTCTCCAACCACGATATCAGGTCGAAGTACAGAAAAGGCCGCCGGTCGTAGGGATTGGCATAAATCTCCACCAGCTTGTCTTTCAGCTTAATAAATTCGTCTTTGAGCTGGCCCGGCGCGATGCTGACGGCCCGCCGCAGGAACCGGAAAATCTCGATTTGCATGGGCTGCTGGTCGTCCATCTTGCCCAGAAAATGGTACACCGAGCGAATCTGGTACTCCAAGCTGGCGTCGTCGCCGGCCTCGTAGTGCGCCACCAGGTTGAGGATGCGGGCAAAGCCTTGCAAATCCTCGCGCAGACTCAGGTCCTTCTGGTCGATTATCAGGTTCAGGTACTCGATGGCCTTGCGGAACTGCCCGCTGCCGAAGTACAGGCTGGCAATCTTGTAGTAGAACACCAGCGTGCGGTGCAAATCGAGCTGCGAGCGGTGCAGGGCCAGGTTTTCGAGCAGTTCGGGAATAATTTCCACTCCCTCGGTAAAGCGCGCCTCCAAAAAATACACGTTGATGCGGTTCGTGTAGATGTACTGGAACAGCAGCGTTTCGGTGTTGGGGCTGGCCCGGCGCGTTTGGTTGGCGGCGAAGTCTTCCAACTGCTGCAACACTTCCATGAACTTACTGTAATACAGCAGGTTGAACAGCGCCGCCAGCAAATTGTGCAGGCCCTTAATGTAGAGCATGGCCTGCGTGTCCTTCAAATGCGGGGCCCCTTCAAACAAGTCCACCCACTTTTGCGCATAGCGGTAGCAGGCGCGAAAGTCCTGGTTCAGCGTGTGGTACCATACGTGGGCCTGGTAGAAGTAGAGCTTCTCGAAAAACGTGCCGTTGGGCCCCAGGGCCGCTGGCATATTCGCCCGAAAAAACGCCGTGATGCGCTCGTGGTCGGCTTGGTTGCGGGCGTGCCCGGCCTTGAGGTAGAAGCCGTAGAGCCGCAACGCCGCATTGGATAGCTCGTGCGTGCGCGCCAGGTGCGTCACGGTGGTCAGGGCCTCGGTGGCCAGCGTTTCGGCGCGGTCTTTCAGGCTGCGCGTGATGTACTGCGACTCGATCAACTTCTCGAAATCGAGCGCCAGCAGGGCCACGTGGGGCAGCTCGGCCTGCTGGGCGGCCAGCTTGGTTTTTTCCAGCATCCGTAGGCTTTGTTGGTAAAAGCCCTTGTTATAAAGCACCCGCGCGTAATCGAGCTGCTCGTGGAGCTGAATGTCGGGGTTTTGGCCGGCGTGGTACACGCGCAGGCTGCCCAGCAGCTGCCGGTACAGGTTGGCCTTGAGGTTGGCGAGCTGGGCCCGCTTGAGGGCTGGCACCAGGGCCACGATCCGGTCCTCCTCATAAGTGTCGAGGGCGTCGAGGGCGTCGAAAAGCTGAAGAAATTTCAGGCCCTCGGCGGCCCCGGGCCGGTCGGTAAACAGCCGGAAGTGCCGCTTTTCGGAGCGCGTCAGCGACTTTATGAGCTGAAAAACCGGGTCGGTACTCTTATTGGGCATCGTACGAATTGTTAAGTCAACTAATTTTATAACAACGCATTAAGTAAAAAAAATAATGATTTAGAAATAGTACAAAGCCCAGAAAATAATTTCTAACGACGCGCAAAGCCCTGCTACTTGCAATGCAATATCCACTTTGTCAGCGCTCTTCGGGGCGGCCCCTGCATGTCGGTTCAAAAAATTCAGATCTTCGATACCACGCTCCGCGACGGCGAACAGGTGCCGGGCTGCAAGCTAAACCAAGCCGAGAAACTCGTCATCGCCCGCCAGCTCGAAGCGTTGGGCGTGGACGTGATCGAGGCCGGCTTCCCGGTGTCGAGCCCCGGCGACTTTGCCGCCGTGGCCGCCATTGCCGCCCAAACCCAGGACGCCACCGTGTGCGGCCTCACCCGGGCCGTCGAAAACGACATCCGCGTGGCCGCCGAGGCCCTGCGCGGGGCCCGCCGCCCGCGCATCCACACCGGCATCGGCACCTCCGATCTGCACATTTACCAAAAGCTGCGCACCACCCAGGCCGACGTGCTGGTCCGCGCCGTGGCCGCCGTGAAGCTGGCCAAAAGCTTCGTGGAAGACGTGGAGTTCTACGCCGAGGACGCCGGTCGCACCGACAACGAGTTCCTGGCCCGCGTGTGCGAGGCCGTGATTGCCGCCGGGGCCACCGTGCTCAACATCCCTGACACCACCGGCTATTGCCTGCCCCACGAGTATGGGGCTAAGATTAAGTACCTGTACGAGAACGTGAAAGGCATCGACCGCGCCATTCTCTCTACGCATTGCCACAACGACCTGGGCCTGGCCACGGCCAACTCCATTGCCGGCGTCACGCACGGGGCCCGGCAAATCGAGTGCACCATCAACGGGGTGGGCGAGCGGGCCGGCAACACGGCCCTGGAAGAGGTGGTGATGATTCTGCGCCAGCACCCCAACCTGGGCCTCGACACCAACGTGCGCACCAAGCTGCTGGCCGAAACGTCGGCCCTCGTCTCGCACCTGATGAGTATGCCGGTGCAGGCCAACAAGGCCATCGTGGGGGCCAACGCCTTCTCGCACAGCAGCGGCATCCACCAGGACGGCGTGATTAAGTGCCGCGAAACCTACGAAATCATCGACCCCAAAGAAGTCGGCGTCGTCGATTCCAGCATCGTGCTCACCGCCCGCTCGGGCCGCGCCGCCCTGGCCTACCGCCTCCAGAAGCTCGGCTACGACCTGGAGCGCCCGGCCCTGAACGCCGCCTACGCCAGCTTCCTCGTCCTCGCCGACCGCCAGCGCGAAGTGGGCGACGACGACCTCCACGGGCTCGTGGAGCAGGAAAAACTGGTGGCCACTAATTGAAACTGAATAATTGATTGATGTGGAAAGAAACAGGAACGGTCGATATGAACACAGATGAAAACGGTCATGCCGAGCGCAGCGCAGCGGAGTCGAAGCATCTCTACTGCGGCAGTAATCATGATTAGTTAAGTAATAGAGATGCTTCGACTCCGCTGCGCTGCGCTCGGCATGACGGCCTGTTAGCCGCGGCCCTGCATTCAGCATGACCGTTCTGACAGGACCGTTTTAATTAAGATTCGATAAGAAATAAAAATGGCCACGACCTTATTCGACAAAATCTGGGACGCCCACGTCGTCCGCTCCATTGCGAGCGGGCAGGACGTGGTGTACATCGACCGGCACCTGATCCACGAAGTCACCAGCCCCCAGGCGTTCGATGAAATCGCGGCCCGGGACCTGCCGCTGTTCCGCCCCGGCCAGATTCTCGCCACAGCCGACCACAACGTGCCCACTCTGCGCCAGGACCAGCCCATCCGGGAGCCGCTCTCGCGCTCGCAGGTGGATAAATTGACCGAGAACTGCCAGAAGTACGGCATCGAGCTGTACGGCCTGGGCCACCCGCGCCAGGGCATCGTGCACATCATCGGGCCCGAACTGGGCCTGACCCTACCGGGCACCACCATCGTGTGCGGCGACAGCCACACCTCCACTCACGGCGCGTTCGGGGCCGTGGCCTTCGGCATCGGCACCAGCCAGGTGGCCCAGGTGATGGCATCGCAGTGCCTGCTGCTGAACCGGCCCCAGCGCATGCGCATCGCGGTGGAAGGCGAGCTGCGGCCGGGCGTCACGGCCAAGGACCTGATTCTCTACGTCATCGCACAGCTGGGCACGGGTGGCGCCACCGGCCACTTCGTGGAATACGCCGGCAGCGCCGTGCGGGCCCTGAGCATGGAAGGCCGCATGACGGTATGCAACATGAGCATCGAAATGGGGGCCCGCGGCGGCCTCATCGCCCCCGACGCCACCACCTTCGCCTACGTGGCCGGCCGGCCCTTTGCGCCCAAAGGCGCGGATTGGGAAAAGGCATTGGCCTACTGGCAAACGCTGTACTCGGACGCCGACGCGGCGTTTGAAACGGAGCACACTTTCGATGCGCAGCAGATTACGCCGATGATTACCTACGGCACCAACCCCGGCATGGGCATCCCGCTCACCGGCCACGTGCCGCGCGAAGTGCCGGAGGGCGAGGCCGAAAGCTTCGACAAATCGCTGAAATACATGGGCTTCGAGCGGGGCGAGTCGTTGCTGGGCAAGCAGATTGACTACGTATTCATCGGCAGCTGCACCAACGCGCGCATCGAAGACCTGCGCGCCGTGGCCGCCTACGTGCAGGGCAAGCACAAGGCCGGCCACGTGGAGGCCATCATCGTGCCCGGCTCCAAGCAGGTGGAGCAGCAAGCCATTGCCGAAGGCATCGACAAGATTTTTGCCGCCGCCGGCTTCGAGCTGCGCGAGCCCGGGTGCAGCGCCTGCCTGGCTATGAACGAGGACAAGATTCCCGCCGGGGCCTACTGCGTGGCCACGTCCAACCGCAACTTCGAGGGGCGGCAGGGCCCCGGGTCGCGCACGCTGCTGGCAAGCCCGCTGGTGGCGGCCATCACGGCCGTGCAGGGCCGCATCGTGGACATTACCGAGTACTTGAACTGATGGAAAAATTCCATACCCTGCGCACCACCGGCGTTCCGCTGCCGCTGGAAAACGTTGACACCGACCAGATTATTCCGGCCCGGTTCCTGAAGGCGACCACCCGCGAAGGCTTCGGCACCAACCTGTTTTGCGACTGGCGCTACCGGGCCGACGGCTCGCCCAAGGCGGACTTCGTGCTGAACAACCCGCGCTACGCCGGCGAAATTCTGGTGGCGGGCAAAAACTTTGGCTGCGGCTCCAGCCGCGAGCACGCCGCCTGGGCTCTGTACGACGCGGGCTTCCGGGCGGTGGTGTCGAGCTACTTCGCCGATATTTTTCGCGGCAACGCTTTGAACACGGGCCTGCTGCCGCTGCAAGTAAGCGACGCGGAGCTGGCCCGCCTGCTGGCCGGCATCGAGGCCGACCCGGCGTTGGAGCTTGTGGTGGATTTGCCCGCTCAGACGCTGGCCGTGCCGGCCTGGGGCGAGTCGTTCGGCTTCGCCATCGACGCCTACAAAAAGGAGTGCCTGATCAACGGCTACGACGACATCGACTTTTTAGTGAACCAGAAACCGGCCATCGAGGCCTACGAACAACAACGCGCATGGGCATGGTAACCAAAAAGATAGCCGTACTTCCCGGCGACGGCATCGGGCCGGAAGTCTGTCGACAGGCTGTGAAAGTACTGGAGGCCGTGGCCGAGCGCTTCGGCCACCGGTTCGACTTTTCGTCGCACCTGGTGGGGGCCTGCGCCATCGACGCCGTTGGCAACCCGCTGCCCGACGAAACCCTGGCCGCTTGCCGCGCCGCCGACGCCGTGCTGTTCGGGGCCATTGGCGACCCCAAGTACGACAACGACCCCACCGCCCCCGTGCGCCCCGAGCAGGGCCTGCTGCGGATGCGCAAGGAGTTGGGCCTGTTCGCCAACATCCGCCCCGTCACGGCCTACACCGCGCTGCTGAAGCACTCGCCCCTCAAGCCCGAGCGCATCACGGGCACCGACCTGGTTATTTTCCGGGAGTTGACGGGCGGCATTTACTTCGGCGAAAAGGGCCGCAACGCCGACGGCACGGCCTACGACCACTGCACCTACTCGCGCCCCGAGATTGAGCGCATCGCCCACCTGGCGTTTCAGTCGGCCGCCGGCCGCCGCCAGCACCTCACGCTCGTGGACAAAGCCAACGTGCTGGAAACCTCGCGCTTGTGGCGCGAAGTGGTGCGCGAATTGGCCCCCCAGTACCCCGCCGTGGCGGTGGATTACCTGTTCGTGGACAACGCCGCGATGCAGATCATCATGAACCCCACGCAATTCGACGTGTTGCTGACCGAGAACATGTTCGGCGACATCATTTCGGACGAAGCTTCGGTCATCGCCGGGTCGATGGGCCTGCTGCCTTCGGCCTCCGTGGGGGCCGCCGTGGCGGTGTTTGAGCCCATCCACGGCTCGTACCCGCAGGCCAAGGGGAAAGGCATCGCCAACCCGCTGGCGGCCATCCTTTCCGCCGCGATGCTGCTCGACCACCTGGGCCTGGGCACCGAGGCCGAGCTGGTGCGCGAAGCCGTGGACGAGGCCATCACCAACCACATCCTCACCCCCGAGCTGAACCCTTCCGCGCCCTACACCACCGAGCAAGTGGGCACCTACGTGGCCTTCTGGATTGCCGACTCGAACGAGCAGCAGTGGAGCGCGCACAACATCGCGGTGGGCACCAGCACGATTATTTAATTTTTGGGGCCCTAGCCTGGGGAACCTCACCCCCTGACCCCCTCTCCAAAAAAGAGGGGG
>CAXTBA010000046.1:0-26819 GCA_964242665.1 uncultured Hymenobacter sp.
TGGGCATCACCAAAGAGTTCAAGCCCCGCTTCCTGCGCCGCTACGCCGAGCTGCACGACATCATGACCGAAGCCGTACAGCACTACGTGGCCGATGTGAAAAGCCGGGACTTTCCCAGCAAGGAGGAAGGCTACTAGAGCGGTTTCCAAGTCCGTATACGTTTTGGGGGAAAGTTAAAAGTGGAGAGTTAAAAGTTAAAATACTGGTTGTCTTGAATTTTAACTTTTAACTCTCCACTTTTAACATTGTACATAAAACGGGAAACCGTTGTAGCGTACGTTTTACCATCAGCGAAGGCGGGCGGAAACAGGCTCTTGGGAACCGCTGTAGCCCCCTCCAGGGCCCCGGGCGCAGGCTGTAACACTTCAATATTTCAGAATTAGCTTGGACAAATAATTAGTTGCTATATTTACTTTGTAAAACAAAGTTCTTCGCAATATATGGCACCGGCTTTTCCCACTCTCTTCGACCGCCTCAACACCTGGGCGCGCAACTCGGTCACGCTGAAGCTGCTCAGCATCGGGCTATTGCTGCTGCTGCTGCTCATTCCGAGCAACATGGTGGAAGGCCTGATAACCGAGCGGGCCGACAACCGCGACGACGCCACCCGCGAAATCAGTGCGCAGTGGGGCGGGCCGCAGCTGCTGCTGGGCCCCGTGCTGGTGCTGCCCTACACCGCGCGCGAAACCGACGACAAAGGCCGTGTAACGGAGCAAACCCGTTACGCGTGCCTGCTGCCCGACACGCTGAGCAGCACCGGCACGCTGGCCCCCGAGCGCCGCCACCGCGGCATCTACGAGGCGGTGGTGTACCGGGCGCGGCTGCGGGTGCAGGGCGCTTTTCAGGCCCCGCCGCTCGCCGACCTGGGCGTGCCCGCGGGGGCCGTGCGCTGGTCCGAGGCCTTCGTGGCCCTGGGCATTTCCGACCTCAAGGGCATCCGCAGCGGCCTGGCCCTGCGCTGGGACGGCCAGCCCCGCGCCTTCGAGCCCGGCGTGCCCAGCGCCGACGTGCTGCCGCTGGGCTCGGCCCCAGCCGTCGGCACCCAGGTCGACGCCGTGGCGCAGGAGCGCGCCCGCTACTCCAAGTTCAACCCCGAAAACGGCAGCGCTACCGGCCCAGGCAGGGCCGCCAATGGCCTCAACGCCCTGGTGCCTTTGCCCGATGCCGCGGCCTTGGCCCAGCGCCACACGTTCGCGTTCGACCTCGACCTGAACGGCAGCACCGGCCTGCTGCTGGCCCCCCTGGGCCGCCAAACTACCCTGCACCTGAGCGCTCCCTGGGCCGACCCCAGCTTCATCGGGGCGTTTTTGCCCGTGCGGCGCACCTTGGAGGCCCAGCGGTTCGGCGCCGACTGGCGCGTGTTCCACCTCAACCGCAACTACCCGCAGCACTGGCGCACCGACGAGGCCCGCCCCGACGTGGACGGTTCCACGTTCGGCGTGCGCTTGCTCGTGCCCGTGAACGAGTACCAGAAAACCATGCGCGCGGCCAAGTACGCCCTGCTGCCGCTCACGCTCACGTTCCTCATTTTTTTCTTCGTCGAAATTTTAAACCGCCGCCGCATTCATCCCTTCCAGTACATCCTGGTGGGCTTGGCGCTGGTTATTTTCTACGTATTGCTGCTGGCGCTCTCCGAGCAGCTGCCCTTCAATGCCGCTTACGGGTTGGCCGCCCTGGTCATCGTGGGGCTGGTGACGGCCTACGCGGCGGCCAGCTTCCGGCAGCGCCGCCCCACGCTGGCCACGGCCGGGGTGCTCGCGCTGGTGTACAGTTTCTTGTTCGTGGTGTTGCAGTTGCAGGATTACGCCCTGCTGGTGGGCAGCCTGGGCCTGGTGGTAGTGCTGGCCGCCGTCATGTTCCTTTCGCGCAACATCAACTGGTACAGCCTGGGCGAAGAAAGCGCGACACCCACGGCCCCCTAAGCTGCTCCTTCCGGCAAACTTGCCTTACTTTTACCATTGGCAACTTCCAGCGGTTTTCGGGAGTATTGTGCGCGCTGCGGCTGGTCGCTTTACGGGCAGGCGGCCCCCGGCGGCAGTTGCGTGGCGCGAAGGTGCGAAACCGGGCATTTTTCTTTTCGGGGCACCGCGGGTGGGGCCCCTGTTTTTTCTGAGCGACTGCGTGTGAACCGTCCGAATATTTGGGCCGAAGGCCGGGAGATTATTTTTGAAGACAACCACTTGCTCGTCATCAACAAGCCCGCCGGCCTGCTGGTGCAGGGCGACGCCACGGGCGACGAGCCTCTTTCCAAAAAAGCCGCCGAGTACCTGCGCTTCAAGTACAAAAAGCCCGGCGAAGCCTTCGTAGGCGTGGCCCACCGCATCGACCGCCCGGTGAGCGGCGTGGTGGTGCTGGCCAAAACCAGCAAGGCCCTCAGCCGCCTGAACGAGATGTTCCGCGACTCGCTGATGACCAAAACCTACTGGGCCCTCACCGGCAAGGCCCCCGTGCCCGAAAGCGGCACGCTGGTGCACTGGCTGGTGAAGGACACCATCCGCAACGTCACCAAAGCCTACCCCGAGAAGCACGGCCAGGGCCTGCGCTCCGAGCTGCGCTACGAGCTGCTGGGCCCCGCAGCCAACCGCTTTCTGCTGAAAGTGAACCCCGTAACGGGCCGCCCGCACCAGATCCGGACGCAGCTGGCCGCCGGCCTGGGTACGCCCATCATCGGCGACGTGAAGTACGGCTTCATCGCTCCGCTGCCCGACGTGAGCATCGCCCTGCACGCCCGCCAGCTGGAGTTGCAGCACCCCGTTACGAAGGAAGCCATGACCTTCGTGGCCCCCCTGCCCGACGCCCCGCACTGGGACGCGGCCAGGGCCCTTTTCATTTAACAGTTAAATGAAAAGCTTGTGCAAGATTTGGGGTTTATAGCTGCTAAAAAATCCTGCCGGGGGCCCTGGCCGTAATTTTGTAGCAGCGCTGCTGAACCAACCGCTGGGCATTTTACTTGTGCGGGCAATTCACGCGCTCTACATCTATGGCAATCCTCGTTTTCTTTGTTGCCCACTACTACCTTTCGTTGTTTACGCAGACGTTTTACCTGCACCGCTACGCAGCGCACAAGATGTTTACGATGAACAAGTTCTGGGAAAAATTCTTCTTCCTGTTCACGTACATCTGCCAGGGCAGCAGCTTCCTTTCGCCGCGGGCCTACGCGCTGCTGCACCGCATGCACCACGCCTACTCCGACACGGCCCTGGACCCGCACTCGCCGCATTTCTCGAACAACGCGTTCGACATGATGTGGAAGACGAAAAATATTTACAACGACGTGGTTAACCACAAACACGAGCTGGCGGCCCGCTTCGACGGCGACATTCCGGAATGGAAGGCCCTGGAAGCGTTTGGCGGCACGGCTATTTCGCGCCTGGGCTGGGGCACGGCCTACGTGCTGTTCTACATCAACTTTGCCACGGCGTGGTGGCAGTACCTGTTGCTGCCGATTCACTTCCTGATGGGGCCCATCCACGGGGCCATCGTGAACTGGGGGGGCCACAAGTACGGCTACCAGAACTTCGACAACCACGACAAATCCAAGAACACGCTGGCGTTGGATTTCCTGGCTTTCGGCGAGTTGTTCCAGAACAACCACCACAAACTGCCGATGCGCGTGAATTTTGGCGTGAAGTGGTGGGAGTTTGACCCTACTTACGTGGCCATCTGGACGATGGACAAGGCCCGCATCATCAAAATCAAGCGTAAAAACGTGCAGCCCAAGCAGCGCGCTAGAAAGGTGGTACAGGCGGCGTAGCCACCCGTTACTTGCTTATGAAGAGCCCCGGCCGTAGACGCAGCCGGGGCTCTTTTTTGTGATAACTCTGGCTAATACGCTGAATAAAACCTACCTTTGCACTCCTAAAATTTTTCAACCCTGACGCACGAGCTGCGTCGCACAACCCCCAAGGTTTATGGCAGTTAAAATCCGCCTCGCCCGCCGTGGCCGTAAAAAGGCCGCGACTTACGACATCGTAGTAGCCGACTCCCGCTCGCCCCGCGACGGCCGTTTCATCGAGAAGCTCGGCACCTACAACCCCAACACCAACCCCGCCACCATCAACTACGACGCCGAGCGCGCGTTTTATTGGATGATGACCGGGGCCCAGCCCACCGACACCGTGCGGGCCATGCTCTCGTACCGCGGCGTGCTTTACCGCCGCCACCTGCAACTGGGCGTTGACAAAGGCGCCATCACGCAAGACGTGGCCGACCAGCGCTTCACCGATTGGAAAGTTGACAAAGACGCCCGCATCGAAGGCAAGCGCACCGGCTTGAGCGATGCCCAGTCCGATGCCCGCAAAGCGGCCCTGGCCGCCGAAACCAAAGTAAAAGAGGCCCGCAGCGAAGCCCAGCGCCAGAAGCAAGCCGCCGCCCTGGCCGCTGCTGCTCCGGCCCCCGCGCCTGCCGCCGAAACTGAGACGACTGAAACCGCCGAAGTATCGGCCGAAGACGCCGCCTAGCTTTTGCCGCTTAGCGACTGAAAAGTCCGGCAGTTGTTGTCCGCCCGGGCAATGGCTGCCGGACTCTTTTTTACTTCTATCTTTTGCGTTCCATGCTCCCCGACGAAACCTACCAGCTCGGCACCATCATCAAGCCCCACGGCCTGCGCGGCTTCGTAGCAGCCGACTTCGACGTGGACGATACCACTGCCTACCAGAAGCTCAAGACCGTGTACCTGGCCCTGTCCTCGGCCCCCGGCCAACTCGTGGCCCACGCCGTGGAGAAAGTACAGCCCCAGAACGGCACCCGCGTGTTGCTCAAGCTCAAAGGCATCGAGCGCATTGAGGAGGCCGAGCCGCTGCGCAACGCCACCCTGCACCTGCCGCTGGAAGCGCTGCCGGCCCTGGCCGACGACCAGTTTTACTACCACGACGTCATCGGTTTTACGGTGGTCGACGAAGCCCTGGGCGAGCTGGGCGTGGTCGAAAACTTTTACGAGCTGCCCCAGCAAGACATGTTGGCCATGCGCTACCAGGGCCACGAGGTGCTGGTACCCGTGGTGGACGAAATCGTGACCCGCGCCGACATGGTCGCCCGAAAAGTGTTCGTGCGCCTACCCGACGGCCTGCTCGACATCTACCTCACGCCTACCACCCGCCAGCAGGACGAAGCCGACGAAGCCGCTTAATCGCAGGGCCCCACAATGCGCATTGACATCATTACCTGCCAGCCCGAGTTGCTGGCCAGTCCTTTTGCCCACTCCATCGTGAAGCGGGCCCAGGACAAGGGCTTGGCCGAAATCCACGTGCACAACCTGCGGCGACACGCCATCAACAAGCACGGCCAGATTGACGACTACGTATTTGGGGGCGGGGCCGGCATGGTGCTGCGCGTGGAGCCCATCGCGGCGTGGATGGACGAGTTGTTGGCCCAGCGGCCCTACGACGCCGTGGTGTACCTCACGCCCGACGGCGAAACCCTCCGCCAGCCGCTGGCCAACCGGCTCTCGCTGTTCACCAACCTTATCCTGCTCTGCGGCCACTACAAGGGCATCGACGAGCGCCTGCGCGCCGCCTATATCACCCACGAAATCAGTGTGGGCGACTACGTGCTGAGCGGCGGCGAGTTGGGGGCCGCCATCTTGGTTGACGTCGTGGTGCGGCTGCTGCCCGGTGTATTAGGCAACGAAGAGTCGGCTTTGTCCGACTCGTTTCAGGACGATTTGCTGGCCCCACCCGTGTATACACGGCCCGCCGAGTGGCGGGGCCAGGCAGTGCCCGCCGTTCTGCTCTCGGGCAATACGCCCCAGATTGAGGCGTGGCGCCACGCCCAGGCCCTGGCCCGCACCCAGGCCCGCCGGCCCGACCTGCTGGGCGGAAACGAAGAAAGTTAGCGCCGGGCACCGGCGTTTCTTCGCCTCATTGTCCAGTATCTATCCCTCTCATCTGCTACGCATTTGCTATCCGGCGTCTAAGTCCTTATCTTTGCGCTCCGTTTCGTAAAATCAATCCGGGCGGCGGCGCCGTCCCTTCGCAATTTCTTTCGCCATGAGCGTACTACTCGACTTTATCAATGCCGAAGCGCAGGAGCGCCGCGCCAGCTTCCCCATCTTCGCTGCCGGCGATACCGTGAACGTTCACGTGAAAATCCGTGAGGGCAACAAGGAGCGCATCCAGCAGTTCCAGGGCGTGGTGCTTCAGCGCCGCAACCCCAGCTCGAACGGTGAAACCTTCACCGTACGCAAGATTTCCAACCAAATCGGCACCGAGCGAATTTTCCCCCTCCTCTCGCCCAACATCGATAAGATAGAGGTTATCCGCCGCGGCAAGGTGCGCCGCGCCCGCCTCTTCTACCTGCGCGGCCTCTCGGGCAAGCAAGCCCGCATCAAAGAGCGGCGTTTGAACGTGGCCCCCAAAGCCACGGCTGCAGCCTAAATCAGGCTGTTAATAAACAAAAAAGCCGGCTCCTTCGATGAAGGAGCCGGCTTTTTCAGGTTCGGCTTAGACCAAAAATCTCGCCCGGGGCGCGAGCGGTCTAGTTGTGCGAGGACAAGTCCTGGGGCAGGCTGCTATCGGGCACCGCCGCGCCGCCTTGCAGCTGCTGGGCCACCGCCGTCAGCACTTCACCGAGCTTGGCCACGCGCGTGGCCGTGTTTCCCTCAGCGAAATTAGCCGCTTGGGTGGTCTGGGTGCCCAGCCGGGCCAGCAGCGGAGCAATAACGTTTACGTCGAGCGAGCCGCCGCCAAAGTGTGCTTTCAGGGCCTGCAAGTCGACCACCAGTTGGTGAAAAGCCGGGTTGTTGGCGGCTTTCAGGTCTTCGATCCAGCGCTGTAGCTGGTTGTCGAGGCCGGCGCGCTCAGTTTCCTGCGTGAGGTCGCCGGTAAGCAAGTGGATAGCGCTGTCTAGGTGCACTTGGTGCTGAACTTCTGTCTTTTCCATGGTAAATTAGGCGTTGTGGTAAACGGCAGCAAGAACTCCTGCCATTGTTGCCAACGTAGTTCTCCGCCGTGGGGTTGGCGAGGACCCTCAAACAAAAAGCCCCGCCGATGTCGGCGGGGCGTTCGTTGGAGTTCGCAAGCATGGCAAGGCCCTACTCTATCTTGTTCATGCGGTCCTTTATCGATTCCATTGACACGCGCATGTTCACAATGTCGGCGCGGGCGGCCTCTTGCTCTTTCAAATTACTGTCGATCAAATTGTTGTATTGCAACAGCTCGGCCGCATTCTGGGCCAGTTGCTGCTGGATTTCGAGCTTGCGGGCTTTATTTTTTTCAATATCTTTTTTAATGGCGTCGGCTTTGGCAATCACGGCCACGTGCTGGGTCTGCGACTGCATCAGTGCCTTCTCGGCTTCCGCAATTTGCGCCACTACGTCTTCGCGGTACATGGCGCGAGCGAAATCCTTTAGGTATTTCTCGGCCGATTTCCACTGTACGGGGGTAGCGTCTTTGCCCAAGTAAGCATTGCCCAGGTCGATGCTCCACCACACGGTGGTGCCCGTCGGGATGCCGTCGACTTTGGTGATGATGCGCACGGGCGTGGGCGCGATTTCTTCCACCACCACCCCTTCGAGCTTAACGACTCCCTTGGTGTTCTTCACCTTGCCGGGATATTTATCGTTGAGCTGTTTGAACCAGGCAGTTTCTACCCGGCGGTTATCGAGTTGAATCGACACCCGCTGCCCTTTGCGCGGTATGCCGTCTATAGTGTTATCGGTTTCGTCAACCGGCGAACGTTGAGCCAGGGCCCCGAAGGAGACAAAGCACGCGAACAGGCAGAAAAGTAAGCTTCGGGTCATGGTGAGGATATTAGAAAAAGCTAAAAAGATAAAAATGGAATCGGACGGTGAAAATTTGAATGGTTTGGCATTTCAAATTTATGCCTATTCTGGACATTTACACCATAAAGTACCAAATTTTTCCCCTAAAACTGTATTTTTATTAGATAATTGCAATTTACTCGTTCTTACATCATAGAATTTATATTTCGCAACGCTGGCTTATCACACCGCGTACCTTGCTGGGCCGGAAGTCAAACAAAATCCACGACAGCCCGGTTAAGTTTAACTATGCCCGTAACCGTCTGCCGCGCCGAACACTTCAACGCGGCCCACCGCCTGCACAACCCTGCTTGGAGCGATGCCCAAAACCAGCGCGTGTTCGGGCCCTGCAACAACCCCAACTACCACGGCCACAACTACAACCTGATTGTGCGCCTCACCGGCGATGTGGACCCCGACACGGGCTATGTATACGACATGAAGCGGCTGAGCGACCTCATCAAGCGCGAGGTGCTCGACCGCTACGACCACCGCAACCTCAACCTGGACGTGGCAGATTTCCGCGCCCTCAACCCCACGGCCGAGCACATCGCCGTGGCCATTTGGCAGCGCCTGCGCCCGCACCTGGCGGCGGCGCTGGCCTTGTCGGTCACGCTCTACGAGACGGAGCGTAACTTTGTAGAATACCATGGATAACGATTCCGGGGCCCGCCCCGCCCCCGACGCGCACTTGCCCGCTGGCCTGCGCACCCCCGTACTGCCCGAGGCCTTCGCGGCCTCCGACGAAACCAAGATTGCGGCCATCGCGGGCCATTTCGAGGCCATTATGCGGGAGCTGGGCCTGGACCTGACCGACGACAGCCTGGCCGGCACCCCGCGCCGGGTGGCCAAAATGTACGTGCAGGAGTGGTTTCGGGGCCTCAACCCCGCCAACCGGCCCGAAGTGAAGCTGTTCGACAACCGCTACGGGTACCACCAGCTGCTGGTGGAGCGCGACATCACGCTGTTTTCGTGCTGCGAGCACCACTTCGTGCCCATCATTGGCAAGGCCCACGTGGCCTACCTGCCGGCCGGCCACGTGGTGGGCCTCAGCAAGCTCAACCGCGTGGTGCAGCACTACGCCCGCCGCCCGCAGGTGCAGGAGCGCCTCACCCGCCAGATTGCCGAAGAGCTCAGGCAGGGCCTGGGCACCGACGACGTGGCCGTGCTCATCGAAGCCGACCACCTCTGCGTGATGAGCCGCGGCGTGAACGACGCCAGTAGCTCAACGCTCACCAGCGAGTACGGTGGCCGCTTTGCCGCCGACGCGGCCCTGCGCACGGAGTTTTTGCGGCAGATTGGGAAGTAGCTGGTTGAATAGTTGAGAGATTGAATTGCTGATTATTCTGGCGGCTTGGGCGTATAAAGCACATAAAGTATGTTCCGCAAGCATCCGGACACAGCGCTTGCGCCAAGCAAACCGACGATTTAACCTCTCAACCGTTTATAATCAATGAAAGTCCTCATTACCGGCGGCACGGGCCTGATTGGCACCCGCCTAGCCGAAATGCTCGTCGATGCCGGCCACGAAGTGGCGCTCCTTAGCCGCGGGCAAGCCCACGGCAGTCCCTACCGCACTTTCGGCTGGGACCCAGCCGCCGGCACCATCGACCCGGCCGCCGTGCCCTACGCCGATGCCGTCGTGAATTTGGCTGGGGCCAGCGTGGGCGAAGGCCGGTGGATCGATGCCCGCAAAAAAGAGCTGCTGGCCAGCCGCCTCGACAGCCTGTCCCTGCTGCACCGCGAATTGGCCAAGCCCGGCCACCGCGTGTACACCGTGCTCTCGGCCTCGGCCATCGGCCTCTACGGCGACACCGGCGAAACGCTGGCAGACGAGGATACGCCGCCCGCTTCCGCGACCGACTTTCTAGCCGAGCTGGCCCAGCAGTGGGAACAAGCCGCCGCGCCCATCGGGGCCCTGGGCATCCGGCTGGTGCTGCCGCGCATTGGCATCGTGCTGAGCACCAAGGGCGGGGCCCTGCTACCGCTGGCCCGCACCGTGCGGCTGGGCATCGGGGCCCCTTTGGGCAGTGGTCAGCAGTACCTGTCCTGGATTCATATTGATGACCTCTGCCGGCTATTCATAGCTATGCTGACCGACGACGCCTGGCAGGGGCCCTATAACGCCGTGGCCCCCTACCCCGCCACCAACGCTGCCTTCACCGAAGTGCTTGCCGATGTGCTGCACCGGCCGCTGCTGCTGCCCAAAGTGCCCGGCTTTGCCCTCAAGCTGGTGTTGGGCGAGCAAAGCGAAGTCGTGCTGGCCGGCCAGCGCGTGAGCGATGCGAAAGTGCTAGCGCAAGGGTTTGAATTTGACTACCCGGTACTGCGTGGGGCCCTGAAGGCGCTATATGGAGTAGCGTAGGTTTACGCCACTGAATTTTTATTACTTCGTCTTATGAAAGCCGTCGATGTCACCGTACACCTCGAATCTCCATTTCTGGAACGCTTGGAGCAATTAGCGCAACTGAGCGGCAAAACCGTAGCGGAGGTTGTAGAAATTTACATTAAAGTGCAGATGGGGTGGCGGCCCCCGAGTCAATACCCAATCCCATTGGAAGTTCAACGCCTGGCTGGCGTCGCGCCGCTACCGGCAAATTTTGATCATAAGGCAGCTCTGGGCGAAGAACTGAGCAGAAAATATGGCCGATGAAACATTTTGCTATTACATCATCAAACGGCATCACCCACAACTCGATGTCAGGGCCCTGCTTACCAGTTTATTACCGCTGCTCACCATTACCGATGTTTCCGCAACGATAATTCAGCAATCATTGAATTCAGAGTTCACGGATTTCGAGGACGGATTGCAGTATTTCTCCGCTATTTCCGTATCCGAAATAGAAGCCATCGTGGCACACAACCCAAAGGATTTTGGACCAGCGCAGGTGCTAATTCTGGAGCCGGGGATGGCGATGGCCATGATTTAATTAGCAGCAGTGCACACAGATGGAGATGTTTGAGTTGACTCCAGGACGCTGTAGAGACGCAAAGATGCATTTCTACAGCGCCTGGAGGCCCCCTGAAAATTAACTCAAACAGCTTTTTACCGTACGCTGTCCGGCACGTTGCTTGCGGCGTTCATCTGCTCCAATAAATTATCGGCCGCGATAGTGTCCACGGCGGCTTCGCGGCGGCGGGGCTCGCTGGGCGAGACGCAGGTGTATTTCTTGCTGATTTTAACCGTTGATACCGGGAAGTGGCCGTAGTCGTAGCCCAGGGACTTGTCCTGGTAGATTTTCTCCATGTAGCGGCCGAAGATGGGCAGGGCCGTGCGGCCGCCTTCGCCCTGCTGCGAGCCCACGAAGTGAATGCTGCGGTCTTCGCCGCCCACCCACACGCCGGTCACCAGGTCTTTGGTGAGGCCCATGTACCAGCCGTCGGAGTAGTTGGAAGTGGTGCCGGTTTTGCCGCCGATCTGGTTGTCTTTGTGCCAGAGGTCGTAGTCCCACAGGGCCTGCGAGGTGCCACCGGGCTCCTCCATGCCGCCGCGCAGCATGTAGGTCATCAGCCAGGCGGTTTCGGGCGAGATGGCGCGGCGCTGCACCGGGTCGAACTGCTGAATGACGTTGCCGTGGCGGTCCTCGATGCGGGTGATGAGGCGCGGCTGCGAGCGGAACCCCGTGTTCATAAACGTGCTGTAGGCGTCCACCATTTCGTACACGCTCACGTCGCCGGCCGAGCCCAGGCCGATGCTCGGCACCGGCAGCAACGGGCTGGTAATGCCCACCTTGTGGGCGTACAGGGCCACTTTGTCCCAGCCCACCAGCTCGGTCAGCTGGGCCGTGACGGAGTTAACGGAACGGGCCATGGCGTGGCGCAGCGTCATATTAATGCCCGTGTACTCGCGGGTCACGTTGTCGGGCTGCCACTCCATCGGCTTGCCGTTTTCAACGTACTTGATGGTCACGCGCTGGTCGCGAATTCGGTCGCAGGGCGAGTAGCCGTTGTCGAGGGCAGTCAGGTACACGAAGGGCTTGAAGGTGGAGCCGGCCTGGCGGCGGCCCTGCTTCACGTGGTCGTACTGGAAAAATCGGTAGTCCAGGCCCCCCACCCACGCCTTGATGGAGCCGGTGTACGGGTCCATCGTCATCATGCCGGCCTGCAAAAAGTGCTTGTAGTACGCCAGCGAATCGAGCGACGACATGACCATCGTCGTATCGCCGTCGTCGTGCTTCCAGGTAAACACCTTCATCGGGCGCTTCACGTTCAGGACCGCTTCAATCCGCGCGCGGTCGCCGTGGTAGCGGTTGAAGAGGGTTTTGTAGACTTCGGTGCGCTTGATTTGGGTGTTGATGAAGTCGGGGATTTCCTCGCCTTTTTCGTCCACCCAGGGGTTTTGGTGGCGGTTGCGCCAGAAGTTGTCGAAGCTGCGCTGAAGCATTTTCATGCGCTCGTGCAGGGCCTCCTCGGCGTGGTCCTGCATCCGCGAATCGAGGGTGGTGTAGATGCGCAGGCCGTCGCGGTACAGGTCCAGGTCGTGGTCGTCGCACCACTTGGTCACGAGCTGGCCGATGGCCCCGCGAAAGTAGTTGTCGGGGCCGTCGATGTGGCGCTCGACGTGGTAATCCAAGGCAATGGGCTGCGCTTGCAAGGCGGCTACCTCGCTGGTTTTCAAGATGCCGGCCTGGCCCATGCGTTCCAGCACCACGTTGCGGCGGCGGCGGGCGGCTTCGGGGTGGAAGCGCGGGTTGTAGGCCGTGGGGTTGTTGAGCACGCCCACCAACATGGCCGCCTGCGCGGCAGAGAGGCTGTCGGGCGAGGTGTTGAAGTACGTTTTGGCTGCCACCTTGATGCCGTAGGCGTTCGAGCCGTATTCTACCGTGTTCAGGTACAGCCGCAGAATTTCCTCCTTCGTGTAGCGGCGTTCCAGCTCCACGGCCGTGAGCCACTCCTTGGTTTTGCTGATGAGCGTGCTCAGGCCAGCCACGTGGCCCAGGCCACCGCGGGTTTCGCCGCGCCGGGTTTTGTAGAGGTTTTTGGCCAGCTGTTGGGTGAGGGTCGAACCGCCGCGCTTCTCGCCGCGCACGGCCGCCGCCACCGCGCCCAGCAGGGCCGGCCCGTCGATGCCGGCGTGATCGTAAAACCGTACGTCCTCGGTGGCCACCAGGGCCCTGATGAGCACGGGCGAAATTTTGCTTAGCGGCACCGGGGAGCGGTTTTCGCGGAAGTATTTGCCCATCAGCACCCCGTCGGAAGTGTACAGCTCAGAGGCTTGCTCCACCTTGGGATTTTCCAGCTCGGCCAGGCTCGGCGACTTGCCAAACAGGAACAAAAAGTTGGTGCTCACCAGCACCGGATACGCCAGGAACAGCACCACGGCCACCCCAAACAGCACCCATGTCCAGCGCACGAGGCGGCGTGGCCAGCGGCGGTGGGAAGAAGCGGGGAGCAGCGGGGCCGACAAGGGCGGAGTCGGCGGGGAAGGAACAGCCATGCAGAAACGCGGATAGAAAGTGGGGCCGCGGCCCCGCCGCGCGGAAAGGCAAATATACCGCAGCCAGCCGCCCAGCCCTAGCGGCCCCGCCAACCCCGCGCCGGGCGGCTAGTCCCGGCCGGCCGAAGCCGGCCGGCGGCGCTGCCAGCGCCACCCCAGCTCGGCCAACGCTAAGAAGCTAATGCCCAGCCCCAGGCAGTGGCTAAGGTGCAACCGCCGGGCCGGTAGCGGGGCCCCTAAATCGTGGTAAAGCAGCACCGTCCACAGTTCGTCGGCCAGCGTGAGCAGCCACACGGCCGAAGCCAGCAAGCGGGTGGCGCGGCCCCGGGCCAAGTACAGGTGCAGCACATACAGCACCAGCCCCGGCAGGGCCGACACCAGCACCAGCGGGGCTTCCAGGGCCAGGGGCAGCACCAGCAGCAGGAAGCTCAGGGTTTCTTTGGCGGCCTGGGCGGCGGCCAGCGCCCGGCCCAGGCGCGACACTTTGGGCGAGGCGGGTAGCGAAAGAGTGGGGGGCATGGCGAGCAGCGCAGCAAAACCGGGGCCGCACCGGCTACAAGTTAGGGCCACCGCCCGGTTGACGGCCGGTTAGTAACGCCGCACGGCCATGCGCTTGCCTTGGCAGCGCCAGGCCAAAAACATCAGCAGCAAGCCTTTGAGCGAATCGAGCACCAAGTTATCGGGCTTGCCAAAAACGGCGTAGATGCCCACCCCGATGCCCACCCACCACAGCCCCAGCAGGTAGCACAGGGCGGCAAAGTGCGGCCTCCGCTGCCATACCCAGGCCAGGGCCAGCCCCGCCACGGCCGACACAAACAGCAAAAACCACCCCGTGATGTAGCCCAGAAACGCCGTGCCGGGCCCGTACTTTACCCCAAACTTGCCCAGCGTAAGGGCCGGCGCGAAAAAAGCTCCGCCCGTGAGGGCCAGCTCCAGCGCCAAGGCCACAAAGAGCAAAAGCAGCAGAAAAAAACGGGCCATGGCATACGGTTGTCGCGAGGATGGCTGCCAAGGCCTATGTTCGCGGCATTGCCTGGAGCCGACTGACGCGGCGAAGCTAAACAATACGCGCCGAATAAACAGACAACTTGCACTTTAGGCCACCGCTAGCGGCCACTGGCAAGCCAGGCCAACGCGGCCACCAGGCAGCCCGACGCTTCCAGCGTCAGCAGCCCGAGGGCCGCGCCCCGGGCAAGTAATTGGAACAGCAGCTTCAGCCATCGGGGGCCCGCGTAGGCCGCGGGCCACCACCAGAGCACCAGCGCCACCTGCGGCCCGGCCGCCACCAACGCCAGCAACAGCAGCCCCCAGCCCATGGCCCCAGCGCTGGGCGTGTTGGGCCACAGCTCGCGTTCGAAAACCAGGCTGAGCACGGCCAGTCCCGCCACGGCCGCCGTGGCCCGCAGGCGCGGCGGCACCACAGGCCACGGCGGCAGCTTCGTCAAATGTGCCGAAATATTCTGCATGGGTGCCGTCGTTGATCCGAGTAATTATCGTTCCTGGAGCGGTTTCACTTTCTATGTACAGAGTTAAAAGTTGAAATGCACACGACTTGTATTTTAACTTTTAACTCTCAACTTTTAACTTGATTTTGGAAACGCACACTGACTTGGAAACCGCTCTAGGATCAGCTACTATTGCCCCGACCACAGCAGCATCACCCGCACCAGGGCCCCGAGCAGCAGGGCCCCAAGCACTGCCGCGCCCGGCAGCACCCCGCGCCACAGCCGGCGGCGACGTAGGCCGGGCGTGGCCGCCCGCGCGTGCCAAGTGAGCAAAAAGCCCAGCGCCGCCACGTCGCCGAAGCAGAAAACCAGGCCCAACACGGAAAAAGCGAATGGCACGAGCGGCATTATTTTACTTGATTAATTTTGACAAAGCCTTGATTGGATGGCTCTTGCAGGGCCTGCATGGCTCGCCAGTCGGCGTAGTTCCAGCCCTGCCAGCCGGCGTAGGTGCGCTGGCGCTGCTGCCAGGCGGCCACCGCCGCGTCGAGGCGACGCTGGGCCTCAGCGGCGGGCAAGGGCACGGTGAAGCCGTAAGGGCCCTGGGCGCTGAGCGCGGGCACTTTATTTAGAAGCGCACGCCGCTCCAGCAGCACGGGCAGGACCCGGCCGGGCATGTCAAGCAGGAAGCCGACGTCGATGCGGGCGAAGCGGGGCCGCAGGTTGTAGCGGGCAATCCACACTTCCCAGTTGCCGGCGGCCAGGACCATCAGCAGCGCGTAAGCAGCCAGCGAGTTGAGGCGCACGAGGCCGTAGGCCGAGCGGCGCTGCCAGACCTTGAGCAGCACCGTGCCCAACCCGAACAGCGTCAGCGCCAGAAAAAAGCATACCCCAATCCGCTTGTAAGCCAAGCCCCGGTTTGCGATGTAATAGTAGTTGCGCAGGCCCACCGACACGGCCAGCACCGCGTTTTGCAGCACCCAGGCCGTGGCCCCCGCGCGCAGCCAGGGCAGCCCGGGGCCGTAAAAATTCAGGTTGCGCCGGAAAAACCACAACAGGATCCCCATCGCCAGCAGAATACTAAAAATGAGCACGTAAGTGCCTTCGTGTACAAACTGCGCCAGGTCGAACCCCGGCGCGGGCACGAAGCCAAACCACAGCCAGTTGATGTCGATGAGGTTCACCACCAGCAGCAGCGCGTTCACTAGCCCGAGCGCGGCCACGGCCATCAGCCACTCCTTGCGCAGGCCGAGAGCCCCGAAGGCCCGGGGACGGAAATCGGGCCGGCGCACCCCGAATGAAGCCACCTGGTCGCGCTGCCGCCGCACGAACTCGCCCAGGCGCGACTCGTGGTCGATGAAATAGTATACGGGCACGGCCACCAGGGCCCCGGCCGCCAGCCAGTAGCCCAGCAGCAGAAACAGCACGTGGCCCACCGACCAGTCGGGCCACAGCCGGGCCAGCCAGTCGCCCACCGCCGCCAGGGCCCGCCCGCTCAAGTCGGCGTAGCGCGGGTTGGCCACCGCAAACAGCAAGTGAAACAGCCCCAGCACCGCCAGGGGCCCCAGCAGCAGCCGGCCGTAGTACCAGGCCCGGCGCGCGCCGGCCCCACTGCCCAGCCGCCGCCCCGGCCAGGCGCGGGGCACCACCGCCCCTGCCCGCAGCGCGCTGCTGGCCGCCGTCAGCAACGCGTAGGCCACCAGCTTCAGGTGGGGCTGGTTGGCGTAGCCCACGAGCAGCAACAGCGACACGGCGCTGGCCAGCGCGGCGGCCCCCGAGCCGTATAGGGCCGCCATCGCGCCGCCAAACAAGCTGCCCACCGCCGCCAGCCAGCAGTAGCCCGAGCGCCGCGCCGCCGCGTGGCGCGGCAGCAGCGCCATCTGCGCGCCTACCACGCAAACGGCGTAAACAAGCAGGCTTACACCCGTTTTTTCGGCCCAAAACAGCCAGTCGAACAGCACCGCTCCCAGCGGCAACAGCAGCTGCTGGGCCGCCGTGAGCGGGGTAACGGCTGGCTTAGCGACAGCGGGCCAAACGGGTTCGGAGGAAAGCAAAGCATCCATTGAGAAGTATTTAAAGTTCTTTGTTTTTCAAAGTAAAAATTCAAAAAGAAACGTGCCAGCGGCACGTTAAAAGCAAGCCGGGCACTGGCTCCCAAAACCGGCTTACTGACTGTCGGCAGCACGTATCTGCTGCGCTACCCTGGCCGCAGCAGCTTTTCCAGGGCCGCCAGGTGCTGCTGGAAAGCGGCTTTTCCTTCAGGGGAAGCGGTGTAGGTGGTGTTGGGCTTCTTGCCAACGAACTGCTTGCTGACCAACACGTAGCCGGCTTTTTCGAGGGCCCCCACGTGGCTGGCAAGGTTGCCGTCGGTCAGGTCGAGCACTTCTTTGAGGTCGGTGAAACTCACGGCGTCGTTGGCCAGCAGCACGGCCATCACGCCCAGCCGCACGCGGTGGTCGAAAGCCTTGTTGAGGGTGTGGATGAGGTGCTTCACCGGCCCAGTACGGAAGCCGCGGGGGCCCCGGCCGGGGCGGACCGCTCGTAACGGTTGTACATCAGCAGGCCGTAGCCGATGTGGCCCAGCCCAAAGCCGAGCGCAAAAAACGTGAGGCCCCAGCCCGGCAGTCCCAGCGCCACCAGCCCCAGCCCTACCTGCGTGAGCCCCAGCCACCGGATTTCATCAAACGTGAACTTGCTGGCGTTCAGCAGCGCCAAGCCGTAGAACACCAGCAGGCCGGGCACCACCAGGCCCGCATCGCCGCCCACATACAGCCGCAGGCAAAACACCGCACCGGCCCCCAGCGGCACGGCCAGGGCCCCCAGCAGCCGCCGCGTGAGGCCGGTCCACAGCGGCTGGCGGTTGCCTTGCTGGTGCATCCGCCGCCGCGTAAAGTACCAGGCGATGAGTACGGCCGCGCCCGCCACCACGGCCGCCAGCAGCAGCAGAAACGGCAGCGCCGCCTGCCGCTCGGCCGGCGTGCTGGCAACCAGGCGGCGGTAGCCGTCGTCGCCGTACTCGCTGGCGTAGTGGCTTTTGAGGTAGAAATGGCCCGCCGCCGCGCCCAGCAGCGCCACCACGCCCGCTCCCACCCCGCTCAGCCCGGACAGCGACAGAAAGCGCGAGCTGCGCTCCATGATGGCGCGGATTTCGGTGAGCTGGGCAAGCGGGTCGGGCTGCATATTTTCGAAGTGCTTTGTTGTGCAAAGTTAGAAGCGAATTCAGTATTTCTTTCGATCACTGTAAATTTTTTTACAGGCCTTGAGCAGCCTGCGCCGCGCCGCAAAAATGCTGGTGGGCCGCCTGCGCCAGCGCCCGCAGGTGTTGCTGTAAGGCCGGCGGCGACACCACTGTTACCTGGCCGGCGTAGGCCAGCAGCCAGCGCGCCAGGTAGTGCAGGCACCCGGGGAGCAGGGTCATTTCCACGCCGCCGTCGGCCGTGGGCCGTTCGTGGGCCCAGCCGTAGTACTGCTTCGCGCCCTGCGCGTGCGGCACCGCGCCGGGGCCGAAGCGCACCACGGCCGCGTCCTGGGGCCGCCGCGCCGCCAGCTCCTGCCAGTATTGCTGAAGCGTTTCGGGCCGCGGGGCAAAGGTTTCGTCGAGCACCCGAAGCTGCGCGATGCGGTCGAGGCGAAAGTCGCGGAACTCCTGCCGCAGCCGGCAAAACGCCACCACGTGCCAGTGCTGCCCCCAGTACAGCCCGATGGGCTCGGCGTCGCGCTCGGTGGTGGCCCCGGTGTAGCCGGCCCGGTAGCGCAGCCGCACCACGCGCTGCGCGGCCACGGCCCCCAGCAGCAGCTGGTGCCCGTCGGGGCCGCCCGGCGGCGGCTGGCCAGGGGCCCCCGGGCGCAGCACTTGGATGCGCGGGCTCAGGCTTTCGAGGTAGTCGCGGTCGGCGCGGCGCAGCACAGCCCGCAGCTTGTCCATGGCCGCCGCGCCCAGTTGGGCCGTGCCCGCGTCGGTGAGCTGGGCGGCCAGCTTTTCAGCCATCAGCAGCGCCGTGGCTTCCTCCCGTGTGAACATCACCGGCGGCAGGCGGTAGCCCTCGGCCAGCGAGTAGCCCACACCCGCCTCGCCGCACACCGGCACCCCGGCGGCCTCCAGGGTGCGCAGGTCGCGGTACACGGTGCGCACGCTCACGCCGAATTGCGCGGCCAGGGCGGGGCCCCGCACCACCCGTTTGGCTTGCAGCTGCACGAGCAGGGCGGCGATGCGGTCGAAACGGTTCATGGCCGGAAATTTTTTATTGCTTGACTTATAAGGTTATCCGAAGAACAAATCAGCCGACGTCTGCTCAATGCGCCCTTGCAATGCTCAGGCGCGGGGCCCCGGACCAAGGTTTCCTGGTGCCCGTGGATGCGCGGCCGGGTTCAGCTAATGAAATTAGTCTATTCTGAAATTATTTCCAAATTTTTTGCTAGCTACTGACATAGGGCTGTCATTCCCTGGCGCTTGCTTTGAGTCGCTGAAAACGCTCGCTGGCGCTTCGGCACCCTTCATTGACCGTTCCACTGCAAACATCCTGCGAAAAATGTTAGCATCCTCCATTCCTTGCCCAGTCTTCACCAGCCCGTTGCCCCACGAGGTTGAGGTATTCAAGACCAACGTCGCTTCTGCCGCCCAGGGCGGGGCCTTGCTACACGCGCTGCACGCCCGGTTTCCGGGCCTTCAGGCTACCCTCGACCTGGACGACTGCGACCGGGTGCTGCGCGTGCAGGGCCGCCGGGCGGGGCCCGCTTTGTGGCAGCGGGTGATGGAACTGGTTCGCGGCCTGGGGGTGCGCATCGAAGTGCTGCCCGACTGAGGAAACGCGCCCGCCAACTCCCATTTACAGCCGCACCCCGATGCCGGGGCCCAGCAAATAAAACGGCTTGCCCGCCGACAATAAATACCCACCGCCCAGGTAGAGCGGAAACGTGAGCCGGCCCGTGTGCAAGGGCGTCACCGAGCCCAGTATCACCAGGCCAAGGTCGCGGTCGGTGGTTTGGCCCAGGTTGAAAGCGTTGAGGGCCACGAAGCCCGCCCCGATTTTGTAGGGCCGCAGGCGGTTGATGCGGCCGGGCGTGTAGAAGCTGAGCTGCGCCAGCGTGGCGATGCTGATGCCGCCAAAATCGCCGTAGCCCGTGTCGCCCTGCTTGCGGGTGAGCAGGCCGGCCGGAAAGCTCACGTCCACGTCGAAGCTGGTGCGGCGGCTCAGCACCAGGTCCACCACTTGGCTGTAGCCGGGCTCGCCGTATTGGCCAGCGTTGTGCTTGAGGGTGATAATAATGCGCGACCAATCGTCGAGGTCATACGTTTTATGGTCGAGCAGGGCGTTGAGGCTCAGGGGCCCGCTTTGGCACTGCTTATCCTGGTAATAAGCGGCACGGGGCGAAGGCTCGCCGGGGCAAATCACCAGGTTATCGAGCGTTTTTTGGTCGAGTAAATTGTTTTTCGCGTCGAGCACGCGCACCTCCACCGTCAGGTACTGCTTGCCATAAAGCACCTGGGCCCCGTCGATGCCCGCGTTATTAAACGAAAACACTACGTCGCGGATGCTGTGCTGGTAAAGCACTGGCCCGTTGAGCCGCGTAATGGGCAGGGACCCCTCGCCGTAGCTGACGCTCACGAAGTTGAGCGGGTGCGGGCGCTGGACTTCCTTCACCGCCAGCACAAAACCGGTGGGCTTGGTGCCGTCGAGAATGGCCAGGCGGCGGCGCACCACGCCCAGCGGCACCTGTACGCGGTAAATCACCGAGTTATCCGAGCGAATGGACGAGTCGGAGGCCACCGGCAGCAGGTCTTCGACGTGGAAACGGCCCTTGAGCAGCGACTCGCCATCGAGGCGCACGTCCACAGTTTCGCCGGGGCTCACGCTCAGGTTTTGCGACCAGTCGCCGCCGCGGTGCAGCACGCTCACGGCCGCCACGCGGGGCCGGGGCGCAATGTCGAAGTTGGTGATGTAGCGGGCCACGTCGCCATCCTTAATGTAGAGGTAGCCTTCCGTCTGGCGGTGGGGATTGAACACCCGTAACTGGCACAGCACTCGGTCGTTGGTGAGGTAGTTGCGGGTGAACAACTCGGCCACCAGGGCCCCGCCGGGGTCTTGCTGGGCCTCCAGGCGGTAGGTGTGGTGCAGGTCAAAGGAGTGGCCGTCGTCCAGAATCAACTCCGTGCCCTGCAAGCGCCCGGCCTCATCGAAGGCAATGTCTTTGCGGTCCACGCTCAGGAAGCGCAGGCGGCTGGCTTTTACCATAAAATCCTGGCGCAGCAGCGGGTACTGGTACGTCAGCTTGCCGTCGGGGCCCAGGCGCGGGCGCTCGGCCACCAAGTTGAGCACCAGCGTGTGGGGCCCCGGCTCGTTGGGCAACAGGTGCAGGCGCAGGCCGTTGCCTTCAAGCGTGACCTTGTAATCGATGTCCTGCCCGCGCGTCCAGGTGTTGGTCAGGCGCACGTTGGCAGGGTTGTCGGTGCTGAGGTCCACGATGCGCTCCTCACCCACGAACAGTTCGGGGTTCGGCACCCGCAAGTCGAGGCTGCTGCGGGTAAGCGGCAGCAGACTAAGCGCTTGCTGCCGCTCGGGCCGCCCGGCCGAGTCGGCCGGGGCCGCAAACACGAGCCGCACAAACGGCGTGGCCGTAAGGTTGCGGAAGCGTAGCGTGGCCCGGAAGCTGCCGTCGGCCCCGCGCACCAGCGAGTCTTGCAGCTTAAAATCGGGCGACGGCAACAGGCGCAGGCGCTTGAGGGACCCCACGGGCGTGGCGCGCAGCTCGGCGGCTTGGTCGTCGGCGCGGTAATAAAAGTAGAGCCGGGGCTCGCCGGCCACCGCCAGCTGCCGGTCGTAGCGGGTGGTGTCGAGGGTGAGGGCCACGCCTTGCACCAGCGCGGCGGGGCCGCCCTGGCCGCGGGCCGGGCGAACAAAAATCACAGAAGTTAGCCCCAGGCTGGCCAGCAGGCAGGCCCAAAAAAAAGAAAAACGCATGGCTTCGGGTTGAGAAAAACCGCGCCAAAAGTACGCCTACGCCCGCGCCGTTGGGCCCGGGGCCTTACTTTTAGGCATTTATTCCAACCGCGCCGTGCCCCAATCCTACGATGTTGCCATTCTTGGGGCCGGTCCGGCGGGCACGGCCTGTGCCCTGGCCCTGCGCGGGGCCGGCCTGCGGGTGGTTTTGGTGGATAAAGCTCAATTTCCGCGCGACAAAATATGTGGCGACGCCATTCCCGGCCCAGCCCTGAAGGCCCTGCGCCAGCTCGACCCCGCCTACGCCGACGAGCTATTGGCCAGCCTCCACCCCAAGGCCGAAACCCGCGACAGCCGCGTGGTGGCCCCCAACGGCGGCAGCCTCGGCGTGCGCTGGCACTTGCCCACCTTCAACAGCCCGCGCCTGCACTTCGACGCCGCCCTGCTGGCCTTGGTGAAGCGCCACACCGCCACCGAAATCCGCGAAGATTTCACCGTTAAAACCCTCGCCCTGGGCCCCGACGCCGTGACGCTGACGGCCCCCGACGGCCAGCAGCTCCGCGCCCGCCTGCTCATCGCCTGCGACGGGGCCAACTCCGTGGCCGCCCGCCAGCTCGCCCACCGCGCCCTCGACCGCGCCCACCACTGCGCCGCCGTGCGCGCCTACTACACCGGCGTGGCCGACGCCGACGGCCGCACCACCGAGTTTTTCTTCCTGAAAAAATACCCTGCCGGCTACCTCTGGGTGTTTCCTGTGGGGGCCGGCGTGTACAATGTGGGGTTTGGGATGTTATCAAAAGATATTGTAGCCCAAGACGTTGACTTGAAGAAAACCTTGCTGGAGCTACTTGCTACTCACCCGCAGCTAGCCGGCCGCTTTGCCGGGGCGCGGGCCCTGGGGCCGGTGGCGGGCTTTGGCTTGCCGCTGGGCACCGGCCGGCCCGCCCACGCCTTGGCTGGCCCGCGCTGGCTGCTGTGCGGCGACGCTGCCTCCCTCATCGACCCGCTGCAAGGCCACGGCATCGACACGGCCGTAAAAAGCGGCATTCTGGCCGCCGCCCAGGCCGTGGCGTGCTTTGAACAGCAAGATTTCAGCGCCGGTTTTTTGCAGCAGTACGCCCGCGACGTGCAAGCCCGGCTGGGGCCCCAACTGGCCCGCAGCTACCGCATCATGCGGTTTCTGGGCAACAAGCCCTGGCTGGTGAACGCCGGCGTGCGCCTGGCCCAGGTGCCGCTGGCCCGCCGCTGGCTGCAACGGCTGGTGGGCTGAACGGCCGCCGGCCGTTTCCGTATGCCAGGGCCATGCGCTTAAGGCTCCGCTTGTTCGAATTTGAGGACCTGCCCTGGTTTCCAGCCGTCATCCGCGCCGGGATGATGGACTATTTGCGGTTCATGATTACCACGCTGGGCACTTACCGGCCCATCGTGCCGCTGCTGGCCGAAGGCCTGCGCCGCACCGGCCAAACCCAACTACTGGAATTGGGGGCCGGGGCCGGCGGTGGCACCGAAACCGTGTGGCGCGCGCTGCAAGCCGCCGGCCTGCCCAACGTGAAAATCCTTCTCACCGACCTCTACCCGCAGCCCGCCGCTTGGGCCGACCTGGCCCGCCGCACCGTCGGGGCCCTGGCCGCCGAGCCCGCCCCGGTGGATGCGCTGGCCGTGCCGCCGCACCTGCCGGGCCTGCGGGTCATTTTTTCGGCTTTCCACCATTTCCCGCCCGCTGCCGCCGAGGCCCTGCTGCGCGACGCCGTGCGGGCGGGCACGGGCATCGGCGTGTTTGAGGGCGCGGGCAAGCACTGGTGGGAGTTGCTGCTGGCCTGGACGGCCCTGCCCGTGGCCCAACTGCTGCTCACGCCGTTTTTCCGGCCGTTTCGGCTCAGCCGCTTGGTGTTCACGTACTTGCTGCCCATTATTCCCCTCTGCACCATCTGGGACGGCACCGTGTCGCTGCTGCGCCTCTACTCGCCGCCCGCGCTGCTGGCCCTGGCCGCCCGCGCCGACCCCACCGGCCGCTACGCCTGGCAAGCTGGCAAAAAACGCCACTGGTGGGGCCCCGAAGTGACGTACCTGGTTGGCTGGCCGGCGGTCATTTAACAATTATCATTTATCATCTATCAGGCTTGGCCTTTGACTAGGGCATTACTTCGGGCAAGGAACACGCGTTTTTATTGTTGCTTGCCATCTTTACCAACTCCGCGCTTGATAAATGATAATTGTTAAATGTTAAACGCTTACAAAAGGGCGCTACCGCTGCTGCGCATCCCGTTTTCGCTCTACCTGATGCCAGTGTTCTGGTTTGGACTGAGCGCCTTGCGGGGGCCCTGGAGCGGCGAGCGGGCCCTGGGCGTGTTCGTGGTGCTGCACCTGCTGGCCTACCCGGCTTCCAACGGCTACAATTCTTACTACGACAAGGACGAGGGCAGCATCGGCGGGCTCGAAGCGCCGCCCAAAGTCACGCCCGAGCTGCTGCATCTGGTGTGGCTCTTCGATGCGCTGGCCGTGGTGGGGGCCCTGCTGCTCTCTGGGCCGTTTGCCGGGCTGGTGGTGGTGTACCTGTTGGTTTCCAAGGCTTACAGCTACGAGGGCATTCGCCTGAAAAAATACCCGCTGCTGAGCACGGCCGTGGTGGTGATGTTCCAAGGCGCGTTCACGTTTTTGATGGTGCAGGTGGGCGCGGGGGCCGGCCTCGCGCAACTCTTTGAGAAAACCAACCTGCTGCTGGCCCTGGTCAGCACCTTGTTTTTGTGCGGCTCCTACCCGCTCACGCAAGTGTATCAGCACGAGGAAGATGCCCGCCGCGGCGACCGCACCCTGAGCCTGCGACTCGGCATTCGGGGCACGTTTATTTTCGCGGGGCTGGGCCTGCTGGCCGGGGCCGGGGCCCTGGCGCTGGCCTACTGGCTGCGCGGCGAGGGGCGCAACAGCCTGGTTTTTCTGGCCGCCACGGGGCCCGTGGTGGCCTTGTTTGGGCGCTGGGCCTGGCTGGCCTGGCACGACCCGGCCCACGCCAGCTTCCGGTGGACGATGCGCATGAACCAAGTGTCGTCGCTGTGTTTGAGCGCGGCGTTTGTGGCCATGCTGCTGCTGAAATAGGACCCAAAAAAGCCACCGCAGCCGTGCGGTGGCTTTTTTATGGCAAACGTATTTTCGCCGACGCTAGCCGTTCATCGACAGCAGGAACTCGTTGTTGTCCTTGGTGCCTTTGATGCGGTCTTTCAGGAATTCCATGGCTTCGGTGGCGCTCATGTCGGTCATGAAGCGGCGCAGCACCCACACGCGGGCCAGCTCCTCTTTGCTCATCAGCAGGTCTTCGCGGCGGGTGCCGGAAGCCGGGATGTCGATAGCCGGGAACACGCGCTTGTTGGCCAGCTTGCGGTCGAGCTGCAATTCCATGTTGCCGGTGCCCTTGAACTCTTCGAAGATAACCTCGTCCATCTTCGAGCCCGTTTCGATGAGCGCCGTGGCGATGATGGTGAGCGAGCCGCCGCCTTCCACGTTGCGGGCCGCGCCGAAGAAGCGCTTGGGCTTTTGCAGGGCCCCGGCGTCGATGCCGCCCGAGAGGATGCGCGAGCTGCTGGGCTGCACCGTGTTGTAGGCCCGCGCCAGGCGGGTGATGGAGTCGAGCAGAATCACCACGTCGTGGCCGCACTCCACGAGGCGGCGGGCCTTGTCGAGGGCCATTTCGGCGATTTTCACGTGGCGGTCGGCCGTTTCGTCGAAGGTCGAGCTGAGCACTTCGGCCTTCACGGTGCGGGCCATGTCGGTCACTTCCTCCGGCCGCTCGTCGATGAGCAGAATCATGAGGTACACCTCGGGGTGGTTTTCGCTGATGGCGTTGGCCACCTCCTGCAAGAGCACGGTTTTGCCGGTCTTGGGCTGGGCCACGATGAGGCCGCGCTGGCCCTTGCCGATGGGCGCGAACAAATCCAGGACGCGGGTGCTGATTTGGCTCGATTTCGTGCTCAGCTTCATGCGCTGGTCGGCGAAAAGCGGGGTGAGGTGGCTGAACGGCACCCGGTCGCGGACTTCCTCCACGGTGCGGCCGTTCATGCTGTCGACGCCGACGAGGGCAAAGTATTTCTCGCCCTCGCGCGGCGGCCGGATGGTGCACACCACCGTGTCGCCGGCCTTCATGGCGAACTGCTTTACTTGCTGCGGCGACACGTAAATGTCATCCGGCGAAGTCAGATAGTTATAGTACGGCGAGCGCAAAAAGCCGTAGCCGCCGTCGGCCATCATTTCAAAAGTGCCGCCGCCGGGCACCACCAGGTCGAGGTCTTGGCGGGCGGGGCGCTGGGCTTCGCGCTGCGGCTGGGGCTGCTCGGGGCGGGGCGTGCCGTCGGGGTTTTGGGCGCGCTGCTGGCGCTGCTGGTCGCGCTGGGCAAACCGCTCTTCGCGGGTCTGGCCGTTGCCATTGCCGTTGCGGCTGTCGCGGTCCTGGCCGTTGCCGTTGCGGGGCTGGTCGTTGCGCGGTTCGCGGTTGTTGTCGCGGGGCTGGTCGTTGCGGGCCGGCTGATTGTCGCGGTTTTCACGGTTGTCGCGGGGCTGGTCCTGGCGGGCGGGGCGCTGGTCGCGGGTGTCGCGCGCTTCGCGGTTGTCGCGCTCGAAGCGGTCGGCGCGGTTTTCGCGGCGGTCGGCAAAGCCATTTCCGTTGCTGCCCGGCTCGCGGCGGTTGTCGCGGTTGTCGGCTCCGTTTTCGGCGGGGGCGGCCTCAGCGGCAGCGGCTTCGGCGGCTTTTTCGGCGGCCATCTCGGCGGCGCGCTGCTCGGTGATGGGGCGGCCGGCGCGGTCCACGCGCTCGCGGCGAGCCCGGCGCTCGGGGCGGCCGTTGCTGGCAGCTCCGTCAGAGGCGCCATTTTCAGAAGCTCCATTTTCAGAAGCGCCGTTTAAGGCTTCGATGGCCACTTCGGTTGCGGGGGCCGGGGCCGAGACCGGCTCATTGGCCAGGGAGGCGCCGGTGGCATCGGCGGCGGGCACCAGGGCCAGCCCTTCAATGGAGTCAAATATTTCGACGGTTGCCACGGGAGCAGCCACCGCCACGGCGGCGGGGGTTTCGCGGCGCGGCTCGCGGGCCGGGCGGCTGGGCTGGGCTTTGGCAACGGGCGGCGCCACGTCGGAGAAAGGCTGCTCGGCCGTGCTGGGGGCCGGGCGACGGGCGGCGGCTTTGGCCGGGCGGGCGGGAGCCACCACGGGGCCGCTGCCACCGCCGGGGCGGGCGCGACCGGACTGGCAACGGGGGC
>CAXTBA010000047.1:0-24856 GCA_964242665.1 uncultured Hymenobacter sp.
GTCGACGGCGACTCGCCGGCCGCCATGCGCTACACCGAGGCCCGCCTCAAGCGCATCGCAGACGAGCTTTTGGGCGATTTGGACAAGGACACGGTGGACTTCCAGCCCAACTTCGACGACTCGCTGGAGGAGCCGAGCGTGCTGCCGGCCAAGCTGCCGAATTTGTTGCTTAATGGCACCACCGGCATCGCCGTGGGCATGGCCACCAACATGGCCCCCCACAACCTCACGGAGGTCGTCAGCGGCATCGTGGCGTACCTGGAAGACCCCGCCATCACCGTGGCCGGGCTCATGGAGCACGTCACGGCCCCCGACTTTCCTACCGGGGCCACCATTTACGGCTACGAGGGCGTGCGCCAGGCGTTCGAAACCGGCCGCGGGCGGGTGGTGATGCGCGCCAAGGCCACGTTCGAAACCTCCAAAACCGGCAAGGAGCAAATCATCGTCACCGAAATTCCCTACATGGTGAACAAGGCCTCGATGATCGAGAAGACGGCCGCGCTCATCAACGAGAAGAAAATCGAGGGCATCGCCGATTTGCGCGACGAAAGCGACCGCGACGGCATGCGCATCGTGTACGACCTCAAGCGCGACGCCGTGCCCGGCGTGGTGCTCAACAACTTGTATAAGTACACCCAGCTGCAAAGCTCGTTCGGCGTCAACAACGTGTGCCTGGTGAAGGGCCGCCCGATGACGCTGAACCTGCGCGAGCTGATCCACTACTTCGTCGAGCACCGCGGCGAGGTGGTGGTGCGCCGCACCCGCTTCGAACTGGCCGAGGCCCAGAAGCGGGCCCACATCTTGGAAGGCCTGCTCATCGCGCTCGACCACCTGGACGAGGTGATTGCCCTCATCCGGGGCTCGCGCGACGCCGAGCTGGCCCGCGCCCAGCTCATCGAGCGCTTCGCCCTGAGCGAAGTGCAGGCCCGCGCCATCCTCGACCTGCGCTTGCAGCGCCTTACGGGCCTCGAGCGCGACAAAATTGTGGCCGAGTACGAAGGGCTGATGCGCGAGATTGACCACTTCCAGGCCGTGCTGGCCTCGGAGGAATTGCAGCGGGGCATCATCAAAACCGAGCTGCTGGAGCTGCGCGACCGCTACGGCGACGCCCGCCGCACGGACATCAACTACGCCGGCGGCGACTTCTCGACCGAGGACATGATTGCCGACGAGGCGATGGTGATCACCGTGAGCCGCGAGGGCTACATCAAGCGCACCAACCTCGACGAGTACCGGGCCCAGGGCCGGGGCGGGCTCGGGGCCCGGGGCGCGACCAGCAAGAAGGACGACTTCACGGAGCACTTGTTCGTGGCCACCACCCACGAATACCTGCTGTTTTTCACCGAGTTGGGCCGCGTGTTCTGGCTGAAGGTGTACGAGGTGCCGGAAGGAGGGAAGGCCACCAAGGGTTTGCCGATCCAGAACCTGATCGAGATTCCGCGGGAAGACAAGATTCGCTCGGTGCTCAACGTGCGGGGCCTGAAAGACCCGGACTACCTGGAAAACACCTTCCTCATGTTCTGCACCGAGCAGGGCACGGTGAAGAAAACCCCGCTGGAAGCCTACTCGCGGCCCCGTACGGCGGGCATCAACGCCATCACCATCAACGAAGGCGACCGGATCCTGGACGTGCAACTGCTGGCCCCCAACGCCGAAGTGGTGCTGGCCCTGCGCTCGGGCCGGGCCGTGCGCTTCAACGAAGGCAAGGTGCGGGCCATGGGCCGGGCGGCGGCCGGCGTGCGCGGCATCACGTTGGCCGATGCCGACGACCGGGTGGTGGGCATGGTCTGCATCGCCGACCCCACCCAGGAGCTGCTGGTGGTGAGCGAGCACGGCTACGGCAAGCGCAGCGCCCTCGACGAGTACCGCATCACCAACCGCGGCGGCAAGGGCGTGCGGGCCATGAACGTGACCGACAAGACCGGGGCCCTGGTGGCCATCAAGGACGTGAACGACGGCGACGATCTGATGATCATCAACAAGTCGGGCATCACCATTCGCCTGCGGATGAGCGAATTGCGCACCATTGGCCGCGCCACCCAGGGCGTGCGTCTGCTGAAAATTGGGGGCAACGACGAAATCTCGTCGGTGGCCAAAGTGACGGCCGACGACGCCGAAGCGCTGGAAATTGTGGACGGCCCGCCCGCCGAGGGCCCCGACGGCCTGGCCCCGGCCGCGCCGGTGGCCCCCGACGCCACCGTGGATGCGCTCGGTGCCGACGAGGCCGAGTAGGCGCCGCAGCCGATGGGCCGCGAAAGCGCACTAAACAAAGCGTAGAAAAAAGAGGAGGGGAGCGGGGCATTTTGCGCCGCTCCCTTTATTTTTGGGCAGCCAACGGTTCCGTTTTTGCGTTATGGGTTGGTTGGCGCGGCCGTCGCAGCGGCTAGGCCGGCGCAACGTTTGCTTTTGTTTCTTCTTTTCTTTCTCTCACCCCGCCGGGTGCCTGGCACCCGGAGACACCCGCGCCCCGGCGCGCAACCGTTTTCCTTATGAAATACACCTTTCTGACCCTGGCTGTGGCCGCCGTCCTGGCGGCCGCGGCCCCGCAGGCCGCCCAGGCCCAAAGCTCGGCCGTGACGAACGCCATCCTCAACCAGAAATCGGGCCTGCTCGACAAGGCCCGGACGGAGATTGACAAGGCCATCACCAACGAAAAGACCAGCGGCAAGGCCAAAACCTGGTACACCCGCGGCGACATTTACGCCCAGATGCTGGCCAGCCCCATCTACGGCAAGCAGCTGCAGCCGGGCGAAGGCCTGCAAAAAGCGTCCGAGTCGTTCAACAAAACTATCGAGCTGGACACCAAAACCGGCGACTACGGCAAGCTGGCCGTGCCCCAGCTCCAGAACTTGTACGGCGTGGCCTTCAACGCCGGGGTGGAAGCCTACAACGCCAAGGACTACGACAAGGCCCTGGCCAACTACCGCCTGGCCGCGCAGCTGAACCCCACCGACACGACGGCCGTTTTGTACTCGGCCTACGCCCAGGAAGCCAAGCAGGACTACGCCGGGGCCAAGGCCAGCTACAACCAGCTGCTGGGCACGGGCTACAAATCGGTGGGCGTGTACACGCGCCTGCTCCAGATTGCCCGCCAGGACAAGAACGAAGCCGAGGCCACCAAGGTGGTGCAGCAGGCCCTGGTGGCGTACCCCAACAACAAAAACTTCATGCTCGAAGAGCTGAACATGTACCTGAGCACGGGCCGGGGCAAGGAGGCGATTGATAAAATCAACAAGGCCATCGCCGCCGACCCCGCCAACGCCTCGAACCTGTACGCCGTGCTCGGCTCGGTGTACGACCAGAACAAGCAGCCCGCCGAGGCCCTGGCCGCGTACCAAAAAGCCGTGGCCGCCGATCCCAACAATTTCGACGCGCAGTACAACCTGGGCGTCTACAACTACAACAAAGCGGCCGAGGCCTACACCAAGGCCAGCAAAATGGACCTGAAAACCTACCAGGTGTCGGGCAAAAAATATGAATCCGACGGCAAGAAATACTTCGAAGCCAGTGTGCCGTACTTCGAAAAGTCGCTGCAAATCAAGCCCGATGACACGGCCACGATGCAAACCTTGCAGAAAGTATACTTCCGCCTGGGCCGCACCGCCGATTCGGAGCGGCTCGCCGCCAAACTAAAAAAATAAGCGGGGGCTTTTGAATCTTATGGTTTCAGTAAAAAGGCCCGGCTGTTAAGTCGGGCTTTTTTGTTTGGCATCGGCGGGTAGGTGGGGCAGGCTGAAGCTATCCGGAGCGGAGTCTCAGAAGATCAATTTAACATAATATAAATTATAAGACAAATTAGTTCTTCGGTTCCTTGGTGCGTTTTGGCACAACTGAATTCAGCCAGGGCCCAAACCTGGGCCCTGGCTGAATTCAGTTGTGTGAGCACTGCCTTTTCTTGCGGCGTAGCGGCGTAGTTGTAGCGCAGAAGCAAATGCTTCGGCCGTGCCGGCTGCCCTTTGGAAAGCGAACAAGTGCCCAAGTGCCCACGCAAGCGGCAGTTTATTACTCTTGCCAGTCCCAAGGTTGGGTGTAATCGTTGCTTGCCTCTAAACCTCTATGGTGCCCAAATGGAGTTATACCTGTTGTGAAAAGACTTACGAAAAAGGTCGGCTAAAAAAGCAATGACGGACGAGGCGGGCTAGTCACGGTCGTGCCCATGCTCGAGATGGGCTGGCTCGGGCTCACCGTGGCCGAGGTCTTGGACTTATGGACTTATATCTACCGCGACGAGGCATGGGCTCGCTATCTACCGCTATGCCCGTGTTGGGCGTGGACAAGTATACTGTTCGCCCAATCTGGACCCGATTGAGCGCTTGTGGAGATGTTTGCGTCCTGACTGGTTCCCGGATGGCAGCCCCCGCTCCTGTTTTGTGCCCTTCTTTATTTTTTATTCCAAACCCCTTATCCGAACCGAGATAGTTTTTAGACAAAACGAGGCTAGTACAAAAAAGACTATGAAGACTATTATATAAATATAAAGTAAGGGGGGTAATAAAGATTGAGTAAGAAAAAAAAGTATAAAATAATAAGTAGTAGCTGAATGAAAGTATAAGCATAAAAAAGTATAAATGTAACTAAATTTTATACTTTTTTATGCTTATACCATCATCTATTAACTTTTCCTTCTTCTCTGCGTTTATACCAATCCCTCATATACCACCCAGCCTACATGCCCAAACTTATAGACTACCCCCGCACCAGCTACGCCAGCGCCTGGGAAGTAGCAGAAGTGGTGGACGACACCGGCGGCAAATGTGCCCTGGAAACCTGTGCCCGCAAACTTGACCGGAAGGTCAGCGGCTCGTTCAAGGCCATTGTGGGGTCGGCGGTGAAATTTGGCTTGCTCACCAGCAAACGCGAGTTACTGAGCACCACCACCCTGTTTCGGCGCATCAAGCACGCCTACGACAAACAAGAGGAAGTACTGTTCCACCGGGAAGCCTTCCTCACGCCGCCGCTATTCACCCAGCTCTGCCGCAAGTTCCGGCAACGCGAACTGCCCGTGCAGATGCTCGACGTAATGCTCATCCGCGAGTTCGACGTGGAAGAAATCAACGCGGCGGCCGTCGCCAAGGCTTTTGCCGACGGGGCCCGCGCGGTGGGCCTGCTCGACGAGCACAACATCATCGCCGACATCGACCAATTGGCCGCCCACGCCGCGCCGCGGCGGGAGTTGGCTTCGCCCGCGCCCGCCGCCAACTCGTTTCGCACCTCCCCAGCGCCTACGCCGGCCGGCGAAAGCCGCGAAGCACCCACTACCGAACAACCGGCAACTCCGGCGCGGCCGCGCCCCGTTGTAAACACAGCCGCTCACGGAGCAGACGCCGTCGCGTCGCTGTTCGGCCTACCGGGCACCGGAGCAAGCGAACGCCGCGAAGCCTCGGTTACCCCGCCGCCCAAGCCTGCCGCCAATGCAATCGAACGGACCGCCAACGCCCCGTCTGCCCTCCCTGTCGTCCCGGCTGCTGGGCCCACGGCCATCGCTCCGGCCCAAGAAAATGCTGCCCCTTCGCAATTCACCGTGCGCCTGAACGGACCCGGTCTGGACACACAGCTCGTCATCAACGACGAGGACGACCTGATCCTCGTGCAGGGCCTACTAGAGAAAATCAGGCGGCAACTACGGTCCTAATAAAAGCAGAAATGATTTATTTTATAATTATGTTAAATTAAGTAAGTGAACGCACGACCAGCTAGTGCCCGGTAATGCGAATGCAGATGCCCAATTGCTTACTGGACCAGTTGGCGATGCAGCCGGGCCAGCGTGTCGGCCGCGTCGACGCAGAGGCCGGGGTGCACGGGCGACGTTTGTATTACGGTGCTGCGCGTGGCCGTGAGCCAGCGGAAACGGCCGGCTAGCGGCAGCTCCCCGATCAGGCCGCCGTCGGGCCGGCCCCGGCAGATGCGCTCGAAGGCCCCCAGGCGCACGGCCAGCTCTCCTACCTCCGCCCAGGGCCCGGCAAACGCCCGCAGCCGCGCCTCCGGCAGCTCGAAGCGCGCTTGCAGGAACCGCTGCCCCGGGCAGTACAAAACGACGCCTACGTTGAGGAAC
Source organism: uncultured Hymenobacter sp. (assembly GCA_964242665.1). Classification (GTDB taxonomy): domain Bacteria; phylum Bacteroidota; class Bacteroidia; order Cytophagales; family Hymenobacteraceae; genus Hymenobacter. The sequence goes on from CAXTBA010000047.1 coordinate 6,053, forward strand.
TCCTCGCGCTCGACGCGCGGCACCACGCGCACCACGGCGTACTCAAACAGATCCATCGCGGGCGAGGTTAGCTTCTTGAACAAAGGCGCTGGACGCCGCCAATCGGGTTTCTAAGAACCGAACGTAATCCGCCCGGGCGGCGGCCGGGTCCGCGTCGGGGAAGGCTTCGGCCAGCCAGCCGGCGGGCACCCGGTCCACCACGGCCCGCAGCTGCGCCGGACCGAGCCGGGCGTGGCCCAGGGCATCGGCGGCGGCAAGCCCGGTGGACCAGGGCAGCAGCACGTGGTCCTTGATCTGGGGAAACGGCCGCGCCCCGGGCGCCTGGCCCCAGCCGGGGCCGGCGTGGTGCACGTACAGGGCCGCGCCGTGGTCGATGAGCCACAGCTCCCGGTGCCACACGAGCAGGTTGGTGTTGCGGGCGGTGCGGTCCACGTTGAGCGTCAGGGCGTCGAGCCACACCACGAGCGAGGCCTCTTCCGGGGCCACGGCGGTCACCAAGGGGTCGAACGTGTGGGCCCCGGCCAGGTAGTGCAGGGCCAGGTTCTGGCCCGTGCTGGCGCGCAACAGGTCCTGGATTTCCTCGTCGGCCTCGCTGCGGCCAAAGGCCACGTCCAACTCGGCAAGCACCAGCTCGGGCACCCGCAGGCCCAGGGCCCGGGCCAACTCCCCCACCACCAGCTCGGCGATGAGGGCCTTCACCCCCTGCCCCGCCCCCCGAAACTTGAGCACGTACAAAAACCCGTCGTCGGCTTCCACTAGCGCCGGCAGCGAGCCGCCCTCGCGCAGCGGGGTCACGTAGCGCGTCACGGCCACGGTGCGCAGGGCAGGAATTACAGCAGGAACAACGGCCGGCATGGGGCGGGATGGGTTAGGGGAAAGAACGAAGGAGGGGTTCTTTTAGAGCGGTTTCCTGTTTTGTGTAAAAAGGTACGCCCTCTCTGGCCGGCGCGCTACCGCCGCGCCAATCGCCGCGGGCGCTACTCGTTCTTGCCGGCGCGTAACAGGGCCGGTAGCCGGTCTCCACCCGTTACGCGCCGGTGCTTGGCGTAGTGCTGTCCATTTACTAAAAAAACCCAAGGACGGCGGCGCGGAAAGCGGAAAGTACAAAAGCCGCGTTTCAAACAAAACAAGCCGCCGGTTATTTATTCGCCGCGCCGGGGCTGTCCCTGGCGGGCCTGCAAGGCGGCCAGCACCTCGGCCAGCGGCACACCGGTGGCCGCCAGCAGCACCAACAGGTGAAAAAGCAAATCGGCGACCTCGCCCGGCAGCGTCTCGCGGTGGCCGGCCACCGCGTCGATGACGGTTTCGACGGCCTCCTCCCCTACTTTCTGGGCGATTTTGGGCAGGCCTTTGGTGAACAATGACACCGTGTACGAGCCCGGCGCGGCCTCGGGGTGCGCCCGGCGGTCGGCGATGACCCGCTCCAGCGCGGCCAGCAGGCCCACCGGCGCGGCCGGGGCCACGGCCTCCAGGCCCGGCTGCTCGAAGCAACTGGTGAGGCCCCGGTGGCACGTGGGGCCCTGCGGCCGGGCGCGCACCAGCACGGTGTCGGCGTCGCAGTCGATGTGCAGGCTCACCACGTCGAGGAAATGGCCGCTGCGCTCGCCCTTGGTCCAAAGGCGGTTTTTGGAGCGGGAGAAGAACGTGACGCGCTGCTCGCGCCGGGTTTGGGCCCACGCCGCGGCGTTGACGTAGCCGAGCATGAGCACCTGCCCGGTGTCGGCGTCCTGCACCACGGCGGGGGCCAGGCCGGTGGCGGCGTCGAAGCGTAGCGCGTCGAGTGGAACAAGGGTATCGGGTGCGAAGCCTGCGGCCATAGAACGGGTGGGTATCGGCGTTTGGAAACGCTCAGTTTTGGAATCAGAATAAGCCACAAAAAATTGCCCCTGGGCCCTACAACCGCACCGACACCCCGGCGCGGTGCAGGTAGTCTTTGAGCACGGGCAGCGAGGTGTCGCCGAAGTGAAAGATGCTGGCGGCCAGCGCGGCATCGGCCCGGCCGGCTTCGAACACGGCCGTGAAGTCGGCCGCCTGCCCCGCCCCGCCCGAGGCGATGACCGGCACGGGCACCCCCTCGCTCACGGCCCGGGTCAGGTCCAGGGCGAAGCCGCTCTTGGTGCCGTCGTGGGTCATGGAGGTGAGCAGGAGCTCGCCGGCCCCGCGCCCGGCGGCCTCCTGGCACCAGGCCAGCGCCTCGCGGCCCGCGGCCTGGGTGCCGGCGCGGGTCATCACCTGCCACCGGCCGTCCACCAGCCGGGCGTCGACGGCCACCACTATACACTGCGAACCAAAGCGCCGGGCCAGCTCGTCGAGCAAGCCGGGCCGGGCCAGGGCGGCGGAGTTCACCCCCACCTTGTCGGCCCCGCTCAGCAGCAGCTCTTCCACGGCGGCCACGCTGGCCACGCCCCCGCCCACGGTGAAGGGAATGTCCAGCTCGCGGGCCACGGCGCGCACCAGGGCCGCGAGGGGTTCGCGCCGCTGGTGGGTGGCCGTGATGTCGAGGAACACCAGCTCGTCGGCCCCCTCGCGGGCGTAGCGCGCGGCCAGGGCCACGGGGTCGCCCGCGTCGCGCAGGCCTTCGAACTGGACGCCCTTCACGGTGCGGCCGTCGCGCACGTCGAGGCAGGGAATGAGGCGTTTGGTGACCATGAACTCGTTAAACTCTATAAACTCTATTCGTTAAATGCTTACAAAAACCGCCGCAGGTCGTCCAGGGCAATGGTGCCTTCGTACAGGGCCTTGCCGATGATGGCCCCGTGCAGGCCGGCCGCGGCCAGGGCCTCCAGGTCGGCCACCGTGGTCACGCCGCCGCTGGCAATGAAGCGGGCCGCCGGAAACTGCGCCCGCAACTCTTGGTACACCGCCAGGCTGGGGCCCCGCAACAGGCCGTCCTTGCTCACGTCGGTGCAAATGAAGGTGTGGCCCCCGGCGGCGAGGTAGTCCGCCACGAAACCGGTCAAGGTCCGCTCGCTCTGCTCCGCCCACGCCCCGATGAGCAGGTGGGCCCCGCGGAAATCGGCCCCCAAATAAATCTTGTCCGCCCCCCAGCGGGCCAGCCAGGCGTGCACCGTGGCCGGGTCGCGCACGGCCAGGCTGCCGGCGGTCAGGTGCCGGGCCCCGGCCGAAAACACGGCTTTGGCCACGGCTTCGGCCTGCACCCCGCCGCCGAAATCGATGTCGAGGGCGGTGTGGCGGGCCAGGGTTTCGAGCACGCCCAGGTTGACGGGGTGGCCGGCGCGCGCGCCGTCGAGGTCCACCAAGTGCAGGCGGCGCACCCCGGCCGCTTCGAAGCGCTGGGCCACGGCCAACGGGTCGGCAGCGTAGGTGGTCTGGCGGGCGAAGTCGCCGGCGCTCAGGCGCACCACGTGCCCGGCGCGCAGGTCGATGGCGGGAATGATGTCCATGTTTTCGGTCAACAATTAACGGCGGGCAGTGGGTAGTTTTTTGAGTGGGCAGTGGCCGGTGACGATGGCAGAAGCACTAGCAAGCAACCGCTGCTTGGCAACTACGCCTACCTTCCTTATTACGGACTTAATTACAGGGCCAGGAAATTCTGTAAGATGCGCGTGCCCACGGCCCCGCTTTTTTCGGTGTGAAACTGCACGCCGTGGAAATTGCGGTGCTGCACCGCCGCGCTGAACGGGGCCGGGTGCGCCGCCTGGGCCGTGGTGTAAGGCCCCACCGGGGCCCGGTAGCTGTGCACGAAATACACGTGGTCGGCCGGCGCGAGGCCCGCGAACAGCGGCCCCCGCAGCTCCTGCAAGGTGTTCCAGCCCATGTGGGGCACTTTGTGGGCGGCGTCCGGCACGAAGCGCTCCACCCGGTACGGCAGCAGCCCGAGCAGCGGCGTGTCCTGCTCCTCGGAGTGCCGGCCCAGCAGCTGCATGCCCAGGCAGATGCCCAGGAACGGCTGCGTCAGGGCCGGCAGCACTTCGTCGAGCCCGGCGGCGCGCAGCGCCGCCATGGCCGACGAGGCCTCCCCTTCGCCCGGGAACAGCACCTTGTCGGCGGCGCGCAACACGGCCGGGTCCGCCGTCAGCACGGCTTCCACGCCCAGGCGCTCCAACGCAAACAGGACGGACTGCACGTTGCCGCCCTGGTAATTAACAACCGCTACCATCGGTGAAAAAGCGCCTGAACGCGTGAAACCGCAAATTATTCATTTGTACAGATAAATATTTACACATTTGAAACAATTCATAACAACCTACAACACACCCTTGGTGCTGGGAACGGCCTGGGTCGCCTCGCGGCGCACGGCCATCTTGACGGCCTTGGCCACGGCCTTGAAGATGGCCTCGATCTTGTGGTGCTCGTTGTCGCCCTGGCAGGCGATGTTGAGCGTGGCCCGGCTGGCGTCGGTGAAGCTTTTGAAAAAGTGGAAGAACAGCTCGGTGGGCACGTCGCCCACCCGCTCGCGCTGGAAGTCCGCGTTCCACACCAGCCAGGGGCGGCCCGAAAAGTCGATGGCGGCCTGGGCCAGGGCCTCGTCCATGGGCAGCAAGAAACCGTAGCGGGCCAGCCCGCGCTTGTCGCCCAGCGCCCGGTCGAAGGCCTGGCCCAGGGCCAGGGCCGTGTCTTCCACGGTGTGGTGCTCGTCGATGTGCAAATCGCCTTTTACCCTTATGTACAAATCGGAACCGCTGTGTTTACCCAATTGTTCCAGCATGTGGTCGAAGAAACCCAACCCGGTGTGGACGTCGGTCTGGCCCGTGCCGTCGAGGTTGAGGCGGATCTCGATCCGGGTCTCGTTGGTGTCGCGCTGCACCGTGGCCACCCGCGCCGGGTAGCGCAGGAAACGGTAAACCTCGTCCCAGTCGGTGGTGCTCAGGGCCGCCTCCGCGTCGGGCGCGGTATTTAGCAGAATGGCGCGGGCCCCCAGGTTATGGGCCAACTGCACATCGGTGCGCCGGTCGCCGATGACGAACGAGCCGGCCAGGTCGTAGCCGCTGCCCGGGCCCAGGTACTGGCCCAACATGCCGGTGCCCGGCTTGCGGGTGGGCAGGTTGTCGGCCGGAAAGCTGCGGTCGACGTGCTCGGCCGCAAAACGCACCCCCTCCCCTGCCAGGATATCCAGCATGAGCCGGTGCGCGGGCCAGAACGCGTCCTCCGGGAAGCTGGCCGTGCCCAGGCCGTCCTGGTTGCTCACCAGCACCAGTTCGTACGCGGGCAGCTCGCGGGCAATGCGCGCCAGGCCGCTGATGGCCCCCGGCACAAATTGGAACTTGTCGGGCGTGAGGCCGTCGATTTGCTGGCTGGGCTGCGGCTCCACCAGGATGGTGCCGTCGCGGTCGATGAACAGGGCTTTTTTCAAGTCATTTAACAGTTAACAATGATCATTTAACAGCGTCCGCATAACGGTAGCATACGGCGGCTCCCGGATCAGTGTGCATTTTTGAAAGAAATTAAAAGAGGCATGTTAAGCGTCAAAATAGCAGACAAACAACATTTTAACTTTTAACGCATTCCTTTTAAATCCGCACAAAAACAAGAAACCGCGCTGAATCCCGGGCACCCTAAATCAAATTTTCTCCGCCACGCCCCCCCGTCCGGCGCTGACCTCAGCTTGCTCCGGGCCGATGGCCCGGAGCGCGGCCACGAGCCGCTCGTTTTCGGCCGGCGTGCCCACGGTCAGGCGCAGGCAGCCCGCGCAACCGGGCTGGGCGGTGCGGTTGCGCACCACGATGCCGCGGGCCCGCAGCTGCTCGTACACGGCCGTGGCGTCGGCGCGGAAGCGCACCAGCAGGAAGTTGGCATCCGAAGGAAAAACCTGCTCCACGCCGGCCAGGGCCTGCAATTCTTCCGCGAGCCAGGCGCGGCCGGCCAGGATTTGCTCGCGCAGGGCCGGCAGGCGGTCGGCCCGGGCCAGCGCGGCCAGGGCCAGCTGCTGGGTGTTTTCGGAGAGGTTGTAGGGCGGCTTGATTTTGTTGAGGTAGCCGACGATTTCCGGCGACGCGTAGGCCACGCCCAGGCGCAGGCCGGCCAGGCCCCAGGCCTTGGAAAAGGTTTGGAGCACCACCAGGTTGGGGAATTCGGCCAGGCGGGCCAGCCAACCCGGGGCCCCGGCGAAGTCGGCGTAGGCCTCGTCGACCACCACCAAGCCCCGGAACCGGCGCAGCACCTGTTCCACGGCAACCGGGTCGAGCAGGTTGCCGGTGGGGTTATTGGGCGAGCACAGAAAAACGATTTTGGCGGTGGAAACGGCCAGTTTTTCAACGGTTTCGGCGCTCAACTGGAAGTCGGCCGTCAGCGGCAGGCGCTCCGCGCGCACGTCGTTGAGGGCGGCCGCCACCTCGTACATGCCGTAGGTGGGCGGCAGCACGGCGATGCCGTCGCGGCCGGGCACGCAGGTGAGGCGCAGCAGCAGGTCGATGGGCTCGTCGGAGCCGTTGCCCAGAAAAATCTGGGCCGGGGCCACGCCCTTGAGCGGGGCCAGCGCGGCCTTCAGGGCCCGCTGCTGCGGGTCGGGGTAGCGGTTGAACACCCGGTTGCCGACCGAGCCGAAGCTGTTTTCGTTGGCGTCGAGCATCACCGGGGCCGTGCCTTCGAACTCGTCGCGGGCCGACGAGTAGGGCTGCATCTGCCGGAGGCTGGGCCGCACCAGCGCGGCGACGTCAAACGCGGGCGCTTGGGTTTTTGTGGGTTCGTCGGTGGCCTGTTCCTGCGGCAAGTCGGCCAACGCCTCGCGGCGCAGGGCCACGGCGCGGGCGTGGGCGGCCAGGCCCTCGGCTTCGGCCATGGCTTCCACGGCCGGGGCCAGGGTGTGCAAGCCTTGCGCGGTGAGGCGCTGGAAGGTGATTTTCTTTTGAAACGACTCCAGCGACACGCCGCTGTACTGCCGGGCGTAGCCGCCGGTGGGCAGCGTGTGGTTGGTGCCGGAGGCGTAGTCGCCCACCGCCTCGGGCGTGAGGTGGCCCAGGAACACCGAGCCCGCGTTGGTGACGCCCGCCGCCAGCGCTTCGGGGTCCTCGACCGCCAGGATCAGGTGCTCGGGGGCGTACCGGTTGGAGAAGGCCAGCAGGGCGGCCGCGTCGGGCAGCAGCACGGCGCGGCTTTCGGCCAGGGCCCGGGCGGCCACGGCGCGGCGCGGCAGCACGGCCAGCTGGGCGGCGATTTCGGCCTGCACCTTGTCCAAGAGGCCTTCGTCGTCGGTGAGCAGCACCACCTGCGAGTCGGGGCCGTGCTCGGCCTGCGAGAGCAAATCGGCCGCCACGAAGGCGGGGTTGGCGCTGGCATCGGCGATGACGAGCACCTCCGAGGGCCCCGCCGGCAGGTCGATGGCCACGCCGTAGCGGGCGGCGGCCAGCTGCTTGGCGGCCGTCACGTAGCGGTTGCCGGGCCCGAAAATCTTGTCCACGGCTGGCACCGAAGCCGTGCCCAGCGCCAGCGCGGCCACGGCCTGGGCCCCGCCGGCCTTCACCACCTGCGTGATGCCCAGGCGCTGGGCCACCGCCAGGATCACCGGGCTCACCGTGCCGTCGGCCCGCGGCGGGGTGCAGACCACTACCTCGGGGCAGCCCGCCAGCCGGGCCGGCACGCCCAGCATCAGCAGCGTGCTGAAGAGCGGGGCCGAGCCGCCCGGCACGTACAGGCCCACCCGCGCCACGGGCACGGCCCGCCGCCAGCACTGCACGCCGGGCTGGGGCTCGACGAACAAGTCCGGGACGTGCTGGGCGGCGTGGAAGGCTTCGATGTTGGCCTGGGCCTGGGCAATGGCGGCGTGCAGCGCGGCCGGCACCTGGGCCGCCGCGGCGGCAAACTCGGCCGCGCTCACCAGCAGGTCGGTCAGCTCGGCTTGGTCCAGCGCGCGGGCCAGCCGGCGCAGGGCCCCGTCGCCCTCGGCGGCCACTTCGGTGAAAATTTCCTGCACGCGGGCGGCCACGGCGGCGCTTTCGGCCGCGGCGGGGCGGGCCAGCAGCGGGGCCCAGGCGGCGGGCGCGGGGTAGCGGAAGGTTTGCATGGGCAGCGGCTAACAGTTTTCAGTTACCAGGGAGCAAGGAGTAACGAGCAGTTTTCGAAAGGTGGTACCCATCAACTGCTCCCCGAATTTTTAGGCAATCATTTTCTCAATCGGCAGCACCAGGATGCCCTCCGCGCCCACGGCCTTGAGCTGGCTGGTGATGTGCCAAAAGTCGTCTTCCTGCACCACCGACTGCACCGACACCCACCCGGCCTCGGCCAGCGGCGTCACCGTGGGCGACTTGATGCCCGGCAGCAGCCGGCGCACAGCGTCGAGGGACCCCACCGGGGCGTTCAGCACGATGTACTTGTTGCGCTTGGCCCGGCGCACGGCCTGCATCCGGAACTGCAACTGGTCGAGCAGCTCCGTTTGTGCGGCCGATAAGTTGGGCTGGGCGATGAGCACGGCTTCGGAGCGGAACACGGTTTCGACCTCGCGCAGGCCGTTGCCGAGCAGGGTCGAGCCGCTGCTCACGATGTCGCAGATGGCCTCGGCCAGCCCGATGCTGGGCGCGATTTCCACCGAGCCGCTGATGGTGTGCAGCTGGGCCTGCACGCCGTGGGCGGCCAGGTAGCGCCCCAGCAGCTGCGGGTACGAGGTGGCGATGTTCTTGCCCTGCAAGCTGGCCACCGAGTCGTAGGCGTCGCCGCGCGGCACGGCCAGGCTCAGGCGGCACTTGCTGAAACCCAGGGCCTCCACCTGCAGGTGGGCCCCGCCGGCTTCTTCGAGCACGTTCTGGCCCACGATGCCCAGGTCGGCCACGCCGTCCTGCACGTAGCCGGGGATGTCGTCGTCGCGCAGGAACAGGATTTCGAGCGGGAAGTTGGTGGCCTCGGTCTTGAGCTTGTACGAGCTGCTGAGGAAGTGAATGCCGCACTCGCGGACGAGCTGGAGGGAATCCTCGCTCAGGCGGCCGGACTTTTGAATGGCTAAACGCAGCATAAGAAACTTGGTAAGCGGCGGCCCGCCCCGGCTGGCACCGGCCGGCGGCGCACCACCCGCGCCCCACAAAATGAACGGCAAAAAGAAAACCCGGCGCGAAAACGCGGCCCGGGCGCGGCGGCGGAGGCGCGGGCTGCCGGCGCTGCATCAGCCCCCGGCACGCCGCCCGGCCCCCTACCGATGGGCATGGTGCCCGTGGCCCGCAACGGCCCCGTTCCCGGCCGAAACGGCCGTTGCAACGGAGCAAGACAAGGAAGCGGGGGCGGTCATTGGGGCAGCAAAGGTAAGTTGGTTTGCCAAACGGGCAAGGGCGGGCGAATGTTTTGGGGCAAATCAAACCGCGGGGCCTCAGCCAGCGGACGGCAACCTATTTAAACCATTTGAAACCAGATTTTATCAAAATCTAATAAACTTCTGTTAGATTTGCCGGGTATAAAGCAAAAACAAGGGGCCGAGCCTTGCAGCCCAGCCCCTTGCCCTACTTAATCCAATGAGTGGCTGCCGATAGGGCGCTGCCGCTCACCAGAAACCCTACGAGCCACTTGACCAGCTCCGGGGGTATCCGAAGTTCGAGTTTTAGCTCAAACCCCGGTTTCGCACGTTCCTTTTTCATTCCAGGAAGAAGATCAGGTGCTTATTTCACCTACTTCTTGAAGCCCCGACTGTCTCACCAGCCGGGGCTTCGCCTTTTCAGGGGCGGCCGTGTGGTGAGGTGGGTTAACCGTGCGATGGACCGAAGGTACTCGGCCAAGCAATAAGACCCGCATCGACAAAAATGCCTAGTACAGCATTGGATCCAATGCCATCATTACAACCCATTCGTTGTAAGCATTTTACACAACGACTCGGGTAGCAGCCTATTGAAAATGGTAACCGACGAATGTGGAAAACCAATTTATCATTTCTTTCGCCTGGCTACCCCGTCTCCGCGCCCTTGATGCGCGGATCGAAGGCAAAATCTTCCCGGCCCACCAAACGCACGCGGGCAAAATCGGGGTGCTGGGTGTTGAACACGTAGTTGAACTCGTGGGCGATGACCGACGAGGGCACCCGCAGCACGGCCGCCGCGCGCCCGGCGTACCAGGCGGCCCCCAGGGGCTGGCAGCGGGCGTAGCGCTGCGGGGCTTCCCAGCCGGCGGGTAAGTCGGCCAGGGCAAGGGCGGCCACGGCCAGGTCGTCGGGGAAGTCGATGACCACGACTTTGAACAGGTCGTTGAGGCCCTCGCCGCTGCGGTGCACCACGTTTTCGAGGCAGGCCAGGGCCCGGCTGCCGGCGGCGTAGACCACGAACTGGCCGCGCAGGTTCCAGCGGCCGGGGTTGCCGGAGGCCACCAGGGCCCCGGCGTACTTGGCCAAGCAAATGCGGTACACTTCCACGCGGGGCGGTTCGGGGGCGGAAGTTAAGCGAGGTCGCCGTAGGCGATGCGGTCGATTTCTTCGGCCACCAAATCGATGCCGCCGCTGGTTTCGAGCAGCGCCAGCGGTACCTGGGCCCCCAGGCCGTAGGCGGGCTTGCTGAGCCAGCGGCGGAAGGCGTCGGGGGCCCCGAACACTTCTTCGCCGCGGCGGGCCAGGGCCAGCAGCTTGAGCACCTGCTCGCTGGCGGCGGGGTTGAGGCGCTTTTTGGCTTCGCGGTAGGTGCGCAAGGTTTTGGCGGTGGTGTGCAGCAGCTCGGCCAGTTCGTCGGCGTGGAGCCGGAGCACGCCGGCCACGTCGAACGCCGTTTTGGCCAGCACGCCGGCGCGGGCTTCCATCACCAGCGCGAACGGGTCGGCCACGACGGGGGCCAGGCCCAGCAAAACGGCGGAGTAAACGGCAACGGGGCGGTGAGCGGCAGCAGCGGGCATGGCAACGGCGGGAAATATTTCCCGAAGATGGGGAAATATTTCCTAACAACGGGGAAATGCGCCGTTTTGGTTCGTTGCCCCGGGGCCCCTACCCGACCAAGGCCGCTTGCTGGGCGCGCCACTCACTGGCTAACAGGCTCATTTCCACCAGGCTCCAGTACTCGTCGCCGTAGCGGGCCACGTCGCGCAGCGTGCCGTCGGTGTGGAAGCCGCAGCGCTGGTAGCAGCGGACGGCGGCGTGGTTGAAGTCGTACACGCCCAGGCCGATGCGGTGCAGGCCCAGCTCGGCGAAGCCGATGCGCACCAGGGCCCGGACCATGGCCCCGCAGTAGCCGCGGCCCCGCGCGTGGCCGGGGGCCACCAGCACGCGCGTGATGCGGCCGGACCGGTCGCGCTGGCTGATGCTGCCCAGCGAGATGTGGCCCACGGTGCGCCCGGTTTCGCGCTCCACGGCTTTGTAAATCAGCACGTCGGGAGCGGCGAAGTCGTTGGCCCCGCGGATGTACCAGGCCAGGTCGGTGGGCGTGAGCGGGAACCCGAACAGCGAGCCGCTCCATTCGGTGAGCAGGCGCTCGTTGTCGATCCAGGCGATGAGCTGCGCGAAATCGTCGGGGGTAAAGGGTTCTAACGCAATCATGGGCGGCCGCTGAAAACCGCAAAGTAAGCGCCCAACCGGCCCGGGCCGGCTACGGCGCGGGCAACAAATCCGACCCGTCCTTCAGCCCCACCCCGGAAAGGCCCAGGCGCAGCGCCTCGCGCAGCAAAAAGGACAGCTTGGCGGCCGCGGCCGGGTAGCCCAGGCCCTCGGGGCGGATGTTGGACACGCAGTTGCGGGCCTCGTCGGTGAGGCCGGGCCGGGGGCCGTGGGTGAAGTACGCGCCCAAGCTGCGGGGCGCGCTCAGCCCCGGCCGCTCCCCGATGAGCACCAGCACCAGCCGGGCCCCCAGCCGCTGCCCGATTTCGTCGCCCAGGGCCACGCGGGCCTGCTCGGCCAGGGCCACGGGCCCCAGGCGCAGGCCGGCGGCGCGCAGCGGCGGCAGCAGCAGGCGCAGCAGCGGCACGGCGTGGTCGTTGACGGCCGCGGCCGACAAGCCGTCGGCCAACACCACGGCCACGTCGCACGCCCCGGGCGCTTGGTCGGCCAGCAGCGCGGCCGAGTCCGCGGCCAAGCGACGGCCCCAATCGGGGCGCTGGAGGTATTCCTGCCGGTTTTTGGCTTGGCTTTTTACTTGATGAACCGGCAGTTGCAGCGCCGCCAAGTCGGCCAGCAGCTTTTCGGTTTCCAGGGCCGAGTACACGGCGTCGCGGGCGTGGGCGTGGGCCAGCCGGAAAGCCAGCGCCGCGCGCAGCGGCTCGCTGGTGCCCGTGCGGCCCAGGCCGATGCGGGCGGCGGTGAAGGCTTGCAGGGCCGCCCAGGGGTCGGGCTCCGGGGCGTCGGGCAGCGGGGCGGGCGTTTCGGACATGGGTAAAGGCCGGTAAAATCGGCCGATGGGGCACGGACGGCACCTCATGGTCCCAAAACCACACCGATTTTTTACATAAAATTTCGTGCAATAACGTGCAATAAGGAGCTTCGCTGGCCAGCGGGACTCTTTATTCCCCAGCCACGGGTTATGGAATGATAATAACACGCAATGAGTTGCTGCGTACCAGCACCCGCCGTGCGTCTTCCACTTGAGAAGTTAAATTAGTTCGGGGCGAAACCGCAACTTGGGCGTTGCGAGTGGCGATGAAAACACTGACCACATTGGTGCGGTCCGCACTGTAAACAGTTGCCATTGTGTCGCCCTCGGCGATCGAAAAATAAACGGCATCATTGGGAGCGGTACCCGGGTTCTGCGGCAACTCGACGCGAAACTTGTGGCCCGTTACGAAGAACTGCCCGCCGGTCGGGTCCACGCGCAATGACCCGGCCCCAATGCCGCCCACGCTGTTGCCAACATCGGGGGTAAACTTACTGATGTCGTGCACCTCACCTCCATTGGGTGTCCCATCGGGATAAACGCTGAACAACAACAGTTGAAGGCCTACGTTCGGGCTACTTGGTGCTGTTGCTGGATCAGCGGATTTGGAACAGCCGATCAGCACAGTACTGGCAAATACCACGGCAAGCAGGGAGTGTTTCACACTGCGAAGCTACGCGGATACGTGCCCGTAACAACCCATATTTTATTTGTCGACCATGCGCTTGGCTTGCCTGAGGGGCGGCCCCACCCGCTTGAAGCCGTGCGCTTCCCGGAAGGCGTCCTGCTCGGCTTCGGACATGTTCCGGGTGACGCCCTGGCTGATTTGGCGAAAGCACTCCTCCATTTTGCCGGCGGGCTGGAACACCATCAGGAGCCGGCCTTCGTCCGCGCCCACTTTGGCGAAGCTGTGCGGCACCATGCGGGGCCCGAACACGCTGTCGCCGGCCTTGGCTTCGTACACCGTGTCGCCGACTTTGATCAGGAACTCGCCGGCCAGCACGTACCACCACTCGTCCTGGTCGAAATGGTAGTGGTGCGAGGGGCCGCCCTCTTTCACGCGGCGCGACTCGAAGACGTACAGGTCGCCGGCAGTGTCCGCCGTGGCGATTTTGGTCAGGAAGGTGTCGCCTTCGAACAAGGACATGGGCTGGCCGGACCGGTCCTGGGCGGCTTTCACGGTGAAGCCCTTGCCCGTGCGGGAGCGGCGCACCGCCTGGGCCGCCCGCGCAACCGGAAAAGCCAGCAGCGCCCCGGTGGCGAAGCAGGCTTGCAGGAAATGGTTTCTTTTCATAGAATTGGAATTGGCGGGTTAGCAACGCGTAAAACCAGGAGAAGCACCCGCAGTACCGCAGCAACGTCCTCCACGCCAACCAACTGACGGTCAGCGAAAAAATTTGTGGCTCACTGCCCATCAGGAGCTGCTTCTTGCGCGACCGATCGGCTCATGGGGCACGCCGGGCAAGATACATTAAATTATATAAATTTAATGTTATGCGATTTGAACCGGGCCGGTTACCGCAGGGCCGCCGGCAGCTCGCCCAGCAGCTGCCGCGCGGCCGACGCGGGCAGCTGCCGCCCGTGGGCGTCGAAAATGCCCTGTTGTTGCAGCCAAGCCTCGAACTCGGGGGCCGGGCGCAGGCCCAGCACGCGGCGCAGGTACAGGGCGTCGTGGAAGGAAGTGGACTGGTAGCCGAGCATGATGTCGTCGGCCCCGGGCACGCCCATGACGAAGTTGCAGCCGGCCACGCCGAGCAGGGTGAGCAGCGTGTCCATGTCGTCCTGGTCGGCCTCGGCGTGGTTGGTGTAGCACACGTCCACGCCCATGGGCAGGCCCAGCAGCTTGCCGCAAAAGTGGTCCTCCAGGGCCGCCCGGATGATTTGCTTGCCGTCGTAGAGGTACTCGGGGCCGATGAAGCCGACCACCGAGTTCACCAGCAGCGGCCGGAACCGGCGCGCCACGGCGTAGGCCCGGGCCTCGCAGGTTTGCTGGTCGAGGCCGTGGTGGGCGTTGGCGGAGAGGGCGCTGCCCTGGCCGGTTTCGAAGTACATCACGTCCTGGCCCACCGTGCCCCGCTTGAGCGCAAGCGTGGCCTCCCAGGCTTCCTGCAACACGGCCAGGTTGATGCCGAAGCTGGCGTTGGCGGCCTCGGTGCCGGCGATGGACTGAAAGGTGAGGTCCACCGGGGCCCCCTGCGCCATCAGCTGCAAGGCCGTGGTGACGTGGCACAGCACGCACGACTGCGTGGGGATGGCGTACTGCGCGCGCACGGCGTCGAGCATGCGCAGCAGGTTGCCGACGGCTTGGGTGCTGTCGGTGGCCGGGTTGATGCCGAGGACCGCGTCGCCGCTGCCGTAGAGCAGGCCGTCGACCAGGCTGGCGGCGATGCCGCGCGGGTCGTCGGTGGGGTGGTTGGGCTGCAGGCGGGTGGCCAGGTGCCCGCGCAAACCCAGCGTGTTGCGAAAGCGCGTGACGACCTCGCAGCGGCGGGCCACGGCAATCAACTCCTGGTTGCGCAGCAGCTTGCTCACGGCGGCCACCATTTCCGGCGTCAGGCCGGGGGCCAGGGCGCGCAGCGTGGCCCCGTCGGCCCCGTCGGACAGCAACCAGTCGCGCAGTTGCCCCACGGTGAAATGCGCGACGCTGGCGAACGCCGCCGCGTCGTGGGTGTCGATGATGAGGCGCGTCACCTCGTCCTGCTCGTAGGGCACCAGGGCGTTATGGAGGAAATCGCGCAGCGGCACGTCGGCCAGGGCCCACTGGGCGGCCACCCGCTCCTCGTAGGTGGCGGCGGCCACGCCGGCCAGCACGTCGCCCGAGCGCAGCGGCGAAGCCCGCGCCAGCAGCGTTTGCAGGTCGTCGAAGGCGTAGGTGCGCTGGCGGACGGTGTGGCGGTAGGGCATGGCAACGACTTGACCGGGTTGCAAATCTGTAAACGGCTAAAAGATAAACGTGTCCCCGCTGGCCAGGGGTGGCTCGTATCGTTCGCCCAACGCTTCCAATATCACCAGCGCCTCGGCCCTGGTATCATTCCAGCGTTCATCGTGAAAAAGGGCCTCCTCGGACCATGCGCCAGGCGAGGCGGACATCTTATCAAACATATCGTTCAGTTTTTTTAGGTCCTTGGCTCGTTCCAACGAGAGTTCCTCGCCTTCAACCATGCCTTTCACTTGCAGGAACGCATCCGAATAATCCAACGCTATTTCGTCTGTAACAACAACTCCACTCGGGTAATAACGCATTTGCACGGCTGGCAAAGAAGCAACCAGCCGAAGCACGTTCACCAACCAAGTATAATAGGAGCTTCTCATAGCTGGGTATATACACTTACAAAGTAACCCGCCGGGGCCGTCTCAGCCCTACAAACACCCCCAGCAGCCCCAGCAAACCCGCCAGGAAAACCCCGCTCAGCACCAGATTGAAGTACACCAGGGCCCCCAGGCTGAGCAAGCACAGCGCCAGGGCCAGCAGCGGCACCCACGGGTAGCCCGGCACGGCGAACGGGCGCACCAGGTCGGGCTCGCGGCGGCGCAGGGCGAAGAGGCTGCCCAGGCTCACGACGTACATCACCAGGGCCCCCAGCACGGAGAGGACGATGACCTGGTCGGTGGTACCGGTGAGCAAGGCCGCGCCGCCCACGGCCGCGCCCGCCGCCAGGGCCCAGTGCGGGGCCTGGCGGCCGTTGAGCCGGGCCAGCGCGCCGGGCAGGTAGCCGCCGCGCGCCAAGGCAAACACCTGCCGCGAGCCGCCGATGATGGTGCCGTGCAGCGAGGCCACCAGCCCAAACACGCCGATGCTGGCAAACAGCCGGATCCAGTGGCTGCCGGGGCCCAGTGCCAGGGCCAGGGCGGCCGGCAAAGGGTAGTCGAGGCGGCTGAGTGGCCGCCAGTCGCCCACGCCGCCGGTGAGCACCAGCACACCCAGAGCCAGGGCCACCAGCGTGCCCAGGCCGTAGCCGTAGCCCCGCGGAATGCTGCGCCGGGGGTCGCGCACCTCCTCGGCCACCAGCGCCACGCCTTCGATGGCCAGGTAAAACCAGATGGCGAACGGCAGGGCCGCCAGCACGCCGCCCGCCCGCAGCGGCACCGGGTGGGCCAGGAAATTTCCGGCCCGGAAGTGCGGGGCCACCAAGCCCAGGTACAGCAGCAGCTCGCCCACGGCCAGCACCGTCACCACCAGCGAGAAGGTGGCCGATTCCTTAATGCCCAGCAGATTAATCAGCGTGAACACCGCGAAGCAGCCCAGCGCCGTGGGCAGCACCGCCAGGGCCGGCGCTAGAAAGTGCCCGTAGCTGCCCAGCGCAAAGGCAATGGCCGGCGGCGCAAACAGAAACTCGACCAGCGTGGCGTAGCCGGCCACCAGCCCGCCCACCGGCCCCAGCGCCCGGTGCGCGTAGGCAAACGGCCCGCCCGCGCTGGGAATGGCCGTCGTCAGCTCCGTAAAGCTGAAGACGAACGCAACGTACAGCACCGTGACAACGAGCGTGGCCACCAGAAAACCCACCGGGCCGGCCACCGCCCAGCCGTAGTTCCAGCCGAAGTATTCGCCGGAAATGACCAAGCCTACGGCCAGGGCCCACAGGTGCCACGGCGTCAGCGCTTTTTTCAGGCCGGGGGCGGCGGGGTTCGTCATAAAGCGCGGCAGCGGTTTTGGCTGGCGTAATATAGGCCCCCGGAGCGGTTGGGCGAGCGGCTGGTTGTGCCAAACGCTTGGCGACTTTACCGGGCGCGGCGCGCCGAAGACCAGCAAAAAACCACGCCGCCGGCCGGGCAGCGGGGCCCGGCGGTTGGGAAATTCAGTTGCCGAACCCAACACCCGGGACGCGGGTGCTATTTTGCAAACGCGCTCCGATGCGCGTCCGCATGAATTCCCTGCCCGACCCCGCCCGCTTCGCCGCGGCCCTCGCCGCCTTCGACGCCGCCAACGCCGAAGACCCCAACCAGGACGCCGACGCCGCCGGCCGCGCCTGGCCCAAGGAAGTGCTGTACGCCGCCCGCATGAGCGCCTGCCTGGCCCGCGTGGCCCCCAACGCGCCGGAGGCCGTGCAGCTGGCCGCCCGCTGCCAGCACATCCGCCGCTGGGCCATCCCGCGCCACGATTTTCCGCTGGACCGCCCCGGCTACCACCGCTGGCGCAACGCCCTCAAAAAATACCACGCCGAGCTGGCCGGCCAGCTCCTGGCCGCGGTGGGCTACGACGCGGCCACCATCGCCCGCGTGCAGCAGCTGGTGCAAAAGCTGCGCTTGGCCGACGACCCCGACGTGCAGCTGCTCGAAGACGTGGTGTGCCTGGTGTTCCTGGAATACTACTTCCTGCCCTTCGCCGCCCGGCACCCCGAAGGCAAAGTGATAGAAATCGTGCAGAAAACCTGGCCCAAGATGACGGCCCAGGGCCAGGCCCTGGCCTTGCAGTTGCCCTTCACGCCCGAAGCCCTGGCGCTAATCAGCAAGGCGCTGGGCTGAGGGTACTTCAAAATCGAAAAGGTCCCTGCGTGTTTTCGGGCCCGTTTTACACCTCCCTGGCCCCCGGAAGCTGCCCAAAGCACGGCCGCCCACCGCTGATTTTTAATTCGTAATTTTTAATTTTTAATTTCCCGCCCCAGGCCCACCACGTCGCCAATGACGATGAGCGCCGGGTAAGTGATGCCGTGGGCCGCCACCAGTTCGGGCAGGTGCTGCACCTGGCCGGTGGCGGCCTTGCGCTGGGGCAGCGACACGTGCTGCACCACGGCGGCGGGCGTGGCGCCCCGGCCCATTTCGCGGTAGGTTTCGGCGATTTCAGCGACTTTTTTCAGGCCCATGTAGACGACCACCGTGGCGTTGCTCTGCATGGCCAGGCGCAGGTCGGCCGAGAGGGCCCCGTCTTTTTTGGTGCCGGTCAGCACCCACACGCCCTCGCTCACCAGGCGGTGCGTGAGGGGAATGTCCTCAAAGCCCAAGGCCTGCATGCTCGAAATGCCCGGCACGTAGTGCGTGGCGATGCCGTGGCTGCGGGCAAAGAGCACCTCCTCGAACCCGCGCCCAAAAATGTACGGGTCGCCGCCCTTCAGGCGCACCACGCGGCCGTGCGAGAAAGCTTTTTCGCGGATCAACTCGTGGATGGTTTCCTGGGGCGTGTACGCGCCATAAGGTTTTTTGCCCACGTAGATGCACTCGCAGGCCGCCGGGGCCAGGGCCAGCAGGGCCTGGTTGGCGAGGTTGTCGTAGAGGATGACGGCCGCCGTTTGCAGCACCTTGTAGGCCTTGAGGGTGAGCAGCTCCGGGTCGCCGGGGCCCGCGCCCACCACGTACAGCTCGGGCGTAATCTCGTGCATAAACTATTGTCTGGTAATTACCTGTCCCACTTGCCTTCACCCAAAGGTTTGGCTGCTGGCGGTCCCCAGCGGGCCACGGCCAGGGCCCCGGCGGCCAGCAGCGCGCCCACGGCCAGCCGCCGCCAGCGCCGCGTGGCGGGGGCCACGTAGCCGGGGCCCCCGGCCAGGCCGGCCGTTACGGCGTCCAGGGCCTTTACTTTTCGGGCAAAGTCGCCGGCCAGCTGCCGGCGGATGGCGGGCATCTTTTGCAGCACGGCGTCCAGCTCGTCGGGCAGGGC
>CAXTBA010000048.1:0-24804 GCA_964242665.1 uncultured Hymenobacter sp.
GATTCGGCCGCCACGGTGGGCGACGAGCCGTGGCAGTATTTTGGGGAGTTGGGGCCCCGGGGCGTGCCCGTGGCCGTGGCCGAAGCCCGCCGCCTCGGGGTGGCCTTGTTGTTGCAAAAATACCCGGACACCACCGTCGTCGTGCTCGACGATGCGTACCAGCACCGGGCCGTGCGCCCGGCCCTCAACCTGCTGCTCACCGAGTGGGCGCGGCCGTTTTACACCGACCACGTGCTGCCCGCCGGCCGCTTGCGCGAAAGCCGCGCCGGGGCCCGCCGGGCCGATGCGGTTATCGTCACCAAGGCCCCGCCCAACGCCCCAGAGGCCGCGCGGGCGGCCGTGGCGCGGCGCGTTGGGCGCTACACCCGGCCCGGCGTGCCAGTGCTGTTTTCGACGTATGAATACGGCGCGCCGCAGGCCATCACGGCCGCGGCGGCCGGGCCGCCCGCGCCCGGTCCAGCGCTGCTGCTCACCGGCATCGCGCAGCCGGGGCCCCTGCACGAACATTTGGAAAACGAAGGCTTTACCATCGTCCACCACGCCGATTTTTCCGATCACCACGCCTTCCAGCCCGCCGAGCTGGCCGCGCTGCGGGCGCACTGGCGGCCCGGCTGGCCTATTTTTACCACCACTAAAGACGCGACCCGGCTGGCCGATCCGGCGCTGTCTGCCGCGCTGGCCGGCCTGCCGCTCTATACCATCGCGGTGCGGGCGGCGTTGCGGGGAGAAGGGGCCGAGATCCTGCGCTCTCGGCTGCCCGCACCGCCGGGGCCGGTTCCAGCCTGAAGCGTCCCGTTATAATTTGTTTTTCTGCTTTGCCCCGGCCTCGCGCCGTTTAGCTTCCGACCGCTTGCACTACTTCCTGTTTTTTTTGAGTCGCTGCCGCAGCGGATGGGCGGCCAGGGCCGCGCTGCTGGCCCTGGTGCTGCTGATGGCCCTGGGGGCCCGCGCCCAAGTCGTCGACGACTCGACCAAGGTGCTGTACGGGCCCAAAACCACCCGCGTCATCTACGAGGCCGACGTGCTGCGCGACTCCACCGCAGGCGTGCTCATCGACACCACCCTCACGCGGTGGCCGCAGGCGCGGTTCTGGTTCCACGATTCCACGTTTCAGCAGGACTTGGGCACGGTAGGCTCGGCTTCGCGGCCGCTGCTGTACCAGCCCAACTTGCAGCTGGGGGCCCGGCTCGGGCGCAACGTGTTCGATAAATACGCCCGCGACGCGGCCCAGGTGCCGTACTACGACAGCCGCTCGCCCTACTCGTTTTTTCGGGTGGTGCAGTCGTCGTCCGGCGAGCAGGTATTTGAAATCAGCTACAGCCGCAGCCTAAAAAAGAATTTCAGCGTGGGGGCCGCCTACGAGCGCATCGCGTCCAACAAAATCATCGGCACCACGTCGGGGGCCGTGGGCGGCGTGGGCTTGGTGGAACACAGCAACGTGCTATTTTTCGCCCGCTACCAATCCGAGGACGGCCGCTACCACCTGCTGGCCAACATCAATACGTCGAGCCATCGCGCCGTGGAGCAGGGCGGGGTATGGCCGCTGCCGTTGGAGATTACGGACCCCGTGAATCCTTATCCCGGCAACCTATTCAACTACAGCAGCGAACGGGTGTACCTCACCGGAGCGCAAAATGCCGAAGACCGGGAGCAGTTCCACCTTTTCCAGAGCTACCGCCTGCTGGGCCGGGGCCTGACGGTGTACTACATCTTCGACGCCCGCCGCCAGTACAACGGCTATTCCGACGCGGCCATTCCCTACGATCTAAGCGGGCCCCTGCTGTTCTATCCCAGAGCAGACAGCACCCGCAGTATCACCCTCGACCGAGCCGACTATAAGCAGTTGGAAAACACAGTTGGGTTAATGGGCCACACCTCGACGCTAGAATACCGAGTGTACGGGCGGCTGCGCGATGGTCTGTTGATAACCCACCTCAATCACATGATAACTATTCCGCCAATTACGCCGACTGGGATACCCACCCCCGGTACGGCCTTGAGGCAGGCGATTCCGATACGGAGTTACACCGAGGAATTCGTGGGTGGTACGTTGGCATTTAATTACCATACTATCTATGCTGTAGAGGTAACTGGCGAACTCAAAGTGCCTGATTTGAAACAGCTTCGTGATAGCATTTTTAGAACGATAAGCAATAGTGAGTATTGGCTGCGCGGCACCGTGCATACCGGTCCTCTATCGGGCGAAGTACTACTGTCATCTTACTCTCCTACACTCACGCAACGCGAATTCGTGGGCAATCATTATACTTGGCACAATGCCGATAAAAACGGTAATGCCACGTTCAATAACACGACTACACAACAGTTCACGGGCCGGCTACGGTTGCCACTTCCGGGCTTTGCTGATCATTCATTCGATGCTAGCGTCTCTGGCGTGAGGATTAACAACCTTGTATATTATCGTCAGGATAGTACGCGGAATCAAAAACTGAGTCAAGATGGCGAGCCAGCACAGTTGGGTGGTAACGACGCAAAGAATTTATTAATTGTCACCGCCCGGCACCGGGTGCGATTCGGCCGTTTTGCTTTTGATAATCAGGCCACTTATACAGGCGGCAACGCCGGCGGCAAGGATGGCGAAGGCCTTCGCATTCCCCTCCTCGTTACCGAGTCGCGGGTTTATTACCAAAGCTATATTTTCGGCAAGGCCATGTTCACCCAAACGGGCCTGGAGCTTTACTATCAATCCGAATTTAAAGGTTACAACTACAGCCCCAGTACGCAGCAGTTTTATTTGCAGGACAATTTTAAGATGGGCGGCTACGCTGTTGCCAGCGCTTTTTTTGTGGCCGATATCAAGGCAGTTTCGGTGTTTTTGAAAGTGCCTTACTTCAACCAGGGCCTGGGGCGGGCGGGTTACTTTGCTTCACCGTTTTACCCTGCCTACCCGCGCCGGTTTCAATTTGGGCTGAATTGGAGGTTCTTCAATTAATCTGCATAATCCGCGATGAAAACAATTCTGAAATTAAAGCTCAACACCGACCCGCGTTGGGTGGATATTGCCAGCAAAAACATCGAGGATATTTTGGTTGACCACGCTTGGTGCGAACAAAAAGCGGCCAGCACCGGCATCAGCATGATCATCCATTACCCCGAGAAAACCCGCTTGGTAGACGAGCTGACGCTGCTGGTGGCCGAGGAGTGGAGCCATTTTGAGCGCGTGCTCGACGAGCTGCGCAAGCGCGGCCACGCACTGGGCCGGCCCCGGCGCGACGAGTACGTGGTACAATTGTTGGCCCACGTGCGCAAAGGAGGGGCCCGCGAGCGTCAACTCCTGGACCAGCTCCTGGTATCGGCCCTGATCGAAGCGCGCAGCTGCGAACGGTTCAAGCTGCTCTGGAAGCACATCCCCGACCCTGAGCTAAGCCAGTTTTACTACGAATTAATGGTGTCGGAAGCCGGCCATTTCGTGAGCTACGTCGATTTAGCGAAAGAATACTGCGCCGAATACGACGTGGACGCCCGCTTGCAGGAACTGCTGAAAATTGAAGGTGATATCGTAATGAATTTGCCCGTGCGCGACGACCGGATGCACTGAACATGGATTTAGAAATGTGTGAAAAGTAATGTGTTTAAGAACGGTCATGCTGAGCGCAGTCGAAGCATCTTTACTGCGGCAGTAATAATTACTCAGCGGGAGAGATGCTTCGGCTGCGCTCAGCATGACCGTTCTTTCGCGGCCATTTGCTACGCTGTCAACTAAGCTGCGCTCTCAATTAAATTGTTCGTGCGCAGGAACGATGGTGCCACTTACCTCACCGAAGCCGATGCGCACGCCGTCTTTTTCGGCGTAGGCGCGCAACGTCACCGTGTCGCCGTCGAGTAGGAAGCTGCGCGTGGTGCCGTCGGCCAGGGGCACGGGTGTGGTGCCGCGCCAAGCCAATTCGAGCAGTGAGCCGCGCTCGTCGGGCGTGGGCCCCGAGATGGTGCCCGAAGCGCAGATATCGCCGGCTTCCAGGTTGCAGCCGTTGGACGTATGGTGGGCCAACTGCTGGGCCATGCTCCAGTACAGGCCCTGGAAATGGGGGCGGGCCAGCACCGTTTCGGGGCCATCGGCGGGCGTGAGGGCGGCTTCGAGCTGAATGGCGAAGTGGTGGTCGCCGCCGGCTTGCAAGTAGGGCAGGGGCGCGGGCTCCTGCGCCGGGCCAGCCGTGCGGAAGGGCTCCAGTGCGTCGAGCGTCACGACCCAGGGCCCCACGCTGCTGCCGAAACTTTTGCCCAGGAAGGGCCCCAGCGGCGCGTATTCCCAGCTTTGCAGGTCGCGGGCGCTCCAGTCGTTGAACAGGCACAGCCCGAAAATGTGCTCCTCGGCCTGCTCGATGGGCACTGGTACGCCCAGGGCCGTGCCGGTGCCCACGATGAACGCCATTTCCAGCTCAAAGTCGAGTTCCTGGCT
The DNA here is from genome assembly GCA_964242665.1 of uncultured Hymenobacter sp. Classification (GTDB taxonomy): domain Bacteria; phylum Bacteroidota; class Bacteroidia; order Cytophagales; family Hymenobacteraceae; genus Hymenobacter. The sequence goes on from CAXTBA010000048.1 coordinate 4,418, forward strand.
GAGGCCAAAGGTGGGTGCGTCCGCGCCGGGGGCCATTTGCTGGCCCCGGGGCCGCCGGATGGGCGTGCCGCTGGCCACGATGCTGCTGGCGCGGCCGTGGTAGGCCACCGGCAGGTGCCGCCAGTTGGGCAGTAGCGCGTTAGCCGGGTCGCGAAACATGGAGCCCACGTTGGTGGCGTGCTCCAAGCTGCTATAAAAATCGGTGTAGTTGGCCGGCTTCACGGGGCGCAGCAGGGCCACGTCGCGCTGGCGGAGGAGGGCGGCTTTGGCGGCTTCGGGGTGGTCGCGCAGGTCGGAGTTGTCGTGGCGCAGCAGCTCGCTCACGCGCTGGCGCACGGCCCGCCACGCCGGCCGGCCCAACTCCAGGAAGGCGTTCAGCGAGCCGCGGCGAAATACCTGCGGCTGGGCGTCGCCCAGCTCGGTGAGGTCGTCGAAAAAGCCGAACTGGCAGAGCACGTACAAGTCGAGCACGTAGTCGCCGATGGCCACGGCCAGGCGGGGGCCCCGCTCGTCGGTTTCGAACACGCCGAACGGCAGGTTTTGGATGGGGAAATCGTGCTGGAACGGGATGTCAATCCAGGCGCGGAGGCCGGGGGCGTTCAGGGCGTTGGCGGACATGCAAAAGAAAAAGGAGGAGCGAAAATTAGCCAAAAACCGTCATTCCGAGCGCCGTGAGCAATCCGGCCAGGGCCTGTGAATGGCCAGCCAGATTTCCCGCAGCGCTCGGAATGACAACAAAATCACCCAAATAGACACAAAAAATTGCCCCAAAGCAACGCTCCGGGGCAGGCAATTCAAAAGAAGTACCTAGCGGGCTTCGACGGCCGTGATTTCGGGTACGGCCTTGCGCACGGTGTCTTCGAGGCCGGCGCGGGTCATCGGCGACATGGGGCAGGCCCCGCAGGCCCCTTCCCATTCGAGTTGCAACACGCCGTCGGCGGTGATGTTGGCCACGCGCACGTTGCCGCCGTCGGTGGCCAGGTAAGGGCGCAAGCCGTCGAGGGCAGCTTCAACGCGGGCGCGAACAGTATCCATTTTTTGGAATTATAAATTTTGAATTTTGAATTATAAATTGAGAACTCTCAAATTATAAATGAAGCAAAGCTCTTTTAGAAAACGGCTTAATTCATATTATAATTTATAATTCAAAATTTATAATTTCCTTTCACCGCTGCATTTCCACCACCGTGGTTTTGGGCGCGATGTTGTTGCGAATGCTAACTTGACGGGCCACGGCTTCGGCCAGCGCGGCGAATGCTTGGCCGACAACCGAAGTGGAGTCGAGCACGGCCGGCTGGCCCTGGTCGCCGCTCTCGCGGATGCTTTGCACCAGCGGCAGCTGGCCTAGTAAGGGCACGTCGTGCAGCTGCGCCAGGCGCTGGCCGCCGTTCTCGCCAAAGATATAGTATTTACTGTCGGGCAGCTCGGCTGGCGTGAACCACGCCATGTTTTCGACTACGCCCAGCACGGGCACGTTGATTTGGGGTTGGCGGAACATCTGGAGGCCCTTTTGGGCGTCGGCCAGGGCCACGCGCTGCGGCGTGGTCACGATGACGGCCCCCGTTACGGGCACCGATTGCACCAGCGTGAGGTGGATGTCGGAGGTGCCGGGCGGCAGGTCGAGCAACAGGTAGTCCAACTCGCCCCAGTCCACTTCCGTGATGAACTGCTTGAGGGCCGACGAAGCCATGGGGCCCCGCCACACAATGGCGCTTTCGGCCGGGGCCAGGAAGCCGATGCTCATCAGCTTCACGCCGTAGCGCTCGATGGGCTGGATGAGGTTTTTGCCGTTGGGGCCCTGGAACACGTGGGGCCGGGCGTCTTCCACGCCGAACATCACCGGCATGCTGGGCCCCGAAATGTCGGCGTCGATCAAACCCACTTTGGCCCCCGTAGCGGCCAGGGCCACGGCCAGGTTGGCCGTAACGGTGCTTTTGCCCACACCGCCCTTGCCCGAGGCGATGGCGATGATGTTCTTCACGCCGGGCAGCAATTCGTTGTTGTTGCGCAAAGTAGTCACGCGCGAAGTCATGGTAATCACCACGTTGGCGTCTTTATCCACCATTGTGTGGATGGCCCGCTCGCAGGCGTCGTGGATGAGCTGCTTGAGCGGGCAGGCCGGCGTGGTGAGGACCACGGTAAACGCTACGGTAAGGTCCTCAATGTGAATGCCCTCGATCATCTTGAGGGTCACCAGGTCCTGGCCCAGGTCGGGCTCTTCCACGTAGCTGAGGGCCTTGAGAACGGCTTCTTCGGTTATCGGCATCTTGGGTGCGCGCCGGTTAGCAGCGCTGCGCAAAGGTAACCCCCGCGCCGGGGCAGGGGTTTCCAAGGCCGGACATAATTGAAAAACTATTGCTCAGCAGGGCGACCAGTACTCAAAGCGGGTCAAGAGGCCGGCGGTAAAGGAAAACATGGCCCCGTCATCGTATTTGGAGCGCACCAAAACCAGCACCACGTCATTTTTTTGCGAGTTCAAATCGAGCGAAGGGCCAAAAACTCGTTTTAGGTCTTGAATAGTGGTTTGATGCGTAAATTTCCACTGACCATAATTTAGTACCACGTTTCTATTAGCAGGAAACGTAACGTGCTCGAGTTGGTAAGTGCTCGTCGCGGTGCCAATAAATGCAGCCTGCCCGTAGCGTAGCTCGTAGAATTTTTTGCCTTGCTCGGCGCTCGAATGTGCCCCGCATTCGTAGCGGGGTTCCGCAACGCTGACTGGCTTGCCGAGGTGTTGAATAATCCGAGCTTTGCTGGAAGAAAAAGCCAAGTTGTTGAAACGGACTTTATCAAAATTGACTTCGCCGTTTTGCGCGCAGCAAGTACCCGTTTTGAAAAGCACGAAGGCAACTAAGCTTAACATCTTTTTCATGACGGACAAGGCTTTTTAAAATCAGGCAACTAACTACTTGCTACGCCGGCTGCGGCGCGGCGGGCACGGCCGGCTGCGAGGCCAGCAGGCCCACCGGCACCTCTAACTCGCCGGTGTGGAAGTTGATGAGGCCGTTGCGCTCGTCCTCGATATTAGTGGCCTGGGTGTACACGTCGCCGGCAATGGGCCGGGCACGCAGCTCCTGCTTGAAAGCGCGGATGCTGTTGGTGCGGGCCTCGGCGTCGGCGGGGCCCCCATAATCGGAAAAGCCAAAGCCGCCCCACTCGCTCACAACCAACGGCTTCTGGCGGCGGTAAAAGAACGGGTCGCCGACCACCAGCGGGAAGGCCGCGGTGCCGTTCAGCTCGCCGCGCACGAGGCGGTCTAGCAACTCCTGCCAGCGGCCCAGGTCGGGGGTGTAGAGGTGGGCCGTGAGCAGGTCCGACTGCAAGCGGCCCCGGTCGGAGATGTGGTGCCAGCCGTCGTTGTCCACCACCAGAAACTGGGGGTGGTTGATGTGCAGGTAGTGGTACATCTCCACGATGTAGGCCCGGGTTTCGGGGTTGGTGGCGATGTCCTGGCAGCCCCAATCTTCGTTGTAGAGGCTCCAGATGACCACCGACGGGTGGGCCTCCATCAGGGCCAGCATCCGCATCAGCTCGGCGCGGTGGTTCTGGCGGCTGCGCGGGGTGGAGGAGTGGGGGCTCGGCACTTCTACCCACAGCAGCAGGCCCAGCTCGTCGGCCAGGTTGTAGAGGCGCGGGTCGATGCCGGCGATGTGCACGCGCACCAGGTTGCAGCCCAGCGCCTGCATGGCGTGGAAGTGGCGGCGGATTTCCTCGTAAGTGGCCGTGCCGGGTTGGTAGAGGATGCCGTCGAGGTACACCGGCTCGTTGTTGACGTATACCTGCCGCCCCCGGCTCTCCACCTTGCGCAGCCCAAACTGGGTTTCGATCTGGGCCGCGTAGCCTTCGTTGTCAATCAGCTGGGCCACCAGGCGGTAGCGGTTGGGGGCCCCGGGGCCCCAGAGGAGCGTTTCGGCGGGCAGGTCCATTACCACGCGCTGTTCGCGCTGCCCGGCGGCCAGCAGCAGCGGGAAGTCGGCCGTGGCCAGCGGGCCGGGCGCGGGCGCGGCGCGCTCAAACACTTGCAAGCGCAGCGTGTACGCGCCGGGGTCCTGGATGCGGGTGGTGAGGTTGAAGCGCACGAGGCGGTCCTCAATCACGCAGTCCACGCCCACGCGGGAGCGCAGGCGGTTGCGCTCCACCATTTCGAGCCACACCGAGCGCACGGCCCCGGTCTGGGTCTGGTACCAGATGCCGCCGCGCTTGTACACGTGCGACTCCTGCTTGCCGCGGGGCGTCTCGGCGTCCATCGTGTCGGCGACGCGCACAGTAAGGCGGTTCACGGGCCGCAGAAACTCGTGGCGCAGCTCGAACGAAAACGAAGTGTACTCGCCGTAATGCACGTCTTCGCCCTCGATGGTGCGCAGCGGAAAGCCGTTGAGCCAGACCCGCGTTTCGTAGCCGCAGGCCCCAAAGGTGAGCTGAAACAGCGAGTGCGGGTCGTCCTCGTCGCGAGCGGGCAGGTCAAATTCGCGCTCGTACCAGGCCACTACGTTGTCTTGCCACGAGGCGGGCAAAATCTCCTGGCGGGCCTGGGCCAGGTGGTCTTCTACCGAGCCGGGCCAGCTGGCGGTGTGCGCGTAGGTGTGGCCCAGGGCCCAGTTGTCACGCAGGCCAGCGTCGGCCAGGTCCACCTCGAAGCGCCAGGTGCCGTCGAGCAGCAGGTAGTTGTTGGCCCGCAGCACGGCGCGGGGCAGGGGGTTGGCGGTGCGTTGGTCAACGGGGGTGGCCGAAAAACCGAAGTTGGAGGCGGGAGCGTTCATGCGGGAAAAGCAAGGTCGGGGATTGGGCCGCAAGGTGGGCACAAAGGAGGAAACGCCTTTCGAAACGACCTGCTACGACGGCTTGGTTAAGTGCAAATCCAAACGTCTGCTCACGTCTTCTGCTTCTTCTTCTTCGCCGCCGGAAACAGTACGTTGTTCAGGATCAGCCGGTAGCCGGGCGAGTTGGGGTGCAGGGCCAGGTCGGTGGGCTCTTCGCCCACCAGGTGCTGGTAGTCTTCGGGGTCGTGGCCGCCGTAAAACGTCCAGGTGCCTTTGCCCAGGGTGCCGTGCAGGTAGCGGGCTTCGCCGGTTTGCTTGGTGTCGCCCATAATCACCACGTCGGGCTTGATGAGGCTCTTGCGGAAGGCCGTGGTCTGGCCCATGAAACCCTTGATGACCTTCTCGTAGTCCTGCGTCAGCATGGTGGGCACGGGGTCGTACTTGGCCGAGAACGTGAAGAGCTGGAAGTAGTCGTTGCTCTCGCCTAGGCCCCGCTCGTAGGGCTGCATGTCGATGTTGGAGTACTCGTACTGATACGGGTCGCGCACGAGCTGGAAATTTTGGAAAGCCAGGCAGCGGTTGAAGTTGAGCTTGCTTTGGGCGTTGGGGTCGGCGGGGTCGCCGTCGTACATGCTCTCCACCATGTCCACGCCCAGGCCGGCCAGGGCGATGTCGTACGAGTCAGTGGCCGAGCACATGGCGAACAAAAACCCGCCCCCAGCGATAAATTCCTGCATTTTTACGGCCACGGTGCCCTTCATTTGGCTCACCTTGGCAAAGCCGTTGCGCTTGGCCGCGGCCTCGGCGTCGCGCTGCTGCTGCTGGTACCAGGGGTAGTTGCGGTACGAGGCGTAGAACTTGCCGTACTCGCCCGTGAAGTCTTCGTGGTGCAGGTGCAGCCAATCGTACTTGGGCAGCACGCCGCTCAGGATTTCGTCGTCGTAAATTCGATCGTAAGGAATTTCGGCGTATTCCAGCACCAGCGTCACGGCGTCGTCCCAGGGCTGCTTGCCCTTGGGCGTGTACACCGCGATTTTGGGCACTTTCTCCAACTTCATCACGTCCATGTTGGCGTTGGCGTCGGCAATTTCGGCCAAGATGCTCCCGTACTGTGCCTCGCTGATGACCGAGTAGCTCACGCCGCGGGCGGCCAGCTCTGTTTCGGCCCCCGGCGTCACGTCGAAGGCAAACGAGCCGCCCCGGTAGTTAAGCAGCCAGTCGACGGGTACTTCGCGCTGCAACAGCCAAAAGGCCACGCCATAGGCCTTCAGGCATTCCTTCTGGGTGTTGTCCATCGGGATGAACACGTGGTTGGCGCGGGCGGCCAGGGGCCCGGCCAGGCCGGCCACGGCCAGAAAAAACGAAAGCAGGAAACGCGAAAGCCGCATGGGTTTTTCGGATGATTTTCGAAGAAAAGACGCACCCGCCCAACGAGGCGGCCGCAACGCTGGTTCAAGTTAGGCGCGGGCCGCCGAACTTTGGCCCGGCCCCTTGCCCTACTGCGCCGGGCCCCCGCCGCCATGAACCTGCTCGAAAACATCCGCGAAGCCTTCCGCTCCATCCGCAGCAACCTGCTGCGCACCGTGCTCACGGCCCTCATCGTCAGCATCGGCCTGTTCGCGCTCGTGGGCATCCTCACCAGCATCGACGCCATGAAAAACTCGCTGAACGAAACTTTTGCCAGCCTGGGCAGCAACTCGTTCGAAATCACGGCCAAGGGCTACAACAACCGCTTCCGCCGCGGCGGCGTGCAAGACAAGCAGTACCCCATCCTCAGCCTGCTGCAAGTGCGCCAGTACAAGGCCCAGATGGGCGCCGAGGCCGAAGTGGGCGTGTCGGCCTTCATCGCCGGGGCCACCGAAATCAAAGCCAACGGCGTAAAAACCAATCCCAACATGCAAGTAGTGGCTGGCGACGAAAACTACCTGCGCATCCAGGGCTACAACCTGGCCCAGGGCCGCAGCTTTGCGCAAAACGAGTTGGCGAGCGGGGCCAACGTGGTCATCGTGGGCGACGAAATCCGGTCAAAGCTCTTTCCGCGCCAGAGCCCGGTGGGCCAGTACGTCACGGCCCTGGGCCGGCGCTTCCAGATCGTGGGGCTGTTGGCCCCCAGCGGTTCCTCCATGGGCGGGGGCGGGGCCGACCGCCTGGCCCTGCTGCCGCTCGAAACCGGCAACCAGCTGCCCCGCTCGGGGGCCCTCACCTACGCCCTCAAAACCGCCAGCTCGCGCCCGGCGCTGCTGCCTTACTTGCTCGACCAGGCCACCGGCACCATGCGCAACGTGCGCCACGACCGGCTGGGCCAGCCCGATTCGTTCGTCATTGAAAGCAGCGACTCGCTGGCCAATACCCTCGACGAGCTGTCGGGCAAGATGCGGGTCGGCGGCGGCATCATCGCCTTCATCACCCTGCTCGGGGCCAGCATCGCCCTAATGAACATCATGCTGGTGTCCGTGACCGAGCGCACCCGCGAAATCGGCGTCCGCAAGGCCTTGGGGGCCACAGCGGTGCAAATCCGGCAGCAGTTCCTCATCGAAGCCATCGTGATTTGCGTGCTCGGCGGGGCCCTGGGCATTGGCCTCGGCGTGCTCGGCGGCAACGGCGTGGCGGTGCTCATCGGCAGCGGCTCGTTCTACGTGCCCTGGCTGTGGATGCTGGTGGGCCTGGCCATTTGCGTAACGGTGGGCCTGCTTTCAGGCTCGTACCCGGCCGGCAAAGCAGCCGCGCTGGACCCGATTGAAAGCCTGCGCTATGAATAGGGGTCCCTGTCGGTCAAGGGTGGGTCGATACTAATAGTTATACATTTGCACAACTTATCATTTGTGCAAATGTCTTGTCTATGCTTGCCCCCGTCAACCTGCGTTTCGCTCAACTCATTCGGGAAGTTGGCCTAAACAAAAACGCCTTCGCGCAGTCGCTGGGCAAAACGGCCAGCATCATCCAGCACCTTATCGACGGCCGTAACAAACCGGGCTACGACTTGCTGTGCAAGGTGTTTGAGGTTTACCCAAATGTGTCGAAAGACTGGCTGATGGAAGGCCAGGGGCCCATGCTGCTTGCCGGCGTTCCAACTGTGAAAGTCGCGCCCACAGCGCCGGCCGCCCCAGCCGTGGCCCTGAAAAAAGCGCCTGCTCCCGCGCCGCTATTTGCTGCATCGGCAGCAACTGCGGCACCAGTTGCTGAAGAAACGCCCGCAGCCCCGGCCGCCAGCGGTCCGTTGCCGGCTTCTATTCGGGTGGTTCCTCCCGCCGCGCCCACCGCCGATGCCGCTATCGGGGCGGCGCTGCAAACCCAGCACTTGCTGCACCAGCTGGCCCTGGCCGAGCTGCGCAACCAACACTTAACGGAACAGCAGCAGTTGTTGCGCCAAATGGTAGAATTGGCCCAACGGCGGTAATTGGTAGCGAGTTCTGAGGTCATTAACCACGGCGTGCGGGCCTAACTGCGGTTCGGCAATGGCTTCGCGGCGGGGTGAATAATGGCAATCAGCTCGTCCAATTCGAAATGGTCGGGCAGAGCGTTGATGGCCGCCAAAATGGTTTTTCTGCTCATAAGGTCCTAAAAGTTAAGCGGCCCGGAAAGGAAGTGACGGGGCCCCACGGCTTGCCCGCACCTTGTTCTAAAGATAGCGCGGCGGCCTTTCCAAAGCCCGGGGCGGCCGCGTATCTTTGCCGTCCCCGAACCCTCGCTTAGCCTCTGCCTTATGAAGTTCATCGTCTCGTCTTCCGCCTTGCTCAAGCAGCTGCAGAGCATCAACGGCGTGGTCACCAACAACCCCGTGGTGCCCATTCTGGAAAATTTTCTCTTCGAGATTGAGGCCGGCAAGCTGACGATTACGGCCTCCGACCTGGAAACCAGCATGATTACGGAGTTGCCCGTGGAAGCCCGCGACACCGGCCGCATCGCCGCCCCGGCCCGCATCTTGCTCGACACGCTCAAGAACCTGCCCGACCAGCCGGTGACGTTCACCATCGACGAGGAAACCTACACCATTGAAATCGGCTCGGCCAACGGGCGCTACAAGCTGGCCGGCGAAAACGCCGCCGACTTCCCCCGCGTGCCGGTGGTAAAGGGCTCGGCCCCGGTCGAGATTCCGTCGTCGTCGCTGGCCCGGGCCATCAACAAAACCATCTTCGCGGTGAGCACCGACGAGTTGCGGCCGGCCATGACGGGCATTCTGGTGCAGTTAGCCGACGCGCAAATCACCTTCGTGGCCACCGACGGCCACCGCCTGCTGCGCTACCGCCGCCAGGACGTGGGGGCCGGCCAAACTGCCAACCTCATCATCCCGCGCAAAGCCTTCAACCTGCTCAAAGGCGTGCTGCCGTCGGAGGCGGCCCCGGTGCGCATCGAGTTCAACCAGAGCAACGCCTTTTTCTCGTTCAACCAGATGCGCCTCGTGTGCCGCCTGATTGACGAGCGCTACCCCGACTACGAGAACGTGATTCCGGTGAGCAACCCCAACAAGCTCACCATCAACCGCCAGGAGCTGCTGAACTCGGTGCGCCGCATCAGCATCTACTCCAACAAAACCACGCACCAGGTGCGCCTGCGCTTGGCCGGCTCCGAGTTAGCCATCTCGGCCGAAGACCTGGATTTCAGCAACGAAGCCAACGAGCGCCTGGCTTGCCAGTACGACGGCGAGGACATGGAAATCGGCTTCAATGCCCGCTTCCTGCTCGAAATGCTCTCCAACATCGACTCCGACGAAATCACGCTGGAACTGAGCACCCCCAACCGCGCCGGCCTGCTCATGCCTGCCCAAGCCGACGAGAACGAGAGCATCCTGATGCTGGTGATGCCGGTAATGCTCAACAACTACGTTTAACTTTTTTGCTTATTGATTGCGTTGACTACTAGGCCGTCATGCTGAACGAAGTGAAGCATCTCTACTGCGCAAGTAATTAATTACTGCCGCAAGAGAGATGCTTCACTTCGTTCAGCATGACGGCCTGTTTATTTTCTGAACCATGAAAAAATCCGAAATACGTTTTAGCATTGCCCTTGACGACCAGAAAATACCGGAAGCCATCAGCTGGTCGGCGACGGATGCGGGGCCCGATATTCACTTTGCCAAGGCCATCAACATTGCGCTGTGGGACCGCGAGCAAGTGGGCACGATGAAGATTGACCTCTGGACCAAGGACATGCCCACCGACGAGATGAAACGCTTCTGCGTGGACAACATGGGCTCAATGGCCGAAAACATCGTGACGGCCACCAACGATGTGGAAATGGCTAAAAAGATCCGGGCCCTCTGCAAAGAGCTGTCCGACTACCTCGACCAACAGGAGCAAGGATTAAGCTGAAATGTTGAGCTGGTGGCTTATAGCTAATGGCTGTCAGCTTTTATTCGACTAGGCGGCGCTCCGTAAACCCTTGGCTATTCAAAACGCAAAAAGCCCCGCTGGCCATGCCAGCAGGGCTTTTTGCGTCTCTAGCGCGGCTTCAGTTCAGTTTACAAACCCATAAAAAAAGCTAACAGCCATCAGCTAACAGCTCAAAAATCAGCGGGCGTTGCGGCCCAGGTTGCCGGCGGGGCGGGTGGTGGTTTTGGGGTTGGCGGGGCCGATGGTAGCGTTGTTGGCGCGGGCCGGGGCAGGGTCCCGTACCGACTTGATGAAGGCCTGGGTGGTGGCTTGGCTGGCGGTGCTGGCGTAGTCACGTTCGGCCTTGTCGTAGCGGTTGCGCGCGTCGAAGTAGCTGGAATATTGATCGGTGCTGAGCACGGCTTGCAACTCCTGGTCGCGCTCGTGGTGGATGCTGGCGCGCTGTTGTTCAAGGGCCGGGGCATTACCGATACTCTTGCGCTCGGCGGCTTCCAGCTTGCCGGTTTTGTCGGCGTTGATGGCGCGCAGGCGGGCGGCCTGGTAGCCGTTGAGGCGCAGGTCGCGCACCATCAGGTCGCTCAGCCGCTCGGCGCGGTCGGCCGCTGGGTTGAGGCGGGGGCTGGGCTGGGTTTTGTCTTGCACCTGTACCTGGGGCGGACTGGCCTGCTGAGCCCGGGCGGCGGGGCCCGCCGTGGCCAGGAAAAGGGCCAGGGCGGCGAAAGAAAGGTGGTTGGTCATTGTTGGAAGGAATGCGTTGGATTGGTAAATACGCAAGGACCGGGCCATGCCCGCTCGGCCCCGGGCCCAATTCTAACGACAAAAACGACTGCCTGGTTTACTTAAAACGTGTTTTGCCACATCATCGATTCCACGGGCCGGTCGCTGCGGCGGTTGTATTTGGCGCTGGGCTTGCGGTTGTAGAAAGTGGCCACGTCGCCTTGGATGGCAAAGTAAATAAGTTGCCCAATGGGCATGCCCGGGTACACCCGCACGGGCACCGACACGCTGATTTCCAGCGTCCAATGGTTGCAGAAGCCTACGTCGCCCTTGCCGGCCGTGGCGTGGATGTCGATGCCCAGGCGGCCCACGCTGCTCTTGCCTTCGAGGAAGGGCACGGTGGCGTGGGTTTCGGTGTATTCGGCCGTTACGCCCAGGTAGAGCTGGCCGGGCTGGAGCACGTAGCCCTCGGCCGGGTCCATCTCGAAGGTGTCGATTTCGTTGTGGCGGCGGGCGTCGAGCACGGCGTCGCGGTAGGTGGCCAGGTAGCGGCCCAGGTGCACGTCGTAGGAGTTGGTGCCGAGGCAGCTCAAGTCGTAGGGCTCGATGACGATGGTGCCTTTTTCGATTTCGGCAAGAATTTGCAGGTCGGTCAGGATCAAAACGCAGGATAGAAAAAAGGTGGGCGGCCAACGGCCGGGGCGGCCGTCTGGCGAGAGAAAGGGGCGTGGCCAGCGGCCCTATTCGTAATCGGATGGGTGGGGAGCAGCCGGTGCTTCGTCTTCATCGTCGTCGGCGTAGCGGTCGTCGCGCAGGGGCTTAGGGCGGGCATCGCGCAGGCGGCTGAGCAGGCTGCGCGGGGCGGGTTGCGGGGCGGCGTCGGGCTCCGGTCCGGCTTCGGGGGTGAGGTAATCGATGCGGCGCTGAAGGCCCGGCACCACGTTGGCGACGAGGTGCAGCAGCAGCAGGAAACTGCTCAGGCTGAGCAGGAACGTGAGGTAGTCGAGCCAGTTGTGGCGCGGGGCCGGGCCGGCCGGCTCGGGCGCGGCGCTGGTTGCGTCATTGCCGGGGGTAGTGGCGGCGGCCGGCGCTACGGGGCTGGCGTCGTCGTTGGTGGTGAGCGGGGCGGCCACGGGGGCCTCGGCATCGGCGGCGGGCACGGCGGCCGCGTCGGCAGGGGCCCCGGCGGCATTGAACTGCGCGTCGGCTTGCTTGATGAGGCGCTCCTCGGCCCGGATGAGGGCCACCCGCTCGTCGCGCGGCAGGCCGTGGATGAAAAATTCAAAGTTGCGGTCGCGCAAGATGCCGTTGAGCTGCTTGTCGAACTCGCCCAGCGTGACGGGACCCGTGCCGAAGCGGCTTTTGTAATGCTCGGCGCTGGCGTTGTAGTTCTGGAACAGCTTTCTCAGCGCGGCGTTGTCGCCAAACTGGTCGAACTGGCGGCGGGCGGCGGCGGTGCGCAGCGTGACGGGGAACTTGCCGCGGGTGAAGGACTTGTCGTACACCGTTTCGAAGGTGCGGAAGTTCAGTTCGTCCACGGTCTTGTCGAACAGCGCCTTATTGGCCTGGACCGGCGTTTGGGCCTGGGCCAGCTGGGTGAACAACAACAGCGCGAGAATTTTTATTTTCAGCATAAAGTATAAGAAGTCGGCACGCAAAGGTCGGCGCGCGAGGTTAAGATAGGTTTTGCAGCGGAAGACCAAGTTATTTGCGAAACCTGTTCTAACCTCGCAAACCCCGGCGCTACCCGGCGCGATGGGCCTCGGTTAACGACTCGCGGCAGGCGTTTAGGTACATTTCCACCAGCTCGTCGGTGATGGCCGTGGAGACGAACAGGGCCTCGAACTGCGACGGAGCCAGGTAGATGCCCCGCTCCAGCATGGCGTGGAAGTAGCGCCCGAAGGCGGGCAGGTCGCAACGCTTGGCGTCTTCGAGGTGGTGGACGGGCTCCGCCGTAAAAAACAGGCTGAACATGGAGCCAACCTGGTTCACGGTGTAGTTTAGGCCCAGCTCCTGCGCAATCTGGCGGGTGCCGTCGGCCAGGCGGGCGGTGGTGGCGTCGAGTTGGGCGTAGAGGGCCGGGTGTTGCTGCAAGTGGCGCAGCTGGGCCAGGCCGGCGGCGGTGGCCAGTGGGTTGCCCGAGAGCGTGCCGGCCTGGTACACCTTGCCGACCGGGGCCACTTGGTTCATGATGTCGGCGCGGCCGCCGTAGGCCCCCACGGGCAGGCCCCCCCCGATGATTTTGCCCAGCGTGGTCATGTCCGGCACGATGCCGAACAGCTCCTGGGCCCCGCCGGGGGCGAGGCGGAAGCCAGTCATCACTTCGTCAAAAATGAGCACGATGCCGTGCCGGGTGCAGAGGGCCCGCAGCCCTTGCAAAAAGCCTCCCTGCGGGGCCACCAGGCCCATGTTGCCCACCACGGGCTCCAGGATAATGGCGGCAATTTGGTTGGGGTTGGCGGCGATGGCAGATTCCACGGCGGCTAGGTCATTGTAGGGCACCGTCAGGGTGTCCTGGGCCACGCCGACGGTCACGCCGGCCGAGTCGGGCGTGCCCAGAGTGAGGGCCCCGGAGCCGGCCGCGATGAGGAACGCGTCGGCGTGGCCGTGGTAACAGCCCTCAAACTTGAGGATTTTGGCCCGCCCCGTATAACCCCGCGCCACCCGGATGGCCGACATGCAGGCCTCGGTGCCCGAGTTCACGAGGCGCACTTTTTCGATGCTGGGCACCATCTCAATAATGAGTTCGGCCAGCTCGCTCTCGCGGCGCGTGGGGGCCCCGAAGCTCAGCGAGTTCGGTAAAGCCGCCCGCACGGCGTCGAGTACTTCAATGGGGGCGTGGCCCAAAATCATGGGCCCCCAGGAGTTGATAAAATCGACGTAGCGGTTGCCGTCTACGTCGGTCAGCCAAGCCCCTTGGGCGCTTTGCATGAACACCGGCGTGCCGCCCACCGAGCGGAAAGCCCGTACCGGCGAGTTCACCCCCCCCGGAATCAGGGACTGGGCCTGGGTGAAAAGGGCACCTGACGTTTGTTGGTTGAGCATATTACGAATTATGGCTACCTAAAAGGCTGTTGCAGAGACACTGTCTATTTGTTGTAAACAATTCATAATTCATTTCACCACCCGCACGTCCAGGCCGTCGAGCTTGGTAACGGGCACGATCTGGTTGTCGCGGAAGCCGTTGGGGTAGTCGTAGCCCTGGAACACGGCCCCCGGCGTGGCCCCCGCGGCGGCCAGACTGCCTTGGAACGCGGGGCCGAACTGGGCCAGCGCGTTGCCAAAAAACAGGAGCATATCGAAACCCTGGCCGGCGTAGAGGCTGGGCGGCAGGTGCTGGCGCTGCAAGTACAGCTGGCGGAAACGCCGGTAGCCGAGCCCCGCTTCGTCGATGAACTTGGGCTGCACGAAGTACACGCCGGGGCCGTTGAGTTGGCTGGGGTCGAGGCGCGGGTTGTCGAGCCAGGCCCCGGACGCCAGCAGCGGCGGCCGGGTGGCAGCCGGGGCCCCGCGTTGCACGCCCAGAAAGTAGGGGCCCGCCTTGCGGCTGTCGGAGACCACCACGAGGTGGCCCGCGCCGGCCAAATCGAGCCCGGCCGCGGCGGCGGCCAGGCTCTCGTCCACGTCGGGGTTGAAGCGGCGGCGGGCGCTGACCTTGCCGCCCATTGCCTCAAACGTGGCCTGGTACACGTCGGCAAACGCCGTTTCGTCGTGGTTGTCTTCGTGCAGCAGCACGGCCGGGCGGCCCGTGCCGAAGGCCGCCACGGCAAACTGCGCCGCCAGCCGGCCTTGCGTGGCCGCGCTGGGGCAATTGAGGTAGTGCCAGGGGTTGTCGAGCACCAAATCGCCGTCCTGCGAGAGCGGGTTGACGCACACAATCTGGTGGTCTTGGGCGTAGCGGCCCAGCAGCTTGGCCCCCGACTTGTACACCGGCCCGATGAGCAAGTCCATGCCGGCCAGCTCGGGCAGGGACAGCACCTGCTTCAGCTTCAGGGTGTCGGCCCCGGTGTCGTAGGCGAAGAGCTGCACCGGGTGCCCGGCCCGCTGGAGCGAGTCCTGGGCCAGGCGCAGGCCGGCGTAGAGGTCGGTCACGAACTGGTTTTTGCGCAGCTTCTGCCAACTCGGGTCGTCCAGTTCGAAGGGCAGCAGCACGGCCACGTTGTAGCTGGTTTTGCGGGCCGCCGGGCGGACGGGGCGGGGGGCCAGGGCCCCGGCGTAGCGGGCGCGGTCGAGCTTGAACTTGTCAATCAGCTCGTCGAGCTGGGGCCGGTCGGCCTCGGTGCCGAAGCCGGTGGGCGCGGCCAAGCGGTCGGCGTAGGCGCGGGCCAGGGCGGCATCGTCGGGGCTGCGGCGCAGCAGGCGCTGCCAGGTGGCGCGGTCGTTGAGGTGGGGCAGGTAAGCAGCTTTTAGGGCGTCGCGCTCGGGCCCGAGCAGACCGGCAGGGACGGCCCCCAGCGTTTTGAGGGCCGTGTCGTAGTCGCCCTGCTCAAATGACACCTGGCTTTGCAGCAGCAAGGCTTCGGACAGGTTGGGGTAGGCGGGATACTCGGCCCGCAGCAGGTTAAGGAGTTGCTCGGCGTCGGCCCATTGCCGCAGGCGGGCATCGGCCACGGCGGCGAGGTAGGCCGCATCGGCGGCGCGGGCAAAACGGGCGGCGGGCTGGGCCAGGGGCTCCAGCGCGAGCAGCGCGTCGGCGTAGTTGCCTTGGTCGAGCTGGGCCCGGCCGGCGTGGTAGCGGGCCTCCTGCTCGCCGGGTTTGGGCGGGCGGGATTTGGTGGCTTTGGCGGCCGGCTTGGGGGCCCCGGACCCCGGGACCGGGGCGGAAGCGGGCGTTTGGGCAGCGGCCGCCAGCGGCAGCAGGGCCCCCAGCAGCAGGCACGGCAGCCGAAACCGGCGGGAAAGGGCAAAGGGCATTGGGGAGCGCGGGGGTGAGTGACGGGGCAAAAGTACGCCGGGGTCCGGGGCCTGCTGCTATGCGTGCGCACCGGCGCGGGGCCCTGTCCCGCGCCGACCGTTCGCGGGCCCCGGCCCGCCACCGTTGCACGATTGAATCATGGTGTCGTTCCAAGGCGGGCCTCCGGGATCCGCCCGCGCCCCAGGCCTTACTTTCGTCGCTATGCAACCCACCCTGCCCCTCACCCGCACCCGCGTTACGCTGCTGTTCGTGCTGGCCGCCTCGGTGGGCCTGAGCCTGTTTTTGATTGCCGGGCGGGTGCTGGCCACGCACCAAATCCGGTTCCTGTTCCTGGCCTGGAACCTGTTTCTGGCCCTTATTCCCTACGGATTGAGCACGCTGCTGGGCCTCGCCCGGGGGCCCTTGCGGGCGCGGGTGCTGCTGCCGGTGGGGGCGGCGTGGCTGCTGTTTTTCCCCAACGCGCCCTACCTCGTCACCGACCTTTTCCACCTCGACGAACGCCCCGACGCCCCGCTCTGGTTCGACCTAGCCCTCATCCTCTCCTGCGCCTGGAACGGCCTCATGCTGGCCTACGCCTCGCTGGCCGACATGCAAACGCTGGTGCGCCTGCGCCTGGGGGCCCTGGCCGGCTGGGCGTTTGCCGCAGTAGCGCTGCTGCTCAGCAGCTTCGGCATCTACCTGGGCCGCTACCTGCGCTACAACTCCTGGGACATCCTGGCCAACCCGCTCACGCTGTTCTACGACATTGTGAGCCGGCTCCTGCACCCCTTCACCTACCCCCGCACCTGGGGCGTCACGATGGTATTCGGCGCGTTTTTGCTGGTTGGGTACGCTACGGTGCGGGTGCTGGGCCGGGCCCAGGCGGAGTAGGGGCGGGGCCAGTCCCGCAAAATAATTATTGGACCAATTGGCAGCATACACGCATAACCCAAACAGTAGAACCGGCTCTGTACCCACCCGCCTACCACGGCCGCAGCGGACCGTATAAGTATAACTTTGCCGCGCGGTTAGCGCCACTCCCTGCTTTCTTTCCCTGATTTTCGCGCGCCGTTCGTTTCCTTATGACAGTTAGTGAGTTTTTTGACCTGTTCCTAGACGAATTGCGCGGCAACCCGCAGCTTACCAGCTACTATAAAATCCTGGCGACTCCCACTAGCTTCGAGTTTCGCAAAGCCTACGTGGTGCAGCGCCTGCACTACATTCTGGACCGCCTGCCTCGCAAGGATGCCGCCATTCTGGACTGCGGCTGCGGCTACGGCACCACGGCTATTTTCTTGGCCCTCAACGGCTACAAGGTGCACGGGACGACCCTGGAATTTTACTTCGCCCAGATCCCGGAGCGCCTGCGCTACTGGGCGCAGTTTGGCGACGTATCGGGCTTTACTTACAGCTACGAAAACCTGTTCGACTCGCCCCCGCCCCCGGCTTCCTACGACCACATCATCGTTCAGGACACGCTGCACCACCTCGAACCCTTGCAGGATGCGTTGCGCATTTTCCGCGAGACGCTGCGGCCCGACGGCAACCTCATTATCGTGGAGGAAAACGGCGGCAACGTGGTGCAAAACCTGAAGCTGTACTTGCGCCGGGGCAACAAGCGCATCATCGAAATGTACGACGAGCAGCTGAAAAAAAAGATCGTTACGGGCAACGAGAACATCCGCAGCCTGGCTACCTGGCGGCGCGAGCTGGCCCGGCAGGGCCTGCACATTCCGGCCGCCGACGTGCAGTACATCCGGCTGTTTCCGCCCTTTATGTTCAAGGCCGGCAACGTGCCGCACTTGGTGGCCCGCGAAAACCGGTTGTGGCGCACCAACGCGCTGCTGAAGGAAAACCTGTTTTTTGGCCTCAACTTCACGGCCGGCAAAGAAGCATAAGTAGCCCTGACCGCCCCTTTTCCGTTAGTCCGGGAAGCTGCCTGATGCGCGGTTTCCCGGTTTTTTGTTCTGCTGCTTTTCCCCGTCTCTCTCCCTTTTTCATGGAAGCCCAATTTCTCTTTGCCACCGGCATCGAAAACAGCAATCCCACCATTCAAAACGGCACCGTGCGCGTGGACGAGATGGAAAAATGTGGCCACTACAAGTTCTGGCAGAAGGATTTCGACTTAGTGCAAGAGCTGGGCATCGAATTTTTGCGCTACGGGCCCCCGATTCATACCACTTGGCTGGGCGTGGGCCGGTACGACTGGTCGTTTGCCGACGACAC
This sequence comes from uncultured Hymenobacter sp., assembly GCA_964242665.1. Taxonomy (GTDB): domain Bacteria; phylum Bacteroidota; class Bacteroidia; order Cytophagales; family Hymenobacteraceae; genus Hymenobacter. The sequence goes on from CAXTBA010000048.1 coordinate 22,345, forward strand.
GTTTCGGGACCTGCACCGCCGCAACATCGTCCCCATCGTGGACTTGTGCCATTTCGGGGTGCCCGATTGGCTGGGCAACTTCCAGAACCCCGAGTTTCCGGCCCTGTTTGCCGACTACGCCAGGGCCTTCGCCCAGCGCTACCCGTGGGTGCAGCTGTACACGCCGGTGAACGAAATGTACATCTGCGCCGAGTTTTCGGGCCTTTACGGCTGGTGGAACGAGCAGCTGCGCAGCGACCAATCCTTTGTGACGGCCCTCAAGTACATCGTGAAGGCCAACGTGCTGGCCATGCACGCCATCCTGGCGGTGCGGCCCGACGCGCTGTTCATCCAGAGCGAGTCGTCGGAATACTTCCACGCCTCTTCCCCGGCCGCCATCAAGCCCGCCGAGTTGATGAACGCCAAGCGCTTCTTGTCGCTCGACCTCAACTACGGCCGGCGCGTGGACTCCGACATGTACGAGTACCTGATGGACAGCGGTATGACGCGCGAGGAGTACCATTTTTTTCTGGAGCACAACCTTAAGCACCAGTGCATCATGGGCAACGACTACTACCAAACCAACGAGCACCGGGTGCGCGAGGACGGCAGCACTACGGCGTCGGGCGAAATATTTGGTTATCATACCATTACCACCCAATACTACGACCGCTACCGCCTGCCGGTGATGCACACCGAAACCAACCTCTGGCAGGGGCCGCGGGGCGACGAGGCCGTGAATTGGCTCTGGAAAGAGTGGGCCAACGTGATGCGCGTGCGCAACGACGGCGTGCCCATCGTGGGCTTCACCTGGTATTCGCTCACCGACCAAGTGGACTGGGACACGGCCCTGCGCGAAAACAACGGCAACCTCAACCCGCTGGGCCTCTACGATCTGGACCGCAACATCCGGCCTGTGGGCGAAGCTTACAAAAAGCTCATCAGCCAGTGGAAGCAGATACTGCCCGCTCAAAGTATGTGCCTGCAAGTGCCCATCGTAATGCCCCAGGACAGCAACCAGGCCTGGGCCCAGGACCAGCAAGCCGATGCCCGGCAAGCCGAACAAGACCCCAATGCTGCCGCTGCCAGCAGCGCCCCGCTGGCTGGCTCCCATTAATTTTTGACCCCACCAACCCATGCGTTTTCAAGACAAAGTAGTGATTATCACCGGCGGGGCCAGCGGCATCGGCTTGGCTACCGCCAAGCGCCTGGCCTCGGAAGGAGCCCGCGTAGTGCTGGCCGACCTCAACCAAGCTAACCTCGACAAGGCTGTGCCCGACGTGCTGGCCGCGGGGGCCCCCGACGTGCTGCCCAGCATTTGCAACGTGGCCGACGAAGCCCAGGTGGCGGCCACCGTGCAGGCCACGCTCGCCAAATTTGGCCGCCTCGACGTCATCGTCAACAACGCGGGCCTGATGCAGTTCAAGCCCCTCGAAGAGCTGACCGGCGACGACTGGCTGCGCATTCTGAACGTGGACTTGCTGGGGGCCTTTTATTTTATTAAGCAGGCTTTCCTATACATGAAGCCTGGCGGCGCCGTTGTGAACGTGTCGAGCATCCACGCCGTCGCTACCGAAGCCCTCGTAACGCCCTACGCCGCCGCCAAGGCCGCTGTGCTTTCGCTCACGCGCTCGGCCACCATTGAAGGCAAGCCCAAGGGCTTGCGCATCAACTCGGTACTGCCGGGGGCCGTCGATACACCTATGCTCTGGGACAACCCCAACGTGAAATCGGGCGTTGAAAAAATCAATCCGTCCGACGTGGGCAAAGCCGAAGACGTGGCCGCCACCATTGCCTACCTTGCTTCCGACGACGCCGCTTTTGTGCAAGGCGCAGAGTTGCGGGTTGACGGCGGCCGGCTTGATCATTTGTAGGGCATTATGTTAGTAAAAACAAACTTTGGTTTTACCAATGCATTCGCTACGTTCTTTCAGCGTGAAAAAACATTATAACTACCAGGGTAATCATTGAAATTGCGAATAAACCCAGTAAAAAAACAATACAGAATAGAATGCTTATTGAGAAAATGCCTTTAAATCCTAAATGGTTTTTAATGGTTTTGCGAATAAGTGAGTGGTAAGCCCACATTCCACAAATTACATACGTTATTTCAAAAGCATAAAATTCCCAGTATGAAAGTAGAAAGCTGAATAGATTCCACATACTATTTGCAAACTATGATGCCTTATGTTAATAAGCAAAGGCCGCTCTGGTAACCCAGAGCGGCCTTTCTCGTCGCGCAAAACCACAAAAAATCCGTTAAATCTGCGGTCTACTCCCACTCAATCGTCGCCGGTGGCTTGCTTGAAATGTCGTACACCACGCGGTTGATGCCGCGCACCTGGTTGATAATCTTGTTGCTGACCTCGGCCAGAAACTCGTAGGGGAGGTGGGCCCAGTCGGCGGTCATGCCGTCCACGCTGGTTACGGCGCGCAGGGCCACCACGCGCTCGTAGGTGCGCTCGTCGCCCATCACGCCCA
>CAXTBA010000049.1:0-24546 GCA_964242665.1 uncultured Hymenobacter sp.
CGGCCATGAGCTTGTCGGCCCCGGTCATCACTAGGAAGCGGCGGCCTCCCAGCTGGGACAAGATGGTGTAAGCTTCTTCGACGACTTCGGGTTTGGTGCTCATAAGCAAAAGGCTGTTTCATTGCGTTCCTGACAGTTATTAAACGCAAAATTGGATATTAATGTTTCAGTTTTATTTAAATTAAAGTGTCAATTATTGAATATAATGAAGGGCCGGAAGCAGGTCTTTGGAGTGTTTTCCCCTCTTGTTTTTTTGAAATGTCCGCTTGCTATCAGCTGAGTGCTCTTAGCTCAGGCGGGTTAGGTAGACTGTCACTCGGGCTTCTGTTTTATCCACTGTGCGGTGCTGTCCCGTTCAGAGAGTTACGGTAGGTATCAGGTTAGTGCAGTAGTATCCCCGGCTGGTTCGGTATAGTGAGCAGGGTGGCGAGCTCCCGGTTGTTGATGTTGGTCTACCCAACTGTGGATTTGATGGTGTTACTCAAGGAAAGCAGCCTGTCAGCAGAGCTGCAGTTATCTGCGTTTCCAGCTGATGAGTAGGTTTTCTGGCTTATAAAACCTTTCCTCTAGCTCGTTAAAAGCTGAGAAGAATAGGGAGTTGAAGCTAACAACTGACTTATAAAACCTTTCTTTTAGCTTGTTCAAAGGCTAGTGGAAAGTTATAAACGGGCTTATAAAACCTTTTCTTTTGAGGAGTAATGGTCTTTGCTGCCCGAGGCGAGGGATATTCGCTGACGTAATTGGCGAATTGTGGTATTCATTTCGGGGCTTATAAAACCTTTCTTTTCGTTGAGGCCAAGACCCGGGGCAGCAGTTAAGAATGTTGGCTTTGATTTTGAATCTACCGTCTATGAGCGGGTTGCATCAAACTCAGAACGCCATAGCAAGCAATATTATATTTTTTATTAGAAAAGTGCAATCACTGTTTTTTATGAGCTGTGCCCCCGACTTTGTTGTTTTGCTTTTCTGTGTCTCGTGCCAGCGAATATTGAACACCCTAAAAGCCTTTTTTTATCTCTATCACAAGCTTGTGAGATTTGTTAGTTATTTGTCTTATTTGTAGGGCTTGCAACGTATTGAATTTCAGTGTATAACAAGGCACTTAGGAAAGGTTTTATAAGTCAAAGGAAAGGTTTTATAAGTCTAAAGGGAAGGGATTATAAGCGAAGAGAAAGGTTTTATAAGTCCAGTGGAAAGGTTTTATAAGTGAAAAGAAAGGACCTAAAGGGAAAACTTTCTTTTGGTCTTTCTTTTTGCTTTCCACTTGTTATCTTCGCCTATCCTACTGCCTTCCCACCCCTATGCAAGTTCTTGATAATGCGGCTGCTATAGCCAATTCCACTGGCCTCGAAATCCGGCAGCATAACGCCATCACGACGGCGCGCTACGAGATGACAGCCTGCGAGATGGATATTGTGTTCTATCTGCTCTCGCTGCTGAAGAAGGAAGACCGCATCGGTACCTTCTATCGCGTGAAAGTGCTGGACCTGCAGCATCTCACCGGCCGGCAGTGGAACTACCAGCAGTTTCTGGAAGCCACCTCGGCGCTGCGGACCCGGGAGTACGTGATTGAAGACAACAAGCGCATTCTGCAGGTTGGCCTGCTGGCCTCGGCCGAGTACATGAAGGGCGAGGGCGTAATTGAGCTGGAAATATCCGAGAAGATTCGGCCCTATCTCATCGACTTAAAGCGGAACTTCACTTCCTTCCGCCTGCAGGCAGCCTTCAGCCTGAGCAGTAAGTACGCCAAGCGCATCTACCAGATTGCCTCGCAGTGGAAGGACAAGTTCGAAACCCGCACTTTCAGCCTGCACGACTTGAAGGTGATGCTGGCCCTGAAAGACCCCAAAGGGGTCGAGCCGGAGCAGTACACCAAGGTATCCATGTTTCAGAAGTACGTGCTCGACGTGGCCGTTACGCAAATCAATCAGAACACGGACCTGCACATTGGCTATGAGCTCATCAAGAAGGGCCGCTCCTTCGAGAGCATCCGCTTCCAAATTAAGCAGCAGGAGCCCCACCAACTGCCCCTCCCCTTTGAGCAGCCCCTGGATGATTCCCGGCTGCAGATGGCGCGGCAGCGGCTAGCGGAGCTCGATATCCGGGATACCCGCCTGATTGAGCAGATTCTCAGCGAAGCCCGCATGGTGGATGAGCTTTTCTCCTTCTGCTACAAGCTCAAAACCGGTAAGATGAAAGCTTCTACCAATCCCGGAGGGTTATTTTTGACGGTGGTGGGACTGCGGAAAGCGCAGGCAGCACCCGCTAAAAAGTAACCCCAACAGTACAACCGATAGTTTAAACACGAATGCCACGGACCAAGGTGTCATCTTTTGCGGCTTGGAAGTAAAAAAAGGTACAAACTATTAATGAAATTTGTACCTTTTTTTACTGTTATTCAGGCTATTGCGTCAGCCGTAGCGCTGAGATTACGCGTCTTGCTTTGGGTCGGCGACGGTATTTAAACTCGCCTCATCGGGCGATGCGAACTGCGCGGCTACTCCCTGCCGGAAGGCCTCGGGGCCGGCGGCCAGCCGCTGGGCGTAGGTGGCCACGGCATCGGAGCCGGCTTGGTAGCGGAGCTGGTCTTTCTGGTCGGTCGCGGCTTCGTACACCACCTCGGCGATGACTTCGGCGGGCGAGAATCGGGCGTTGGCCTGGCCAGCCATCAGCTTCTGCAGCAGGTCGGTGTAGGCCGCGTCCGGGTGGCCGACCACTTCGAGCGAGCGGCCCGTGAAATCGGTGGCAATGCCGCCTGGCGAAACGGTTCTGATACTGATGTTGTGCCGCGCCAGCTCAAACGACATGCTTTCGCTCCAGCCTTCAATGGCCCACTTGGTAGCGTGGTACATCGAGTACAACGGAAAGGCAATGAGTCCACCAATGGACGTGGTGCTGATGATGCGGCCGGACTGCTTCGCCCGCAAATGCGGCAGAAACGCCTTCGTTACCCGAATGACGCCCAGCAGGTTGGTGTTGACCAGCTGGGTTAGCTGCTCATCCGACAGAGCTTCGAGCGCGCCGATGAGGCCGTAGCCCGAGTTGTTAAACACCACGTCGACGGGATGCAGGGCAATGGCGTGCTGCACGGTGGCCTCAATCTGGGCCGGGTCGGTCACGTCCAGCGGCAGCAGGTGCACGTTGGGCAGCTGCGGCAGCTCGGTTTCGTGCTCGGGGTGGCGCATGGTGGCGATGACGTGCCAGCCCCGGCCGGCAAACAGCTTGGCCGTGGCCTTGCCTAAGCCCGACGAAGCGCCGGTAATGAAAATGGTGGGCATGATGAATGGGTATTGAGTGATTTAATGGCTCGTAGGGGCCGGGCGAATGCGGGATGGGCTGCAGCCAAAAGACTGCTTGAACGCGTGGGAGAAGTGCGCCAGGCTCTCAAAGCCGACCTCGTAGTACACGTCCGATGGGCACCGGCTTTCCTCCTGCAGCAGGTAGTGGGCTTCGGCCAGCCGCTGCTGGTAGAGCCAGCGGGCGGGCGAAGTGTGAAAAACCTTGTCGAAATCCCGCTTGAACGTCGCCAGGCTCCGGCCGGTGAGGTAGGCCAGTTGCTTCAACTCCACGTTGAAGCGGAAGTGCTGGCGCATGAAGACCTCCAGGTCAATTTTGCCGGGCTGCCCGAAATCGAACAGTACCACTTGCAGCGCTGGCTGCGCCAGCAGCAGTAGACGCAGCGCCTCTTGCTGCTGGTGCCGGGCCAGCGCCGCGGGCAGCGGCGCCTCGAAATACGGCCGCAACGCCTCGAAAAACTCGTTAAGCGATGCATTGATAGCTAGGGGCATCACGGCGGCCATTGCGAGGGCGGGCGGCTCGCTCCGAACGCCATGCTGCTGGCTGTATTCGAGCAGCATGGCGCGGCCAAACACCACGGTGATGGCCCGAAAGGGCCCATCTTCGGCTGGCTGCTTGGTAAACTTCGCCAAGAAGTTCTTGCGCGAAAACAGCAGGCTACCGGCTTCAAACGTCTGGCTTGCCCCGGCATCGGTCACCCGCAGGCTGCCCGCCAGCAGGTAGGTCAGGCCGTGCTCGGCCACGCACTGCTCGCCTGATAACTGGCGGCTTTCGTAGTGCGAGTACACAATTTCCGGCCCGATGCCAGCGGGCATCTGCTCCGTTCTCATTTGTTTATCGGCTATCACTTACCCTACAAAGGTCGTCCGCCGATGCAGGGCATTGTTTGCGTGAGAAGCTCAAACTTCCGGAAGCCGGCAGCGACGGGTCGGCACCGCGACTTTGGCCTCGCCGTGAACCTTTCCGCCAGCCGACATCTTGATAGCCATTAGACCCAGCCGCAGCGCCAAGTGCCGGGGACGGGTCCTTCCCACTTTAAAACCAACCCAAGTAGCAGCGTTACCGCATGAGACAGCTTAAAATCAGCAAACAGATTACCAACCGCGAAAGCCAGTCCCTGGACAAGTACCTCCAGGAGATTGGCAAAGTGAGCCTGGTGTCGATAGACGAGGAAGTAGAGCTGGCCCAGCGCATTCGCGAGGGCGACCAGATGGCCCTCGAAAAGCTGACCAAGGCCAATCTGCGCTTCGTCGTCTCGGTGTCCAAGCAGTATCAGAATCAGGGCCTGACGCTGGGCGACCTCATCAACGAGGGGAACCTGGGGTTGATTAAAGCCGCCAAGCGTTTCGATGAGACCAAGGGCTTCAAGTTCATTTCCTACGCCGTGTGGTGGATTCGCCAGAGCATTCTGCAGGCCCTGGCCGAGCAGAGCCGCATCGTGCGCCTGCCCCTGAACCGCGTGGGCTCGCTCAACAAAATCAGCCGCTCGTTCTCCGGGTTGGAGCAGAAGTTCGAGCGCGAGCCCTCGCCCGACGAGATTTCGGAGTTACTGGAACTAAGCACCTCCGAAGTGGTGGACACGTTGAAAATCGGAGGCCGCCACGTCTCGATGGACGCGCCTTTCGTGCAGGGCGAGGAAAACCGCCTGCTCGATGTGATGGAGAACGAAGACGCGGAAAGCCCCGATGCCGGCTTGCTCAACGACTCCCTGCGCCGGGAGGTCCAGCGGGCCCTCTCGACCCTCACTATGCGCGAGGCCGATGTCGTAACACTTCACTTCGGGCTGAACGGCCACGCGGCGCTGACCTTGGAAGAAATTGGCGAGAAGTTTAGCCTGACCCGCGAGCGGGTTAGGCAGATTAAGGAAAAAGCCATTCGCCGCCTCAAGCACACCACCCGCTCGAAGGCCCTGAAACCGTACTTGGGCTAGCGGTTCTGGTCTGCCCAATGGCCCACTTCAGTAATGGGGGATTAAATAACACCCTGGTTTCTCCTTTTGTCGCCGGCCACCGGTCCCCGAGCGAAAGCGCCCTAGTCAGCTGACCGGGGCGCTTTCGTTTAGCGCTCAGGGGGGCGAGGCTACCGGCCCTGGGCTTGCTTTCTGGCTAGCATCACGCTACCCACCATCGGGGCCAGTTCAGTAGCACAGCTAAACAAACCCAAATCAAGCATCGTGGGCTTGGGGCCGTAGATGCGCTGCATTTCTTTGAACTGCTTCCCGGCCTGCTTGGGGTCCGCATCCAGCCAGTGCGCCACGTCAGCCACGGTGACAAGTTGGCCACCCAACAGGAATTCCATGTTCGGGCTCAGCTGCGCGAAGGGCTCCGGCGCGGGCTGGGGCCGTAGGCCCCGGTAAACCGCGCCCTCGTACTCCGGGCGGGGGTCAGTGGTTACCCACGTATCCGCGGCCTCGGTGCCGTAGACCTTCACCCTGGCGGCGGTGTAGGTGCTGGGGTCCGTGCTGCTGCCCGCCTGGCGGCTGGCCTCGGCTACGAGTTGCGGGCGGGTCAGGAAGTCATAGCCGGCTGGGAACTGGTACGGTAAGCGGTGCTGGGCACTCAGGCGCAACTCGCCCAGTAGGTTGCGGCAAGCGCCGTCCATCCAAACCGCCTGCACCTGGCCGTTGATGCTGCTGAACTCGCGGATGGGCGCGGCCGTGTCGGCGTTCCGGGTGCTCATGTGAACGTAAGCGCCAACGCGAAAACCTTGGGCAGAGGCCTTAGCCGTGATTTCCTGGGGAGTGAGGTAAGCCATAACAAAAGGGAGAAATGAGCTGCTGGTTTTGCAATTGTAAAACGATAGGCTACGCGGCCAACTCTACTAGCGCGGCCGTCGTGTTGGCTTCGCTCATGGGGTGGTGGCTGCTCTGGGCTCCTTCGTAGAAGTAGTGCCACTGCGTCTTGCCATAGTTCAGGCGGTCTTTGTACAAAGCCAGCCCGCTAATCGTGTGGGTCGTGTGGGGGCTGAAAAAATGCACCTGCTGGCCCACTAGAAACCTGGGGGCCGGGTGCTGCTTGCCAGTGCCGGTGCTCACGTAAGCGAGCTGGCCAACGATGCTGCCCACGGCCTGCCCGCGCCAACGCAGCTCGTCCACCGGGCCGGCCGCGGCCCGCTGCTTCAGATACCCGACTTCCTGCGCCTGGTCGCGCAGGCCGATGGTGGCCGCCAGCAAGGCAATGGAATCCTCGGCGGTGTCGGCAAAATATATCCGGTCGCCCTCCCCTGGCAGCAGGACCTCAAACTGGCCGCTTAGCACCTGCTGGGTGTTCGGATTGACGTAGTTAAAGCCCTGGTGGGTGTTTTCAGAAAGTAGCTCGTACTAACCCGCGTCGTCGCTGTGGCGGTCGTTTACCCTGATGGCATAGTGATAGCCGTTCCAGTAGATAGCGGTTACGAGGCCCTGCACGTCGCGGTAGCGGGTGCTGCGGACGGTAGCCCCAATGGCAATGCGGCCGGCGTAGGTTTCGATGGCGAAGAGGTTCGGTAGCATAAGATTTTGCAATTGTAAAAAGTGGGGTTAGTCGCGCTGCTCCTCAGCCGGGTATTCCGGGTAGTCGGTGCTGTCCTGGTTGTCGGCCAGCTCGTCGCCCTCCTGGAGCGGGTACTCGGGAATCCAGTCGCCGTGCTCGGCCGGCGCGGGCTCCTGGCCGTTGGGGGTGAAGTCGAAGGCATACCGCGCCTGCACCTGGGCCAGCGTTAGCGGGGTCAGGGAGGCGTAATTCGGGCCATAGTGAAAGCGGGGCTCGGTTTCCACGTAGTACTGCCCGCTGGGCTGCTGCCAAAGCGCAACCCGCCCGTTGCCCTCCCCTTCTTCGGCCGTGGCTCGTCGGCCCGAAATGTAGGCGTAGCTGTCGAGCGGCAGCTGACCTAAATCGAGCTCTACCCGCTCCCACGGGCACTCCCCGCTGCCGCCTATCTCTTCCTCAAAAGCTACCCACGTCCGCCACTAGTTTTTCTCCACGATGCGGCCCCGGTACTGCTGGCCCTGCTCCTTCATGGCCTCGGCCAGGGCCCTCACGGTGTCGTACTGGTCGAAGGTGTAGGGCACGGCGGCGGGGATGCGGAACGGGCCGGGGAAATGCGCGGTCACGTAGTCCACCTGGTCCGCCGTGCCGGCGCGAAGGGCGAAAAGCTGTGGCCCCCTGCGCTCGTGGCTGGCCTCGTGAATCTCCAGATAATGGTGCTCAGGAATCTCCTGCCAGTTGGCCGGGTCGGCCAGCTGGGCGGCGTCCTGGGGGTCCGTGCCGGTGAAAGTTTCCACCTCATAAAAGCCGTAGTAGTCGGCCAGCCCGCCGTACACCACCGTAATGCGGCCGGTGTGCAGGTGGCGGTAGTAGAGCGGGGCCGGAATCACCCGGTACTCCTGCGAGCTGATTTCTACTACTCCGGTCACCTGGGCCGGCGCGGCGGGGCCGGGCATGTAGGGCTCCAGCTCCCGGCCGAAGAAATGCCCCAGTGTTACGCAGTGCTTCGCCAGATGCTCGGGCATCTTATCCGGCTGGCAAAGCATCCCTAACCAGCCCTCGGCGTGAAAGTACGCTTTCACTTCGGCTGGGCCGATGCTGTTCAGGTAGATGTGAACGCGGGCACCAATGGCGGGTACCTCGCCCCGGCCCGACCATTGCAGGCCGGTCGGTAAGCCGGCGCGGGTGGGGAATCCTACCCACTGCGGGCACTGCTGCGGGTCGCCGGTCCAATCGAGGGGGCTGATTTGGGGCTGCTTAGCGGCGGGGGCGGGGGTTATCATATCGAAGAAAAAAAGGAAGTAGGGAGAAGATGAGTTGGCGGCTAGGCGGCAAGGGCCAGCTGGCTGCCGAATACCACGCCGGCGCGGGGGCTGCTGCGCTTGCGGCGGCTGGCGTTCTTGGCGTGGTGGGCGGTTTCGGTCACCAGTCCCAGAAAGCCGGCGGCGTGGGTGTAACCTTTCACCTCGGCCCGCTCCGGGTGGCCGTCGCGGTTCACCGTTACCGTGGTCCCTACCGCTGGCACGGGCTGCTGAGCCGACCAATGCAGCCCACCGGGCAGCATTGTTAAGCGGGGTGCGGCCTCGAACTCGGGCACTGGATTGGTCAGCTGCTCGGCGGCATCCTCTCGGGCTTGCCAGGCATCCTCGCGGGCCTGGCGCTGGGCGGCATTGGCAGCGCGGAGCCGGGCTAGGCGGGCGGCGGGAATGCGACGGGCGGGGCGAAAAGTGGTGGGAGCGTTCATACTGAAAACGGGTTTGAGGTGAAAAGAGCGGCTAAAACCACGGGGCGGCTTCCCAGGCCGCCAGCTCAGCAGCGGGTATCACTAGGGGCACGTTAGTAGCTTCGTCGGCGGGGTCAAACCGGTCGGCCCATACCTCGCCGGGGGCTAAATCAAAGGCTTCGTCAACCATGGATAAAGAGCTGTTTTATCGTTCGTTGCTTATACTTATTAAACGCAAAATCTCATGTTAATGTTTCAATTTTGTTTAAATTAAAGTGATAATTATTGATTATATAAGCAGCTACGATAGGTATTGTGGCAGACAAATTTTCCCCTTTTGTATAGCTTTAACAATTGCCTTTTTGCAATTGCAATTTCCTTTTGTTACTCGCCCTGGTGGCCGCCCGGCGGAATGGCTCCACCGAGCGGCCATTGGCCTTACTGGGGAATGTCTTCGGGGCCGGGAGCTTCCGCCGCTTCGTAGCTGGGCACGATGCCCAGAATGTGGTTGGCGGCTTTCTGGCCTTGGCTGGCCGCCGAGATAATCAACTGCTTGTCGTTGCGCAGGGCTTGCAGCCAGTTGGCGAGGTAGCTGGCGCTGCTGGGCTCGGTTCGGGTCAAGTCCAGCCCGGCCGCGTGGCTCAGGAACGAAGCCCCCAACTCGGCCACCAGTTCTTCCTTTGCATAGGTTTCGCTGCCAAAGGCCGCTAACTCGGTGAGCGTGGGCCGGTCCAGCCGCTTGGCGTGGCCGGTGGAATGGGTTAGCTCGTGAAACAGGGTGTGGTAATAGTCCTCGGCCGTGTGGAAATCGCTGGCCGCAGGCATGGTCACGGTGTCGGTGCTGGTGCGGTACATAGCTTCGCTGCCTTTGTGCAGCACGCGGGGGCCACCCACGTAACCGGCCAACACCTGCTCGGCAGCCTGCTCGGGCGTGTGCTCGCGGCTGGGCAGCTCGGGAAAACTCCACGCCACGCCGTCAATCTGGGCCACGTTGAACACCGTGGAATACTTCAGAAACGCCTTTTTTTTCTCCTCGCCCTTGCCGTCGTCCTTCTTGGTCACGGTGAAGAACACCACCGGCATGCCCTTCTCGCCCCGGCGCACCTGCCCGCCCAGCTCCTGGGCTTGGTTGTAGGTCAGGAAATACGGGTGCTCATACTCCAGCATCCCCAGCAGCAGGGCATTCACGCCCTGATACACGTGCTTGCTGCGGTAGTTGCGGGGCGCGCCGTGGGCGGCATTCCACGGCTTTTTCCACGGGGTCACGCCGTTCTCCAACGCCAGAATAATGCGGTTGGTAATGATTTCGTACACGTCGGGGCGGGGAGCGAATGGAGCGGGCTTTTTCATGGCTTAACAGGTTGGTTTTATGCTTGCTGCTTATACTATTTTAACGCAAAATCCCGCATTAATGTTTCAATAATATGTAAATTAAAATTTCAATAATTGCGCATTATATCGCCCTTTCTGGCATGGATTCTGATTTTTCCCTTTTGTTCTGTATTCGCTCCGCTCAGGTAGTATTCCCTGCTGCTCGTTGATGTGGTAAAGGATTAGGCATTCGTCTTTTCCTTTGGTTTGTGAAAGGGATGGGAGGGGTGTAGTCCGCAGGACCGCAGGCCCCGCCGGAGCCCCGCACAGCCCGGCCCGGAGGGGTTCGCTCAACTGCCCTTCGGATGCAGTCGTCAACCCATCGCTCACCACGAGCAATAGCGCTCCATTTGTCACTTTTGGCAATTATTTCAGCCACTCGCTGCTTTCCTTCAATCGATGACTCCTACCAGCCAAGCTGCTTACCAAGCGCTACGGGACTATCTGAACTCGCTGCTCATGCCCACCTGCCCCGACCAGCCCCTGGCGGAGGTACCGATGGCCCTGCGGCCCGAGTTGGCTGCTTTCCTGCGCGGCAAAACAGGGTATCAGGACGAGGCCGGCCGGCAAATGATTTGCGCAGCTGACCTGGCCGCCTGGGCCCGCGATTTGATTCATGGGGCGGGCCTGGCCGCTCCCCTACCCTTGGCCACGTTGGACCTGACCGCATTGCGAATGGCCACCCAATACCACGCTTAAAAGCAGCCTGAAAGATATACCACTTATTGGCATTTGTTGGCGTATCTTGCAGCATGCATTCGTCTGACGAGCACTTCCTGGCAACCGTAGAGGCTCAGCTTCCTGATTGGTTCGGCAATCAGCCCGTGCTTTCACGCAAGGAGCTGCTGGCGCGGGTGGCCACGCTGAACCCGACGCTTAAGCAGGCCACGCTCGACGTGTACCTGCATCGGCTGACCCAGCGCAACCAGCTGGCGCACGCGGGCCGGGGCGTGTACGCGCTGCCAGGTGGGGCCTTGGTGGCCGACTTCACCCCGACGGTGCCGCCGGAGCTGGCGAGCCTGTGGCAGGCAGTGGCGACCGAGTTATTCCTACGCAGTGGCTGCGCGTGGACCACGCAGTGGCTGAACGACTTCACCACCCACCAACTGATGCGCACGGTGCAGCTGGTAGAAGTGGAGCCCGAGGCGCTGCAGTCAACTTACTACGCCCTGAAAGACCGGCTGGGGGGGCGCGTGTTTTTGCAGCCCGATGCCCGCGTGCAGGAGCTGTACGTGGCCGAAACCCCCGATGCCGTGCTGGTGCTGCCGCTGGTGAGCCGCGCCCCGGTGCAGCGCGTGGCCGATGTGCCCGTGCCGCGCCTGGAAAAGCTGCTGGTGGACCTGCTCAGCGACCCCACGCTATTTACGGCCTACCAGGGCGAGGAGCTGCGCACCATTTACCGCACGGCCGCCCGCCAGTACCGGCTCGATGCCCGCACCCTGTTTTCCTACGCCAAGCGGCGGGGCAAAGCGCCGGCCCTCCGCGAGCTATTGCTGGCCGTGGGCCTCTCTTCGCTGCTTCCCACATGATTACGACAACTTCTTTTACCCGCGAGTGGATGATGGACCACTGCCAGCAGCGCCCCGGCCTGGACCCTTCCATACTGGAGAAAATGATTCTGGCCCTCACCCTGGTCGAGCGGCTGGTCGAAACCGGGCTACCCTTTACGTTTAAGGGCGGCACCTGCCTGGTGCTCGTGCTGGGCCAAGCCCGGCGCTTTTCCGTGGACGTGGATTTGGTTACCCAGGCTGAACTGGCGGCCATTGAGGCGGCCCTGACGCAGGTTTGCGCGCAGCCGCCGTTTCGCTCGTTTGCCTACGACGCCACCCGCAGCCACAAGGACGATGTGCCACGGGGCCACTACTACGTGTTCTACGACTCGGCCCTGGACCAGCAATTGCTGGCCGAGCACCCGCAGCGGTCCATCGCCATCGATTTGCTGTTTGAAGAGCACAACTACCCGCAGGTACTGCAAGTGCCGGTGGCCTCCTCGTTCCTGCACCAGGCGGGCGAACCACTGCACGTAGCGGCCCCGAGCGTTGAATCCATCGCCGGCGACAAGCTCACGGCCTTTGCCCCGCGCACCACCGGCATTCTCTACGGCAAGGGCAAGGAGTTGGAAATCATCAAGCAGCTCTTCGACGGGGGCGTGCTCTTTGACCAGGTGCAGGACGTAGCCACCGTGGCCGAGTCGTTTGCCGCCACCGTGGCCAAGGAGTTGCGCTACCGCCACCTAACCGAAACCAGCGCGGCGGATGTGCTGGTTGATGCCCTGCATACGGCCTTGCTGCTGGCCCAGATGAAACTCAACCGGGCCCCAGCCAAGGAGCTGGCCCCAGTCGAGCTGCGCCGGGGCATTGCTGGCTTCCGCAACTTCGTTATCGACGGTGCGTTTCGCGAAGACCAGGCCGTGGCCGCCGCCCGCGTAGCCTATCTCGCGGCCCGATTGCTCACCCAGGACTATTCCCCCTTGCCCCGGCCAGTGCGCGGCGCTGACCCGCGCACCTTCTTCGTGCCGCATCCCGACTTCAACTACCTTAACAAACTGCGCTCGGTGCCGGGGGACGCGCTGTTCTACTGGCACCATACGGTGGCCCTGCTGGAAGCGCACGGACACCTGGCGTGGCTGGATATGTAGCGCATTCTGCTGCTAGGCATCGACGCTCAGCCCGTTCACAATAAGTTGCTCCCCTCATGCATACCGCCAATATTGACCTTACGCTAACAGGCGAAGGTCGTCACCTGACCTTCTCGAAAGAGCTGTTGGAAATGGCCCACATCTTCCGCCGAGTGGGCGGTGAGGCTGGACCCTGGCAGCGGGTGGATGTCAATGCTCGTTCGCCCTACCTCGACACGGATGTTTTTGCCCCGGGTACCCGCCTGGAATACTATGTGCAATACGAAACCCAGCAGGGTGCGCCCGAAGAACGCAGCCACATTGTGGGCACCACCACGAGCCTATTATAGCTTTGAGTAGGGGCAGCCCGCCAGTTGGGAAGGTATTATTAGCCTTTGTCAAAAGGTTTGTCCAAAAGTCGCATTTGCAATTCCTAAACCCCTCCCCGCAAGCACTATCAGATTCTATAAATTTAGACCATTGACTAGCTCAGAAACCACGGTTCAACTAATAAGAGGCTAGCCTACTGTCCCTTCTTTGGTGCTGTTCCTCAATTACTTACTAGATGGCGGCACCTATCTCAGTACTAGGCTCCGTATGGCGTGCCTTTCTGGCCATGCTGGAGTCGCCGGCTCAATGGGTTGTCTGGTTTGTTTAACAGGGGTCCTCTCAGAAAACGAAATAAATAGCACGTTAAGGAATTTGACCGAAAGGGGGTGCAAAATTCACTCGGTCGACTTGGCTACGGCGACTTTTCGATGACTGTGGCTGACGCCCCCGATGGCGCAGGTATTAGTAGAGCGTGACCTTGGATATGCGCAGGCGCTGGGCAATCTCGTTGACGCCCAGTTGCAGCTCGCGGTAGCGCGTCTCGGCCACGATAGCCGTGCGCTCCGCCTCTTTCGATAGTCCCCGCCGACGGCCACCCACCCCGCCTCGCGCCCGGGCCAGCCCCCGTGGGTGCGCTCCCGGATTAGCTCCCGCTCAAATTCGGCCAGCGAGGCAAACAGGCTAAATACGAGCCGGCCCTGCGCCGAGGTCGTGTTGATGGCATCGGTGAGCGAGACCAAGCCCACGCCCCGAAACGCTGGTTCCGCCATCATGTCGAGCAAATGCTTCAAGGAGCGGCCCAGGCGACCGAGCGTTTTCTTTGTAGGTATTTACCAACACTTCAGCATGGAAGATGGCGTTACGGACTTTCAGCGGATGGCCCAGCTGCTGGCCAGCGGCCGACCGGGCGCAACCGCTACCTACCCGCTGCCCGCGGCGCTCGGCCAGGGGCGCGTGACGCTGGTGGCCGCCGAGCCGGGCCTGCTGATTGCCCTGCGCCACCTCTGGCTCCACCACGAGTTGGTGCTCCACCGCGACGGGGCCCGGCCGGAGGCCGACAGGCTGCTGCTGAGCTTCCAGCTCCGCAACCTGGCGGTCGAAGGCACCGCCTGGCAGTTAGCCGCCGTGCTGCTTACCTCGGAGGACGTGGGCTTTACCACGCGCCTGCCGGCGCAGACGGCGTTGTTTACCGTGAGCCTGGCCATTCAGCG
Organism: uncultured Hymenobacter sp.; assembly: GCA_964242665.1. GTDB lineage: Bacteria > Bacteroidota > Bacteroidia > Cytophagales > Hymenobacteraceae > Hymenobacter. Next base: position 14,014 of record CAXTBA010000049.1, read on the forward strand.
AAGCTTGCTGGCCACGTGGTTTACGCCGGCGACGGACTGGCTGGCGGCCCTGCTGGTGGCCCGCACCCCGGCGGCCTACGATACGCTCGGCACGCCCGACTTACTGCGGGTGCTGCTGGAGTTGGCCCAAGACCGGCCCGCACAGCCCTGGGATGGCTTTTTCTACCAGCTCAAAGTGCAGGAGCTGGTGTACTACCTGTTTCAGGAATTATCCCGGCGGGCCACTACGCCGGGCTACGCCCTGCGCCCGGCCGAGGTAGCAGCCCTGTTTCGGGTGCGCGACCAGGTCGTCGCTTCGCTCGCCGCGCCCCCTTCGCTGCCTCAGCTAGCCCGGTTTAGTGGCCTGAATGAAGCCAAGCTCAGCGGGTTGTTCCGGCAGATTTTTGGGAGTAGTATCTACCAGTACTACCAACAGTACTACCAAGCCGCCCGCATGGGCGAGGCCAAGCAGCGCCTCGCCCGCTTCTCCGTGTCGGAGGTGGGCTACCAGTTGGGCTTTGCCAACCTGAGCCACTTTACGCGCCTGTTTGCCAAGCATCACGGCCTCAATCCCAAACAATACCAGGGGCAGCTAGCCAAGGGCAGCTAAGGCAGCAGATAGGACTATTAATTGGGTGACTTTTGGGTATTTGCCCAGCAAGGGGCAGTTAGCTTTGCATCACCTGCGCCGGCCAGCCAGCCCCAACGGGCTACCCTTCCACAATCAATCATAGTCCGTCATGACAACTGAGCAAAACAAGCAAGTGGTGATTCGCTTTAACAAAGAGTTTTTTGAAGCTGGCAATACGGCCATTACGAAAGAATTGCTGGCCGATGGCTTTGTAAACCATACGGCCCCCCCGAATGCCCCCACCGACGCGAGCGTCATGATTCAATTCATCACTAGCTTTCACAACGGCTTCTCCGACATCACCGTCCAAATTCAGGAAGTACTGGCAGAGGAAGATAAAGTATCATTGAGAAAAACCATCACCGCCACCCACACGGGCGACTTTATGGGCAAAGCCGCCACCGGGAAGAAAGTCGAAATGAGCGTCATCGAAATCGATATCGTGCGCGCCGGCCAAATAACCGACCACTGGAGCAGAAACGACTTTATGCAGGTGGTGCAAGGCCTTTAGCAACGTTGGGCTCTGCCGTAAAAGGGGGCAGGGAAAGGCAGGAGTTGGTACGCGGCGTCATTTTGGCTAACACAAAGGGCATTTTGGTTAAGCCTGCTTTTCAGGCAGTGAGGACCTTTGTAGCGTCAACAAACCAAAAAATAACAGGTTATGAAAGCGGTTAGAATTCACGCCTTTGGGGGCCCCGAGGTCCTGCAAGTAGAAGAAGTCGCGCGGCCCGTGCCGGCGGCCGACGAACTCCTTATCAAGCTGTACGCCAGCGGCGTAAACCCGGTCGATTGTGGCATCCGCGAAGGCGGCAACGATGTATTGCGGCCCTATCTGACGCTACCCATGACCCTGGGCTGGGATGCGGCCGGCGTGGTGGAGGAAGTAGGCAGCGCCGTCACCGACTTTAAGCCCGGCGATGCCGTATACGGCGAGCCGCAGTTTCCCGGCAATGGTAGCTACGCCGAGTACTGCGCGGCCAAGGCCAGTCAATTTGCCCACAAGCCCAAAAGTATCAGCTTCATCGAGGCGGCCGGCGTGCCGCTGGCCGGCCTCACGGCCTGGACGGGCCTTTTCGAGCACGGCAAGGTGCACGCCGGCCAGCGCGTGCTCATTCTGGGGGCCTCGGGGGGGTAGGCGGCTTCGCCGTGCAGTTTGCCAAAGCCAAAGGCGCCTACGTCATCGGCACGGCCTCGGCCGCTAACCTGGACTACGTGAAGGAGCTGGGGGCCGACGAGGTCATCGACTACCGCAGCCAGCAGCTGGCGGACGCCGCGCACGACGTAGACGTGGTGGTGGAAACCTCGCCGGCGCGCGACAACAACGAGCGGGTGAAAGCCATTGCTACGCTCAAGCCCGGCGGCATCTTCGTGACCGTCAACCTGGATTTTCCCTTCGACGAAGCGGTGCAGGCGGCCCTGGCTGCCAAGCAGGCCACGGGGGAGCTATCGGCGAACCAGCCCCGGCAGGAATGGCTGCAGGAAATGGCGCAACTGATTGATGCGGGCCAGGTGAAGGTCCTGGTTAGCAAGGTGTATCCGCTGGCCCAGGTGGCCGACGCCCACCGCGAAAGCGAGACCCAGCGCGTGCGCGGCAAGCTGGTGCTGGAAATATATAAAGACGACCAGCCGGCATGAGGCGCTTTGCCACGATAAGCGCGTTTCACGCGTTTGCGCAGCTGCCCGCGCCCCAGCACCCGCTGCTGAGCGTGGTGGACGTGGGCACCGTGCCGCCCCCGCCAAGCGGGGAGCCGGAGAGTATGGTGCTGGATTTTTACGCCATCTCCCTCAAGCGGATGCGCAATGTCCACGTCCGCTACGGGCAGCATTCGTTTGATTTCAACGAAGGCGTTCTCTCGTTTATCGCGCCCAACCAGGTGTTTAGCCTGGCAGTGGCCGACCCGGCCGAGGCCGTCGAAAAATCGGGATGGGTGGTGTACCTCCACCCCGATTTTCTGTGGAATACGCCGCTGGCCACCACCATCCAGCAGTACGATTTCTGGGACTATTCGCTCCAGGAGGCCCTATTTCTGTCGGCCAAAGAAGAAGCCACGATTCTGAGCCTGCTCCACGCCATCGAGCAGGAGTACCGCTCCCCGATTGACCGCTTCAGCAAGCAGATTATCGTCTCGCACCTGGAAAGTCTGCTGCACTACGCCGACCGGTTTTACCACCGCCAGTTCCTGACCCGCGAAAAGGCCAACCACGAGGTGCTCGCCCGGCTGGAAATGCTGCTGCACGCGCATTTCAACCACGACCATTTACCGGAACGCGGCTTGCCGACCGTGCAGTACGTGGCCGAGCACCTGCACCTGTCGCCCAAGTATTTGGGTAATCTGCTGCGCGTCGTGACGGGGCAAAACACCCAGCAGCACATTCACGCCCGGCTCATCGCCAAAGCCAAGGAGAAGCTCTCGACTACCACCCTGACCGTGAGCGAAATTGCTTACGCGCTGGGCTTCGAGCACGTGCCCTCGTTCAGCAAGCTCTTCAAGGCCAAGACGCATCTGTCGCCGGGGGAATTCAGGGCCTCTTTTACGTGACCAAAAAGTCGCCGCCAAGCTTGGTTGGCGGCGACTTGCCCCTGAATTGACCGAGCCGCCGGCAACGTCATTCAACCACATCTTATCACCCGTCCTGGGCCGGTTACTGGCGCACCCCGGTAATGGGCCTGATTTACCACCCTCAAAACCGGGCTCCCGCCCGGTTACGAGGGTTGGCTGGGTGAGTAGCAGACGAGCCGGCCCTACTAGGTGTACTTGACCAGGGAATATCATGAACAAAACAACGCTACGCCTGGAAGTGCTCAGCGACGGCGTTTTTGCCGTGGCCATCACGTTGCTAGCCTGGGAGATAGGAGTTAAATCATACACCGACGCTACTAATTTGAGCTTGTGGCAGAAAATTGCCGCCAACGGGCCGCAGTATTTCGCCTGTTTCATTTCCTTCGCCGGGGTGCTGCTGGTCTGGCTAGGGCATCACCGCGTCATCAGCCAGCTACGCACGGCGAACCAACGGCTCATCTTACTCAATGGACTGGGCTTATTCTTTGTGGTCCTGTTTCCCTACCCGTCCCGGACGGTGGGCTTATTCATCGGAACTGCAGCCCAGGGCGCAGCCGTCGCCTTCTACGCCGCCTACAGCGGGCTCCTGACGTTGAGCATGGCCGGGCTAACCCATTACATCATCCGCCATCCGCACCTGCTGGTTTCATCCTCAGTATCAGTGCCCTGGTTTAAAAAACTGCTGCGCTTTCAATTGGCTGGGTTCTTATTCTACGAATCGGTGGCGGTACTGGCGCTTTATTATCCGGTAAGCGCCTTGGTTATTTTATTTCTATTTGCAGCCCTTTGGATTATCACGTCCAAGGATGAGACAGAAGACTTGTAGGCATTGAAGCAAGGAGCCTCACAAACGGTTGACAAACCAGTGGTTACACCGCAATGCCTACCGCACAGGCATCGGTGCTGGCCGGCATGTCGGGCTTGCCGCCGGGGGTAGGGAGGAACTGCCAGCCCCGCTACGGAGCCGGCTAAAGGCCAGCTCAATCGGCACAAAACCAGGCGAGTACGGCGGCAGATACAGCAGCCGCGCCCCGCGAGCCGGCGAGCGTGCCGGCCTATGAGCATCGAGTGTCGGCTTGACGCTCGTGGCGGCTTGCGCCCCCTAGCGCCTGTTATGCACTTTCTGAGCAGTAGAGGCACTTTTATTACGACTGACTAAGGCTACAGCAGGGGTAGCGGACTATCAAAACGGCCGCTACGCGTCGCCGTGGGCGGCTAATGCGTTTGCCTGGCTCCCGAGAACCGGCTTTTGACACAGCAGTGCATAACAGGGGCTAGATGCGGCCCCCGCCGTTGGCCACGAGCTGCTGGCCGTTGACCCAGCCGCCCTCGGGGCCGGCGAGGAAAGCGACCAGGCTGGCAATGTCGGCCGGCTCGCCCAGGCGGCCCAGCGCGTTGGCCCCGTCGATGCGGGCCGCTTCTTCGGGGGGCAGCTCGCGCAGCAGCGCCGCCGTGCGGGTCGGGCCGGGCAAGACACTGTTGACCGAAATCTGCCGCGAGCCCAGCTCCTGCGTCAGAATCTCGGTGAGCACCCGGCCGGTGGCCTTGCTGGAGGCATACCCGCCCAGGCCCGCGGCGGGGTAAAGCGTCGAGGACGACGATATCTGGATGATGCGGCCCCCGGCGCGCACGTGCCGCGCCGCCTGTTGCAGCACGAAAAACGTGCCCTTGTAGTTCACGGCCTGGAGGCGGTCAAAATCCGCTTCGGTCAGGTCGGCGATGGCGACGCCGGCATTGGCCACCACGATGTCGAGCCCGCCGAATTCCGCGACAACGGCCGCAAAAAGCCCGGCAATGTCGGCTACCACGCTCACGTCGGCCGCAAAGCCTTTGGCAATTCCGCCGGCTTGGGTGATTTGCTGCACCAGCTCGTCGGCCGGGGCCGGGTCGCCGAGGTAATTGATGGCCACGGCGATGCCGTCTTTGGCCAGGCGCACGGCAATGGCGCGCCCGATGCCGGTGGCCGCGCCCGTGACGAGGGCTATTTTCTGGAAGGAGGAAGACATGGTCAGGAGATGGGGGGTAGGCGCGGCGGCTAAGCCCAGGAATGCGCCAACTGATCCGCGCGTTGTTCCCAGGAATGCAGCAGCTTGTCGGCGAGGCGCTCGGCCACGGCAATAGTGGTCACGTTGGTGGCCACCGAAACGGTGTCCGGGAAAATGGACGCATCAACGACGCGCAGCGCGGAGAGGCCATGCACCCGGCCTTCCAAATCGACGACGGCCTGCGGCGAATCCGCCGGGCCCATCGGCGCGCTGCCAGTGGGGTGGTGATAAGTGCCCACCAGCGCTTTGACAGACGCCGCGAGCTGCTCGTCGGTCTGGACGGCGGCCCCCGGCACCGGCTCGGTTTCGACAAAATCAGCGAACGGCGCCGTTTCGCCAATTTCGCGGGCTAGCCGGGCTATTTCCACCAGCCGCCGGAGGTCCGCGGGGTGGGTGGCCAGGCCCAGGTCGATGCAGGGCGCGACGGCGGGGGCTTTCGACTCAATCCAGACCTTGCCCACGGACAGGGGCCGCGTGAGGGCGGCCGGCTTCGAGCAGGAGCACCGTTTTGTCTTTTTTTTCACTGAGGCGGGCGGCCATCACGGCCCCGGCCGACCCCCCACCGACGACAATAGTGTCGAAATGGGCGGATGACTGCTGGTTGCTGTTCATCGTAGGGTATTTGAAAAGTGTGGTAATTAATTGACGTTACGCGGTCGTTATCGCCCTGCCAGAACCTCACCCCCTAGCCCCCTCTCCCGTGGAGAGGGGGAACTAGCTCTAGCCTAGCTTTAGTCTAGAAATCAGTAGTTTAAACTGGGGTTTAGAACCTCACCCCCTAGCCCCCTCTCCACAGGAGAGGGGGCTAGGGGGTGAGGTTCTCGGAGGGCGATGCCCGCCGCGTAACAGCAGTGCTTAAAAGCTGAAAACTCAGCCGGCTAGCGCAACAGCGGGGCTAGCTCCTTACCTATCAAGTCGATGCTGTGCAAAATCCGGTCGTTGGGCAGGCCCGCCGAGTCCATCTGAAACACCACCCGGTCGATGCCGCCGAGGGCCGCGCTGTGGGCCTTGATTTTGGCGGCTACGTGCGCGGGGCCGCCGATGAGCATGGCCCCGGCGGGGCTGGCCACCGCGTCGAAGCCGGCGCGGGTGATGGGGGGCCAGCCCCGGAGCTTGCCCATGCGCGTCATGGTGGCGGCGTAGCCGGGGTAGAACTCTTCCAGCGCCTCCGGGGTGGTGGCCCCCACGTAGCCCAGCGCGTGCAGGCCCACCCGCAGCTGCTCGGGGGCGAAGCCGGCGCGGCGGCCGGCCTCGCGGTAGAGGTCCACCAGGGGCCGGAAGCGGCGCGTTTCGCCCCCGATGATGGCCACCATCAGCGGCAGGCCCAGCGTGCCGGCCCGCACAAACGAGGCCGGCGTGCCGCCCACGCCCAGCCACACGGGCAGCTGCGCCTGCACCGGGCGCGGGTACACGCCCTGCCCCGTGAGCGCGGGGCGAAACTTGCCCGACCACGTGATGGTTTCCTGCTCGCGCAGGCGCAGCAGCAGGTCGAGCTTTTCGGCGAACAAGGCATCGTAATCCCGCAAATCAAAGCCGAACAGCGGAAAAGCCTCCACCGACGAGCCGCGCCCCACCACTATTTCGGCCCGGCCGTTGGAGAGCACGTCCAGGGTCGCAAACTGCTGAAACACGCGCACCGGGTCGGCCGCGCTCAGCACGGCCACCGCGCTGGTGAGGCGAATGCGGCGGGTGCGGGCGGCGGCGGCGGCCAGAATCAGCGCCGGGGCCGAATCCAGGAACTCGGCCAGGTGGTGCTCGCCGATGCCGAACACGTCGAGCCCCACCTCATCGGCCCGCTCGATGCGGGCCAGCAGCTCGCGCATGGCCTCCACCGGGTTGCGGCGCCGGTTGGCGTCGGGGCCTTCCATCGCCCAGGCAAAGCTGTCAATTCCAAGTTCCATAAATCAGCATAAGTAGAGGCTACTGAGCAGCAACGCCCGACCCGCGAGCGGTACCTTCACCTGCCTTCCCGCCAATGGGCGCCGTTGGGGCAGGCGCCTAAGCGGGGCGTGCTGCGCCACCACTCGGGCTACCCCCACGGGGGCGCTTTGCCCGGAAAGGAACCCGAATTATTTTACACGCTGAGCACGACCTTGCCCACGTGGCCGTTGGCTTCCACGAACCGGTGGGCGTTGGCTACTGCTTCGAGGGGAAACGAGTGGCCGACCACCGGCTTGAGGGTGCCGGCTTGCAGCCCCTGCTGGATGAAGGCCACGGCCGCCGCGCTTTTGGCCGGGTCCAGGAGCAGGTCCATCATGTTGTAGCCCCGGATGGCGAGCATCTTCATCACGACCTGGAACGTGGGGTAGGCCCCCGCCCCCGTGCCCAGCATCCCGTAGGCAAAGACCTGCGCCCGCTCGGCCGCCGCGGCCACCAGCTGCTCAAATTGCGCCCCGCCCACGGCATCCAGGATGATGTCGGCCCCCTTGCCGTTGGTCAGGGCGTGCACCCGCTCCGCGAGGTCCTCCTCGCTGGTGACAATAACGTGCTGCGCGCCCGCCGCCAGCAGGGCGTCTTTTTTGGCCTTGGAAGTAGTGAGGGCGATGGAAATGCCGCCCAGCGCATTGGTGATTTGAATGGCCGCCAGGCCCGCGCTGCTGGACGCCGCGTTGAGCACGACCGCCTGGCCCGCCTGCAGCTTGGCACTGTCGACCAACATGCCGTAGGCCACCAGGTAGGTGCCCCAGACGGCGGCGGCCTGCTCGAAGGAGAGCGCGGCCGGGAAGGGCTGAATCGCATACGCCGGCAGCACTATCAGGTCGCCGTAGGTGCCGTAGTCGTTGGGCATGAAGGCCGGAAACACGTTCACCTTATCGCCCGGCTTGAGATTCGTCACGTCGGACCCGACCGATTCAATGACGCCCGCAGCCTCGAAGCCCAGATGAGCGGGAAAAACCGGCGGAATGGGAAACAGCCCCTGGCGGATAACGGTATCTATCCGGTTGATGCCCACGGCTTTGACTTGCAGCCGCACTTCGTGCGGGGCCGGGGCCGGGACTTCTACCGTTTCTACTTGCAATACGTCGGGGCCGCCCGCTTCGTGGAAGCGGACGCCTTTGGCTGTTTTGAGGGAGTTCATTTGGGGTTGAGGTTAAGTACACCACAAAATTAGCCGACTACCCTTATCTTTATATCCTGCACAGCGAATTGTGCGGTACATACAAAAAAGTGCGTAATGGGAAAGGCCAAAGAAGACTCGACCAACAATTACAATCGCAAGTTTCTGACCACCTGCGACATGACCTACGCCGTGCAGCTGATTGGCGGCCGCTGGAAGCTGCTGATTATGGCCGGCCTGGACAAGCGCCCGTTGCGCTACGGCGAGCTGAAAAAGAACATCAGCCAGATATCCGAGCGGATGCTCACCCTGCAGCTGCGCGAGCTGGAAGAAGACGGCATCCTGACCCGCACCGTCTTCGCCGAAGTGCCGCCCAGGGTGGAGTACGAGCTGACCGCGATTGGCAAAGCGCTGGTACCCATCTGCCTGGAGCTGAGCCGCTGGGGCACCAAGCACCGGGCCCTGGCTTCGGGTCAGCAGCCGAATCCGATGCAGGACCTGATGCCAAACCCGGTTCAGGTGGAAAGCCCAGTCGGCGCATGACCAGGTGCGACGCCCCTGCCCCCACTTCCAACCAGCTGCATAGCCTGAGCCAAGACACTCAGAATCACCAGCAGAAACTGATGAAAACCTTGGCCCAGGCAAGTGGTTGAGCACTATCCTGCTCGCCACGGCGGCGGTGCTACTACGCAAGCTTTTCGTCAGTTAGCCTTCGCCGGGGCTCCAGCCACTTGTTTTTATGTTCCCAATAGTCAAGCTGCTGCTCCTGGTCGGTGAGGGCCTCCTGATGCTGGCCGCCGCCGGGTACTGGTATTATGTATACGCCCCGCTGCCTCCGGCGCCAGCCCTGAGCGCCTCGCTGCAAACGGCTACCATTCAAGTGGGCGGGCGGGCGCGCTCCTACCTAGCCTACGTGCCCGCCCACCTGCCGCCCCACGCGCCCCTGCTGCTGGTGCTGCACGGCTCCAACCTCGACGGGGCCACCATGCGCCAGTGGACGGGCTACGCGTTCGACGAGCTAGCCGACCAGCACGGTTTCGTGGTGCTCTACCCCGACGGCTACCAGAAAAACTGGAACGACTGCCGCCGCGATGCCTCCTTCCCAGCCAAAACGGAGAACGTGGACGACGTAGGTTTTCTGCGGGCGCTGGTGGCACACTACCAGGCCGAAGCCGGCATCGACCCCGCGCGGGTGTACGCCTTCGGCTACTCCAACGGCGGCCAGATGGCCTTTCGCCTGGCCACGGAAGCGCCCCAGCTGCTGGCGGCCATTGCCACCGCAGGGGCCAATATGCCCCCGCCCGCCAACTGCGTGTGCCCGCCGGACGGCCCTACCCCCCCGGTGCTGCTGGTAGCCGGCACCCAGGACCCCATCAGCCCCTACGGCGGCGGCCAGGTGACGCTCTTCGGCTTTGGTAGCCGGGGCCTGGTGCTGTCGGCACAAGCCACGGCCGAGCACTTCGCCCGGCGCAACGGCCTGGTGGCCCCGCCCACGGCCACCACCCTGCCCCACCAGCGGCCCGACGACCCCACCTCGGTGGAGGGCCTGACCTGGGCGCGGGGCCCGGAGCCGTGGGTGACGCTCTACACGGTGCGGGGCGGCGGCCACGTGGTACCGCAGCCGCGCTACCGCTTCGGCCGCTTATTTGGCCGCACTACCGGCGACCTCGACGCGCCGCGGGCGGCCCTCCACTTTTTCGGCTTGCTGCCAAGTTAAACTGAGTGAGCGGTTGGCAGCCCCATCCTGGCTCTGTCTGGTACTCGCGTAGCATCTTGTCCAAGGTGATGGGCTGGCTGCCGCGAAGCTGCCCAGGCCGGTGGCTCCGGCTTGCAGCAGCCAGCGGCGCATGGCACCCTGGCGGGCAGGAGCGGCATTTATTCCTGCACTACCCGCTTCAGCTCGTCCAGGCTGCTGCCGGACGCGAATTTGTTAATGTCTGACATTCGATATAGATGCTACCATTTTCGGCCTTGATTAAAAGTTTGGCCCAAATGTTACATGAAACCTTGCATACATGAAACCTTGCATACAAGAAAAATTTACGTATTGCAAACGGTGGTGGCTGTTGCAGAAGTATCTGAGAAGTAGGGCGCTCGTATAAAACGGATGCAGGGCCAGAAAGACTTCCACGATAAACTCAGCCTGTGCTTTCGCCTCTCCGAGCGCGTGCCCAAGCACAATTTCTACCGCCGTTTGCGCGACCTCTTAGAGGGTGTAGGATAACTTAATCGTCAGGTTTCGATATTGTTCGTTTGGCG
>CAXTBA010000050.1:0-23774 GCA_964242665.1 uncultured Hymenobacter sp.
CGGCCGTACCTTTGCCTGCCGTTTCCCGCCGCCCCTGCCCATGCCTAAGCCCCCGATGGCCCCCGCCACCCCGCCGCCCTTCGACGCCGACGAGCTGATTTCCGTCGTCGTGCCGCTCTATAATGAGCAGGACAGCGTGCGCACCCTGGCCGGCCAAATCGTGGACGTGATGGAAGCTCATGGCTTTCGCTACGAGTTGATTCTGGTGAACGACGGCAGCGCCGACCGCACCTGGGGCCACATCAGCGCCCTGGCCGCGGCCAACCCCTGCATCGTCGGCCTCGACATGGCCGGCAACTACGGCCAGACGCTGGGCCTGCGCGCCGGCTTCGAGCAGGCCAAGGGCGACATCGTGGTGGCCATGGACGGCGACTTGCAGCACGACCCGGCCTACCTGCCCGAGTTCGTGCGCCTCATCCGCGAAGGCTATGACATGGTGGGCGGCGCCAAAAGCAAGCGTCCCGAGGGTTTTTTTAAAACCCTGATTTCCAACGGGGCCCACCAGATGATTAGCCGCTTGTCGGGGGTGAAGCTGGAGTATTTTGGGGCCACCTACAAAGCCTACCGCCGCTACCTGCTCACCAACGTGGAAATGCTCGGCGACGCCCACCGTTTCCTGGGGGCCCTGGTGGCGCGCAAAGGCGTGCGCTACATCGAGTTTCCCATCAAAATCCGGGCCCGCGAGTTCGGCAGCAGCAACTACGGCCTGAGCAAGGTGTTCGCGGTGATGGTCGATTTGGTGATTTTGCGCTTCTTTCTGGTGTATTCGCGCAAGCCGTTCCGGCTGTTCGGCGTGCTGGGCATCCTGGCCCTGCTCATCGGCGGGGCCCTCACCACGGGCTTCCTCGTCGGGTCGGTATTTTTCCACGTCAACATCGCGGCCCGCTTCCCGATGGAGTTCATCTTCAGCCTGTTTCTGATCATGGGCGGCATCTTCATGCTGAGCTTCGGCGTGCTGGCCGAAATCGGCACCTATACTTACTACGCCCGCCGCAACCGCCGGCCTTACGTGCTGCGGCAAGTGGCCTCACAGGCAGGGGCAGTTTAGGTTGTTGGTGCTTGGGTTTTGGTGCTTGGTGCTTGGTTGATGGTGCTCGGTTCGTGGGGCCTTCTTGTCATTGCGAGGAGGCACGACGAAGCAATCTTTCCTTCGGCTTGCGTCACTAATCAAGTGAGCCGAAGGGAAGATTGCCGCGCTCCACTGCGTTGCGCTCGCAATGACAACAGGGCCCCACGAGCCGAGCACCATCAACCACGCCCCACCAACCAAGCACCAAAACCCAGGCACCAAAACATGCGCCGTCTCATCATTAACTGCGACGACTACGGCTGGGATGCGCCCGCCACCGCGGCCATCCAGGAGCTGGCCGCCCGGCACCGCATCAGCAGCACCACCATTATGGCCAACCTGGCCCCCGACGCCGACCTGCGGGCCCTGCGCCCGCTGCTGCCCAATATTTCCACCGGCCTTCACCTCAACCTCATCGACGGGGCTCCGCTGAGCCGGGCCTCGGATGTGCCCACGCTGGTGGGCCCCGACGGGCAGTTTTTCAAGGGCCAGAAGCTGCTGGCGCGGTTCCTGAGCGGGCGCGTGCGGGCGAGCGAGCTGGAAACCGAAGTGGGGGCCCAGCTGGCCCGGCTGGTGCGGTTCGGCATCCCCGTTTCGCACGCCGACAGCCACCAGCACCAGCACCTTTACCCCGGCCTGGGGCCCGTGCTCACGGGCATTTTGCGGCGGCACGGCGTCCGCCGCCTGCGCCGCTGGAGCACGCAGCCCGGCTACGCGCTGCGCGGCCACCTGCTAAATGCCTTCGGGGTGGCGTCGCGCTACGGCCTGCGCGGGTTTCGCTCGCCCAACGCGCTGCTGGCCGACTTTTCGGCCGCGCAAGACGCTACGCTGCCGCTGTTTGCCCAGGGCCTGGCGCGGGCCTTCCGCCGGGGGCCCCTGGTGGAATTCATGACCCACCCGGGCCTGGCCAACCGCGAAGCGTCGTACCTCAATCGGGTGGCGGAATACGAGTTTTGGCGCGACGCGGCCTGGCCGGAGTATTTGGCCGAGAATGAAATACGGCTGGTCCGTTACGACGAAATCTAGCACCGCCCCACCAGACGAAGCGCCGGGGTCCGACCCCGGCGCGCCGCCTAGAAAGCTCGATATCCCGGGGTCCGACCCCGGCGCGCCGCCCAAATAGCACGGCGCGCCGCCCAAATAGCCTGGCGCATCGCCCAAATAGCTCGGACCGCCGCCCGAAAAGCTCGGCGCGCCGCCTAAAAAGCACGGGCTGCCGCCCAAATAGCCCGGTGGTCCGGGCTATTTGGGCGGCAGCCCGGGGGTGGGGCCCGGCGGGCGCGGGTTTATTCGTCCAGGTACTGGTGCACGAACTTGATGGCCGTCGAGCCGTCGCCCACGGCCGAGGCCACGCGGGCCATGGCCCCGACGCGGCCGTCGCCGGCGGCGAACACGCCGGGCACGCAGGTTTCGAGGGCGAAAGGCTCGCGCTGGCGCTTCCAGGCGGTACGGTAGCGCGGGTCGGCCACCAGGTCGCGGCCGGTGAGGACGTAGCCCCTGGCGTCGCAAATCACCGTGCCGCACACCCATTCGGTGCTGGGCTTGGCCCCGATGAACACGAACAGGGCCCGGGCGGGGCGCGCCTCGGTTTTGTCGCCGATTTGCAGCGTCACTTCTTCGAGGTGCTGCTCGCCGCGCACTTCTTTCACCTGGGCGAAGGGCAGGATTTCGATGTTGGGCGTGTCGGCAATTTGATCAATTAAGTACGCCGACATGCTGGCGGCCAGCGACTTGCTCCGAATCACGATGAACACCCGGCGGGCGTAGGTGGCCAGAAACATGGCCGCCTGCCCGGCCGAGTTGCCGCCGCCCACGATGTACACGTCCTGCTGGTCGCAGCTGCGGGCCTCGGTGCGGGCGGCCCCGTAGTACACGCCCGCCCCGTTGAGGTGGTCGATGCCCGGCACGTCGAGCGTGCGGTAGCTCACGCCGGTGGTGAGCACCACGGCGCGGGCGCGCACCTCGCTGCCGTTGCCCAGGGTGAGCACCTTGTAGCCGTCCTGCACGCAGAGGTTGGTCACGTCTTCGGCCAGGAACTCGGCCCCCAGGCGCACGGCCTGCGACCAGGCGCGGTGCGAGAGCTCGGCCCCGCTGAGGCCCGTCGGGAAGCCCAGGTAGTTTTCGATGCGCGAGCTGGTGCCGGCCTGGCCGCCGGGGGCGTTGCGCTCGATGAGCAGCGTTTTCAACCCTTCGGACGCGCCGTACACGGCCGCGCCCAGCCCCGAGGGCCCCGCCCCCACGATCACCACGTCGTACAAATCGGCCTTGGGCTGCGAGGGCAAGCCCAGGCGCTCGGTCAGCTCGGCGCGGGCGGGGCGGGCCAGGGCCTGGCCGTCGGCCCCCACCACCACGGGCAGGTCGGCGGCCTTAAACGGGGTGCTGGCCAGCAGGGCCGCCGCGGCCGGGTTGCTTTCAAAGTCCAGCCACTCGAACGGCACCATGTAGCCGGCAAAGAAGCTTTTCAAGTCGTGCGAGAGCGGCGACCACTGAAACCCAATCAGCCGCACGCCCTGGAACGCCGGTTTGTGCTGGGCCTGCCAGGCCGCCAGCAAGTCGTGCAGCGTGGGGTAAAGCAGTTCCTGGGGCGGGTCCCAGGGCTTCATCAAGTAATAGTCGATGCGTGCCCCGTTGATGGCCCGGATGGCCGCTTCGGTGTCGGCGTAGGCGGTGAGCAGCACGCGCTTGGCCTCCGGGAAGAGGGCCCGTGACTGCTCCAGCAGCTCCACGCCTTCCATTTCGGGCATGCGCTGGTCGGCCAGCAGCAGGGCCAGGGGCTCGGCGCGGGTGTGCAGCTCGCGCAGGATTTCCAGGGCCGCGGCCCCCGAGTCAGCCCGCAGTACGCGGTAGTCGCGCCGGAACTCGGCCCGCAGGTCGCGCTCGATGGCGTTAAGCACCTGCAAGTCGTCGTCGACAGCCAGGATTACGGGTTTTTTCATAGCAGTTGTCAGTTAATAGCAATTAGCAGTTAGCAGTGAACAGTTGGCGGTGAACAATTGGCTCCAGGCCGTTATGCTGAGCTTGCCGAAGCATCTCTACTGCTTCACTAACCCAATCGATTGGTTTACTGCCGCGGGAGAGATGCTTCGGCAAACTCAGCATGACGGCCTGGGGCCTGCTGTTCACTGCTAACTGCTAATTGTTAACTGAGTTTCACGCCACCGGCAGCCAGGCGCTGAACTCGGTGTGGCCGGGCTCCGAAGTTACTTCCAGCCGCCCGCCGTGGTCGCGCACGATGCGCTGGGCAATGTCGAGGCCCAGGCCGGAGCCTTCGCCGGCCGGCTTGGTGGTGTAAAACGGCTCAAAGATGCGCGGCAGCACGTCGGCCGGGACGCCGGGGCCGTCGTCCTCTACCACAACCTGCACAAAACCGTCGGCCAAGCGGGTGTGCAGCGTGAGATGGCCGCCGGGCGGCAGCGCATCGATGGCGTTATCAATCAGGTTGGTCCACACTTGGTTGAGGCTGCTGACTTGGCCGCGCACCGGCGGCAGGCCGGGGGCGAAGTCGCGCGTGAGCCGAATATTCTTGGCCCGCACCTGGTAGCCGAAAATGCTGAGGGTGCTTTCGAGGCCGGCCACCACATCGAGGGGCGCGAAGTCGGTGCCGCGGTCCATGTGCGAGTACGTTTTCACGTTTTCCACCAGCGTGCTGATGCGGCCGCTGGCGTCTTGCACGTCGCGCAGCAGGCCCTGGGTGAGCAGTTGCCCCTCCAGCCAGGCGAAGGCGGCGGGGCGGGCGGCGGACGGCAGCAGCTCGGCCACGGCTTCCAGCTCGGCTGCGGCCAGGCCGGCGGCCAGCAGCCCGCCCGCCAGCTGGTAGGCATCGGGCACGCCCTGGGCTTCGAGCCAGTCGGCCAGCTCGTCTTCGCGGTCGGCTTGCGCCAGGGCCGAGAGCGGGGCGGCCCCGGCGGCGGCCGGCCGGGGCTGGGCCAGCGTGGCCAGGGCGTGCAAAGCTTCGGACGGCGGGCAGCGGCCGGCCAGGTCGGCCAACAGGCCCGGCTGGGCCCCGAGGCGGGCCCCCAGCGTGGCAGCGGCCCGGGCGATGGCCGCGGCGGGGTTGTTCAGCTCGTGGGCCAGGCCGGCCGACAGCTTGCCCAGGGCCCGCAGCTTGTCGTCGCGCTCTTGGTTGCGGGTTTGTTCGCGCACCCGGTCGCTCATCAGGCCCACCAAGCGCTGCACCAGCTCGGGGCTGGTGCGCTCCAGGTCCGGGAACTGGTCGCGGTGCAGCAAATACAGCCGCGTGTCGCCGGCGGCCACCCCGCGCCCGGCGATGGTGCGCAGCCGCGAGTAAGGCAGCACCCCGCTCACCTGGCCCGCTTCGACGCGGAAAACGGGGTCCGAGGTGCCCCGGCGGTCGGTGAAAAAATGGATGCCGCCGCGCAGCACGGCCATCATGTACTGGGCCTCGTCGCCGGGCTGCACGATGGCGTCGCCGGCGGCGTAGGTGCGGTCTTCGCCGTGGGCCAGCAGCCAGGCAAGGGTTTCGGCGGGCAGGCCGGCAAAGGCGGGGATAGTGGACAGTTCGGCGGTGGTAAGGACGGGCATGGCGCGGGATAGAGTAAGAAAAAACGCGGCGGCGCGCTTTCCCTCAACGCCTGGCGGGGCCGCTAGGTTGGCCCCGCCCCGGCCAGACCAGCGGAAGCAGTTTGGCCACCGCAGCACCCCAGCAGCGGCGCGTCCCGTCAAAGTCAAACGGCACTCGAACAAGGCTAAACGGTGCCCAGCAGAAGAGAAACACCTTCCGGATAAACTAAAATGCAGTCAGGTAGGAGCAAAACAGCTCTCGCTAAGAACAAAATAGCCCTTGCTAAGAGCGAAACAGTCCTCGTTAGGACCAAAACGGGCCTCGCTAAGCGTAAAAACAAGTTGGGGCGAAGTCCGCAGGGCCCCCGTCTCGCACAATGCAGGCCGCGCTAAGCCGTCGGCTGCTCTTCAGTTTTCAAGCCGAAGCTAAAAGCTGCCCCCGGCAGTGCCACCGCCGCCGTAATAAAATAAAACGCCAGACTCACCGTGACCGACACCGCCGCGTCGAGGTGCAGCACCTGGGCCCCCAGCAAAAACGTGACTTCCCGGGCCCCGATGCCGCCCACCGTGAGCGGCAGCACCGCCACCACCGACGAGGCCAGGAACACCACCAGGTACTCCACTGCGTGGCCCGCCGCCGGGCCCGTGCCGGCCAGCAGGGCCCACGCGCACAGCACCTGGGCCCCCTGCACGCCCAGGCCCAGCCACCCCGCCCGCCCAAATAGCGGCTGGAACTCGGGGAAAAACCGGCCGCTGAGCCAGTAGCTGGCCCCCACGCCCACCGGCACGCCGGCCAGCACCAGCAGCCGCCACGGCAGCGGCACGGCCGGCACGAAGGCGAACAGCAGGCCCGCCAGCACGCCCAGGGCCAGCACGCCGCTTACGCGGTCGAGCAGCAGGGCCCGCACCAGGGCCGTGGTTTTGCCGGGGAAGCGCCGGCGCAGCAGGTACACCTTGTAGCCGTCGCCGCCGATGCCGCCGGGCAAAAACAGGTTGTAGTACATGCCCAGCCAGTACAGGCGCAAGTTTTCGGCCTCCGACAGCGGCACGCCGATGGCCCGAAAAAAGTAGTTCAGCCGCCGCGCCGACAGCCACTTCGACAGCGCAAACAGCCCCGCCGCCAGCGCCAGCCACCCCGGCTGCGCCGTGGCCAGCACCCGCCGCACGTCGCGCACGCTGATGCGCTGAAACACGAAGTAAAACGCCCCCGCCACAAACAGCAGCTTGGCCCCCAGAACGAGGGCGCGGCGCAGCCTGGGGTGGTAGGGGAGGAAGGGCATGTTTTGGTTTTTGGTGCTTGGTTGGTGGTGCGTGGTGCGTGGTGCTTGGTTCGCGGGGGCCCTGTTGTCATTGTGAGCGCAACGCAGTGGAGCGCGGCAATCTTTCAATTTGCTCGGCTTGATTAGTGGCGCGAACGGAAGGAAAGATTGCTTCGTCGTGCCTCCTCGCAAGGACAAGAGGGCCCCCATGACCCAAGCACCAAGCACCACCAACCAAGCACTACCAACCTACCGGTGATAGCTGGAATCCAGATAGTCCGCCGGGGGACAGCCTTGGGGCCCGACGGCCGGGTCGGGCTCCGCGTCGTCGAACTTGACCAGGTTGAGGTGGATTTGGCGGTCAATTACAAAGTCGAAAAACCGCCGGTAGCGCCGGCCGGCGAGGTAGCAGTCTTCGACCAGGTAGTAGGCCCCCGGGTCGGTGCGCACGGGCACGGCGTGGGTGATGCTGCCCCGCTCGCGGGTGATGTAAAAGGCTTCGTCGTTGTCGAGGCGCGTGGCTTTGTACACGTACAGCGGCTGGCCCTTGGTGAGCCGGCCCACCCGGATGCTGGCCGCCCGGTAAGGCACGATGTCGCTGGACTTGTAGCGCGCCGGCAGCACGAACCAGTTGAAGCCCACCCGCAAACACAGCAGGTAGGCGCACAGCGTCACGAGGCGCTGCGGCGGCAGCGCGTAGTACAGGTACGTGAGCGCGGCCAGGGCCCCGAACGCCAGCGGCACCTTCCAAAGCAAGCCCGGCACGTCGGCGGTTTTGGCGATGAAGGGCGGCAAGAGCATGGCCAGGGCTACCCCCGCCAGCAGTACCAGCAGCACCGCGTCCACGGCCCGGTTTTGCCAGGGGCGCTGGGCCTGGAAGTGGTCGTAGAAGTAAATCATCACCGTGATGAGCAGCGGGATGAGCGTGAACAAGTAGCGCGGAATGGTGGCCGGCGACAGCCAAAAAATCGGCGTATTCGCCGCGAACACGATGGCGTTGAATTTCAAAAACGGGTGCGCCTTGATGAGTTGCCACCAGCCCCGCCGCACCAGGCACACCACCAGCAGGGTCCAGGGCGCAAACCAGCCCAGGAAATCAAACGGATACGTGAGCAGGTGCATGATGGAAGTGCGCAGCGGCTGCGCGGCCACCGTGCGTTGGCTCGACTGGTCCCAGAGCGTGTAGAAGTAGTCGTGCAGCGAATTGTAGCGGCTGTATACCAGAAAGTAGCTGCCCACAATGGCCACAAACACCCCGATGCCTAGGAAGTGGGCCCCCGAAAACAGCTTCTTGAAATGGCCCGTGTACCAGCAAAACACCGCCAGCGTAATGCCCTGAAACGCCACGGACGGCAGCCCTTTCAGCATGAACCCGACGGCCGTGAGGGCGTAGGTGACGGCAAACAGCCGCCGCCACTGCCCCTTCTCGAAGAAGTAAAACACTGCCACGAAGCCCGCGTAGGTCACCCAGGCGTGCAGCGTGTCGATGAGGCCCTGGAAAGCGTCGTAAAACAGCATCCGCCCGCACGTGATGAAGGCAAACGCCGCCACAAACCCCAGCCGGGCCCCCAGATACCGCCGCACCACCACGAACAAGGTGGCCCCGTAGCCCAGCAGCGAAAGCACCGTGGGCAGCCGCACCACCAGCTCCGACTGGCTCCTGGTGAGGTTGAACAGCCCCAGCAGCAGCCAGTTATAGAGCGGCGGCTTGTTGTAGTAATAAACCCCTTGCAGCGTCGAAACGAAGTAGTTGCCCGAGTCTTTCAGCTCCAGGGCCACCAGGGCCCGGATGGGCTCGTCGACTTGCAGCGGCAGCAGCCCCAGGTGAATGAACAGCGCCGGGCCCAGCACCAGCAGGCACAACACCATCAGCGCCCAGGGGCGCTGCTGAAACCATAAGGCAAACGACGGCATGCGGGCAAAGAAGCAGGTAAGCCGCAAAACTACGCCCCGGGGCCCGGTAGGAGCGGCCACCGCTCCCGTAGGCCCAGCAGTTGTGGCCGTAAAACCGGCCTCTGCTCTCGTAGACTCGGCAGTTGTCCCCGTAGGCCCAGCAGTTGTTCCCGTAGACTCGTCCACTGCTCTGGTACACCCGTCCACCGCTCTGGTACACTCATCCAAAGCATTTTTCCGGCCCACCGTTGCACATTACCGGCTTTTGGTAACCGCTGCCGGTTCATTCGGGGCCCCTTACCGCCACTTCACCTTGGCCCCCGCCTGCCCAGCCCACAGCCGCTCGGGCACACTCTCTAAAATGAGTTGGCGCAGGGCTGTGAGCAGGGGCACGCGCACAAAGCCGTGGTGCACCACCAGGCTCACCTCGCGCACGGGCTGGGGGTCGGCGAAGCGCTTCACCAGCGGGCTCGCGTCCACCTCATCCAGCACGGCCAGCTCGGGCACCAGTGTGAAGCCGTGGTGGCGGCGCACCAGCTCCATCAGCGTTTCGATGGAGCCGCTCTCGTAGGTCACGTGGGCTTCGGGGTCGGTGGTGGCCCCGCACAGGTTCAGCACCTGGTTGCGGAAGCAGTGGCCCCGCTGCATCAGCCACAGGCCGGGGGCCTTGAGGTCGGCGGCGTCGATGCGGGCTTTGGCGGCCAGCGGGTGGTTGGCGGCCACGTAGCCCAGGAAGGGCTCGTCGAGCACGGGCAGCTCGCGCAGCTGGCGGTCGTCGAGGGGCGTCACGAGCAGGCCCACGTCGAGGCGGTGGTCCTTGAGCTGGGCCATGATTTCCTCCGAGCGCAGCTCCTCCACCCGCACCCGCAGCTGCGGGTAGGCCGTGGTGAGGCCCACCAGAAAGCGCGGCACCAGGTACGGGGCCAGCGTGGGGATGACGCCCAGGCGCAGTTCGCCCACCATCTCGCCCTTCTCCACTTGCACTAGCTCGCGCAGCTGCTGGGCTTCGCGCAGCACCTGCCGGGCCTGGGCAACCACTTTCACGCCCACTGCCGTGGGCTCGGCCCCGCGCTGGGTGCGGTCGAAGAGCAGCACGCCCAGCTCCTCTTCCAGCTTCTGGAGCTGCACGCTCAGGGCGGGCTGGGTGACGAAGCACTTCTCGGCGGCCAGGCCAAACTGGCGGTGCGTGTCGAGGGCCACGAGGTAGGTGAGCTGTTGCAGGTTCATGGGTCAAATATAGCTGATGGTTATAATGAGGCTGAAAAAAAAGACTTTGGTTATAAAGGTTTAAAGAAGCACCACCCACCATTTTCTAGTGTGCTCGCGGGTAGTTTTTGGTTCATGTAGAAGGAACCGAATCACACCAAGGCATGAAGCCACCAACGAAGTCAAAACGTAAAAAGCCGTTCCAGACACCCGGAACGGCTTTTTTGCATCGCTGGAAGCAACCCTGGGTTTCGGTTGCGTTCCATAATAACCCAGCAAGGAAATTTGCCGGTTCAAGACTGAAGCGGGCTGCTGGCTAGCCTTCCTTTATTTCACTTCGACCGTAAGCGTGCTTTTCTGCTCGTAAATGGTTTGTCCTGAAGATGTGCCCGATTCCAAGGAAGAGGCCCGGGTATTATGGCTAAACAAATCAAAATTGTTGCCCTGGCCCCCGTTGATAACATAAAACGAATCGTCAGGTACGGCTTTTCGCTCCCGGTCTTGCATGCGTTCCACCCAAAAAAGAGCGCATAATAGCCATATATTACCAAAAATAATTGGTTATCAGTTGTTCCATTTGGGGCGTTTGCAGCCCATTGTTTTGCGCGTTGATAGCCGATTGAAAGCCGCGTACAGTGTATATGCCCGGTTGCAAAGCGTGGCAAATGGCTGCGGTGTTGTAAGCGGTTACGTTGCCCGTAACGTGGGCCGCCTACCCCGACCTTTGCGCCGTGATTCTTTCCCCGCTATTTACTGATTTGCCGGGCCTGCTCGCCGGCTACCTGCGCCAGGCCCCCGCCGAAACGGCGGCCGTCGTGCGCCACCTGCTGCTCGACAGCCGCCGCGCCGGGCCGCCGGCCGGGGCCCTGTTCGTGGCGCTGCGGGGCCCCAGCCACGACGGTCACCGCTACCTGCCGCAGGCCTACGCGCAGGGCGTGCGGCTGTTTTTGGTCGAAGAAAACGCCGAGCTGCCCGGCGGGCCGGCGGCTTATCCGGGGGCGGGCATCGTGGCGGTTGCCAGCACGCTCGCCGGCTTGCAAACCCTGGCCGCCGCCCACCGGGCCGCGTTTGCGGGGCCGGTGTGGGCCGTCACGGGCTCCAACGGCAAGACCATCGTGAAGGAGTGGCTGGCCCAGCTGCTGGGCCCCGACGAAGTGGTGTGCCGCTCGCCGCGCTCGTACAACTCGCAGGTGGGCGTGCCGCTGAGTGTGTGGGAACTGAACCCTGCGCGCCACACGCTGGGCCTGTTCGAAGCCGGCATTTCGGAGGTGGGCGAAATGGAAAAGCTGGCGAACATCATTCAACCCACCGAAGGCATTTTCACGAACCTGGGCACGGCCCACGACGCCGGCTTCACCTCCGCAGGCCAGAAGCTGCACGAGAAGCTGCGGCTGTTTGAGGGCCCCGGGTTCCGGCGGCTGTACTACTGCCACGACCACGAAGCCGTGCGCGCCGCCGTGCGGGCGCTGGCCCTGCCCGGCTTCGGCTGGACGCGCCACGACGCGCCCGGCGCGGCCGTGCAGTTCCGCGTGGCCCCGGCCGGCGAAGGCCGCACGGCCATAGCAGTACCGGCGGGCGCGGCAGGGGCCCCGGCGGCGTTCACCCTGCCGTTTGCCGACGAGCCATCCGTCGAAAACGCCCTGCACTGCCTGGCCGTGCTGCTGGCCCGGGGCGTGGAGCCGGCCGAAATCCAGCGCCGCCTGGCCCGCCTGCACCCCGTGGCCATGCGCCTGGAAATGAAACAGGGCCGCCACGACAGCTACCTGCTCGACGACACCTATAATAATGACTTGGCGGGGCTGGCCCTGGCCCTGGCCGCACTGGCCCGCCAGGCCCGCCCCGGCCGCCGCACCCTCATCCTCAGCGACGTGCTCGAATCGGGCCTGGCGGGCCCCGACTTGTACGCCCGCGTGGGGGCCCTGCTGCCCGCCCACGGCGTGACGCGGCTCGTGGCCATCGGGCCGGAGATTTCGAGGGAATTAAAAATTATGAATTATGAATTAAAAATGGCGGCGGTGAGTGGCACAAGTGAAAAGGTCAGCGAGCCAGCGGCGCAAACAAAAACAGGGACTGAAGAAAAGCCGGAGCAATTTTTAATTTTTAATTCTCAATTTTTAATTCAAACATACCCTTCCACCGAAGCCTTCCTGGCGGCCCTCGACCCGGCCGATTTTGCCCACGAAACCATTTTGGTAAAGGGGGCCCGGCGCTTTGGCTTCGAGCGCATCGTGGCGGCCTTGCAGGCCCAGCAGCACGGCACGGTGCTGGAAGTGAACCTCGACGCGCTGGCCCACAACCTCCAATACTTCCGCCAGCAGCTGCAACCCGGCACCAAGCTGATGGTGATGGTGAAGGCCTACGCCTACGGCGCGGGCTCGTACGAAGTAGCCAGCCTGCTGGAGTTTCAGCGGGCCGACTACCTGGCCGTGGCCTACGCCGACGAGGGCGTTGCCCTGCGCGAAGCCGGCATCGGCCTGCCCATCATGGTGATGAACCCGGCCCCGGACGCCTTCGACGCCCTGCGCCGCCACCGCCTGGAGCCGGAAATCTTCTCCTTCGAAGTGCTGCGCGACTACCTGGCCACGGCCACCGACGCCGCGCCGCTGCCGCCCATTCACCTCAAGCTCGACACCGGCATGCGCCGCCTGGGCTTCGACGAAGCCGACGTGCCGGCCCTGGCCGCGCTGCTGCGCCAGCACGCCGCGCGCCTGCCCGTGGCCAGCCTCATGACCCACCTGGCCGCCGCCGATGATCCCGCCCACGACGACTTCACCCGCGCGCAGCTGGCGGCCTTCCGCCGCATGGCGGCCGCCCTCGAAGCCGCCCTGGGGGCCCCCGTGCCTAAGCACGCGCTCAACTCGGCCGGCATCGTGCGCTTTCCCGAAGCGCATTTCGACATGGTGCGCCTCGGCATCGGCCTCTACGGCGTCGATGCCGGCGGGCGGGCCGCCGGGGCCCTGCGCCCGGCGAGCGCGCTGCGCACCACCGTTTCCCAAATCAAAACCCTGCCCGCGGGCCACACCGTGGGCTACGGCCGCCGGGGCGACGCCGCGCCCCACCCGCGCCTTATCGCCACGCTGGCCATTGGCTACGCCGACGGCTACGACCGGCGCTTCGGCAACGGCGCGGGCGCGGTGCTCATCCGGGGCCGGGCGGCCCCGCTGGTGGGGGCGGTGTGCATGGACATGTGCATGGTCGACGTGACCGACATTCCGGGGGCCCGGGCCGGCGACGTGGCCCTGGTGTTCGGCGAGGGGCTGCCGCTGCCGGCCCTGGCCGCCCGCATCGGCACCATTGCCTACGAGCTGCTCACCAACGTGAGCGAACGGGTGAAGCGCGTGTTCGTGACCGAGTGAGCCGGGGCCCGGGCCGCTGCCAACGGCGCAGGTTTGCCAACCCGCGCCCGCTTGTTGCGTATGGCTGTCCGTATTCATTCACCTACTGCTCTTCTCTCATGTACAAGCCCTTCCTCTCCCTCGTGGCCGCCGCTGTTTTACTCGCCGGCTGCGAAACCAAGAAATCTGAAACCAAGGAAACCCTTGGCCAGGCCACGCCCGACACGGCTGTGATGGCCCGCACGGGCCAAACGGCCGGCGACGTGGCCGCCAACGCCGGCGACGCCGCCAAAGGAGCCGCTGCCTCGGCCGGGGCCGCCATCAGCAACGCCTGGACGGTGACCAAAGACAAGTTGAAAGACGTAAAATTCAGCGAGGTAAACCTGCCCGGCGTGAACGTGCGCGGCGACGCCGACTACAACGTGTACAGCGTGGACGAGGCCGTGCTGTTCGACACCAACAAGTCCGACGTGAAGCCCAGTGCCGCCAAGGCCCTGCAACAAATCACGGGCTCCATCGGCCAGCGCTTCGGCAAAAGCGACGTGCGCGTGATGGGCTTCACCGACGCGCGCGGCGACAAAGACTATAATAAAGACCTGAGCGAGAAGCGCGCCGAAGCGGTGAAAAACTACCTCGTTACGACCGGTAAAATCGACGCCGCCCGCGTGAGCGTCGAGCCCATGGGCGAAGCCATGCCCGTGGCCAGCAACGCCACCGCCGCCGGCCGCAAGGAAAATCGCCGCGTAGAAATTGCCGTGCGTAACCACTAAGTTCCCGGCCGGGCGCGGTTTAGCCGGCTCAGTCTGAATTATTGTAAATATTATGCAAAGGCCAGCAGAAATTTCTGTTGGCCTTTTGCATGAAAAAAATGTCTTAAATAAAGAGTTAAAGCGTTGAATAATTGACTATTCTCATGTACTACCGGCCAGCTATCGGGCGATAACAGCCCCAAATGGTCGATTTTGGGCCAAAGGGCCATTTTCAAGCCGGTCGTGGGCCCGGCCAATGGTTGTCGGGCCGGCGGCTGCCCCCAACCGGGCAAGGCAACTAAAGGTTATGATAGTCGCTGCGGGGGCCGTTATTTTGCACTATGTTCAACCGCGTGAAATTTCTATTGCCCCCAGTATCGGTCTATTGCGCACTATTGGCGGCGGCACCAGCCCTGAGCCAGACGGTGCCCCCGGCCGCCCCAGAGCAGACCGCGGCCACGGCTGTTGCCAGTTCCGAAACTCCGTCCGCACCGGTCGTTGCTGCGCCCGAGGCCCCCGCGCCGGTTGCTGCGCCAACCCCCGCGCGCACCGACCTGCCGGCTCCGGCCCCCGCGGTGCTCGATGGCTTCTGGAAGGGCCCGCTGGCCGTGCCCGGCGGCAGCCTGGAAGTCATTTTTCGTCTTATGAAGCTCACGAGCGGCGATTACTTTGCCACCCTCGACGTGCCACTGCAGAAGGTGAGCCACATGGAAGTGCAAGTAATCCAGCACGCCGATAGCGTGGTGCTGTTTGCCCCGGCGGCGGGCAGCCGCTTCAGCGGCCGCCGCAGTCCCGACGGCAAGCAACTGGTGGGCACTTGGCAGCAGCCCGGCTTTCAGGCTCCGGTGGTGCTGGCTTTTGCGGCCATCGTGGCCCCCACCGCGCCCCGTGCGCAACTCAGCCGGCCCTACCGCGAAGAAAATATTGGCTTCGCCAACGCTGCCCTAAGGCTGGGCGGCATGCTCACGGTGCCGGCCGGCGAAGGACCGTTTCCGGCCGTGGTGCTGGTCAGCGACACCGGTACTGGGCCCCACGAC
Organism: uncultured Hymenobacter sp.; assembly: GCA_964242665.1. GTDB lineage: Bacteria > Bacteroidota > Bacteroidia > Cytophagales > Hymenobacteraceae > Hymenobacter. Next base: position 15,070 of record CAXTBA010000050.1, read on the forward strand.
CGCGACGGCAGCGTAAACAACTTCGCGCCGCTGGGCCAGCTGGCCGACTACCTCACCCGGCGCGGCGTAGCCGTGCTGCGGGTTGATAGCCGCGGTGTGGGCCAGTCGGGCGGCACTTTCACCTCCGCCACCGCCACCGATTTGGTGAGCGATGTGCAGGCCGGCCTTCGGTTTTTGCGCACCCGCCCCGAAGTCGACCAGGCCCACCTCGGCGTGATTGGACACGGCGAAGGTGGAAACGTGGCTTTGCTGGCGGCCGCCCAGCCGCTGCCGCCCACCTTCGTGGTGGCCCTGGCCGCCTATGGCCAGCCCGGTCGCGTTATTCAGACAACGCAGCAAGCCAATGCAATCAACGATTTGAGCAAGGCCTCGGGCCAGGTAGAAGCTGCTGCAAAACGGCAGATGGACGTACTGGAAATTGTTCGTCAAACGTATGACTCTGAGCATGCCCAGGCCCAGGTGGCCAGCATGTTGCGCCAGAATGACCCAACCCTCGACGAGCCCACCGCCCAGCGTCGCGCGGCCGACCTGACGTCGGTGTACTACCGCGGTTTCCTGGGGGTTGATCCCGCCGCCATGCTCGAAAAGGTGTCCTGCCCGGTGCTGCTGCTCAACGGCACCGCAGATCAGACCGTAGCAGCCGAAGTCAACCTGAAATTGCTGGCGCGTGGGATCAAAACCAGCAAGGACGTTTCGGCCCGGAAGCTGCCCGGCGTCAACCACTTGTTTCAGGCCGACCCCAGCCAGTGGCCCATCGTGAACGGCAAGCGCCAGCCCGCTTTCTCACCGGTGGCCGAAGAGATTATCCGCGAATGGATTGTGAGCCAAGTAAGCGTCGGCCAGACAAGCGAAAGTCAGAAATAAGTTTTCGCCAGGGCCCTTACGGATCCCAGCGAAAAAAAGAGGGGCCCAAAGGGAAGCCCGACGCGCATAGTGCGCGTCGGGCTTCCCTTTGGGCCCCTGCCCGAACGAGCAGACTATTTCGCGGCGTCCACTTCGGCCCGGATCATGGCGTTGTAGCGCGAGGCCCCGTTGACCAGGGTAATGAGGCTCCAGCCCCGCCCGATGGCGTAGAGCCAGGTCCGGCTGTCCTTGAACTCGAAGGTGGGCCGTAAGATCTGGCCGTAAGGCGTGTAGTTGTCCATGAAGTTGGTGGTGTAGAACTTGTCGCCGCTCACAATCCATTCCATGGCCACGTAAAATCCTTCGTCGGGGGCCGGGATGTTGTACTGGCTCAGGTCTACGTCGAACCAGCCGCCGCCCCGCGCTGCCGACACCACCACGTTGTCGAGCAGCAGGTCCGAGTTCGGAGCATTGTAGTTGCCGTCGGCTTTATATAGCCGCACGCGAAAGGGCTCGCGCGGGAAGCCGTTCTCGCCGATAAAAAACGACACCGACCGCACGTAGCCGAGCTTTTTCTGCTTGTCGTTTTTCATCAGGGCGGCGTACTGCGAGCCCGGCAGGCCCTGGATCATGCCCATGCCGGGGCTGGACGTGTGGGCCCCGAGCGTCGCCGGCTTCATCTGGCCGGCCTTCACCGTCACGCCGGCCAGGGCCACTACTTGCTTGGGCAGCTCGATGATGAGGTCTTCCATGTTGGCCCCGCGCTTCACGCGCAGGGCCGTGCGCCGGAAGCCCAGCGCCACCACCACGATGGAATCGTCGAGGCTGCGCTCGGGCATGGCCAGCTGGAAGTAGCCGTATTCGTTGGTGAGGGCCCCCGTGCCTTCGTCGCGCAGGCTGATGGAGGCAAAGGCCACGGGGTCTTTGGTGGCCTGGTTCACCACGCGGCCCGTGATGCGGCTTTCCTGGGCCCGGGCCAGGCCGGGCAGCAGGAAAGCGCTCAACAGGATAAAAAGTAATTTTTTCAACATGGAAGCGGAAGGCATATACTAGTAATTAGGAGCGAAAACCCCGGTGGACGCAGCCAAATAAACGACCATAACAAAACAGCGTCATCGCAAAGCAGGAAAAATTAAGTATTAAACCAAGACCGGCCGGGCTACTTAATCATGTCCACATCGGCCTTGATCATGGCGTTGTAGCGCTGGCCGTTGCCGTTGGCCAGCGTCATCAGGTTCCAGCCCTTGCCGATGCTGTAGGTCCAGGTGCGGCTTTCTTTGAACTCGAAGGTGGGCTTCATGATCTGGCCGTAGGGCGTGTAATCGTCCATGAAGTTGGTGGTGAAGAACTTGTCGCCGCTTACCACCCATTCCATCGCCACGAAAAAACCTTCGTCGGGGGCCACCACGTTGTAGGGCGTTAGGTCGACGGTGTACCATTGGCCGCCCTGCGGGGCCGACACCACCACGTTTTCGGTGAGCAGGTCGGTGTTGGGGGCGTTGTAGTTGCCGTCGGCCTTGTAAATGCGCACGCGGAAAGGCTCGCGCGGGAAGCCGTTTTCGCCGATGTAGAACGACACGGTGCGCACGGCCCCGAGGCGCTTGTTCTTGTCGTTTTTCACGAAGAAGGCGTACTGCGAGCCGGCCTGGCCCTGGATCATGCCTTCGCCGGGATTATTGGTTTTGGCCCCGAGTCCTAGGTTCTTCATCTTCCCGGCCTTCACCACCACGTCTTTCAGGGCCACGGCCTGCTTGGGCACTTCGATGGTGATGTTGTCGAGGGGCACGCCGCGCTTCACCAGCAGGGTTTTGCGCGTGTAGCCCAGGGCCATGATGAGCAGGGTGTCCTGGGCGTTTTTGCTGGGCGCGGGCACCACGAATTGGCCGTGCTCGTTGCTCAGGGCCCCGATCTGCTCGTCCTTCAACCCGATGGAGGTGAAGGGCAGCGGCTCTTTGGTGGCCTGGTCCACGATTACGCCCTTAAGTAGCACTTGCCCGGACTGCGCCTGAACGAAGGAGGGTGCCGCGACCCCAAATAATGCAATAAAAAGTAGGTGTTTCAACATGATTAAATAGTTCAGCGTTAAATACTGCAAATTCCGGTGGAAAGATATTGTAAAAAAAATTGTCTTAAACAATTATTGGACTTTTTGTAGCGGGGTTTTTTGCCGGGTTGCCGCAACCACTGGCACCGAGCAATTCGGCGGCCGGCGATTGCCGCGGGTGCCGTACCTTTGTTTAAAGCTTTTCTAAATAGCATCTCGTCTTTTCGCCGTGGCCACCATTCCGTCCGTTTCTGCTACCCGGCGCACGGCCCGCGACTTGCGCGTGGGCGAAACCGGCACCATCTGCTGCCTCGAAGACCCGGTGATGGCCCTCAAGCTGCTCGACATGGGCTGCGTGCCCGGCGTGACGGTGCGCCTGAGCGGCCGCGCGCCCCTCGGCGACCCGCTGATGCTGGTGCTCGGCAACGAGGAATACACGCTCTCGCTGCGCCGCAGCGAAGCGGCCACCATTGTGCTTAAAGACTGATAATAAACCAAATGGCTGAGGCTCGGACCACCGCGGCAGTGCCAGCGGCGGGCCCAACGGCCCCGGAGGCCCCGGCGCGGCCGGTGCGCATCGCCCTCATCGGCAACCCCAACTCGGGCAAAACTTCGCTGTTTAATCAGCTCACCGGCCTCAACCAGAAGGTGGGCAACTTCCCCGGCGTGACGGTGGACCGCAAGAGCGGCTGGGCGCAGCTCACGCCCGCGCGGCGCGCCGAAATCGTGGACCTGCCCGGCACGTACTCGCTTTACCCCAAAAGCCTCGACGAGCGGGTGATTGCCGACCTGCTCTACGACCCGGCGGCCCCCGGCTACCCCGACTTCGTGGTGGTGACCGTGGACGCCAGCAACCTGCGGCGCAGCTTGCTGCTGTTCAGCCAGCTGGCCGACCTGGGCCTGCCCGCCGTGCTGGCCCTGAACATGACCGACGTGGCCGAGCGCCACGGCGTGCGCATCGACCTGGGGGCCCTCGAAGCCGAATTGGGCGTGCCCGTGGTGCCCATGAACGCACGTAGCGGCAGCGGCGTGGCGGCCCTGAAAATCGTGATGGCCGAGCGCCTGGCCACCCCGCCGGTGCGCTTCTGGCAGCCGGGCGAGGCGCTGGGGCCGCTGGTGGGCCAGATTCGGGAATACTTCCACCTGCACAACGACTACCTGGCCCTGCATTACGCGCAGCAGGCCGAGTACCTGGGCTTCTTGAGCGCCGCCGACCGGGCCCACGTGCAGGCCCTGGTGCAGCAACACGGCTTCGACGCCACGGCCCAGCAGGCCCAGGAAACCATCGGCCGCTACGCCCGCATCAACGACATCCTGCTCGAAACCGTGACCGTGACGCGCACCGAGCAGCGCGAGCCCGTCAGCAACCGCATCGACCGCGTACTGACGCACCGCATCGGCGGCTACCTGATATTTCTGGCCGTCCTGTTCCTGCTGTTCCAGGCCATTTTTGCCTGGGCCCAGTACCCGATGGACTTGATTGACCAAGGCATTGGGGCCCTGAGCGGCTGGCTGCAAGGCCACCTGCCGGCCGGCCCCCTCACCCGGCTGCTGACCGAGGGCGTGCTGGCGGGCCTGGGCGGGGTGCTGATTTTCATTCCGCAGATTGCCCTGCTTTTCGCCTTCCTGGCCGTGCTGGAAGAAACCGGCTACATGGCCCGCGTCACCTTCCTCATGGACCGGCTGATGCGCCCCTTTGGCCTGAGCGGTAAGAGTGTGGTGCCGCTGATTTCGGGCCTGGCCTGCGCCGTGCCGGCCATCATGGGGGCCCGCACCATCGAGAGCTGGAAGGACCGGATGATCACCATTTTCGTCACGCCGCTGATGTCGTGCTCGGCCCGCATCCCGGTGTACACGGTGCTGGTGGCGCTGGTGGTGCCCGACGAAAGCGTGGCCGGCCTCTTCAACCTGCGCGGCGTGGTGCTGATGGGCCTGTACTTATTAGGGTTGTTTTCGGCCCTGGGCTCGGCGTGGCTCTTAAAAGTGCTGCTCAAAGCTCGGGAGCGGAGCTACTTCATCATGGAGTTCCCGGTGTACAAGTGGCCGCGCTGGAAAAACGTGGGCCTCACCATTTACCAGAAAGTGCAGGCTTTTGTGTGGCAGGCCGGGCAGGTGATTGTGGCCATCTCGGTGCTGCTGTGGGGCCTGGCCAGCTACGGCCCCGGCCAAAAGCAGGCGCAGGCCGAAGCCCAAACGCGCCGCGAAGCCGTCGCCCACCGTTGGGTCCCGGCCGAAATTAACCGCCAGGTGGCCTCGGCCCGCCTTGAAACTTCTTACGCCGGCTCGTTCGGCCACGCCCTGGAGCCGGCCATCCGCCCGCTGGGCTTCGATTGGAAAATTGGCATCGCGCTGCTCACCTCGTTCGCAGCCCGCGAAGTGTTCGTGGGTACGATGAGCACCATTTACAGCGTGGGCCAGGACGCCGACATGGGCACCGTGCAGCAAAAGCTGCGGGCCGAAAAAGGCCTGGACGGCCGGCCGTTTTTCACGCCGGCGCGGGCGTTTTCGCTGCTCGTTTTCTACGTGTTCGCCATGCAGTGTATGAGCACGCTGGCCGTCACGTACCGCGAAACCAAGAGCTGGCGCTGGCCCCTGGGCCAACTTGTGTACATGACCGGCCTGGCTTACCTGGCCTCTGTGCTGGTGTGGCAGGTATGGGGCAGCTAAGAAACCGCCCGCGGCGGGGCTTTGACTGGCTGGATCTTGTGTTTCTTTGAGCGAAACTTGGATTTGGAAACCCGTGCTGGGGCTTGGGAGGTCCGGCGTGGGGCTTTGGGGGAGTGGGTGGGGGCTTTGGGAAAGCGCGTTGGGGCGTTTGAAGCCCGTACCGGGGCTTGGGGAGCCCGGCGCAGGGGTTTGGCTCGTTGCCGCCGGGGTTTGGGAGGGTGCGCCGGGGCTTGGGCGAGACGGTGCTGCGGCTGCGCGAGTTGGGTCGACTAATTTTTGTTGGGGGCCCTGTAACGAATGCCAGGGCCGGCGGGTAGTGGGGGCAACTTTCAACACTCATTCCCCAGCTTCCGATGAAAAATCTCCTCCTTCCCGCGCTGGTTTGGCTGCTGGCCCTGGTGCCCGCCCTGGCCCAAACCGCGCTCGCCGATGCCCAGCCGCGCCCGGTGGCCGCGTTTCATGCCATCGACGTCAGCAGCGGCATTGAGCTGCATTTGGTGAGCGGCCAGCCCGCGCAGGTGGCGGTGAGTGCCGACAGCCCGGAAGACCGCGACCGGATAAAAACCACCGTGGCCAACGGCGTGCTCCGCGTGTCGTTCGACCGGGCGGGTGAAAGCTGGACCCGCCGCACGCCCGACCGGCACCTGCGGGCCTACGTCACCGCCGACCGCCTCACCGCCTTGGCCGCCAGCAGCGGGGCCTCGGTGGAGGTGAAGGACCGCTACGCCACCGACAGCCTGCAAATCGACCTTTCGTCGGGGGCCTCGCTGCGGGCCGATTTCGCCGCCACCGCCCTCGACGTGCGCATGGGCAGCGGCAGCGAGGCCGTGCTGGCCGGGCGCACCACCCGCCTGGCCGTGCGGGCCGGCAGCGGCAGCACCTACAACAGCAAGGAGTTGCAAGCCGCCCGCTGCCAGGCCGACGCCAGCAGCGGGGCCAGCGTGCAGCTGGTGGCCGAGCAAACGCTGGCCGCCCGGGCCAGCAGCGGCGGCTCGGTGCGCTACAGCGGCGCGGCCGTGGCCACGACGTCGGCCAGCAGCGGCGGCTCCATCAGCCGGCGCTAGGGGCCCCGCAACAGCGTATTGCCACATTGGACTTGGCTGGCCAAAGGTCCGGCCGGGTCCGGTGCGTTTGCGGAGCCTACTTTGGTCGTGATGCCGGCTAGGTAGATTGGATTATGTTAAAAAGTGGAAATGGCCTATTAAATAGAGGCGTCTTTTAACAAAAGTTTATATTTTTGTCAAAAGACACTATCAAAAACTAGCCATATTCCATCAGATGATCACTGAAATCGAACAAAACCCCTTCGAAACCGAGGCAGGCGTGGCCCGCAAGCAAATGCTGGCGTCCTGCTTGCTCGGCGTGCTGCTCATACTGGCCGGCATCGTGGCTTTCCTGCCCCAGGACCATCCCGAAGCCAAGCTCAAAGCCTTTGACCCGGCCGACATCGCCTGGATGCTCAGCGCTTCGGGCCTGGTGATGCTGATGACGCCCGGCCTGGCCTTCTTCTACGGCGGCATGGTGAACAAAAAAAGCGTGATTTCCACGCTTTTACAAAGCTTCATCGCGCTGGCCGTGATTTCGGTGCTGTGGTACATCGTGGGCTTTTCGCTGGCCTTCGGCGACAGCATCGGCGGCGTAATTGGCAACCCCGGCACGTTTTTCCTCTTCAACCACGTGGGCACGGCCCCGCACCCGCGCATCGCGCCCAACCTGCCGCTGGTGCTGTTCGCGGCCTTCCAGCTCAAGTTTGCCATCATCACGCCGGCCCTCATCAGCGGGGCCTTCGCCGAGCGCATCCGGTTTTGGGGCTACCTGCTGTTCATGTGCCTGTTCAGCCTGCTCATCTATTGCCCCTTGGCCCACTGGACCTGGCACCCCGACGGCTTCCTGTTTAAGTGGGGCGTGCTGGATTTTGCGGGCGGGACGGTGGTGCACATTTCTGCCGGGTTTGCGGCCCTGGCCGGGGCCCTGGCCCTGGGCCGCCGCCAAAGCCACGAGGCCGGCCACCAGCACACGCCCCCCAACGTGCCCTTCGTGCTGCTGGGCACCGGCCTGCTGTGGTTCGGCTGGTTCGGCTTCAACGCTGGCTCGGCGCTGGGGGCCAACACGGTGGCGGTGCAAGCCTTCTTTACCACCCATTTGGCCTCGGCGGCCGCCATGCTCACGTGGATGCTGATCGAAGCCGTGCGCGGCAACCGCCCCTCGGCAACCGGCGCGGCGGTGGGGGCCGTGGTGGGCCTGGTGGCCATCACGCCCGCGGCGGGCTACGTCAGCTACGGCCCGGCCCTGTTCATCGGGGTGGCGGCGGCGGCGGCCAGCGCCCTGGCCATCGAGTTGAAAAGCCGCACCACCCTCGACGACACCCTGGATGTGTTTCCGTGCCACGGCGTGGGCGGCCTCGTGGGCATGGTGCTCACGGCCGTGTTTGCCAAGGAAGGCGGCCTGGCCACCACCGGCTCGGCCGTGCTGCTCTGGAAGCACCTAGCGGCCCTGGCGTTCATCTCGGCCTTCACGTTCAGCGGCTCGTACCTGCTTTACAAGCTCACCAACCTGCTCATTCCCATTCGCGTCAACGCCGAAAACGAAGCCCACGGCCTCGACACCAGCCAGCACGGCGAAACGGCACTGGTGAGCTAAGTTTGCGAATAAAAAAGAGGGCCCCGGCGGTGAATCCATTCCACCGCCGGGGCCCTCTTTTTGTACTTTTGGTATGTTTTTATACTCCTAGTACAAATACGGTTGGAATCTTGTGCAATTCCGGCGTGGGTTGTCGCCGCCACTCGCCCACCGGCAGCGTGCGGATGAACTCGCCGGCCCCCGTCACATCGGCGGCCACGCAGAGGCGGGTGGCGGGTTGCAGCTGCGCCAGCAAATCCAGGAACAGGGCCCCGTTGCGGTAGGGCGTTTCGATGAACAGCTGGGTTTGGTTGCGCTGCTGGGCCTCGCGCTCCAGGGCTTTGATGGCGGCGGCCCGGGGCCCCTTCTCGATGGGCAAATAGCCGTGGAAAGCAAACTGCTGCCCGTTCAGGCCCGAAGCCATCAGGGCCAGCAGCAGCGACGAGGGCCCCACCAGCGGCACCACGGGCAGGCCCAGGCGGTGGGCTTCGGCGGCCAGCGCCGCGCCCGGGTCGGCAATGCCCGGGCAGCC
>CAXTBA010000051.1:0-23769 GCA_964242665.1 uncultured Hymenobacter sp.
GCCTGGCGCAGCGTGGCCACCGTGACGCCGGCCATGATGCTGAGCACCACCTGCTCGGGCCGCACCAGCCCGGCCAGCTGCGCAAACAGGGCCCCCGAATCCTGCGGCTTCACGGCCAGGATGATGATGTCGGCCCCCGGCACGCATTCCTCCGGCGCGCCCCACACCGTGCCGATTTCGTGGGCGGCCAGGGCCCCCACCCGGCCGGCCGAGCGGGCCAGCAGCCGCAAATCGAGCCGCGAAGTGATGTGGGCGCGCACGAAGCTGCGGGCGTAGGTCAAGCCCATGTTGCCGCCGCCGATGATGAGGATTTTCATAAGATTAAAGAAGGAAGCTTTTGCCGCGCAAAGCCCGATCCATGCGGCGGGCGGCCGGCTTTTCGCCGGCCGCCCGCTAATCGTTGAATCGGTTGGCGGGGGCCCTCAATGCCCCAGCGATTACCGGGCAGCCGGCGAAAAGCCGGCCGCCCGGACCCGGGGCCCTATACCTTCACCACCACGCCCCGCCGGCGCATCCAGTGCAAAATACCCCACCAAATCAGCACCAGCACCAGGGCCCCGGCCAGCGAGGCGTTGCGTGGGTCGTTGAATAAAGGCGCGATGCCCCACTCGTAGAGCCAGCCGCTCAGGCCGGTGGTGTCGCCCCGTGGCCCTGTTAGCTTGAACAGCCCGAAGGTGCGCGAGAGGATGGCCGACAGGAAAAATACGGTGATGGCGTTCACGCCGTAGTCCAGCGCCGGACCGGTGTAGCGGCGGTAGCCCTGCGCGTCGCACAGCCAGTACAGGGCCGCCAGCGCGGCCAGGGCAATGCCGCCCGCGTACAGCACGTAAGAGCTGGTCCACAGCGCTTTGTTGATGGGAAACCAAGGGTTCCAAATCAGGCCTGAAAGGATGGCCGTGCCCGCCGCCACGAACAGCCAGGCCACTTTGGCGGCCGGCTCGGGCGTGGGCCGGCGCAGCCACTGGGCCGCCAGCACGCCCAGTAGCCCCGTGCCCAGGGCCGGCAGCGTGCCGAGCAGGCCCTCAGGGTCCCAGGTGCGGGACGTTTTCCAGAGGTGGGGCACGTGCAAAACGAGGCGGTCGAGCCAGGCCCCCAGGTTGGTTTCGGGGGCCAGGTTGGCCGCTCCGAAACCGGGCACTGGCACCAGCTGCATCAGCACGGCGTAGCCCACCAGCAGGGCCCCCAGCAGCGCCAGTTGGGTGCGCCAGCCGGTGGTTAGAAAGATGGCGCTGCACCCGAAAAACACTAGTCCGATGCGCTGCAACACGCCCAGAATCCGCACCGTCGAAAAATCAAAGTGCGGGTAGAGCGACGTCAGCATGCCCAGCGCGAACAGGAGGGCGGCCCGCCGCGCCACCCGCGCCAGCACGGGCCCCAGCGGGTCGCGGCGGCGCTTCGCGCCGTCCAGCGCGTACACCAGGCTCACGCCCACGATGAACAGGAAGGACGGAAAAACGAGGTCGGTGGGCGTGCAGCCGTTCCACTCGGCGTGCTCCAGCGGGGGGTAGATGTGGCCCCAGTCGCCGGGGTTGTTCACCAGCGTCATGGCCATCACGGTGAGGCCCCGGAACACGTCGAGGCTGATGAGGCGGCCGGGCTGCGAGGCCTCGGCCAGGGGCAGGGCCCCGGTGGTGTCCAGGGCGGCTTGGGTGGTGGTGCGCATGGGCGGAAAGCAGAGGTGTGGGGCCGGCCGTAGCAGCCAGTACCCGGATCGAAAGCGAAAAATCCTTTCGCCTTTCTGACCACGTGAAGGTTGCGTTAACAGGATGTTTTGCAATTTTAGCACTTTGCCCGCTTTTGCAATTTTTGAAAGATAGAAATGATGAGGTTTGCGCCATTGTTTTCGTCCGTGCGTTGTGCCTGAGCGGACCGTTCTTGGCCATTAATTGCGTCAGGGCTGGCTTTTTTGCCGCGTTGCTCTCCTTTCTTGTCCCATTCACTGAACTGTGAAAAGACTTTACCTGCTGGGCTTCCTGCTGGCCACCAAGGGCGTGGGGCCCCGCTGGCCGGGTCACGCCATCCTTTTTAGCTTTCGGGGCCCATCTAACCGGTTCTGTTTATAAAACCATACTTATCGGTTCGCGCCGCGCTGAGCGGATTCCTGGCCGTGGCGCTGGCCACGGGCTGCAAAAAAGAACTGGACGATTACTACACCGAAGTGGGCCCCCAGCTACCTACGCTACTGGGCAATGTGTTGGGCACCACCAAGTACGCCCCCGGCGAAACGGTCAGCTTCGAACTGCAATTTGCCCAGCAGGCGAGCCCCATCGAGCAGATCGTCATCCTGCAAAAAATAGCGCCGGCCCGCGACTCAACGGTGGTCCAGACCGTTGCTTACGCGCCGGCTTTCTCGCGCATTAAAAATGCCGATACGCTGGTGGTCAAGTACGTGGTGCCGGCTGGGAGCAACAAGGCGCTGGTGCGCGTGGACACCCGCGTGGACAGCGACAACGGACAAACAAACCAAAGCCCGCAGCTTCTACTTCCGGCTGGCCGAAGCCACGCCCACCATCGCCATCAACGCGGGGCCCCTGAATGTGACGCTGCCCTCGGCCGCCGCCCCCGGCGACGTGGTGCGCTACAATCTGACTTTAAATGCTGGGGGCATCACCACGGCCCCCGTGCCACCGTCCACGAGGGCCGTGCCGGCCGGCACGCTCTACAAAGACCTCGACAGCCTGAACGTGTACGCCACCGTGGGCACCGCCGCTGAGCGCCGCATCGACCGACGCAAGTTGGCCGCCACCGGTGCCGCCACCACCCTGAACGTGGACGAACCGTTGCCCGCCGGCAGCGCCGGCCAGGCGGTGGTGTTCCGTGCCAGGGCCCCGGCTCAACAAAAAACCCCTTCTCCAGGCGGAGAAGGAGTTTTTTGTGTTGAAATCGGCTCGTCAGCCCCCAAACAGACGGGCGAAGAAGCCGCGCCGCTTGGGCTTTTCCTTCTCCTTGACCTTAAACTTGGTGCCGGCGGCTTCCGCGTCTTGGTCCAGTGGGCGCAACGCGGGAAACTTGAGGGTGGAGGCTTCGAGCGCGGCGGGCGCGGCCGGAGGCAAGGCAGCTACGCCGGGCATGGAGGCCAGCACCACTTCGGTGGGCATCTGGCCATTGGTGCGCAGGCTCACCGGGCGGCTTTCGTTGTGGAGGCGGTCGACGGCGGTGAGGTAGTAGGCGTAGGACTGGCCGGCCGCGGCCGTAGTATCGATGAACGTAGTGCCGTGGCCGGGGTTGGCGCGGGGCAAGGCCAGGATGTGACGCGGGTCATCGGGCGAAGGGTACTCGCCGGGCCCGAAGCGGTAGAGCACGTAATAAGCGGCTACGTCGCCATCGGCGGCGGCGGGCCCCGGCTGCCAGCTCAGGGTGGCCACGCGGCCGGCGCGGGTGAGGGCAAAGCCCGCCACCGGGCGCGGCGGCATGGCATCCAGCCAGGGCATGGTGGGTACCAGGGCCGGGTAGCGAAATAGGTTAAGGCGCAGCGAGTCGGTGGTGTGCAGCGGATTTTCGCGCAGCGACTTGGCCGAAAAAAATACGCTGCCGCTGGCCTCGCCGTTGTACGAGCGGTTGAGGCGCACCTGCCGGGGCAACTCGCGCGGGTTGCGCCAGGTGGTGTCGGAGCGGGTGCTTTCGAGCATCCGGTAAGTGCCGTGGCCGATGTAGAGGTGCCGTCCGTAGCGGTTGCGCGTCCACCAGTCGAGCATCGTGCCGTAGGGCACGAGGCGGAAATTGGTACTCCAATACAGCTGCGGCACCACGTAGTCGATCCAGCCTTTTTGCAGCCACAGGCGGGTGTCGGCGTACAGGGCCGAATAGCTGGGCTGCCCGGCGCGGGTGTCGGAGCCGTTGGGGTCGGCCGACTTGTTCATCCACACGCCGAAGGGCGAGATACCGAACTTCACCCACCGCTTGGCCGTGCGGATGCTGTCGTGCAGGTCCCGGATCAGCACGTTCACGTTGTTGCGCCGCCAGTCGTCGAGCCGGTCGAAAGTTTGCTCCGAATCGGGCCGCTGGGCAAACGTGGCTTCGTCGTGAAACACCAGGCCCTGCTCCTGGTAAGGATAAAAATAATCGTCAAAATGCACCGCGTCGATGTCGTAGCGCTTCACCACGTCCATGATGACGCGGGTGATGTGAGCCCGCACTTCCGGCAGGCCGGGGTTGTAGAGCAGCGTTCGGCCGTACCAGATAAACCACTCGGGGTGTGTGCGGTACGGGTGCAGGGCCCCCAGCCGGTGCGTGGCCGTGTCGAGGCTGGCGCGGTACGGGTTGAACCACGCGTGGAACTCCATGCCGCGCCGGTGCGCCTCGCTGATGAGGTAGGGCAGGGGGTCGGCGTCGCCGATCGGGCCCCGGCCTTGCTGCCCGGTAAGCCACTTGCTCCAAGGCTCCAGGCCCGATTTATAAAAGGCGTCCGAGGCGGGGCGGATTTGCACGAACACGGCGTTCATGCCCGCGCGTTGGCCGGCGTCGAGCAGGCGGCGGTACTCGCTGCGGTACTGCACCGGGGCCTCGCCGCGCGTGGTGGGCCAGTCGATGTTTTCGACGGTGGCGATCCAGAAGCCGCGCAGCTCGCGCTTGGGCGGCGGCGTGGCCAGCGAGTCGGCCTGGGCCTGCACCCGCTGGCCAAGCAAGCCAAAAATCAGCAGAACAAGAAAAAAGGGGCGTCGCAGCACTACAGCCATTCTATCAACCAAAAAGAAAGGCGGCAAATTACAACGCTCCGCGGGCCTTTCTCACGAGCCGGTCAGCTCGGTGTCGGGCTGGGGCTGGTCGGGGCCCCCTTCGAGGCCGTTGGTTTGCTCGGCGTCGCCGTAGTCGCCGCGAATGCCCGCGCCATCGCCCATGTGTTCCTGGGTGCTTTCGGGGATGGCCCCGGCTTCGGGGTTGCCGCTGGCGTTCTGGTCGCGGTCAACGCCGGCGTTTTGGTTGGTCGCGGGGCCCGTGCTGTCGTTGTCGGGGCGGGGGTCGGTGGGGTTTTGCTCGGGGGAAGGCATGGGAGGAGGTGTAAGTCTTAAGTGTTGAGTGTTGAATGTTAAGCGAACTAATGACCGAGTTTGTCACCCGGCCAAGCGTCTTTCCACGCAGTGTTTCACGGTATTTAAAAAGCTGTTGGAGTTATGTTTTAGGAAAGGCCTCCCGTGTGTAGAGACGCATCTTGGCGTCTGCTCGTGAACGATTTCAGCCTAACAAAAGACGCAAGGATGCGTCTCTACAGCGTTCTGAGGCCCAAAACTCAAACAGCTTATAAGAGGTCCCGTATGACACAGACAGCCAGTAATTTGGGTAAATGTTGAGTGTTAATTGATACATGTTAAATGTTTAAATAACTAACTCAACAGTCAAAATTTAAAATTCAACATTTCTCCTTGGGCTTACGGCGCGGCGCGGCGGCGGTTGGGTCGGCCTTTGGCCGCGGCGCACGAACTTGGGGCGGCGTTTCCCACCAGCAGCCCGTGGCGGCCGATGGGGCAGCGCTTGCTTTGTGTCATTTACTCTTTTAACGTTACCGCCCGTGGCCGCCGCTGCTTCCGATTTCTACCGCCAAAAAACCGACGACGACCTGCTGTTTTTCGTCCAGCACCCCGAGCAGTACGCCCCCGACCTGGTGGCCGGGGCCCGGCAAGAGCTGCGCCGCCGGGGCGCGGTTCTGGCCCCGGTGCCCGCGCCGCTCGCGCCAATAGCTGCCCCCGACGAGGTGGCCCCACCGCCCCGGTCCTGGTTGAGGCCGGTGGCCCTGGGCCTGGGCCTGCTGGTGCTGGCCGGCGGCACCTACTGGCTGAAGGAGCGCAGCGACGCCGAGCAGGCCACCGCCCGCGCCCGCATCGAGGCCCGGCGGCACCTGCCGCCGCCCAGGCTCACCGACGCGCCCACCCACGCCATTCCCAACTACGACGCGGCCGTGGCCCGCGCCGTGGACCAGCAGGTGCGCCAAGTACCCGCCGCCGAGCAGGCCGATGCCCAGCACCTGCGCCAGTTCCGCGAGCTGGCCAAGCGGTTTTGGACCGCCGAAACCCAAACGGAGTATCTAATCGGTGAGGCCGACGCGGGAAACGCCGGGCCGGAATTCTCCAACCAGGCCCGCTTGGTGCGCGAAACGTGGCAGGTGTGGAACCACGCCAACGTCTACGGCTTCAGCTTCGGGCCCGTGATGCAGGCCCAGCTCGGCCGCATGAAGGAGGCCGCCGCCGGCCAACAGCACGTCCTGGACGACCTGCCCGCCCTGCTGCCGGAGCGCCGGTTCCTGACCGATAAAGATTTTACCAAGCGCACGGCCGACGTGCAAGACCTGCTGGGCGGCCTGCTGCCGGCCTCGCCCGTATCGGGCCGCCCCTACAGGCGCATCGTTATCCACCAAGGCTTCAGCGTGTAGCTGCTTCCGACAATGGAAACCCCCGACCCGCAGTCTGCTTCCGCCGAAGAAGGCACCGCCCGGGCCCTGGCCCACTTCGCCGAGCGGCCCGACGCCGAGCTGTTTTATCTGGCCCAGCACGCGGCCCGCTACCCGCCGGCCGTGGGAGCCGCCGCCGTGGCCGAGCTGCAACGCCGCGCCCTGGTGCCGGTTCCGGCCGCGCCTGTGGTGCCGGCCGCGCCGCCCGTGGCTGCCGTCGGCTGGGGCCCTGCTTTGCGGGGGCTGCTGCCTTCGCGCCGCTTCTGGGCCACGCCGCTGCTGCTGGCGCTCAACGCGGCGGTGTGGGCGGCCATGACGGCCAGCGGCGTGTCGGCCACCGACCCCAGCGGCCACGACTTGGTGCGCTGGGGCTCCAACGTGAGCACGCTTACGCTGCCCGGCCAGCCGTGGCGGCTGCTCACCAGCGTGTTTGTGCACGCTGGGGCTGCGCACCTGCTGCTCAATGCCCTCAGCCTCTGGCTACTGGGCGTACTGCTCGAAGCGCGGGTGGGCGCGGTCCGCCTGCTGGCCGTGTACCTGGCCAGCGGCCTGGCCGGCAGCCTGGCCACGCTTTGGTACCACCGGGGCGGCATCAACTCGGTGGGGGCCAGCGGGGCCATTTTCGGGCTCTACGGGTTTTTGCTGGCCCTGCTGCTCGGCAAGCAACTGGTGCTCGACAAGTTCGACCGCCGCGCCATGCTGGGCCTGGTGGTGTACTTGGTGCTCAGCAACTTGATTGCCGGCCTCTCGGGCAACGTCGATAACGCCGCTCACCTCGGGGGCCTGCTCGCAGGCGCGCTGGTGGCCGGCCCGCTGGCCTTAGTCGGGCTGAAACCGGTTGTGGAGTAGCGCGGCCGCAGCGCCAACCGCCTCCGAGCCGCTGGCCGGTTCCACACGCCGCCTGGCAGCCGGGTGGCCAGGTTTAAATCTCTGGACCTGCGCTATGGAGGTTACGGCCAAAGCACCGGCTTGACGGCCAACACCGTTAGCGCCGATTTGACGTTTACCATGCCGTAAATGCCTGTTTCATTAGTTTCTACTTGCTAGCTGCTTTATTCTCCCACCAATAATTTCTGCACCAGCGTGCCCGCGGTGGTCGTGAGATGCAGAATGTACAAGCCCGTAGCCAGGTCGGGTTTTATTTGCTGCACGGCGCTGCCGCTGAGCACCACCTGTTGCTGGTACACCTGCCGGCCGCTCATGTCTTCCAATTCCAAAAAGGCCGTTTCAATGTTGGCCGGCTGGACTTGTAAAAAGAAAACCCCACTATTAGGTACCGGATAAATGCTGACGGCAAACGGCTGGGGCTTAATCTCAACCGCCTTGACGGGAGAGTAAACGGGGCCCCGGTCGCTGCGGACCTGCTCGATGCGGTAGAAGTTCCACCCGTTGGCCGGCCGCTGGTCGGTGGCCTCGTAGCTGTGCGGTGCCGAAGTGGTAGCCGCGCCGGTCCGGCGCAGCAGCTCCGTAAACACCACGCCGTCCGTGGATTTTTGAACCACAAAAGCCACGCTTTTTTCTTCGGCGCTGGTGCTCCATTTCAGGTCCACTTGCTGGTTGTTGGCCACCGCCTCAAAACTGGTGAGCACGGCTTTGATGGCTGTGTTTACTTGGCCGTAAAGCACGCCGTTGGGCACCAATTGTTTCGGCATATCGGGCCCGCTGTACTGGAGCACCAAGCCCTGGCTGCCGCCGTGCTCGCCGTAATCGACCCGAATGGTGTGCAGGCCGGGCGCAAGGTTGCAAGTGCCAGTCGTCTCCCGGAAAGGCAACTTGTCGCCCTTGTTGCAGGCCACCGGCTGGGGGCCGTTGTCGATCCAGAGGTACGCGGCGTCGTCCGAACCGAGATAAAACGTGTACGGCCCGCCCGTCGTGACGCACAGCCGCCCCTGAAACCGCCCGCTGAACTCGTCGGGTTGGCCCGCCTGGTAGTAAGTCGCCGCTGCCCCGGCCCCGAAATTGTCGGTTTCGGCCTCCGCGAAGTTCAGGTTTTCTACCGGGCGGTTGCGAATTACCGGGGCGTTGGCCGTGAAAAAGCTCAGCGAGTCATAGAAGTAGCCCCGGTAATAATCCGCCGTCAAGCCCGGCGTTCCCGGCTGTTGGGCGTGAACGGCGGACGCGAGCAGTAACTGTCCGAAACAGAGACACGCCTTCAGGCCAAAACTGAGCTTAATACCACCAAAAATGGCCCGTGAGTTTCCCTGTTTTTGTTCAGCGGGTAGTGGTTTTAGTATATACGGAATCATATAGATCAATTAATTTTAAAAGAGAATTTTGCTGCGTTAAACGTGTGGGTAAGATTATTTGGCTAAGTATTATTAATGTTTTTAAAGAAATATTTTTACATTTTTAGACACACGAAAATATAGTGCCAAAGCAAGCTGCGGCGTGCCGGTTTCATGCTAGATAATCTTGAAAAAAAACTGTTATCTGCTTGCGAGAGCAGTTTAAATTTCGTGCCAGATTTGGTAAATAAGGTGAAATGAAGAAGTATCTGCTTAATTAATTTTCATCAAAAATAATTAAATATAAAAAAATTATATTAACTCTTTTTAATAAAATAATGTGCATTTTTTTATTGTATAAATTCAATTTTAATTAGGTTCGGAATATTCCTCAGATTTTATCAAGGATTGAGCGGTTTGCTTCAAGGCAATTGTTGCCTCTATTTTTAAAAAAAAGCGTTGTATTCAGGAACATCCTTGGGTTGCATTAGCCTGCTTTTATATTTTTCCGTTATACTATTGCACACCTAAGCTGTCGGGAGCCCCAAGCTGTCGTTGCGTTTTGCCCAAGGAAAATTCCACGGTGCCTCAACTATAAAGCCCGGCCCTGTTTTGCGAGACAGGGCCCCACAAGCGGTTGCACCGGTGCGGAGGAAGCTGTTTTTGACTGCGCATTTAAACTTTATGCCGTCTTTTATTCACCGCGAACACCACCTGAGTAGCTCGGCCGTACTCCAGGACATGGTCATCGGCTTGTCCGACGGCCTTACCGTGCCTTTTGCCCTGGCCGCCGGGCTGAGCGGGGCCGTGCAGTCGTCGGGGTTGGTCATCACGGCCGGGCTGGCCGAAATCGTGGCTGGTTCCATCGCCATGGGCCTGGGCGGCTACCTGGCCGGCCGCACCGAAGTAGACCACTACGCCGCCGAGCTGGCCCGCGAGCACGCCGAAGTGCGCACCGTGCCCGACACCGAGCGCCGCGAGGTGCAGGAATTGCTGACCGCCATGGGCCTGAGCGCCGCCACCGCCGCCCAGGCCACCCACGAGCTGACCCAGGACCCCGGGCAGTGGGTCAAGTTCATGATGAAGTACGAGCTGGACCTGGAAGAGCCCGACCCCCGGCAGGCCCCCAAAAGCGCCGGCACCATCGCCGCGGCCTACGCCGTGGGCGGGCTGATTCCGCTCAGTGCCTACTTTGTCACGGCCACGCCGCAGCAGGGGCTGCTGTGGTCGGGCGTCATCACGCTGCTATGTTTGCTCGTGTTCGGGTTTTTTAAAAGCCGCCTCACCGGCCAGGCCCCCGTGGCCGGGGCCCTGAAGATGGCCGCCACCGGGGCCGCTGCCGCCGGGGCCGCCTACTACGTGGCCCACCTGGTGAACGGGGCCCCCTGTAAAATCCCGTAAAACCGCGCCGGGGCCTTACTCTTGTAGCACCAAGTTCCGCCTGCGTTCGGGACCGGACTCCACCTTTCTTCCTTCCCCATGCAAGCCATTCAGCTCGATGCTGTGCACCAGTCCGTGGTGTTGCGCGACGTGCCCACGCCCACGCCGGGCCCCGGCGAAATCCTCATCAAGCTCCACGCCGCTGCCCTCAACCACCGTGACGTCTGGATTCAGAAAGGCCAGTACGCCGGCATCGCGCTGCCCTGCACCCTCGGGGCCGACGGGGCCGGCGAGGTGGCCGCTTGGGGCCCCGGCGTGCCCGCCGATGCGCCCGCCGTGGGCAGCCGCGTCATCGTCAACCCCGGCCGCCGCTGGGGCCCCAGCGCCCGTGCCCAGGCCAAGGATTTCGTGGTGCTGGGCATGCCCGACCCCGGTACGTTTGCCGAATACATTGTTGCCGGGGCCCAGTACGTGCGGCCTTTGCCGGCGCACCTCACGGCTGCGCAGGGCGCGGCCTTGCCGCTGGCTGGCCTCACGGCGTACCGGGCGGCATTTGCCCGGGCCCAGGCCCAGCCCGGCGAGCGGGTGCTAGTGACCGGCGTGGGCGGGGGCGTGGCCATCGTGGCGGCCCAACTGTGCGTGGCCCACGGCTGCGAGGTGTGGGGCACCTCGGGCACCGACGAAAAGCTGGCCCGCCTGCCCGCCTTGGGCCTGCGCGGCGGCATCAACTACAACGCTGAAAACTGGGTGAAAGACCTGGTGAAGCAAGCCGGTGGGCCCTTCGACGTCATCATCGACAGCGCGGCCGGCGCGGCCTTCGGGGCCCTGCTCGACGCGGCCGCACCGGGCGGGCGCATCGTGTTTTATGGCGGCACGCTGGGCAACATTCCGCAGGTGCCGCCGGCCAAAGTGTTCTGGAAGCAGCTCAGCATCCTGGGCTCGTCGATGGGCTCGGAGCAGGACTTCGACGACCTGCTGGCTTTCGTGGACAAGCACCAAATCGTGCCCGTGGTGGACGAGATATTTCTGTTGGCTGAGGCCGAAACTGCCCTGCGCCGCCTCGAAGCCGGCCAGCAATTCGGTAAAATCGTGCTGCATATAGCGTAGCGCGGCAGCATCTGTTTGTTGAGGTTGATTTATTTATTAAAGTACTGAAAGACAGATAGTATAATTTGATGCGGCAACGGGTTAGAATGAATGAAAAACAGGCATTTTTGGTTAATTAATCAACTAGAAATCCCTGCAAAACCCTTCGCCTCTCACCATGAAAGCCCCTGCCGAATACCTCGCCCCGCACGTGTTTGACGCCCGCCGCCCGCGCCGCGAATTGCAGCCGGTGGTGGCCTACCACGACGCCCTTCGCGCCCTGGAGCAGGCCCTGGCCGACGCCGAGAAATACAAGTACCTGCTCATGCGTGCCCTGCGCCGCCACGCCGACGACCTCGCGCCCCGGCCGTCCGTCCCGGCGCAGCCGGAAGCTACCGTCCTGCCCATGTATCCCGCCGCCGAACAGCGCTTGGCCGCCTAATAAACCTTCCAATTACTGCCCGCTAATCAACAAAAAGCCGCTGGCGCGAGGCCAGCGGCTTTTTGTTGATTAGCGGGCAGTAACGCGGGCGGCCAGCTCAGCGGCGAGGGCCACGGCCTGCGCCCGTACTTCCGGCACGGCCGTCGATTCGAAATAAGCTGGCCGGCGGCTAGGACCCAGCGTGAACAGGCCGGGCGTGGGGCGGCCATCGGCTGCCAGCAGGGCCCCGTGGGCATCGGTTTGAATGCCCAGGCCGAGCGGGTCGGGCACGAGGTGGCCGGCGGCGCGCAGCTGCCGCACCAGCGGCACGTCGATGCGGCTGTAGTCGAGCAAGGGGCCGGTGCAGCACACCACGTGGCGGGCCTGGTGCGTAGCTACTGCTCCGTTTCGGCCCCGCACTTCTACCCGCAAATCGGGCCCTTCCTGAGTAATGGCCTGCACCCGGCCCGGCACTAGTCGCAGCTGGCCCGCCGCTGTCAGGGCCGCTACAGTAGCGGCATTTTGGGGCGGGCTGCGGTGGCGCGCCACGGCCCATAGCGCCGCCGCGTGCCGCAAAAACCGCGCTTGCTCGTCCAGCGGCCACGCCGCCCAGATGCGGCCTAGGTCGGGGCGTAGGACGTCGAGCACAGGCCGCCAGCCCAACCCTTCCGCGGCTGCCCGGCGAAGGTGGCGTTTGAATACAGCCACCACGCCGTTCACGGTCGGCAAGTCCGCCAGTTCGGCGTAGTAGCTGGGATACGAAACCCCGGTGGGCCCGTGGGCGGCGGGCCAGCGGCCGTGGCGCGCCACCGCCACCACCGGCGCGCGGTGCCCCTGCCGGTGCAGGGCCATAAGTACATCCACGGCCGAGAGGCCAGCCCCCACCAGCAGCACGGCGGCGTCGGGGCCGATGCCGGCCAGGGCTCCGGGGCCCCACGGGTCGGCGTGGTAGCGCGGGTGGCTGAGGTAGCCCAGGTCGGGTTTGGCTGGTGGCAGGGGCGGAAAATTACCCAGCGCCAGTGCCACGTAGTCGCTCTCGATGCAGGTGCCGTCGGCCATCTGCACGGCGCGGCGGCAACCGGGGCCCATGGGGGCTGCCAGGGCCGCGGTTTGGTGCCAGCATATGCCGCTGGGGCCCTGCACAGCCGCCAGCTCCTGTGCCAGATAACGCCCATAAAGCGGACGCGGGGCAAACTCCGGCATCCCGGCGGCGGCCTCGGGCTGCCGGGCCAGCCAATCGGCAAAGTGCGTGGGCTGGTCTGGGTACAGGCTCAGGCCGCCCGGCCGCACGTTGAGCAGGTGCTCGGGTGGGCCGGGGGCATAGGCCAGGCCAGGGCCGGGCGCGGCGCGGGGCTCGACGAGGTGTATGTCGGCCCGCGCCAGCAGGCCCGGCTGCCGCGCCAGGTGCAGCGCCAGCGCCGTGCCCGCAAACCCGCCGCCCACGATGGTGATGACCGAACGGGATGAAGTCACGGTGAAAGCTGGGCTAATGTTCGCTTGATACGCGGCGGGGCCCTGTGGGTTAGTAATACCGGCCCGGCAGCAGGTATTGCTGCACGTAGTCGCGGATGCCTTCTTCGAGCGACGCGAAAGCGTGGGGATAACCAATGCCTTGCAGCTTGTGCATGTCGGCCTGCGTGAAGTACTGGTACTTGTCGCGAATGTCTTCCGGCGTGTCTTTAAACTGGATATCAACCGGCTGGCCCAGCGCGTCGAACGTGTTCAAAGCCAGATCCATAAACGTACGGGCCGTGCCGCTGCCCAGGTTGTAGATGCCCGAATCGCGGCGGTGGTTTAGGAAGAAAAAGCACACTTCTACCACGTCCTTCACGTACACAAAATCGCGCATCTGCCCGCCGTCTACGTAATCCGGGTTGTGCGATTTGAATAGCACCATCGACCCGTTTTGCTGAATCTGCTGGAAAGCGTGGAACACCACCGACGCCATGCGGCCTTTGTGGTACTCGTTGGGCCCGTACACGTTGAAAAATTTCAAGCCCGCCCAGAAATACGGCTTTTCTTCCTGCGCCAGGGCCCAGTTGTCGAAATCATTTTTCGACTCGCCGTACGGGTTCAGCGGGCGGTAGAGCGGAAACAGAGCCGCGTCGGTATCGGTATAGCCCAGAGTGCCGTCGCCGTAAGTGGCCGCCGACGAGGCGTACACCAGCGGCAGCTGGTACTGGCAGCAGGCCCGCCACAACTGCTTGGAATAGTTGAGGTTGAGCAGGTCAAACACGGCTGGGTCCATCTCCGCCGTGTCGGTGCGGGCCCCCAAATGAAATACGAATTCCACCTGCGCGTGGTGGGCGTCGAGCCAGGTAAAAAACTCTTCCCGGTCCACGTACTCGCGCAGCTTCTTGCCTTCAATGTTGCGCAGCTTTTTCTCCACCGAGAAGTTGTCGACGACCACCACGTCGTTGAAATTGGCCGCGTTGAGGCGGGAGACGAGGGCGCTGGCAATAAAGCCGGCCGCACCGGTGACGACTATCATAAGCGAAAAAGTAAGGGGCCCCAAAGGTAGGGCCCGCCGGTCCGCGGGGCCCGCCCGGGGGCCCGGCGGCGTATATTTGCAGCGAAAATATGGGAGGCAGCGGGCCGGCGCGCCTCCCCCGCCCGCCCCATGATTTACGTCAGCCGCCACGAGCATTTCAACGCCGCCCATAAACTGCATAACCCCAAGTGGAGCGACGAGCGCAACCGCGAGGTGTTCGGCCCTTGCGCCAACGCTAACTGGCACGGCCACAACTACGACCTTGTGGTGACGGTGAAAGGCGACCCCGACCCCGACACGGGTTTCGTCGTCGATTTAAAGGCTCTATCCGAGCTTATCAGGGAGCACGTCACCGACCAGGTCGACCACAAAAACCTCAACCTCGACGTGCCGTTCCTCGCCGGCCAGATGGCCAGCACCGAAAACCTGGCCGTGGCCTTCTGGCAAATCCTGGCCCGCGAGCTGCCCGCCATCACGCCCGCCCGATTGCACTGCGTCAAGCTCTACGAAACGCCGCGCAACTTCGTGGAATACTACGGGTAAAGCAATTAAAAATTAAAAATTATGAATTAAAAATGACCTCGTTTCCAACGAACGGGTCAGTACCAATTTTTAATTTTTAATTCATAATTTTTAATTCAAAGAATGAAATATTATCTTATTGCCGGCGAACGGTCGGGCGATTTTCATGCCGCCGACCTCATGCGGGCCCTGCGCGAGGAGGACGCCGCCGCCGAGTTCCGATTCTGGGGCGGCGACCTGATGCAGGCCGCCGGCGGCGAGTTGGTGCACCACTACCAGGACCTGGCCGTGATGGGCTTCCTGGAGGCCGCTACCGGCGTGCTCAAGTTCCGGCGCTACCTCCGTGAATGCGAAAAAGATTTGCTGGCTTACCGGCCCGATGTGCTCATTCTGGTTGATTACGGCGGTTTCAACCTGCGGGTGGCCAAGTTTGCCAAGGCCCAGGGCCTGAAGGTGTTCTACTACATATCGCCCAAAATATGGGCCTGGAACCAGGGCCGCGTCGAGCAGGTGAAGGCGCGGGTTGATAGGATGTTCGTCATCCTGCCGTTCGAGGAAGAGTTCTACCAGCGCTTCGATTACCCCGTCGATTACGCTGGCAACCCCACCGCCGACGCGGTGGCCGAGTTCGTGCCCACGCCCGACTTTTTCGTGCGCAACCAGCTCGACCAGGCCCGGCCCATCATCGCGGTGCTGCCCGGCTCGCGCAAGCAAGAAATTGAGGAGATGCTGCACGTCATGCTGGCCATTCTGCCCCCGTTTATGGACCACCAGTTTGTAGTGGCCGGCGTCGACAACCTTGACCGCGTTTATTACCAGCACTTTGAGCGCAACGGCATCCGCCTCGTGTTCGACCAAACCTTCGACCTGCTGAGCCACGCCACGGCGGCGCTTGTCACCAGCGGCACGGCCACGCTCGAAACGGCCCTGTTCGGCGTGCCCCAAATTGTGTGCTACCGTACCAGCGGCGTCAGCTACGCCATCGGCAAGCTGGTTATCAAGGTGCCCTACATCTCCCTCGTCAACCTGATTGCCGGGCGCGAAGTGGTAAAGGAGTTGATTCAGGGCAACTTCACCGCCCGCAACCTCATGGACGAGCTGAAAATGCTGCTTACCGATGAGGCCTACCGGGCCCGCATCAGGGCCGGCTACGACGAAATTCGCGCCAAGCTCGGCCAGCAGCAGGCCGCCAAAAAAACTGCTTCGCTGATGGTCGAGTATTTGAAATAATTAAAAATTAGGAATTAAAAATTAAAAATGACCGCTTATTTAGGCGGTCATTTTTAATTTTTAATTACTCTACGCCGCCCGCATGTGCCGCAGCGGCGACTTCTCGAACTTGCTGCGGGCGTAGCTTAGGTTGATGAGCAGCTCGTCGGCCCCAACTTCGTCGGGCATCTCAAACATGGCATCGGTCATGATGCTCTCGCAGATGGAACGCAGTCCCCGGGCCCCCAGGCGGTACTCGTCGGCCTTGTCCACGATGTAGGCCAGGGCCTCTTCGGTGAAGTCAAGGTCGATGCTTTCCATGTCGAACAGGCGCTTGTACTGCTTCACGAGCGAGTTTTTGGGCTCGGTCAGAATCTGGCGCAGCGTGGTCTTGTCCAGTGGGTTGAGGAAGGTGAGCACCGGCAGGCGGCCAATCAGCTCGGGAATAAGGCCGAACGATTTCATGTCCTGGGCCGACACGTAGCGCAGGAAATTCTGCGTGTCCACCTGCTCTTCCAGGTTGGTTTTGGCAAAACCCATCGGCTTGGTGTTCAGCCGGCTCTTGATGATGCGGTCGATGCCCGAGAAGGCCCCGCCGCAAATGAAGAGGATGTTCTCGGTGTTCACCGAAATCATTTTCTGCTCGGGGTGCTTGCGGCCCCCCTGCGGTGGCACGTTGATGGCCGTGCCTTCGAGCAGCTTTAGCAGGGCCTGCTGTACGCCCTCGCCGCTCACATCGCGCGTGATGCTGGGGTTGTCGCTCTTGCGGGCAATCTTGTCGATTTCGTCGATGTACACGATGCCGCGCTCGGCGGATTCGAGGTCGTAGTCAGCCGCTTGCAGCAGGCGGGTGAGGATGCTTTCCACGTCCTCGCCCACGTAGCCGGCCTCCGTCAGCACCGTAGCGTCGGCGATGCAGAAGGGCACTTGCAGAATTTTGGCCAGCATCCGGGCCAGGAAAGTTTTGCCGGTGCCGGTTTCGCCCACCATGATGATGTTGGACTTCTCAATTTGCACTTCATCCTCCTGGGGCTTCTGCATCAGGCGCTTGTAGTGGTTGTACACGGCCACCGACATCACGCGCTTGGCTTCGTCCTGGCCAATTACGTACTGGTCAAGGTGCTCCTTGATAGCACGGGGCTTGATGAGGTTGAACTTGGGCTGCTTGCCGGCCTCCTGGGCCTTGGCTTCCTCGTCGAGGATGTGCTGGGCCTGGCCCACGCATTTTTCGCAGATGTGGGCGTTGATGCCCGAAATCATGACGGCGACTTCGCGTTTGCTACGGTTGCAAAAGGAACAGGATATTTCGGCCATCGGAACGTTACAGAATAGGGGAGGGGCAGGATTTACAGGCAAAGGGCCTCAAAGGTACAACGTGCCCAACGCCCGGGGGAGCTTAAATGGTGCCGCCTGGCCCTAAACTATGGCCCCGGCGGGGCCCCTCAGCCCGCCGCCACCACCCGCAGGCTGGCGGCCGTGCGGTTGTTTACCCCCAATTTGGCATAAATATTACGCAAGTGGTTCTGCACCGTGCGCGGGCTGATTCGGCAGTGCTGGGCAATGGCTTTGTCGGGCTGGCCTTGGGCCAGGTGGTCCAGAATTACCGCCTCGCGCAGTGTCAAGCCCAGGGTAGCCGCCAGGGCAGGCGCTGCGGCCCCCGGGTCGGCGGGCCCGCCCTGGCGGCCAGCTAGCAGGAACAGGGCGCTCAGGTGGGGTTGTACGAAGGCCAGCAGCGCCCGCTCGGCTTCCGTGAAATCGCTTTGGCTGCGGCAGAGGGCGCAGGTGACGAACCCTTGGCCGGGCACGTCGAAGCCCACAATCAACTGGTGGGTAACGGCAACGAGCCGATAGAATTCATTAAAGATAGTGGACTGCACAAATTGCGAATGCGAGCAAAAATCAGTGATTTTTAATGGGTTGTCGGTGCGTTCCACGAATATGCTCTGGAACAAAGGGTGCTCGTGAATGCGCTGGGCCAGGCTTGCCAGCAGCTCGGGGGTGGTGAAGAGGGCGGGTGCGTCGCTCCCTAGGTAGCGTATCCTCCCTGCTTCATCGAAGCCGTCGAAGCACGTCATCTCGGCCCCGAACACGCTGCTAATGGCCGCCGAAAGCCGCGGGAGCAGGCGGTCCGGCCGGGGGTCGGCGTAGAGCGGGGCCAGCGCGGCATTCAGCTGCCGGGCATGGCTAAGGGTAAGGTGAACCATGAGCGCGGAGCAAGAATAGGTGGCACGTGGCGGAGAAAAGCGCGCAAAGCAAGCCCTAAAATAAGAAGTAAGTATGAGTAATCTTACCTATTTTATATGGTTTTGAAGATCAATAGCTTTGCCAGATATTCAGGAGATATTTCATCAGGCAGACTTTTGCTGCTGAGCCCATCCTACGGTACCGTTAGCAAGCAGCTGCTCAATCACTTTCATCTTTTCAATTTTGCCAATGCTTCCCTCGCCCCAACACCTGCAACTGGTTTTTTTGGCTTCCACCGTAACGCCGGCTTCGGGGGCCGGTTGGGTTTTCACCAATACGCCGGCCCCTCAGCCGCGTCCGGTGGGGGCCCCCGGCGGCGCTGCGGCGGCTGGTGGCCAGCTAGTCGGCCTCCGCTGATCCCGCCCTATGCCTTTATTTTTTCGCCAGAACAAGCTGATGAAAACGTTTCACTTCTGTTGCCTGTCCCTGCTTTTGGCTCCGCTGGCCGCCATTGCTCAACCGGCCGCGCCCGCCGGCCCGGCCACCGATACTTATTTTGGGACGCAGGTGACGGACCCCTACCGCAACCTCGAAAACCTGCAGGACCCGGCCGTGCAAGCCTGGATGTAAGCCCCCCGCAATCGTCTACGGCTACGGCGCGTATACCAACTCTATTTCGCCCACCTTTTCGCCTACTCGCCTGCTCTGGACCCAGCAGGGCGGCGTCGCCGCCATCGTACACGTGCGCGGCGGCGAGTTGGGCGAGGCCTGGCACAAAGCCGGGCAGAAAACGACCAAGCCCAACACCTGGAAAGACCTCATTGCCTGCGCTGACTACCTGGTCAAAAACCAGTACACGGGCCCCGGCAAAATTACCATCAACGGCGGCAGCGCGGACGGCATTCTCATCGGCCGGGCCATGACGGAGCGGCCCGACCTGTTCGCGGCGGCCATCCCGGATGTAGGTCGCCTGAACGCCGTGCGCATGGAAAACTCGCCCAACGGCCCCGTGAGCACGCCCGAGTTTGGCACCGTAGCCAAAGAAGACGAGTGCAGGGCCCTGCTGGAAATGGACGCGTACCTGCACCTGACGCCCGGCACCAAGTACCCGGCTACGCTCGTCACGGCCGGCTTCAACGACCCGCGCGTCATTGCCTGGCAGCCGGCCAAGTTCGCCGCCCGCCTGCAAGCCTGCAATGCGTCAAGCAAGCCCGTCCTGTTCCTCACGTACTATGACGCCGGCCACCACATGGGCGACTCGAAGCAGAAAAACTTTGAGCGGCTGGCCGACGTGCTGGCGTTCGCGCTGTGGCAAACGGGGCAGCCTACGTTTCAACCGCAAATTGCTTCCATCAAATAGCGTCGGCCCGCGACAACGACTGCTTTGGGCCCCCAGCAAACCGAATATCTACCTGCCACGGCGTTGCCAACAAAAAAGCTCCTGTCGCAAAACAGGAGCTTTTTTGTTGGCGGCTTACGCTATTTGTCAGCGCAAGCAGCTACGCCTTTTTCTTTTCCAGCACCTCGTCAATCAGGCCGTACTCCTTGGCTTCGTCGGCGCGCATCCAGTAGTCGCGGTCCGAGTTGTCGTGGATTTCCTGATAGGTTTTGCCGGTGTGTTGGGCCAAAATGTCATACAGCTCTTTCTTGAGCTTCAGAATTTCGCGGGCCGTAATCTCGATGTCCGACGACTGGCCCTGGGCCCCGCCCGACGGCTGGTGAATCATGACGCGGGCGTGCGGCAGGGCCGAACGCTTGTTGGCCGCGCCGCCGGCGAGCAATACGGCCCCCATCGAAGCGGCCAAACCTGTGCAAATAGTGGCCACGTCGGGGTTCACGTACTGCATCGTGTCGTAAATGCCGAGGCCGGCATACACCGATCCACCGGGCGAGTTAATGTAAAGCAAAATGTCTTTTTTGGCGTCGGCCGACTCCAAAAACAGCATTTGCGCGGTCAAAATGTTGGCCACGTAGTCGTCCACGGCCGTGCCCAGGAATACGATGCGGTCCATAATCAGGCGCGAAAACACGTCGATTTCGGCAAAGCGTGTGGGGCGCTCCTCAATCACCGAGCGCGTCATGTTGCTCGGCATAATCAGGCCGCCACGCGTCTGGCCTTCTACATGGTGGATATACTGGTCCACGCCCAGGCCGCTCAGGCCCTGGTGCTTCACGGCAAACTTGCGGAATTCTTGTTTATTCAGCATTGGGAGGAAAAATAGGGGCTAAGCAATCGCTAAGCCGGTGGCAAAACAAAGGACGTTGGCCGAAGCCAAATGTTGTAGCCGGGCAACAAAAAAGCCCTTACCGTGAAAGTAAGGGCTTTTTTGATTCAGAACCTGCGCCGTTTAGCTGTTCAGGTTCCGGAATTCTTCGGCCGTTACGGGCTTGTCGGTAACAACAACTTTGCCGCGCAGGTTTTCGAGCACTTTCTCTGCCAGAATGGCCTCGTACTCGGCCACGTACTGCTTGCCGTTATCCTGCTTGAGGTAGCTGTCGGCGTAGCCGCGCATCGACTCGCGCATGTCGTCCGGCATGTTGGGCATGCTGAACTGGCCCATGATTTTGTCGAGCGTGCGGCTCACAATCTCGTCGTTGCTCACTTTCAGGTCGGCGCTTTCCACCACCTTGTTGCGAATCAGGCTCCACTTCAGCTCCTTCTCGTAGTCGCTGTAGTGCTCTTCCACCTGCTCGGCGGTGAGCTTGCCGGCGTTGGCCCGCACCAGCCACTTCTTGAAGAACTCGGCGGGCAGCTTGATATCCAACTGGTTCACCAATTTTTCCACGATGGCATTGTTCAGGGCCCCGTCCGCCTCGCGGTCGTAGTTCTGCTGCATCGTTTCGCGCACCTTAGCATCGAACTCTTCCTGGCTCGAAACCGCCTCCGGGCCGAACACCTTGTCGAACAGCTCCTGGTTCATCTCCGGGGCCGCCGTGCGGTTAATTTTTTCTACGCTCAGCACGTAATTGCCGTTGGCGTCGGCCACTTCCGTCTTGGTTAGGCCCGAGAAGTTGGCAATGGCCGTGGCATCATCGGCAAAGGCGTTTTTCAGGTCGAACGTCAGCACGTCGCTGGCCTTCACGCCGATGAACTGCTCCACGCCGTTCTTTACCTTATTAATAGGAAGCAACACCGTGCGGCCTTCGCCTTCCTCGTCGGCTTTTTTCAGCTTGCCAAACAGGTAGTCGTTGGCTTCCGAAGCGTCGGGGTTGGTGGTTTCGCCGTACTGGCGGGCAATCTGCTCGTTGGTTTGCTGCACGGTGTCGTCGTCGAGGGCCACTTGGTGGCGCTCCACTTCCACGGTGCCGTCGGCGGGTAGTTCCACTTCGGGTAGCAGGCCCAGCTCAAACTGAAAGGCAAACTCCTTGGCGGTGTCAAAATCGACGTCGCTGGCCACCGGCAGGGCCTCGCCCAGCAGGCGCAGGTTTTGCTCCTTCACGTAGCCATCGACGGCCTTGCCCAGGGTTTTGTTGATTTCGTCGGCCAGGATGCCCTTGCCGTACATTTTCTTCACCATGCCCACGGGCACTTTGCCGGGGCGGAAGCCCTTCACCTGGGCCCGCTTGGTGTAGTCCTTGATTTGCGCGTCCACGGTGGCGGCGTAGTCGGCTTCGGTCAGATGCACGGTCAGCAGCCCGGTCAGCTGCTCGTCGTTGCGGTCCAGCGTAATGTTCATTAGCAGCAAAAGAGGGCCCCCGCCGCGCGGGCACCCATCGGGTTAGTGGTAAAAAGAAACCCCCAACCGCAAAGCTGAGGGCCGAAAAACAGTCGTGAAAGTGCGGATAGAGGGACTCGAACCCACACGCCTTGCGGCACCAGATCCTAAGTCTGGCACGTCTACCAATTTCGCCATATCCGCGGCAAAGCCCTAGCCAATTGCTTCGGGCCCGCAAAGGTATGGATTGTTGCTTAGGTTCGCAAAATTCGCGCGGTTATCCCCAGCCTATCCCCAATCGGGGGCCCCAACACTTTTTTCGCTCCGCGCTTGTTATTTTACCGCTATGTCCCCCGTTATCGATATCGAAGCCGAGCGCCAGGAAATCCTGCGCCAGTACCGCCGCCTGCTGCGCACCGCCAAGCCCTACCTGCACGGCGGCGACGCCAAGCTCATCAAAAAGGCCTTTAACACCAGCCTGGAGGCCCATAAGGAGATGCGCCGCAAGTCGGGCGAGCCTTACATCCTGCACCCGCTGGCCGTGGCCCAGATTGCGGTGGAGGAAATCGGTCTCGGCACCACCAGCATCGTATCGGCCCTGCTGCACGATGTGGTGGAGGACACGGCCTGGGAAATTTCCGACGTCGAGCGCGAATTCGGCTCCAAAGTAGCCCGCATCATCGATGGCCTGACCAAAATTTCGGGCGTGTTCGACTACGGCACGTCCGAGCAAGCCGAGAACTTCCGCAAGATGCTGCTCACGTTGAGCGAAGACGTGCGCGTCATCCTCATCAAGCTCGCCGACCGCCTGCACAACATGCGGACCCTCGACTCGATGCCGCGCCACAAGCAGCTCAAGATTGCCTCGGAAACCCTCTACCTCTACGCGCCGCTGGCCCACCGCCTGGGCCTCTACGTTATCAAAAGCGAGCTGGAGGATTTGTACCTGAAGTACACCGATACGGAGGTGTACACCGATATTAAGGACCGTATTCGGCACAGCCAAAGCGCCCGCAACCGCTTCATCAAGGAGTTTGTGCACCCCATTGATGAAGAGCTGAAAAACCAGGGCTTTCAGTTTGAAATCAAGGGCCGTCCGAAGAGCATTTATTCCATCCTTAAAAAAATAAGAAAGCAGAACATTCCGTTCGAAGAAGTGTATGACCTGTTCGCCATCCGCGTGATTCTGGACGTGCCGCCGGAACAAGAAAAAGCCGCCTGCTGGCAGGTGTACAGCGTCGTGACGGACTTTTACCAACCCAACCCCGACCGCCTGCGCGATTGGGTGAGCACGCCCAAGGCCAACGGCTACGAAAGCCTGCACACCACCGTGATGTCGCGCTCGGGCCAGTGGGTGGAAGTGCAGATCCGCTCGCGCCGCATGGACGACATTGCCGAAAAAGGCTACGCCGCCCACTGGAAATACAAAACCGCTGACCCCACCCACGCCGAATCGAGCCTGGAAACGTGGGTGAACAAGGTGCGCGAGTCGCTGGAAACCAACAATTCCAGCGCGCTGGAATTTATGGACGAGTTTCGCCAGAACCTATTTATGAAAGAGGTATACGTGTTTACGCCCCGAGGCAAGCTCGTCATCCTGCCTGATAAGGCTACAGCCCTGGATTTTGCCTTCGACATCCACACCCAAATCGGCATGCACTGCCTAGGGGCCAAGGTGAACCAGAAACTGGAGCCCCTGAGCTACCAACTGCACAACGGCGACCAAGTAGAAATTCTGACCTCGCACAAGCAGCGTCCCACCGAAGAATGGCTGACTTACGTCACCACGTCCAAGGCTCGGTCCAAAATCAAGGAATTTCTGCGCGACGACAAACGGGCCAAGGCCGAAGACGGCAAGTTCATCCTCGAAAAGCGGATGGAATTGATTGGCGTGCCCCGCACGCCGGAAAACTTTAACCGGGTGCTCAGCTACTTCAACGCACCCACGGCCCAGGATTTTTACTACCGCCTAGCCGTGGGCCAGCTCGACGGCCGCGAAATTCGCGAGTCGCTTTTTACCGAAGTCATTCCTACGCCGCGCCCGCCCGCACTGGAACCCAAATCGTTCGACAACGAAGTGCAAAAGATCCGGGGCGTGCGGCCCGACATGCTGGTGGTGGGCGAGCGCACCGACAAGTTCAACCACAGCCTGGCCCGTTGCTGCAACCCCATTCCCGGCGACGACGTGTTTGGCTTCGAAACCGACCAGGGCC
>CAXTBA010000052.1:0-23757 GCA_964242665.1 uncultured Hymenobacter sp.
AAACCCTGCACCTGCGCATGCAGCGCCACTGCGAAAACGGCCGCGCCGTGGCCGAATACCTGCGCCAAAACCCGAAGGTGGAGCACGTGTACTGGCCCGGCTTCGAAAACCACCCCAACCACGCCGTGGCCGCCAAGCAAATGAGCGACTTCGGGGGCATGATTTCTTTCGTGCTGAAAGGCGATAAGAAGGAGGATGCCATTGCCGTACTGGAAAAATTTAAGCTTTTCACCCTGGCCGAAAGCCTGGGCGGCGTGGAAAGCCTCAGCGGCCACCCCGCCACCATGACGCACGCCAGCATCCCGCCCGAGCAGCGCCGCAAGGCCGGCCTCAGCGACTCGCTCATCCGCCTGAGCGTGGGCATCGAGGACGCCGAGGACTTGATCGAGGACCTGGCCCAGGCGATAGGGTAGGGCCCCGTGGAACGCCCGCCGGCTCCGCCGCCCATCGACGTGCTGCCGCTGTTTCCGGTGCTCGACCGGCTGCTGCTGGCGCTGCTGCGCGGCCTGGCGCCGGCCGATTGGCAGCGCCCCACGCGGGCCGGGCGGTGGGCGGTGAAGGACGTGGCCGCCCACTTGCTCGACGGCAACCTGCGCACGGTCTCTATGCTGCGCGACGGGTACTACGGCGAGCCGCCGGGCGAAATCAATTCTTACGCCGACCTGCTGGCTTACCTCAACCGCCTGAACGCCGAGTGGGTAACCGCCACCCGCCGCCTGAGCCCAGCCGTGCTGACGGACCTGCTGGAAACGTCCGGGGCTGCGTACGCGCAGTTTCTGGCTACGCTCGACCCGTGGGCCCCGGCGGCCTTCGCCGTGGCCTGGGCCGGCGAAACCGAGTCGCGGAATTGGTTCCACGTGGCCCGCGACTACACCGAGAAGTGGCACCACCAGCAGCAAATCCGCGAAGCCGTGGGCCAAATTGCGCCGCTGCTGACGCCCGAGTTATTCCGGCCCTTCCTCGAAACCGTGGCGCGCGGCCTGCCGCACGCCTACCGGGCGGTGGGGGCCCCCGCGGGCACGGTGGTGCAGGTGGAAGTGTCGGGCCCCAGCGGCGGCACCTGGCATCTGGCGCGCGGTCCTGCGGCTTGGCACCTAGGCCCCGCCGCTGCCCCGGCCGCCAAAATCGTGCTGGACCCCGCCACGGCCTGGCAGCTTTTTACTAAAGGGCTGGCTCCGGCGGCGGCTCGCACCAAGGTGGAACTATTTGGCGACGAGCAGCTTGTGTTGCCAGTGCTGCACTTTGTGGCCGTGATGGCCTGACGGGCCGGGGACCAGAACAACCCGCCCGGCCAGCTGCGGCGTAAGTGGGGGCCCCGGCCGCCCAAAGCCCGTTCCCATGCGTTTCCTGCTGTTGCTGTCCGCTTTTGTTTTGCTGTCTTGCGCCACCAATTCCGGCGTTGCTTCCATGTACACCCCCGCTCCCGCTGCGGCCCCGGCCGCCACCATGCCGTACCTAGCCCTAGGCGATTCGTACACCATCGGCGAAGGTGCCGCCGAGGCCGACCGGTGGCCCGTGCAGCTGGCGCAGTTGGCGCGGCAAAGCGGGCTGGGCTTGCAGGCCCCCGACATCATCGCCCGCACCGGCTGGACCACGGCGGAGCTGCAAGCCGCCATCCAGCTGGCCCACAACCCCAACACCTACGACTTGGTGTCGCTGCTGATCGGTGTCAACAACCAATACCGGGGCCAAAGCCAGGACGTCTACCGCACCGAGTTTCGGCAGCTGTTGGCCACGGCGGTGCGGTTTGCCGGCGGGCGGGCGGGCCGGGTGGTGGCGCTCTCGATCCCCGACTGGGGCCAGTCGCCCTACGGCCGGGGCCGCGACCAGGCCCAAATCAGCCGCGAAATCGATCAGTTCAACGCCGTCGCCAAGGACGAGTGCCGCCAGGCCGGCATCGCTTATGTTGACATCACGTTCCTGACCCGCGCCGCGGCTGGCGACGCCAGCCAGTTCGTGAGCGACGGCCTGCACTACTCCGGGCCCCAGATGCGGCTGTGGACCCAGCAGGTTCTGCCCGTGGTACAGGCCCTGCTGAAGTAAATGCGGGCGGATGCAACCAGGGCCGGGGCAAACGGCATCTTGCCTGGTGAAAGCATTTCGCTGTCAGTACCTAACGGGTCCTTTGCCGATGAAAAAACACCTACTTCTTTTGTCGTTGCTGGCCCTGGCCAAGCCGGCGGCCGCGCAACACACGGAACTAAGCGGCCGGGCGGGTCTGAACTTGTTTCAATTCAGTGGCGGGGGTGCCGACGCCACCTCGCACGTCAACTATGACCGCTTCAACGGCTACGAAGGCGGCTACACCAACAACCCTTACGGCCGC
Source organism: uncultured Hymenobacter sp. (assembly GCA_964242665.1). Taxonomy (GTDB): domain Bacteria; phylum Bacteroidota; class Bacteroidia; order Cytophagales; family Hymenobacteraceae; genus Hymenobacter. The sequence continues at coordinate 2,327 of CAXTBA010000052.1, forward strand.
CGGCTGGGCACGGGCTTCGCGCTGGGCGGGCGGGTGCAGCACGTGGGCCGCCACCAGGAACTAGTGGCTTTGGACCTGGGCTACGATTGGTCGCGGAGCCGAACGGCCATCGCGACGCTGGATTATTTCGACGGCCAGGCAAACACCCCGCGCCCGGCCGACGGCACTACTTACCTGCGGGCCCAAAACCTGACCGCCTTTCTGGGCCTGGGCCGCCGGTTCAACGTTTCCATGGTGGCGCTGGATGTGCTGGCCGGGCCGGAGGGGGCCTACGTGTTCGGCCTGCACGAAAAAGGCCGCGGCACTTACGACGGCGGTGCCGCCTGGGCAACGGAATCGAACCGCGGCACCCAGGTCTCTTTCGATCCCCGCCTGCGGGCTGACCTGACGGCCTGGCACCAGCGGGTAGGCGTCAACGCCAGCTACTCGGTGGGCTTCGCCAACTACTTGGCTGGGCTGATTGGCGGTCCGGTGCTGGAAGCTTATTCGCGCACGCTGCGCCTGGGCCTGGCCTACCGACTGCGGTAAGCGCGGCGAAAAAACAATTGCGGTAATTGAGTTGTGTAACGTAACCTTGTAATAATTCAAGGCGAATTATGCACTTCCCAGTGGTTGGTTTGTGGTGTTGTCGCTGCCGGTGGGGCAGCAGTGTTTGTTGCGGCTAAGCCGCCGGGGCCCGTCGTAGGGGCCCACGCCATTGCTTTTTGTTTTTTGGAAGAATGATGGGTGCATTGCCAAAGGCTTTGCGCCTATGGGCGCGTCCTGTCGGGAGGCGCGGCGCGAAATCCTGCTATTTTTTCTTTGGTCCACTAAATTTCCTTCGCATGAAAAAGCTCCTACGCTTGTGGCTGCTCGTCTTGTTAGGACTGCCCGCCTTGGCTCAGGCCCAAAAAATTACCGTTACCGGCCGAGTGCTGGGGGCCCAGGGCGAGGCCTTGCCCGGCTCCACGGTGCTGGAGCGCGGCACCACCAACGGCACCTCCACGGGGGCCAACGGCGATTTTTCGCTCAGCGTGGACCCCGCGGCTACCCTCACGGTGCAGGCCATCGGCTTCGCGCCGCAGCAAATTTTGCTCAACGGCCGCACCGCCGTGGACGTGCGCCTGGTGCCCGCCGCCACCGACCTGAACGAGGTGGTCGTCACCGGCTCGCGCGTGAGCGAAGGCCGTTCCAACATCCTCACCACGGCCCCGGTGGACGTGATTTCGGCCCGCGAAATCCGGGCCTTTGCCCAAACCGACGTGAGCCAGGTGCTGACCTACGCGGCCCCGTCGTTCCAGTCGTCGCGCCAGTCCATTTCCGACGGCACCGACTTCGTGGACCCCGCCAGCCTGCGCGGCCTGGGCCCCGACCAGGTGCTGGTGCTCGTGAACGGCAAGCGCCGCCACAATTCCTCGCTGGTGAACATCAACGGGACCATCGGCCGCGGCTCGGTGGGCACCGATTTGAACGTGATTCCGACGGCCAGCATCAAGCGCATCGAGGTGCTGCGCGACGGCGCGGCGGCCCTCTACGGCTCCGACGCCATCGCCGGCGTCATCAACATCCAGCTCAAAGACGATTCGACCGGCGTGACCAGCAGCGGCCTCTACGGCCAGACGGTGGAGAGCGATGGCAAAACCGAGCAGGCCGACATCAACATCGGCATCGGCCTGCACAAGCGCGGCTTTCTCGACCTCAGCGGCCAGTTCCTGAACCGCGGCTACACCAACCGCGCCTTCGCCGACACGGCCCCGCTCGTCTACCTGGGCAACAACGGCGGCCAGTACCCCGCCTCGGCGACCACGGAGCAGGCCCGCCGCGACCTGAAGGCCCAAGACGATGCGCTGGTGGCCCAAAACGGTTTCAGCCGCAACGACATCCGCGTGGGCCAATCGAGCACGCGCAACTTCGGCGGCTTCCTCAACGGCGGCTACCGGCTGGGCGGGGGCTTCGAGGTGTACCTGTCGGGCGGCGCGTCGTACCGCACCGGCCGGGGCCCCGGCTTCAACCGGCTGCCCAACCAAGCCACCCAAAGCGACCTGAACCTGTTTCCCAACGGCTTTTTGCCGTTCATCAACACCACCATTTACGACCAGTCGGCTATTGTGGGCCTGCGCAATACCTACGCCGGCTTCGCGGTGGATTTGAGTAATACCTTCGGCCGCAACGAGCTGGCCTACAACGTGGATGGCTCGGTGAACGCCTCGCTTCCCCAGGGCCCCGACCTGGTGGGCGTGAACCCGACCAGCTTCTACGCCGGCCGTCTGGCCTTTTTGCAGAACACCACCAACCTGGGCTTCTCGCGCCGCTTCATCGAGGTGGGGCCCCTGGCCAACCTCAACGTGGCCTTCGGTGGCGAGTTTCGCTACGATAATTTCCTGATTGGCAAGGGCGAATACGCCTCGTACATCAACGGCGGCCGGCTGATTGGCACCACGCCCACGGCTTCGGGCTCGCAGGTTTTTCCCGGGTACCAGCCGCAGGACGAAGTGAACAAGTCGCGCACCAACGTCGCCGGCTACCTCGACTTGGAAAGCGACATCACCGACAAGCTGCTGATTCACGCGGCCGGCCGGGCGGAAAACTACAGCGACTTCGGCGGCAACGTGAGCGGGCAGGTGGGGCTGCGCTATAGTCTCGTCGACGCGGTGGCCCTGCGCGGCTCCGTTGGCAACGGCTTCCGGGCCCCGTCGTTGCAGCAGCGCTACTTCACCAACACCAGCACGCAGTTTGTGAACGGCTTGCCCAACCAGGTGCTCACCGTGAACAACGAGAGCCCCATCGTGCGCAACCCGTACACGGCCGGCGGTACCGGCCCGCAGGGCTTCGGCGTGGAATCGCTCAAGCAGGAAAAATCGACCAACTACGGCGTGGGCCTCACCGGCAAAACCGGCGGCTTCACGCTGACGGCCGATGCGTATTTGATTGACATCAAGGACCGGATTGTGCTCTCGTCGCAGTTCACGCGCGCCAACCCCACGGTGGCCGCCATCCTGGGCACGCGCGACATCAGCCGGGTGCAGTTCTTCGCCAACGCCGTGAACACCCGCACCAAGGGCCTCGACGTGGTGCTGAACGAGCGCCTGCCGCTGGGCGACCAAAGCCGCTTGGTGCTGACGGCCGCCGCCAACTTCAACCAAACGCGGGTGACGAGCTTCAACAGTTCGTCGGCCACGGTGAACAACGACCAGACCACCGGCACCAGCGGCTTGCAAAACACGCTCTTCGACCGCTCGCAGCGCACCCGCCTCGAAAGCGGTAACCCGCGCAGCAAAATTGCCCTCTCGGCCGCCTACACCCACGGCATCTTCGGCATCGAAGGCCGCTCGGTGCGCTTCGGCGAAATCAAAACCGCCGACTCCGACCCGGCCCGCGCCTTCCTCGACCAAGCCTTCTCGGCCAAGTGGATTTCCGACCTCACCCTCAGCGCCCAGGTTACCAAGCAGGTAGGTATTATTTTGGGCGTGAACAACCTGTTCAACGTCTACCCCGACAAGCTCATCGTGAACCCGCGCAACAACGAAACCAACTTCTCGGTCGACCCGAACCTGAGCTACAACTCGTCGCTCGACAACTCGAACCGCGGCCGTTTTTTGTACAGCGCCAACCAGTTCGGCTTCAGCGGGGCCTACTATTTTGGGCGATTGAACATCACGCTGTAACAACAGTTTCTTGCACGAATAACGCCCGCTTTGCTTCACGCAGGGCGGGCGTTTTCGCGTGGGGCGTTAGAAACTGTTTGAGTCAGCATTATCCAAGCGCACCCGCTTTCGGCGAATTCCCAAGCCACCCACTCATTTGAGGTACTTGGCCAGCGCCGCCTGCAACTCATCACCGCGCAGGTTGGCCGCCACAATTTTACCGCTGGGGTCAATCAGAAAATTCTGCGGAATGCTCTGTATGTGGTAACGCAACGCCGCCTCGTTTTGCCAGCCGTGCAGGTCCGAAACCTGCGTCCAAGCCAGTTGGTCCTGCTTAATGGCGTTGAGCCATTTCTCTCGGCCCTTCTCATCATCAAGCGACACGCTCAAAATGTCGAAGTTGCGGCCTTTGTAGGCTTCGTAGGCCTTCGTGACGGCGGGGTTTTCTTGGCGGCAGGGCCCGCACCAAGAAGCCCAGAAGTCGACCAGCACGTACTTGCCGCGGTAGTCGGTTAGCGACACGGTTTTGCCGTCGGGCGTTTTTTGGGTAAAGTTGGGGGCCTGCCCGCCGATGGCCATGTCCTTAAGGCCCCGCACCAACTCACCGTACCGGCGGCCTTCCGGGCTGTTTTTGAGGGCGGGGCTCAGCGCCTCGTACAGGGGCCCCACCACCGCGTACTGGGGCACGGCCATCATGCTCAGCCCAGTTAGCGCGTACAGACTCACCCAGGAATTGGGGTTGGCTTTGATGAAGTCTCTATCGGATTGCGCGTATTCTTTGGCAATGGCTTCGAACTGTGCTTTACTCCGGGCCGCAAATGCCGAGGACTTTCGTTCTTCCGCCGATGCTTTTTGGTTTTCGGCCACTAGCGCTTGCATCTTGGCCTTGACGCGGTTGGACGAAGCCACTAGCTTCTGGTAATCCGCCGTAACGGGACCCCCGGTGATGCGGGCGTTTTGCAGCGAATCGGGGCTCGTGACGACAATTGGGCTTGGCTCTACGAACACCCGAATGTACTTGATCGGCCCAAATACGCCGTCTCCCAGCTTGCCGTCGCGTTTCACCAACAGATCCACCGCGCTGGGCACGTCGCTTGTTCCCTTCAACTCGAACGCCCCGTTTTTAAACGTGGCGGAATCCGCTGCCTGCGTCCCGCGCATGAGGTAGATTTTGGCCGGCGCGTTCAAGTTGCCAATTTTACCCTTGATGGTGAAAGGGAAGGGCGTTTGGGCAGGGGCAAACCCCGGAGCCAGCAGCAGGTAGCCAAGCAGGTGCTTTTTCAAGGGTGTGAGGTAGAAAAAGTAGGAAACTTAAATTCAACCTACTGATAGAGGGGCCGCTTCCAAAAGAAATTCACACGGAGAGTCTTTGCAAAACAGATTATCAAACGAAAAATCCAGAAAAATATTTCTTGTTATTTATTCGTTCTGGCCGCTCCGCTGCTACTATCCAGAATCTGAAACAGCTCGTCTAATTTCGGCGTCAGAATAATTTCGGTACGGCGATTCAGCGCCTTGTTCGGGGCCGTGTCGTTGGGGGCCACGGGCACGTACTGGCCGCGGCCCGAAGCCGTGATGCGGGCCGGGGCCACGCCGCTGGTGGCAAGCAGGCGGGCGATGTCGGTGGCGCGCAGGGCACTCAAATCCCAGTTGTCGGCGAGGCCCGCGGTGCCGCGCAGGATGGGTACGCTGTCGGTGTGGCCTTCCACCACCACGTTCACGTCGGGCTGTTCTTGCAGCACGGCGGCCAGTTTTTTCAGGGCCTCCTGGCCCTTGGGGTCCACTTTGGTCGAGCCCGACTTGAACAACAGCTGCTCGGAAAGCGACACGTACACCTTGCCGTCTTTCAGTTTCACCTGCAAGTCGCTGGCGTTGAAGCTGAGCAGGGCCTTGCTCACGCGGGCCTTGAGGTCGTTCACGGCCCGGTCCTTGTCGGCCAGGGCCTGGGTCAGCTCGGCCAGCCTGGCTTCGCGGGCCTGGAGGTCGGCGGCGAGGCGGTCGTTGTCGGCCTTGCTTTTGCGGAGGCTGGCGTCGAGGGCCCCCAGCTCGGCTTCGCGGCGGGCCAGGTCCTGGGCCACCTTGTTGTAGTCCGACGACTTGTTGGCCAGCTCCTGGCCGCTGTTTTTGAGCAGGCGGTCGTAGCTGTCGTTCAGGTCGCGGTTGAGGCCCCGGGCTTTGCGCAAGGCTTGGCCGGTGGCCAGCGAATCGTTTTCGAGGCGCTTGTTGTCGAGGCGCAGCTGGGACAGGGCGTCGGTGGTTTTTTGCAGCTCGGCGTTGGCGGCGCGGTACTGGCGCTCGGCGGCGGTTTTGCCCTGGGCGTCGGCCGTTTGGCGGGCCTGGAGGTCGTCGTATTTTTTGGCCGCCACGCAGCCCGTGAACGCGGGAGCGGCGAGCAAGCCCAGGCCCAGCAGGGCCGGGGAGAAGTTTTTTATTCGCATAATGAGGACATAACAGCTGGTGCGGGCGTGCCGGCTGAGCGGCTGCAACGCCGGGGCAAGGTAGCGCCGGGGCCGCGCACGGGGCCCGCCCAGCGCCGGGGCCCGCCCGCGGGGCCCTCTGCTGCTAATAGCGTATTTTTGTCCTCCAGTTTTACTCTACCGAAGCTTGCGGCTCGCCGCTCACAGCTTGCAGCTCCCAAAAAAATGGCTTGGTTTAAGCGCGAGGAAAAGGGCATTAACACCCCCACCGACCAAAAAAAGGAAACCCCCGACGGCCTTTGGTACAAGTGCCCCGAGTGCAAAACCGTGGCCACGATGGCCGAGCACAAGCGCCTGCGCTACGTGTGCGGCCACTGCGGCCACCACGACCGCATCGACGCGGCCGATTACTTCGAAATGCTGTTCGATGAAGGCCAGTTCGTGGAAATGGACGCCGACCTGACCTCGGGCGACCCGCTGCATTTCGTCGACACCAAGGCCTACCCGCAGCGCGTGGCGGCCACCGAAAAAAGCACCGGCCTGAAAGACGCCGTGCGCACCGCCCACGGCCTGAGCGAAGGCCAGCCGCTGGTGGTGGCCGCCATGGACTTCAAGTTCATCGGCGGCTCGATGGGCTCGGTGGTGGGCGAAAAAATTGCCCGCGCCATCGACTACGCCCGCCAGCACCGCACGCCGTTCCTGATGATTTCGCGCTCGGGCGGGGCCCGCATGATGGAGGCCGGCTACTCGCTGATGCAAATGGCCAAAACCTCGGCCAAGTTGGCCCTGCTCGCCGAAGCCGGCGTGCCCTACGTGAGCTTGCTGACGGACCCGACCACGGGCGGCGTTACGGCGTCGTTTGCCATGCTCGGCGATTTCAACATTGCCGAGCCGGGGGCCCTCATCGGCTTCGCCGGGCCGCGCGTCATCAAGGAAACCATCGGCAAGGACCTGCCCAAAGGCTTCCAGAGCGCTGAGTTTGTGTTGGAGCACGGCTTCCTGGATTTCATTGTGGACCGCCGCGACCTAAAGCGCCGCTTGGCCGATTTGCTGCACCTGCTGCGGCCAGCTTCCCCGGTCGCCGAGGCCCCAGTCGCCGACGCCGGCGCGGTTCCGCGCCGCAGCCCGGCCAAGACCCGCTAGCCGCCGGGCTGGACAGTTCGGCACGCTTCTTGAAAAAACCCGCTCGCAGCCTCAGCGTGGGGTCGGTCGTATAACGCGGCAAGTAAATCGTTCACCTTTCGTTTCTTCACATGACTACTCCCAAATCTCTGCTTTCGATTTTCATGGCCTGCGTGCTGCTGTTCAGCTCGTGCGCATCCACGCGCCAGCCCGCCGGCCAGCCCGACCTGTCGAGCAACAACGGCACCGGGGCCCGCAAAACCGGCATGAACAAGACCACCAAGGGCGGCTTGCTAGGCGCTGGCGGCGGCGCAGCGGCCGGGGCTCTGCTGGGCGGCTTGCTGGGCGGCGGCCGGGGTACGGCCATCGGAGCCATTTTGGGGGCCGCGGCCGGCGGTACCACCGGGGCCCTCATCGGTCGCAAAATGGACAGGCAAGCCGCTGATTTGCAGCGCGACATGCAAAATGCTAAAGTAGAGCGCGTGGGTGAAGGCATCAAGATTACCTTCGATTCGGGTATCCTCTTCGACACCAACTCGGCCACGCTGCGGGCCGCTTCGCAGGCCGACATCGTGAAGATGGCCGCTACGCTTCAAAAATACCCCGACACCAACGTGCTGGTGGAAGGCCACACCGACAACACCGGCACCGACGCCATCAACCAACCCCTGAGCGAGCGCCGCGCCCAGTCCGTGGCCGACGCCACCGTGGCCCAGGGCGTTTCGAGCAGCCGCATCACCACCAAAGGTTTGGGCTCGTCGGACCCCGTGGGCGACAACTCCACCACCGAGGGCAAACAGGCCAACCGCCGCGTAGAAATCGCCATCTTCGCCAACGAAAAAATGAAGAAAGCTGCCGAAGCCGGCACCCTATAAGCCTGCGCCACGGGCCCAGCGACTTGCCGGGCCAAGCAGATTTTGTAAGCGGCAAGCGCGAAGCACGATGCAGTTATAATGAAAAAGGCCGCCCCACCGGGCGGCCTTTTTTGTGGACGGCACGCCGTGTTTGGGTGGGCAACAACTCGAACTCGGGCGGGTGGGCCTGCGTTAAAATAGCCAATAGCTGTGTTCTCACCGCCAACGCACTTCTTAGTTATGAAAACGCTCAAAATAGTATATGCTTCTCTATTGATAATCTTTGTGTTGGCCGGTTTGGTGGCACAAGCGCAGAATCACCCCAAAGGCTGGAGCCACAAGGCCAAAGGGGCCGTCATCGGCGGCGGGGCCGGCGCGGTGACCGGGGCCGTAATTGGCGGCGGCAAGGGAGCCGTGATCGGCGCGGCGGCCGGCGTGGTGGGCGGGGGCCTAATTGGCCGGAGCCAGGACAAGAAAAAAGATCCGGTCCGTTACAGCGCTTACCACAAAAAATAGCGAGTTTGCCCACTCTTGCCAATAAAACCGTCTCGCCACACGGCAGGCCGCTTTTATTTTAAGCTGTGCGCCGCGCAGTGCGTAGCGGTCGGTTTTTGGCAAGATGGTTGCAAATGGCGTATTTGCCTACTCGTTGGGCTATTTCTTGCTTATTCCGGGCAAGGTGCCATCTTTTCTTGCCATCCTTTATTTTTTACCCATGCAACATCTTCGATCCTCATTCACGTTTCTTTTGGCGCTGCTGCTCTTGGTGGGCCATTTCGCGCAAGCCCAAACCAGCACCGTCAGCACCGCTAAGCCGAAAGGCATGAGCAAAGCCGCTAAGGGCGGCATCCTCGGCGGCTTGGGCGGGGCGGCCGGCGGGGCCCTGTTAGGCCGCGTGATCGGCGGCAAGTCGGGCACGGCCAAAGGGGCCATCCTCGGGGCCGTGGTGGGCGGCGGAGCCGGCGTGCTCATCGGCCGCAAAATGGATAAGCAGGCCGCCGAGCTGCGCCGCGACCTCGAAGGGGCCACCGTGGAGCGCGTGGGCGAAGGCATCAAAATCACGTTCGCCTCGGGCATCCTGTTCGGCAGCAACTCGTCGACGCTGACGGCCGATGCCGCCGGCAACATTACCCAACTGGCCACCACGCTGAAGAAATACCCCGATACCAACGTCGTGGTGGAGGGCCACACCGACAGCTCGGGCTCCGATGCCATCAACCAGCCCCTGAGCCAGCGCCGCGCCCAGGCCGTGGCCAACACCATCACCGGCGAGGGCGTGGACGCCGCGCGCATCACGGCCACGGGCTACGGCTCGACCCAGCCCGTGGGCGACAACGCTACTGTCGCCGGCAAAGCCGCCAACCGCCGCGTAGAGGTGGCCATCTTCGCCAACGAGAAGATGCAGAAAGCTGCCAAAAAAGGCCAGTTGTAAGTATCTGAACCGCGGATTGGTCGGATTTTGTAGCTGACTATTTTTCAGGAAAGCGCTTCTATGTTTTCACACAAAAAAGCCGTCCGCAAGGGCGGCTTTTTCCGTTTAACCGCCGTCCTTAAAATCCGACCAATCCGCTAAATCCGTGGTTCAGACAACCTACGCCTCCCCGGCCGCCGAAAAAGCCCTCGCCGACCACGAAATCCTGGATGGTTTCTACGGCCACCTGCCGCCGGTGGCGCGGCGCACGCCCATGCGCGAGCTGGTGTCTACGGTGCTCTCGCATCGCACCACTCACGCCGACGAAGAGCTGGCCTACGACCGGATGCTGGAGGCCTTCGGCGATTGGCCCGGCGTGTTGGCCGCCCCGGTCGACGAGCTGATTCACGCCGTGCGCACCACGCGCTGGCCCGCCACGCAGGCCCCGCGCATCCAGGAGATTCTGCGGCGGGTGCAGTCCGAAACAGGCGGCTCGTTCGACCTGGATTTCCTGGCCGCTTGGCCCACCGAGCGCGCCATGCAGTGGCTGACCGACATGCCCGGCATCGGCCTAAAAACGGCTTCGCTGCTGTTGCTCTTCAACTACCACCACCCGGTGCTGCCCGTGGACGCGCACGTGCACCGCGTGGCCCAGCGGGTGGGTTTCCTGGGCCCCAAGGTATCAGTGGAGAAAGCCCACGCCGTGCTCCTGGCCCTGCTGCGGCCCCCGCTCGACCCGGAGGGCCTGTTCAACTTCCACAAGCACAACTACTGGCACGGGCAGCAGATTTGCTTTTTCCTGAAGCCCAACTGCCCGCGCTGCCCGCTCAAAGGCTTTTGCAGCTATTACCAGGAACACTTTGGCGATGCCACACCGGAGGCCCTCGCCGCCACGCCGGCCGCCTGGGATGCCGCAGCCTGGGGCAAGCTGCCGCATTGAGTTTTGGCTGTTGGCTGATAGTACTTAGCTTCGTTGTTTAAGTCTCGTCCAAGCGAGGCTAGCCTGTAGGCAGAAAGCTAACAGCCAATAGCCATCAGCTAACAGCCAAATAAATGCGTCTCGTCCGCCACCCCGTCCTCTGCAATTACTACGTCACGTACCGCTGCAACGCGAAGTGCGCGTTTTGCGACATCTGGGAAAAGCCCTCGCCTTACATTACCCTAGAAGACGTGGCTGCCAACCTGCGCGACCTCAAGCGCCTGGGCGTGTCGGTAATCGACTTCACGGGTGGCGAGCCGCTGCTACACCGACAACTGCCTGATTTTCTGCGGCTGGCGCGGAATTTGGGCTTCATCACCACGGTGACCACCAACGGATTGCTTTACCCCAAAAACGCCGAGAAGCTGCGCGGGCTGGTCGATATGCTGCACTTCTCGCTCGACTCGGCCGACCGCGACACCCACGACCGCGGCCGGGGCGTGGCCTGCTACGATTTCGTGCTCGAAAGCATCCGGGTGGCCCAGGAGTTGGGCGAGCGGCCCGACGTGCTGTTCACCGTGTTCCGCCACAACCTGAAGGATTTGGAGGCCGTGTACCGCGATATCACGCGGCCCAACGGCTTGGTGCTCATCCTTAACCCAGCGTTTGAGTACGGCGACGTGGAAACCGGCGAGCAACTCACCGCCGACGAGCTGGACTACCTCTCCGCTTTCGGTCGGCGCAAGGGCGTGTACCTCAACGAGGCCTTCATCGCGTTGCGGCGCGACGGCGGCAACCACGTGGCGGCCCCCGTGTGCCGGGCGGCCAGCACCACGCTCGTCATCTCGCCCAGCAACGAGCTGGTGCTGCCCTGCTACCACCTCGGCCAGCAGAAATTCCCCATCGACGGCCACTTGTTCGACCTCTACCGGGCCCCCGAAACCCAGCGCTTGGCCGCCCTCGAAGGCCGCCTGCCGCAGTGTGAGGGCTGCACCATCAATTGCTACATGCAGCCGAGCTTCGCCGTCGAAACCAGCAAGTACTTCTGGCAGGCCCTGCCTAGCACCCTCAAATACAACTGGGACAAAGGTACCTGGAAGCGGCTTGTGAGTCGGTTAGCAGTAAACAGTTAGCAGCGAACAGTTGCCGGTTCTTTGCGCTATGCCATCACCCGTCAATCATCTGCTGTGTACTACCCACCGCTCACTGATAACTGAAAAAATGCCTGCCCTCATCTTGCCCGTTCGCGGCATCCACCCCGAAATCCCGGCCGATTGCTTCGTAGCCGATAATGCTACTATCGTAGGCGACGTGGTGCTGGGGCCCGGTTGTACGGTGTGGTTCACGGCCGTTGTCCGGGGCGATGTGAACAGCATCCGCGTTGGGGCCGGCACAAATATTCAGGACGGGGCCGTGCTGCACTGCACCTACGAGCGGGCGGCATTGCGCATCGGTAGCCGTGTGAGCATCGGGCACCGGGCCCTGGTCCACGGCTGCACTGTGGCCGACGACGTGCTCATCGGCATGGGGGCCATCGTGATGGACCACGCCGTGGTGGGCGCGGGCTGCATTGTTGCTGCCGGGGCCGTGGTGCTCGAAAACACGGTATGTGAGCCCGGCTACCTATACGCCGGCGTACCGGCCCGCCGCGTCAAGCCCGTAACCGAAGCCCAGCGTGAAGGCCTGCGCCGCACGGCCGAAAATTATCAACTTTACGCCAGCTGGTTATCTTCTCCTTTACCTGGCGGTGTGCCGGATACCATTTAGTCTGCCGGCCCGCCAGGTTGGATTAACGCTATTGCTGCTATGGGCGCGGCTCCAGGAGCTTGTTCGAGAGCCCAGCTACGCGTTCCGGTCGGATACAAGATATGACCGAGTGGCCAAAACCAACTTCAAATAAAAAGCCCCGGTTCCGGGGCTTTTTATTTGAAAAGGCAGACCGTAGTCTATTTGCCTTCGGGCTTGTAAATGGCACCCGTAGCGAAATCAACGATGGCACCGGGCCAAAAAAGAAGAATGTCTGCCACCAATGCTCCTGCACGAACGTTGCGCTGCGGCTGCCCCGCGGCGGGCTTGGTTTTTTGGTAGGCGCTCACCGGACCACCAAAGATGGTGGCACAACTGGAAGCCATTGCGGCAATTATTCCAAAAGCAAGAATTTGTCGAATTTTGAACATAAAAAAAGGAAGGATGAAAAAATTTCAGCGCAAGCTACGGCCGGTTCCTTCGTTAACCTCGACTTTGTGAAAAATTAATCAGTAGTTGATATAAACCACTTTCGTCCCCGAAACAGCGTCGTGCCAAGCCAAGCTGCGGTGGCTGAACAGTAAGCTTATCAGTTCCAAGGGAATAAGACGACACAAGGTGCGAACCATCAGCCGGCCTGCGCTGGGAACCTCGTCGTTGCGGGTAGTAACTAAAGTGCGGGTCATAAACTTGCCTACTGTGCGATGAAACGTTGATTCCATAGCTGCATAGTAAACCAAGCTAGTGCCCAATAGTAAAAGTCGGTAATGTTCAGCCGGAATGAAAGCAGTTGGTAAGGCCCACAGCATCAACCAAAAAATAAAAAAAATACATGCAGTGTCGATGACCAAGTTGGCCAAGCGGCGTAGTTTGGATGCTTCCATTTAAATCAGGGCGATACCCGCTAGGTTGCGGGTGATAAAGTAATAAGAGCGAAAACTTGGTTCTTATACCAAGTCGCCTAGGTCGCCTTTCGGCTCGTCTTTTTCCTCGGCCCGCACCACGCGCAGCTGCACTAGGTCGATGACGCGGCGCGAGCGTTCCAGTACCCGGAACTCGTAAGGGTCGAGTACAGCTACATCGCCCACTTCCGGGATGCTGCCGTACACCACGTTCAGCAGGCCGCCTACGGTTTCGTAGTCGTCGCTCTCGGGCAGCGGGTAGGGGAGGTACTCGTTGGCATCGGGGATGGACGTAGCGGCGGCCACGCGGTACTCGTCGGCGGCTGTTTTCTCCACCACGGGCACTTCGTTGTCGTACTCGTCCTGGATTTCGCCCACTAGCTCCTCCATGATGTCTTCGATGGTGACGATGCCCGCTACGCCGCCAAATTCGTCGCTTACGATGGCCATCACAGTATGCTTGCGCTGGAAGTTGCGCAGTAGCCGGTTGATTTTCTTGGTTTCGGGCACGAAGTAGGGCACTCGCATGATGCGGGCCAGCTCGACGGGCTCGTTGCGGCGGATGATGGGCAGCAAGTCTTTCACGTTCAGCACGCCCACGATGTTGTCGATGTTGCCCTCGTACACCGGCAGGCGCGAGTAGCCTTCGCTGAACACCGTTTCCAGGATTTGCTCTTCCGAGGCGTGCACGTCGAGGGCCGAGAGCTTGGTGCGGGGCACCATGATCTGCCGCACCATGCGGTCGTTGAATTCGAACACGTTCTCAATCATCTCGTGCTCCGAGTCCTGGATTTCGCCGCTCTGCTTGCTTTGGTCGAGCAACAGGCGCAGCTCGTCCGAGGTGTGGGCCTCCGTGCCGTGGTCCGGGTTCGCGCCCAGGGCCCCCAGCAACACGCCGGACGCTTTCGACAAAAACCACGTGAGCGGCAGCGTGGCGAGATAAAATCCCCGCAGCGGCAGCACTAAGGCCAGGCTCACGGCCTCCGGCCGCTGGATGGCCAACGCCTTCGGCACCAGCTCGCCGAACAGCACGTGCAGGATGGTGATGATGATGAGGCCTACGACCACGGCCGTGCTGTGGGCCGCCGCCGCCGAGATGACTACCCCCGACCGGTTCACTGTGTTCAGGATGATTTCGGTGGCCACCTCTTCGCCCACGGCCCCCAGGATAAGCGAGGTAACCGTAACGCCCAACTGCGTGGCCGACAAGTAGTTGTAAAGCTTGTGCAGTACGCCTACGGCTAGCGCGGCCAGGCGGCTGCCTTCCTTGGCCTTTAACTCCAGCTGTGAGAGACGGACGCGGATGAGCGAAAACTCGGCCGCCACAAAAAACCCGTTGGCTACGATGAGTAGCAGAGAAATAATAATTTTTAAACCCATGTCGGCGGCCCCCGCGACGCGGACGGTCTGGGGGCCATTGTAGCACAAAAGTACGGACTTTGGCGCGCGGGGTTGGCGGCTTGAACTTTTCGGACAGCCGTTTGTGCTTAGAGAGCCTAATTTTGTGGGCTGACGCTGATAAATTTTTTATGAATATTCGCCGGGGTTTTAAATTTTTACTGCTCTGCTGGTTACCGGTTTTGCCGGCCGCCGCGCAAATTCTGGTGCCCACGCACCTGAGCACGGCCCTGAGCCGGCCCGCCGCCAAGGTGGGCCAGGAGGTAGAGCTGGTCGTGAACGCCCGCATCGACGACAAGTGGCACCTCTACGCCACCGATTTCAGCGAAGACGTGGGCCCCGTGGTGTTCACGCTCAAGTTTGTGCCCAGCCCGGCCTACGCGCTGGTGGGCAAAGCCGAGTCCGTGAAGTCGCACCACCAGCAGGACGAAGTTTTCAAGGGCGAGGTGGCGTTTTGGGAGAAAACCGGTCAGATTCGCCAGCGCATCAAGGTGTTGCAGCCCGGGCCCCTCACCATCAAAGCCGACGCCGACTACCAAAGCTGCACCGATGTGGACGGCCGTTGCGTGCCCGGCAACGAAAGCCTGACGTTTGGGCCCCTGCAAGTGAGCGGCGCGGTGGTTCCGGCCGCTAAAGCCGCAGCTTCTGTCGCGCCGGGGGCCAAGACTGAAACTGTAGTTCCGGCGGCCCCGGTAGTGACTCCATCGCCTATCGTGGCCCCCAGCAACGCCCCTGCTATTTCTGCAACTGGCCCAGCAGCCGCGCCTGTGGCCGGGCCAGCGGCTGCTATAGCTGCTTCGGGCACAGTCACCTTGCTTGACCCTGTGGGTAAAGCCGGGGGCTTGTTAGGCTTTGCGCTAGCCGCCTTTTTGGCTGGTCTCACGGCTCTTACCACACCTTGCGTGTACCCAATGATGCCTATGACGGTATCGCTGTTTACTAGTGGTAATGACAGTCGAAAGCGAGGAATCCTTAAAGCGTTTGTATACGGTTTGAGCATTATTGTGATATATGTGTTAGTAGGCGTGGTCGTAGCTGCTCTACTGGGCGAAAGCGGCCCCAACCTAATAGCCACTCACTGGCTTCCTAACTTGATTTTCTTCGTGATTTTTGTTATTTTCGGATTGTCTTTCCTAGGATTATTCGAAATTACGTTGCCTCATACGTTAGTGAACAGCGTCGATGCCCAAGCCGATAAGGGCGGTTGGGCTGGTATCTTCTTCATGGCGCTCACGCTGGTAGTGGTATCGTTTTCATGCACATTACCCATCGTGGCCAGCATCTTGGGCTTGGCTTCACGCGGTGAACGTATCACGCCTGTCGTAGGTATGGTGGGCTTCTCATTGGCTTTCGCGCTGCCATTCACACTATTTGCCATTTTCCCCTCGTGGCTGAAAAGCCTGCCTCGCTCAGGTGGGTGGTTGAACACGGTGAAGGTAGTATTGGGGTTTGTAGAACTGATGCTGGCCCTAAAATTTTTGAGCACCGCCGACTTGGCCTATCATTGGCACTTGTTGAACCGCGATATTTATATCGTACTGTGGGTGGTGCTTTCGGCCCTGCTTGGGTTGTATGTGCTGGGCAAATTTCGTCTTTCGCACGACTCGCCGCTCGACCACCTCAGCGTGGGACGGCTGCTGTTGGCGGTGCTGGCTTTCAGCTTCATGACTTATTTGGTGCCGGGCCTGTTCGGGGCCCCGCTGCCGTTGCTGGCCGGCTACCTGCCGCCCCAGAGCCGCCACGATTTCTCGCTGGCCAGCAGCGCCGCGCCTGCGCAACCCGCCACTAACACGCTGTGCGAAACCCCGCGCTTTGCCGATTTCTTGGAATTGCCGCACGGTTTGCAGGGTTATTTCGATTTGCAGCAAGCCATCCGCTGTGCCAAACAGCAGCATAAGCCCATTTTCATCGATTTCACCGGCCACGCCTGCGTGAATTGCCGCAAAATGGAAGCCACCGTGTGGGTCGACCCGCAGGTGCTCAACCAGTTGCAAAACGACTACGTGGTGGTGGCCCTCTACGTGGACGACAAAACGGAACTGCCCCAGAACGAATGGTACACCTCGGCCCGCGACCATCAGCAAAAAACCTCCCTTGGCAAGCAAAATGCTGACCTTCAGGTGACCCGCTATGGTTTCAATGCCCAGCCCTACTACGTGCTGCTCAACCCCGACGACCCCACGGGTCAGCCTTTGGTGACGCCCATCGCCTACGAGCCCAACGTGGCGCAGTTTGCTAAATTCTTGCAGGAGGGACGGCGCAGCTACCAGACCCGGCACGGGGCCGTGGCGGCCCGGTAGCTGCGCAAAAATAAAAAATGCCAAAAGCTAAAGAGGCGACTTTAGGGCAAAGTCGCCTCTTTAGCTTTCAGGCTGTAGCGGAAGGACTTGAACCTCCACGAAGTAGTTAGCCAGCCGGGGGGCCGATTTATCCCGAACCTTCACCCTCGAGAGAGGAGGGTGTGTCTGCCAGTTCCACCACGCTACAATTTATTAGCGAGAGCCTTTCACTCTTGCCGTCTGCAAAGGTACAAGCCTTCTCGTGGACTTTCGCCATCGGAAATGTAAAAAAAGCTACACAACAAACAATTGTTAGTCTGCAAGTATTTGACAGTGAATAATATGTCGTTGGTTAATTTTTGATTTTAGCTGTTATTTTGAGAATTGGCTGGTTGAGGCAGGGAGGCGTTAACCGGGGCTGGAGCCGAAACGGATGCGGTTCCGAAGCTGCGGCAAGTGATTTTTTTGGCAACCAATGCTCATCGCCCGTGACCAAGCCTGGCAGGCAAAAAAAAGGCCTTTCCTAACCAGGAAAGGCCCTTTCTAAGAAAAATATATTCGTTAAACTACATCGACTTTTTGGTCGTCGTCGAAGTGGTTTTGTTGGCTTTGTAACGCATGTCGGGCGTGCCATCGGCCTTCATTTTGCCAGCGGTTGTGGTGCTGGTTTTAGCCACTTTGTTCTCCTTGTAGCGCATGTCGGGCGTGCCGTCGGCCTTCATTTTGCTGGTCGAGGACGACGACACGGTAGCCGTTTTCTTGGTTCCCGTGGAAGTTGTGCCCATCATGCCGGTCCTCGACGTGGTGGTGTGCGTCGTCTTGGCCGGGGTCGTCGACACTTTGGTCGTCGACATCTTCGATGAGCTGGTGCTGCTCATCGCGCCGGTAGCCGGGGCAGGGGTAGCAGCAGGGGTAGCGGTTTGGGCGTGGGCAGCCGAGCCACCGAGCAGGCTGAGGGAGAGTAGGAAACCGACGAGGCGTTTCATAAAAAAGGGAGGGGGAAAATGAGGAAAAAATGAAGATGTTTTGCGCGCTCGGACCAGGGCCCCAACGCCGCCGGAAATGTAGCACCGCGGCGGTTATTTTTTGGGCCAGGTACTTAAGCGGGACTCTTTTGCTGGTTTACAAGGGCCGTGCCAGAACCACGCAAAAAAGCCCGGACCATGGGGCCCGGGCTCTTCGCAGTATTTGTACCGAAGCTAGAAAGTGCGGCGCTTAAGCCGTCACCTGGGCTTCAAGTTTTTGGGCCAGCACGTGCTTGGGCACGGCCCCCACTTGCTTATCAACGATCTGGCCGTTCTTGAACACCAGCAGCGTGGGAATGCTGCGGATGCCGAACTTGGCTGAAGTTTGGGGGTTGGCGTCCACGTCAACTTTGCCCACAATGGCTTTGCCTTCGTACTCGCCGGCTAGCTCTTCCACCACCGGGCCCACCATGCGGCAAGGGCCGCACCATTCGGCCCAGAAATCGACCAGCACCGGCTTGTCGGAGTTGATGATGGACTCGAAATTGGCATCGGTGATCTCAATTGCTTTGTGTCCCATTTTAGTAAGGGTTGCGTTTATATATTCTGGCGTGTACGGCCAACGGGGTCGCAAGGTAGCAGATTGGGTGCTTAACAACTGGGCCGTCGGAAAGTTCAAGCGGTGCTTTGGGTCCCGGGCTGCGGAGTAGAAAAACGCGTTTGCAGGGCCCCGGTTCTTTATATCAGCTGGCAAGCGTCAATTTCCATGGCCTGCATCTGCTCGATAAACAGCTTGGGCTCGATTTGAAACTTGCGCGAAAACATGTCCACCGCTAAGTGCTCGTGGGGCTCGGCAAACTGGATTTCGAGGCGCTTGCGGCCGGGCGCGGCCTGGATGGCCGCTTCCAGCCGGTCGAGCAGGGGCCCCGTCACGGTGCGCAGGTCGAGGCGCACGCGCACGCCCTTGCTCAGCTTCTCGGCCACTTCGCTCAACGGCTGCATGTTGAGGATGCGCAGGTCCCATTGGTCCTGGGTGCCGCGGCGCAGCTCCTGCTTGAGGCGCACGAACATGGGTGGCACCTGCTCGTTGGCGTAGTTGCGGGGGTTGATGAGCGGAGCGAAGCGCGTGTAGTCGTCGCGGAACAAGGCCGGACTGATGCTTGTCTCGTAGTCTTCAAGGGTGAAAGTGGCGAACGACTGGCCCGTCTTGGTGGTCTTGAAGGCCACGTTCGTGATGAGGCCGGCCACGTTGATTTCCTTGTTTTTGTGGGTGTCCACCTGCTCCAGGCCGCAGGTGCAGTAGGCGTCCAGTTCCAGCTTGTAAGAGTCGAGCGGGTGGCCCGAAAGGTAGAAGCCCACCACTTCTTTCTCGCGGCGCAGCTGCTCGGGCTTGCTCCAGGGCTCCATCTCGTGCATCTTGGGCAGCGGCGCGGCCACGGCCCCGAAGGCGCTGGCCCCAAACAAGCTGTGCTGGCTGCTTTCCTTGGCGGCGGCGTACTGCTGGCCCAGGCGCATGGCTTTTTCGATGAGCGGCTGGTCGCCGGCCGGCGCGTCGAGATACAGCCGGCGGTGCTTGCCAAAGTCGTCGAAGGCCCCGGCCTGGGCCAGGCTTTCAAAGGTCTTCTTGTTGACGGTGCGCAGGTTGACGCGCTTGGCGAAGTCAAAAATGTCGGCGTAGGGCCCTGCTTTCTCGCGCTCCTCCACCATCGTTTCCACGGCCAGCTCGCCCGCTCCCTTCACGGCCGCCATGCCGAAACGAATGGCTCCTTCCTGGTTCACGTTGAATTTCAAGAGGCTTTCGTTCACGTCGGGGCCCAGCACGGCCACGCCCTGCTTGCGGGCTTCCTCGATGAAAAAGGTCACTTTCTTGATGTCGCCCATGTTGTTGGTGAGCACGGCGGCCATGTACTCGGCCGGGTAGTTAGCCTTCAGGTAACCAGTCTGATACGCTACCACTGAGTAAGCGGCTGAGTGCGAGCGGTTGAACCCATACTCGGCAAACTTCTCCATCACGTCGAAGACCTCGTTGGCCTTCTTCGCCGGAATCTTGTGCAGCTCGGCCGCGCCTTTGATGAATTTGTCGCGTTCGAGCGCCATTTTCTTCAAATCCTTCTTGCCCATTGCGCGGCGCAGCAAATCGGCCCCGCCAAGCGAGTAGCCGGCCAGAACCTGCGCCGTCTGCATAATTTGCTCCTGGTAAACCATAATCCCTTGGGAATAAGCGAGTATGGGCTCCAAAAGCTCGTGCGGATAAATTACTTCCTCCCGCCCGTGCTTGCGGTTGATGAAGTTGGGGATGAACTGCATGGGCCCCGGGCGGTACAGGGCGTTCATGGCAATTAAATCCTCGATATCTGTCGGCTTCAAGTCTTTGAGGTACTGGCGCATGCCTTCCGACTCGAATTGGAACGTGCCGATCGTGTCGCCGCGCTGGTACAAGGCGTAGGTTTTCTCGTCATCAAGCGGAATGTCGTCGATGTCGATTTTTATGCCGTGGTTTTTCTCAATCAGGCGCAGCGCATCCACAATGATGGTCAAGGTTTTAAGACCCAGAAAGTCCATCTTTAGCATCCCGGCGCTCTCGATCACCTTGCCGTCGAACTGCGTGATGAGCAGCTCCGATTCCTTGGAAGTGGCAACTGGGATGTACTTCGTGATGTCGTCGGGGGCGATGATGATGCCCGCCGCGTGAATGCCCGTGTTGCGCACCGAGCCTTCGAGCTGCGTGGCCAGCCGTAGGATCTGGCCCTTGAGGTTGTCGGCACTCTCGTCGCGCCGGATCATGTCCAGCTCCATGTTTTCGGCGAAGGCCTTGGCCAGGGTGGTGCCCACCTGTTCGGGCACCATTTTGGTGAGGTCGTTGGTCTGGGGCAAGGGCAGCTCCATGGCCCGCGCCACGTCCTTGATGGAGCTTTTGGCCGCCATCGTGCCGAAGGTGATGATTTGGGCCACCTGCGTTTTGCCGTACTTCTGTACCACGTAGTCGATGACCTTCTGGCGGTTCACGTCGTCGAAGTCGATGTCGATGTCGGGCATTGACACGCGCTCCGGGTTCAGGAACCGCTCGAACAGCAGCGAGTACTTAATCGGGTCGATGTTGGTGATGCCCACGCAGTAGGCCACCGCCGAGCCCGCCGCCGAGCCCCGTCCGGGGCCCACCGCCACGCCCACCGAACGGCCGTGGTTGATGAAATCCTGGGTAATAAGAAAATAGCCCGCAAACCCCATCGTCTGGATGATGCGTAGCTCGTAGTTCAGGCGCTCCTCCACCTCGGCGGTGCGCTCCGAGTAGCGCGGCTTGGGGCCCTCGAAGGCGCCCTTGAAAGTGAGGTCGCGCAAGAACTCGTCGGCGTTGGCAAACTGCGGAGGCAGCGGGAAGTTGGGCAGCAGGATGTCGCGCGCCAGCTTGGGCGGCGTGATTTTATCGACAATCTCGTTCGTATTGTCCAGGCTCTCGGGCACGTCGGCAAACAGGACCCCCATCTCGGCCTGCTTTTTAAAATAGAACTGGTCGTTGGCGAAGCCGAAGCGCGTGTGGGGCTTGGGCTTCTGCAACTCCTCGTCGATGCGGCGCAGCTGCTTCTGGGCCCGCTCGTCGCGGCCGTGGTCGCGGCGCAGGTTGTCGAGCAGGTCGTACTTCACCTCGCCCGCGCCCGTCATCAGCGTGTAGTAATTGGTGCGGATGTCGCCGACCGGGATGCTGTGCTCCTCGCCGGTGTTCACGCACAGCAGCAGGTCGTGGGCGGCGTAGTCGGTCTGGTCCACGTAGTGCGAGTCGTTGGTGCAGATGACCTT
>CAXTBA010000053.1:0-22852 GCA_964242665.1 uncultured Hymenobacter sp.
GCCACGGCGTGCGCGTGGACACGCACGTGTACGCCGGCTACCAGATTCCGCCCAACTACGACTCCATGATTGCCAAGCTCATCACCGTGGCCCAAACCCGCGAGGAAGCCATCGTGAAGATGAAGCGGGCCCTGAGCGAGTTCGTGGTGGAAGGCGTGAAAACCACCATCCCGTTCCACCTGGCACTGATGGACAACGAGCAGTTCAAAGAAGGGCACTTCACCACGGGCTTTTTGGAGACGTTTGATTTTTCGGTGGTGTAGTAGCAACTGAAACAGCGTATTCTCAAGGGCTTGCATAACGTTGTTATGCAAGCCCTTTTTTGTAATATAATCAACTGACTATCAGTAGATGATACATAATTATTACACAAACGTTTGTGCAAAGACAAAACTCGAATTATCTTTCAACTTAATAATAAATGAGGAGTGCTATGATTATAGTAAATCCCTCTGTTTTACAGCGTATTAAATGGCAACAAAAGTTATTTATTTCTGGGCAATGGCCTTGCTTGGGCTTGTTGTTCCGCAACTGGCTGCCGGCCAAGCCACCCACGCCGGCGACGTGTTCGTGGACAAGGTCGGGGTGCTGCGCTGGGAGAAGGGCAAGCAGGAAGTGGCGCTGTTTGGAGTGAACTACACCGCGCCGTTTGCTTACTCGTACCGGGCCCTGGGCACAGTGGGGGCCGACCGGGAGCAGGCCATCCGGCAAGACGTGTACCACCTGGCGCGGCTGGGCGTGGACGCCTTTCGCATCCACGTGTGGGACGTGGAAATCAGCGACACGCTGGGCAACTTGCAGGAGAACGACCACCTGCGCCTGCTCGATTACCTGGTGGACCAACTGGAGCGGCGCGGCATCAAAATCATCCTCACCCCGATTGCCTACTGGAACAACGGCTACCCGGAGAAGGACACCGGCACGGGCTTTTCGAGCATTTACGGCAAGGGCGAGGCCTACACCAACCCGCGGGCCGTGGCGGCGCAGGAGCGCTACCTCACGCAGTTCCTCAACCACCGCAACCAGTATACCAAGCAACTGAACCGGCAGGACCCTGGCATCCTTGCTTTTGAAGTGTGCAACGAGCCGCACTACCACCAGCCCGAGGGCCCCGTGACGGCCTTTGCCGACCGCATGGCCGGGGCCATCCGGGCCACGGGCTGCCGCAAGCCGGTGTTTTACAACATCGCCGAAAGCCCGCAGGTGCACGACGCTATTTTGAACGCGAAGGTGGACGGGCTCACGTTTCAGTGGTACCCCGAGGGGCTGGTTGGCGGGCACACGCTGCACGGCAATTTCCTGCCTTATGTGGACCGGTACCCGATTCCGTACGCGCAGGACCCGCGCTTCAAAAGCAAAGCCAAGATGGCGTACGAGTTTGAGTCGGCCGACGTGTTGCAGCCGGTGATGTACCCGTTCATGGCCCGCAGCTTCCGCACGGCGGGCTTGCAGTGGGCCACAATGTTCGCCTACGACCCGCTGGCCCTGGCCCACGCCAACACCGAGTACCAGACCCACTACCTGAACCTGGCCTACACCCCGGCCAAGGCCTTGAGCCTGCTCATCGCCGGCAAAGCATTTCGGCGCGTGAAGCGCGGGCAGGCGTTCGGGCGTTATCCGGCCGATTCGGTATTCGATGCGTTTCGGGTGAGCTACCGCAACGGGCTGAGCGAGATGAACACGCCGGAGGAATTTTATTACACCGGCACTACTGCCACGCGGCCGGTGGCCCCGGCGCAGCTGCGGCACGTGGCGGGCACCGGCTCGTCGGCGGTGGTGCAGTACGGCGGGCTGGGGGCCTATTTCCTCGACCGGCTGGTCCCGGGCGTGTGGCGGCTGGAGGTGATGCCCGACGCCGTGCCCATCCGCGACCCGTTTGCCAAAACTTCGTTGGCGCAGCCCGTGACGCAAATTTTGTGGAACGACCAGCCGTTGCAGCTCACGCTACCGGGCTTGGGCGCGGCTTATACGTTGCGGGGAATTAGCGAAGGCAACGCGGCCCAAACCACTGCCGTGGCCGGCCGCGCCACGGTGCGGCCCGGCGTGTACCTGGTGGCAACAGTTGGCCAATCCACGGCCGCTTACACCGCCCAAACGCTTTTTGGCGGGGGCCAGCTGGGCGAGTTTGCGGCCCCGGCCCCTACCGACCTGGGGCCCCAGGTGCTGCACGCGCCCCCGGCCCAGGCCCAGGCCGGGCAGCCGCTGCGTATTGAGGCCCGCCTCACCGGCGCAGGGCCCCAGGATACCGTGCTGCTCGTGGCCCAGCACTACTACGGCCGCACGCAGGTGCTGCCGATGGCCACTGCTTCGTACGCCACCTATTCGGCGACCGTCCCGGCCGCGCTGGTGTACCCGGGCTTGGTAAAATACTGGCTGGTACTGCGGCACCAGGGCAGCGCACGTACGTTTCCCGGCGGCTTCGCGGGTCAGCCCGGCGACTGGGATTACGCCCACGCCGAGCATTGGGAAGTGCCCGTGGTGGGCGCGGGGGCCCTGCTGCCGCTGTTCGGCGCCGGGGCCGACAAGGACTTGGCGGAGGCCCACGGCCTGGGGCCCAACGCCTGGACCGACTACGTGACCACGCCCGCCGGGGCCCTGGCCTTGCGGCTGGTGCAGGGGCCCGCCGCTGCCCAGGGCCCCGCCCCCGCTGCCGGAGAGCCGGTGGCCGCGCTACGCGCCTACTTTGGCAACAAGCTGGCCAGCCGCACTACCGATTTGGCCGCGTTCAAAAACGTGGTGCTGCGGGTGCGTTCCAGTCCGGGCGCGGGGGCCCTGCGCGTAAGCCTGGCCACGCGCGACGGCGCGGCCTACGCCGCTGACGTGCCCTTGAACGGCACCAACTGGCAGGAAGTGCGCGTGCCCTTAGCGGCGTTTCGGCCGGCCCCGCTCTTGCTGGTGCCGCGCCCCTACCCCGGCTTCCTGCCGCTTGCCTACGCGCCCACCGCGCCGGCGGCCCTGAAGCTGGCCGAGGCCGAGGTGCTGCAAGTGGTGTTGGGGGCCGCTTCCGCCGGGGCCGAACCGCTTACGGTGGACTTAGAATCGGTTTCGCTCCAATAACTAGCTTACACGTTTACGCCAGTTTTTTTTTATGACTACGTTTACTCGCCTGCTTTTTTTCGCGGCCCTGGCTGTGGCCCTGGGCCTTGCCCAACCCGCCCGCGCCCAGACGGCCCCCGCCTTCGCCAAAGGGGCCGACATTAGCTGGGTAACTCAGATGGAAGCGTCGAACTACAAGTTCTACAACGCGGCCGGCACCCAGGAGGACTTGTTCCAACTGCTGCGCGACGATTACAACTTGAACACCATCCGGTTGCGGGTGTGGGTGAACCCGGCTAACGGCTGGTCCGGCAAGGCCGACGTACTGGCCAAAGCCGTCCGCGCCCACAACCTGGGCCTGCGCTTGCTCGTCGACTTCCATTACAGCGACGGCTTTGCCGATCCCGGCAAGCAGACCAAGCCCGCCGCCTGGCAAAGCTACACCGTGGCCCAGCTCAAGCAGACCATCTACGACCACACCACCGACATCCTTACCACCTTGAAAGCCAACGGCATCACGCCCGAATGGGTGCAAGTGGGCAACGAAACCAACGACGGCATGCTGTGGCCCGAAGGCCGCCTCTCAACGGGCGGAGCTGCCAACTTCGCGCAATTCGTAGAGCAGGGCTACCAGGCGGTGAAAGCCGTGAGCCCCACCACCAAGGTCATCGTGCACATCGCCAACGGCTTCAGCAACAGCAGTTCCCGCTACGTGCTCGACGCCCTGCAAGCCAACGGGGCCCACTGGGACGTAACGGGTCTGTCGCTGTACCCGTCCATCACCGACTGGCCCGCCCTCACGGCCCAGTGCCTGGCCAATATGAACGACTTGGTGGCCCGCTACCCCAGCACCGAAGTGATGGTGGTGGAAACCGGGATGCCGGCCGCCTACCCCGTTCCGGCCCGGCAAATGCTGCTCGACCTCATCGCCAAAGCCAAGGCGGTGGCCGGCGGCAAGGGCCTGGGTGTGCTGTATTGGGAGCCCCAGGCCTACAACTGGCAGGGCTACACGCTGGGGGCCTGGGGCACCGACGGCCGACCCACGGCGGCAATGGACGCTTTTTTGAACGCGCCCCCCGCCCCGGGCCTCGTGTACAACCCCGGCTTTGAGTACACCGGGGCCACCCCGACGCCGCTGGGCTGGGCGACCGCCTCGACGGCCGATGCGGATGCCGACTACACCGAGGGCGGCAGCGTGCACACGGGCTTTTTTCGCCTTACCCACTACAAAGCCGTGGCCTATAAAGTACGCACTTACCAGCTGCTCACCAACCTACCCAACGGTACCTACACCCTTAGCGGTTGGGTGGTCAGCGGCGGTGGCCAGAATTCCTGCCAGTTTTACGCCAACGGCTTTGGGGGCACCGAAAAGGTGGTAAACGTGCCGCAGACCGCTGCTTTTATCCAGCTTCAGGTGTCCGGCATCGTGGTAACGAATGGGCAGTGCGAAATCGGCCTGCGCTCGGATGCCAACGCCGGCAACTATTGCAGCCTCGACGATGTGAGCTTTGCGCCGTCCCAGGCGCTGGCCACGGCCGGAGCCCGGGGCGCAGCCGGCGTGCAGCTGTACCCCAACCCGACCGCAGGCCCCTACGCGCTGGCGTTTGCCCTCGACCGGCCCGCGCCGGTGCAGGCTACCCTGCTCACCCTCACCGGGCAGGTGGTGCGCGTGCTGGCCGACGAGCCGCAGCTGGCGGCTGGCCCCCACGTGCTGGCTCTGGGACAGGGCACCGCGCTTCCCCCCGGGGCGTACCTGGTGCGCCTGACTTGCGGCGACCGGGTGAGTATGCAAAAATTAATTCTGCTGTAGACCAGGCGCAAGGACCAACACTTTTTTGTCAATTAACAGAAAAGTTTAACAGAAAAGTATTGGTCCCTAAGTTTAGATTTACTTTATTTGGTACAATCGATTGCTTCGTTGTGCACCCGGCATTTTTCTCTTCATTCCACCCTTTTTCAACCCGTATGAAAAACCTCTTCTCGCTTGTTACCGCTAGCACGTTGGCCTTGGGGGCCCTCAGCGCCCAGGCCCAGTTCGCCGTTGACGGGGTGCTGTCGAGCACCGAAATTGGCACTGGCGTCGGCAAGTACCAGTTGGCCGGCTCGTACACCGGCACCCACCTCGAAGCCGACCGGGGCCTGCAAGCCCTGTACGTGGGCTACACCGCCACCACCCTCAACATCATGGTGGTGGGCGTGGGCGAATCGGCCACCGCCGCCGCGCCCACCTACCGCGGGCTGCTCGTGTACCTGAACACGGCCGGTCGCACGGGCACGGCCAAAGGCACCAAGCTGGCGGGAGGCAACGACAACAACTCGCCGCTCAAGCACAAGCCCACGCTGGACCTGGAAACCGACTACGGCTTCCGCGCTCAGGTGGGCCCGACCTCGACCGATGCCGACCAGGTATACTTCAGCCGCGTGAGCTACGTGACCGGCAGGCGTTGCGCCCGGCACCGACACCTACATTGGCCAGGGAGATAAGGCTGGGAAGCAGGTGGTGGCCGGGGCCAGCACGGCCGACATCACAGGGGCCAAGTTCGCCTACAAAAACGCCGGCACGGTGACGGCCAACACGGCCAACAACGGCTTCGAGCTGGAAATCCCGCTCGCTGCGCTCGGCACCGCCACCTCGCCCGTGGCCATGGGCAGCAGCATCGACTTGTTCGCGGCCTTCACCGACGGCGACGGGGTGTTCACTACGGCCGACGTCATCCCGCAGGTGGTGGGCCGGACCACGGCCTTCGGGGCCGACCCCGACTTCACGGCTATTCCCGGCACGCAGGCCGTTTCGTTCGTGCTCGGCACCGGGGCCCTGGCCTCGCGGGCGGGCGTGGCCACCGACCTGGGCTTCGGCGTGTACCCCAACCCGGCCGCGGCCGCGGCCACCGCGACGTACCTCGTGCCCAGCGGCCACCAGGACGTGGCCCTGAGCGTGTACAACACGCTAGGCCAGCTGGTGCGCTCGGTGGCCCGGGGCCCGCAAGCCGGCCTCCAGCAAGTAGCGCTGGGCCGCCTGCCCGCCGGGGCGTACCTGGTGCGCCTGCAAGTGGGCAGCCAGGCCACCAGCCGCAAATTACTGGTAGAGTAGCTGATTTCCCTGCCCAGCAAACAGGGGACGCGCCAGCAGTGGCGCGTCCCCTGTTTGCTGAATGAGGAAGTCTTAGAAGCTGTTTGAGTTGATAAAAACGGTCATGCTGAGCCTGTCGAAGCATCTCTACCGCTTCGCTGAACGATTAGATTAGTGAGCGATAGAGATGCTTCGACAGGCTCAGCATGACCGTTTTTATTAGGTCACCCGTAGGCCGCTACAAATTCGGGTTGCCAGAACCATTCGCGGTGCCCGCCATCACGAGCCGCGTGGTGGGCCCGGGGCGCGGCGCCCCCCGGCAGCGGGCAGCAAGTCGCGCCAGGTTTGCAGCAGGGGCCGCCCCTACTGCACCAGGATTAGCGCCGAGCTGGCGGGGACGGATGTAGTGCCGGCGACCTGGAGCGTGCCGAGCCCTTGCTCGTTCACTTCCTGGCCGCGCACCACCACGGTGTACGTGCCGGGCGGCAGCGGCGGGGCAGCGGCGGCCAGGTTGCCGTTGAAAAGCACCGTGACGGTGCGCCACCGGTCGCCGCCGGCGTGGTCGAGTAGCTGGTAGCCCACTGTGCCGGCGGGCAGGCCGGGCAGGAAGCGCAGGTGCCGGGCAATCAAGGCCTGGGTGGGCAGCCGGAAAGCCGGGTGCGCCCGCCGCAGGGCAATCAGGCGGCGGTAAAAGTTGAACACCTCCGGGTAGCGGGCCTTGCGGGCCCAGTGGAGCTGGTTGATGCTGTCGGGCAGGTTATAGGAATTGGCCGAGCCCTGCTTGGTGCGCAAGAACTCGTCGCCAATGGGCAGGAACGGCACCCCCTGCGAGGTAAACACTATCGTGTTGGCCAGCACGTCCATCGCTACCCGCTCGGCCTCACCGGCCGCCGGGTTGGCCCGCAGCAACTGGTCCCACAGCAGCAGGTCGTCGTGGCAGGCCGCGTAGTTGATGCACTGGGCGGGCGACGCGGCCCAGGGCGCTTGGCTGTAATTTACCTTGGCGTAATCGATTTGCGGGTGCCGGGTTGCGGCCACGATGCCGAACCTGAGGCTTTCTTCCAAGCCGGGGTGGCCGCCCACGAAGCCGGGCTGCGCGTGGTTGGCAAAGGGCCCCTTGATGGCGTCGCGCAAGTCGTCGCTGAAGGCCGCCACGCCGGGCAGGCCGGGCATGTTGGCCTTCAGGGCCCGCTGCGCCGCGGGCAGGGGGCTAGGGCCGGCCGCCCAGCCCTCCCCGTACACGAAAATAGTTGGGTCGAGGGCGTGCAGCGCGGCTTGCACGGCGCGCATGGTTTCGAGGTCCAGCACGCCCATCAGGTCGAATCGAAAGCCGTCGGCGTGGTACTGGCGGGCCCAGTACGCCACCGATTCCACGATGAGCTTGCGGACCATCGGGCGCTCGGAGGCCACCTCGTTGCCGCAAGCCGTGGCGTTGGAGAGGCGGCCGTCGGGCTGGTGGCGGTAGTAGTAGCCGGGCACCAGCTGTTCAAAGCTGGTGCGGGCCACGTCCGTCGTGTGGTTGTACACCACGTCGAGCACTACGCGCAGCCCGTGCTGGTGCAGCGCCTGCACCATTTTCCGGAACTCGCGGATGCGCACGGCCGGGTCGGCGGCGCTGGTGGCAAACGAGCCTTCGGGCACGGTGTAGTGCAGCGGGTCGTAGCCCCAGTTGTAGGCCGGGGCCGGCAGGCTTTCGTCCACGGACGCAAAGTCGTTGGTGGGCAGCAGATGCACGTGGGTAATGCCCAGCTCCTGCAAGTGCGCCAGGCCCGTGCGCACGCCCCCCGGCCCGGTCGTGCCCGGCTCCGTCAGACCCAGGTACTTGCCTCGGTGCCGGATGCCCGATTGCGGATCGGACGACAAGTCGCGCACGCTCACTTCGCCCAGCACAATATCGGTGGGGGCCCCCAGCGGGGGGCGCTGGTCGGCGGCCCAGCCGGCAGGCACGAGGGCGGCCGGGTCGAGCCACGCCCCGCGCTGGCCGTTCAGGCCAACGGCGTGCACGTAAGGGTCGGGCACTTCGGCGCGGCCCTGGCGGCCGATGACGGCCTGCACCGTGTAGAAGCCGGTGGTGCCCGCCGGCAGCGTGCAGGCCCAGGTGCCCTGGCCGGCGCGGCGCATGGCGTACCTGGCTGCCGGGGCCCCGCCTGCCCCGGCGGCGTACAGGCGCAGGTACAAGGCCTCCGCCGTGGGGGCCCACACGCGCAGCGTGCCCTGCTGGGCGGGCCCAAACGTCAGGCCCAGGTCAGCGCCCTGGTACACCGGGTACCGGGCTTCACCTGTGAGCGCGGCGGCTACTTGCGCCGGGGCCCGGTAGGTACTCAGCACGAAAAAAAGCTGAAGAAAGCGGGGTATTGCCATGCTTGAAAAGAAAACTTGCCGGATTGCCCTGTTCCCGCGGCCTTGCCAGGCTGGTGGCTTTTATTTCGGACCCGAATGGGCAGGGTGCCGCGGGTCAAACAGCCACGCGTAAGCCGCCGCGAACTCGCGCTGCCAGAACCACTCGCGGTGTTCGCCGTCGGGGGCCGCGTGGTAAGCCAGGTGGGCGGCGGGCACGCCCTCGGTCCGCAGCACGTCGCGCCACTGCGCCATCAGGGGCAGCATGGAAGAGTCTTCTTTGGCCCCGGCCACGAAATAGAACCTGGCCGTGGGGGCCGGTGGGTGCTGGCGCGCGTAGGCCCGCAGCGAATCGTCGCACACCCAGAAAGCGGGCGAAAACGCTCCTACGCGCCCGAATACCGCCGGGTAGCGCAACGCGGCGTACACCGAGATGAGGCCCCCCAGGCTGGAGCCCGCGACGCCGGTGTGGGCCGCATCGGGCCGCGTGCGGTAGTGCCGGTCGATGTAAGGCTTGAGCGTAAGGGCCAGAAAATCGACGTAGGCCGCGCCCTGGCCGCCTATTTTCAAGCGCGGATTTTGCCACGGAATGTACTCGTCGCCCCGGTAGCGGCCGCCATTGTCGACGGCCACCACGATGCAGCCCGTCGGGTCCTGGCCGCTGGCCCGGAGCCGGTCAAGGGTTTCATCAACGCCCCATTCGCCGGCGTAGGCCGTGGCCGCGTCGAATACGTTCTGGCCGTCGTGCAGGTACAGCACCGGATAGCGGCGCTGGGGCTGGCGGGCGTAGTCGGCGGGCAGGTACAGCCACACCCGGCGGCGGCGGCCCAGCTGCGGCATGAGAAACGCCGTGTCGAGCGCCTGCACCTGCGGGCTGGCCGTGTGGGCGGGGGGAGCAGCAGGGCCGGCGGGAAGGCCGGCATACACCGCGCAACTGGCCGGGGCGGCGGGACACGGGGCGGGCTGGCAAGAACTGGCGGCCATGATGAACAAAAAAACGCTGCGCTAGCGCAGCGTAGCGCCCTCGCCGGCCCCGCGCTCCGCGTCGCTGACTTTGCGCAGCGTGTAAATGGCCCGCACCGAATCGATGCCCGGCAGGCCGTTGGTTTGGAAATCGATGCGGTAGCCTTGCTGGCCGGGAGCCGCCACGAAATGCCGATATTCTTCGGCCGGCTCTCGCACCACATACAGCTCGCCCGGCGAGGGCACCTTCAGACGGGCGTAGGTGCTACGGCCGTCGCCGGCCGGGCGGCGCTCGGTGCCCGCGAGCAGGCTCGTGCCCGAAAGCCGGAATTTCTGAGCATCGGCCCCAGGCAAGGTAGGGTTGCTCAGCCCGTCGATAAACACTTCGCGGCGCTGCGCCAACGCTTCCAGCGTGAGGGTGCGCAGCAGCGGCAAGTGGTCCTGGCTCATCACTAGTTGCTGCACTACTTTGCCAGGGCCCTCCTGCTGGTAAAACACCAGCACCGGGTTGGCCAGCTTAACGCGGCCGATAACGGGCTGCGGCTCGCCGGCGGCCGCGTGGCCGTGCCGGGCCCTGGGCACCGACTGGGCCGCACCGGCAGCGGGCAGCAAGCCCACAAGGGCAAAAAGTAGCAACGATTTCATGTAAAAAAGACGGCTAGCGAGGCGAATCCATCAAAGGTAGGCAGCGCGTGGCATTACCAAAACCCCAAAAGCTAAGCTACACAACCGTTTACGTAAAAACATCTAAAAGTAGCGCTTTTCTACTTACCCGTTTCGGTTTCATCCGCGGTTGTTTAACGGGAGCCATGCCTTCTGCCGCAACTTTTCAGAATACTTCTGAGCTTCTTTATGGTGTCCTCATAGTGGCCGTCCATAAATAGCCGCGACAAGCTATTTTAAGATTAAAACGCGTTGTTTTTGCGCAGTTTAAGTTAAATTTTAAGTAATTTGCAGCAGCAATAATCCCTCGCTGGGCTTTGTATTTTTTCTTCAAGAAATCTTCACCATTCCCCGTTTCCCATGAAACACCCTTATTTAGCAAAAACCTTGTTTTTGTTGCTGTTTGCCTTTCTTAGCTTCCGATCCAGGGCCCAGGTTCAGACCGGCTCCGTGAGCGGCCGCGTGCTGGACGAAAAGAAAATCGGCATTCCCGGGGCCACAGTGCTGGTGGAAGGCACTTCACTCGGCGCGTCCAGTGATGTTGACGGCAACTTCCGCATCAATAATATTTCGGCCGGCGCACAAACGATTGTCATAACATTTGTGGGGTATAACGCTGTGCGAAAGCCGGTAACGATCGTAGCCGGCCAAAACATTGACGTATCGACCGCCTTGGCCGTAAACGCTACCGCGCTAGGCGAGGCCGTGGTGATTGGCTACGGCACTCAGCGTCGGCAAGACCTGACCGGGGCAGTAGAACAAATTTCGGAGAAGCAGTTCGTGAAGGGCCAAGTAACCAACCCCGAGCAACTCATCCAAGGCAAAGTGGCCGGTGTGCAAATTACTACCGGCGGTGGGGCCCCGGGCTCGGGCTCGAACATTCTCATCCGCGGGGGCTCGTCCCTGTCGGCTTCCAACGCGCCGCTCATCATCATCGACGGAGTGCCGGTGGACAACACTACTATAGCGGGGGCCAGCAACCCGCTGAGCCTGATCAACCCAAACGATATCGAGAGCATATCCATTCTGAAAGACGCTTCCTCAACGGCCATTTACGGGGTACGCGCCTCGAACGGCGTCATCATCGTGACCACCAAGAAAGGCTACGTTGGCGACCAAGTGCACGTGACGGCTTCGACGCAGCACTCCATTGCCACGGTCGCCAAGTACGCCAATGTGCTATCGGCCGATGAATTCCGCAGCTTGGTCAACACCTACGGCACGTCCGGCCAGAAAGCTTCGCTGGGAGCGGCTAACACCGACTGGCAACGTGAGGTCTATCGCAAGGCCTACACGGCGGACAACAACGTAAGCGTTAGCGGAGCGGTGGGCATGCTGCCTTACCGCGTTTCCGTGGGCTACCTCTCGCAGCAGGGCCTACTGAAAACAAACGACCTGAACCGCTACACCGGCGCGCTAAGCTTAACCCCCGTGTTACTCGACGGTAAATTGCGCGTGAACTTGAACGTGAAAGGCTCCTGGATTGACAACAACTTCTCGAACCAGGACGCGGTGGGTGCTGCCGTGAGCTTCGACCCCACCCAGCCGGTAACCTCCACCGACCCGCGGTACGCGCCGTACGGCGGCTATTATGAGTCGCTGGATCCCAGCGGCAGCGGCACCCCCCTTCCGCTGGCCGTGCGCAACCCGGTGGCCCTGCTCAACCAGAACCGCAACCGTAGCACAGTGAAGCGCAGCATTGGCAACTTGCAGCTCAACTACGCCATTCCGTACGTACCGGGCTTGAGCGCCAACCTGAACGTAGGCTACGACGTGCAGCGCGGCCGCGGCACCCTCTACCGGCCGGCCGCGGCGGCCCTCGATTACTTTCGTCAGGGCACCAACAACAACTACTCGCAGGACCTCAACAACTACCTGCTGGAAGCCTACGGCAAATACGAGCGCACAGTGGGCCCCGGCAAGATGGAGTTGCTGGCGGGCTACTCGTACCAGAAGTTTGAGAACCGCAGCTACGTGTATAATGACTACCGGGCCGACGGAACTGTTTTCAATCCCGTGTCGCTGAGCTATACAGGGCAAGATACGTATCTCAACACCAACGTACTGGAGGGTTATTACTCCCGCCTCAACTACAACATCGCCGACAAATACCTGTTCACCGGCACGTTCCGAATTGACGGTACCTCGCGTTTCCTTCAGCATTACGGCTACTTTCCATCGGGCGCTTTTGCTTGGCGCTTGAAGGGGGAAGATTTTTTGAAAAATTCTTCCGCCGTTTCCGATCTGAAGCTGCGCTTTGGCTACGGCAAAACCGGCCAACAAGATATAAGCAGCGGCACTAACCTCAACTACTACCCTTTCCTGGCTAATCTTACGCTCAGCAATTTAACAGCCCAGTACCAGTTGGGCGACCAGTTCTACCGCACGTTGCGCTCCGACCAGTACAATCCTAACATTCGGTGGGAGACGACAACGACCTATAACGTAGGCCTGGACTACGGCTTTTTTGGCGGCCGCTTCTACGGCTCGGTGGATGTATACCAGCGCGATACCAAGGACTTACTCAACTTCATCAACATCGCGGACTTGGCGGGTCTTTCCAACGCCGGCACTTTTAATGTGGGTTCGCTTACCAACAAAGGTGTCGAAGCCATTGCCAACCTAGAAGTGGTTAAAAGTGACCAGCTCAACATCACCATCAACGCCAACGCGACTTACAACCGTAACCGCCTCACCAAGCTCACCGGTTCGGATTCGCCCAACGACGTGGGGCAGCTAACTGGCGCTATCGGCGGGGGCGTTGGCAACACGATTCAAGTAAACTCGGTGGGCTATTCGGCCCAGTCATTCTACGTGTACCAGCAGGCGTACGACACCAACGGCAAGCCGCTGGAAGGCATTTACGTAGACCGCAACGGCGACGGTGTCGTCAACAGCGCCGACCGCTACCGCTACAAGTCGTCGCGCCCCGACTACTTGCTCGGGGGCGGGGCCAACATCTCCTACCACGGGGCGAACTTGGCCTTTACCCTACGCTCCAACCTGGGCAACTACGTATACAATAACGTACGCTCCTCCTCCTTCTACGACGCCGGCACCAACGGCTTCTTAGTCAACCGGAACCGAGAAGTGCTGAATTCGGGCTTTACCTCAGCCCAGTACTTCTCCGATTACTACATTGAGAATGCTTCGTTCGTGCGGATGGAGAACGTCACCCTCGGCTACAATTTTGGCGCGTTGGTGAAGAAGGGAACCACCTTAAACCTTGCGCTTGCTGCCCAGAACCTGTTCGTCATTACGAACTACAAAGGCATTGACCCGGAAGTTTTTAACGGCATCGACAATACGATTTACCCCCGACCTCGTACGTTCACCGTCGGCCTCACGCTTGGTCTTTAATTTCCCACCCATTATATGCAAACTAAATTCACTCGCACCTTGGGAACGCTGGCGCTGGCCGCCAGTTTAGCCACCCTGTCCACGGCATGCACCAAGGACCTCGACCAAACGCCCGACTATTCGGCCAACGCCGCGGTGGTCTACAGCGACCCGGTTCAGATTCAGCAGGTACTGGCTCGCTTATACGCCACCTTTGCGGTGAGTGGGCAACAGGGCCCGGCCGGCCAGCCCGACATTTCGGGCATCGACGAAGGATTTTCGAATTACTTACGCCAGTATTGGCAGCTGCAGGAGCTTACGAGCGATGAAGCTGTGCTAGGCTGGAACGATGGCAACTTGCCCGCCATCAACACGCTGACGTGGAACGCGGACAACGAGTTCGTGCGCGCTACCTACGACCGCATCTACTACGAAATTGGACTTTGCAACGAGTTCGTTCGGCAAACTTCGGATGATAACTTGTCGGGTCGGGGCATCTCGGGCACCAACGTCAACACCGTACGTACGTACCGGTCTGAGGCGCGCTTGCTACGCGCCCTCTGCTACTGGCACGTGGTCGACCTCTTCGGCGGGGGCCCCTTTGCCACGGAAGCCGATGCTATCGGCACCAACCCCGCGTATAAAAGCCGGGCCGAAATTTTTGCCTACGTGGAATCGGAGTTGAAAGCCCTCGATGCCCTTGAAGACGTTAATGGGGCTTTGCTAAAGCCGCGGGCCGTGTACGCCCGTGCCGATCAAGGCGTTTGCTGGACGCTGCTCACGGAGCTTTACTTGAACGCTAAAGTGTATACGGGCACCGACCGCAGCACCGACGCGGTTGCGTACGCCAATAAGGTGCTGACGGCGGGTTACGCACTCAGCCCCAGCTACGCCAACTTGTTTCTGGCCGACAACGACAAGACGGCGGCCCGCAACGAGATTATTTTTCCCATTACGTTCGACGGGACGAAGACCCAAGGTTACGGCGGCATGACCTACCTGGTCCACGCGGCAGTGGGCCGCGCCGTTTCACCCGCCAGCGTTGGCATCAACGGCGGCTGGGGCGGCACCCGCGCTAAGCAAACGCTGAGCGCGCTGCTGACCACCAACACGAGCACTGACGACAGCCGCCGGGCCATCCTGTTCACTAAAGGCCAGAACCCGAACGTGGATACGCTGACTGCGTTTAGCAGCGGCAATTTGCTACCCAAGTACAAAAACGTGACTTCCACCGGGGCCCCCGGCTCCGATACGTCGGGTAACTTTCCCGACACTGACTTCCCGATGTTCCGCTTGGCCGATGTGCAGTTGATGTACGCCGAGGCACTGCTGCGGGGCGGCACGGGCGGCACGGCGGGCACGGCCCTGGAGCAGGTAAACGCCGTGCGCACCCGCGCGGGCTCCCCAGCGCTGGCCAGTGTACAGCTGCAAGATGTACTGGACGAGCGCGGCCGCGAGCTGTTCTGGGAAGGCCACCGCCGCACCGACCTCATCCGCTTTGGCAAGTACGCGACTGGTTATAACTGGGCTTTTAAAGGCGGCGTGCAGAGTGGGAAAGATGTAGACGCTACCCGGGCGCTGTTTCCGCTGCCGAACACTGATATCGTCGCTAACCCAAATTTGCAAGGGCACCAAAACCCTGGCTATTAAATCAAGACAAGTAGGTGAGCGGGGCAATGGCCTGCTCACCTTTCTTTTCTTCATTAAATCATTCCCTAAATTATGAAAAACTGGCTTACTCAAGCTATCGGTTTCGGCACGGTAGCCCTGCTCGGCCTCACGTCCTGCAAAAAGGACGAGGTTCAGGCAGTCCTCACGCCCACCAATGCAGCTACGCTGACTGCTTCCGCCACGAGCGCCGTGCTGAAAAGCGTTGACGGAGCGCAAAATGTGGTGACGTATACCTGGTCCCCCATTGCATTTGGCTGGAGCGGTACCGAATCAACGGCTTACTCTCCGGCCGTTGTTTATTCGCTGCAATTCGATAAGAAGGGCAACAACTTCGTTTCGCCCGTATCAGTTGACGCCGGGAACGGGCCCACCAAAACGTTTACCGTCGCTGGCTTAAACGGCACTCTCATTAGCCTTGGCCTTGCCCCCGAAGTAGCAGCCGACGTTGAAGTGCGCCTGAAGGCCACTTACGCTAGCAACGCTGCGCCCCTTTACTCGCCCACGCTGGCCCTCAACGCCACGCCGTACTCGACCGAACTGTACGTATCCAGCAGTGCCCTCAACCACGACTTGGCGACGGCCCCTAAGCTGGTAGAAATTGACGGCAAGCCCCGGCAGTACCAGGGTTACGTCTACTTCGGTGGCACGAGCACCTCTACCTTTAAAGTGACGAATACGCGGGCGGCCAATGGCACCTTGTACGGCAACGCAGGCACGGACCCGATTGCGGCTGCGCCGGCCGGCGCAGCCGCTACCGGTAGCCTGGCGTCGCCGGGCAGCGACTTTTCGGTGGCCCCAGGTTTTTATTTGGTGCAAATAAATTTAACCGACATGACGTGGTCGGCCACTCCTACCACGTGGGCAGTGATTGGGGCAGCAACGGCCAAGGGCTGGGACGGGGACACGCCGATGGTTTATGACGCGGCCAAGAAAGTGTGGACCGTGACCACTCCTCTCACCAACGACGAGTTCAAGTTCCGCGCCAACGGGGCCTGGAGCGTAAACCTAGGCAGCACCAAGCCAGCGGGCGCTTACTTGACGCAGGACGGCGGCAATTTGCATTCGCCAGGCGCAGGCACTTATACGCTTAGCCTGGATTTAAACGATGTGACCAAGCCGACTTATAGCGTTAAGTAAGAGCTTTTTTACTGACTGCTTCTGGTTTTTTTAAAAGGTTGAAATACAAAATGAGGCCCTGGCTGCGCGTGCAGCCAGGGCTTTTTTTACTTATTTGCCCCGGGCTGCTCCGTAGCCGAGCCGTTAATCGCCGTGCCGACCTTGGACCAGGGGCCCCACAACGCGCGAAATTTGCTGCGGCTATTGCCACTGCCCGGGGCCCTGTTAGCTCCAAATCCCTTACTTTCGCCCCCCATTATTCATCCTTCTACTCGCATGATTCTCATTGCCGACGGCGGTTCCACCAAATGCAGCTGGTGCCAACTCGACGACGCCCAGCAGCGCGTCTATTTCAACACCGAGGGCTACAACCCCGATTTCATCGACACGCCCGGCATTGTGCGCTCGCTCGGCCAGAGCCTGCCCGCTACGCTGCCCCGCGAGGAGGTGCGCGAGGTGTACTTCTACGGCGCGGGGGTGTCGTCGCCGGCCAAGGCGGCGGTGATCGGCAACGCCTTGAAGCAGCTGTTCCCGAACGTGCGCACCGTGGACGTGACCGAGGACCTGCTGGCGGCGGCCCGGGCCCTGCTGGGCCGGGGGCCGGGTTTCGCGGCCATCCTGGGCACGGGCACCAACTCGTGCCTCTACGACGGCAAAAAAATCACTTATAACGTGGATTCGCTGGGGTATTTCCTCGGCGATGAGGGCTCGGGCTCGTTCATCGGCAAGCGCCTGCTGCGCGACTACATGCGCGGCCTGCTGCCCGATGGCTTGCAGGACGCCTTCCGTGAAGCATACGGCTTGGGCTCGCGCAACGACATCCTCGACCGCCTCTACAACCAGCCGTTGCCCAACCGCTTCCTGGCCAGCTTTGCCAAGTTCACCTACGACCACAACAACGTGAGCTACTGCCGCGACATCGTGCTGCAAGCCTTCGAGGCGTTCTTTCAGAACATCGTGGTGCACTACCCGCGCTTTCAGGACTACTCGTTCAACTGCATTGGCTCGGTGGCCTATAACTTCCGCGACGCCCTTACGCAGGTGGCCAACGGACACGGCATGCAGGTGGGCAAAATCATCCGCTCGCCCATCGACGACCTCGTGGAGTACCACGTCAGCGAAGCGTAGGGCAGGCCCCGGGGCCCTTGCACACGCACAAAAAAAGGCGGCCCGTAGGGGGTCGCCTTTTTTTGTGCGTGTGCAAGGGCCAATCAATGCTGCACCAGCAAGCGGGCCGTTTGCTGCTGGCCGTCGGCTTGCAGGCGCACCAAGTACAGGCCGTTGGCCAGGTTGGCCACGGGCACGGGCAGGCTGTGGGCCCCGGCGGCCTGGTGGCCGGCGGGCACCGTGCCCACGGTGGCCCCGAGCAGGTTGCTGATGGTAACGCTCACCGCCGCGGCCGCCGTTGGCAGCTCGTAGCGCAGCGTGGCCGTGCCCGCGGCGGGGCTCGGGAACGCCGCCAGGTGGAAGGCGGCCGTGGTTTGCGGCCGGGTGGCCAGCACGGTACCGGTGGTTGAGTTCAGGGGCTTGGAGGTGTACACGGCGTATTCGCCGGGTTGCAGGGTGAGGGGCGCGTTCACGTCCGTCACCACGCGGCTGGTGCCGGTGAGGTAGTTGTACCAGGTACCGGCGCTTTGGAAAGCCGGCACCACCGACTTGGCCGTCACGTCGAAGTTGCCCACCACGGTCACGCTCACGTTGGCGTCGGAAAGGTGGATGAGCTTGGTGGCCCCGGTCATTTGCTGGTCGAAGCTCGTGGGATTGGCGAACACCGGCTGGCCTTTTTTCAGCGCAATCAGGCTGCGGTACACGTTGTAGAGGGCCCGGCGCTCGGGCACGTTTTCGTATTCCCAGTGAATGGGCTTGTTGGCCGTGCGGCAGTCGTTGGAGACAGTGGTGCCGTCGGCGCAGGTATTGATGCTGAAGTCGTAGCCCACCTCGCCGAACTGCCACACCATTTTGGGCCCCGGCACGGTGAAGAAAAACGCCGCTGCCTCGCCGTTGCGGGCCATCGACGTAGCAAAATCTTTCGTGCTATAAGTGCCCGCGCCGTTGCCGTACGTTTTGTTTTTGAAGGCCAGGCGCTCTTCGTCGTGGCTTTCCATGTACGTCACGAGGTTGGGCTTGGCGAAGCCGTGCGCTTTATAATAGCCGCGCGTCAGATCGGACGTGCCCACGTAGCCCATCGTGGCTTCGTTGTAATTGTTGTTCAGGTTGCCCCACAGCATGAAGCCGGTGTTCGAGAGCACGACTTCTTCGTCATCGTCGGCAAAGTGCTCCAGAATGGGGTACAGGGTAGGGTCGGTGGCTACCATCGTGTTGTAGTAGTCCTTCCAAATGTCGATGCGCGACTGGTCGTAGTGCCCCCACAGGGCCACGTCGTTGCCCGAGTTTTTCTGGGTGAAGCCCTTGGCCAGATCGAAGCGGTAACCGTCGATGTGGTACTCCTGGAGCCAGAACTTCATCACGTTTTTGGCGAAGTAGCGCGTGTAGGGGCTCTCGTGGTTGAAGTCGTTGTAAACGCTGTAGGGGTGGGTCGGCACCACGTTGAACCACGGGTTATCGGCCGTGGGGCCCCCGCCCAAACTGCCGTAGAGCTGCACCATCGGGCTGTTGCCGGTCGAGTGGTTGAGCACCATGTCGAGCACCACGGCAATGCCGCGGCGGTGGCATTCGTCGATAAACTGCTTCAGGGCCGTCTTGGTGCCGTAGTATTTATCCGGCGCGAAGTAAAAATCGGGGCTGTAGCCCCAGTTCTCGTTGCCGTCGAATTCGTTGACGGGCATCAATTCAATGGCGTTCACGCCCAGGCGCTGGAGGTAGTTCAGCGTGTCGCGCAGGGTCTGGTAGTTGTGGGCCCCCACGAAGTCGCGCACCAGCAGCTCGTAGGTAACCAGGTTGGTGCGGGCAGGGCGCTGGAAGCCGGTGGCCTGCCACGCGTAGGGCGTCTGGTTGCTTTGCAGCACCGACACGATGCCGGTGGTTTTGCCCACGGGGTAGGCTTTCAGGGCCGGGTAGGTGGCGGCAGAAATTTGACTGTCGCCGTTCGGGTCCAAAATTTTCTCGCAGTACGGGTCGGCTACGCGCTGCTGCCCGTCCACCAAGTACTGGTACGCGTACTCGGTGCCCGGCGTGAGGCCGTCAATCTGCACCCACCAGCGGCCGCCGGTGGCCACGGTGGCGGGCGTGATACTGGTGCTTTCGGCCGTCCGGTTCATGAAGCCGGCGGCCGCGGGCTGCCAGTTGTTGAACTCGCCCAGCACGTACACAAACTGCTTGCCCGGCGCGCTCAAACTCAGAATGGCCGACGCGCCGCCGTTGATGTACGTGATGCCGTCCGGCCGGGCCCCGGCCGGCAGCGGGGCCGTGGCCACGGCCGGGCGGCTCTGCACCGTTACTTCGGTGGTGGCCGTGGCGGTGCCGTTGGTGGCGGTGGCGCGCAGCACGTTGGCCCCGGCCTGGGTGATGGTAACCGGGGCCGTCAGGCTGGTGGCGTTGGCTTGCTGGGCCACCTGCACGCCGTTCAGAAAGAACGTAATCGTGGCCGCTACGCTGGTAGTGGCGGTAACGCTCGTGGCCGTGTTCAGCGGAAAGAAAAAGGGCGGCGTACCCATTGGGTTGGTAAAGCGCAGGTTGAACGCGTCCTGGGCCACGTCAACGTAGATATCGGCACCCCCGGGGCCCCGGCCGGACTTGCTGCCGTCGGCGCTCTTAAACAGCATGGCCAGCCGGTAGATTTTCTCGCTGGCGAGCACGCCCGGGTAAAAGGTGCGGGGCGTGAAGGCGATGGTGTACAGGTTGGCGTTAGTGGCCGAGCGGGTCATTTTCGAGGCCGGGTCGCCCGTGTTGAAGTTCGAGCTTTTCACGTGGTTCCAGGTGGTGCTGGCCGCACTTTCCGTCACCACGCCGGTGTAGATGTACACGTCGCCCGTGAAGTTTTTCAGGCCAGCATTGCCTTGGGTCGCGTCGAAGGTGATCGTGACTTGGTCGGTTTCGCGAAACGGGCTGGGCTGGGTGGTGACCACCTGCGCCCGCGCGGCCAGCCACGCCAGGCTGAGCAGCGTTACAGTAAAGAGTCGGGATATTTTCATGGGTGTTGGATGAGGAGAAAAAAAGCGGTCCGACCGTCGTTGGCAACGATTGCGCGGACGGGTAAAGATAGGCCAGCCGGCGCGGCGGACCGCCTTTTGAGTTAATAACGGAGCCAATTAAAAGCGGCGGGCGCGGACGGTCCAGGGCCGGTCTCGGACGGTTTCAGTGGGTGTTGTGGAAGGGCTTTGCGTGGTTGCTGGGGTCCCCGACGGTCCGCATCGAACCCAAGCGGCCCCCGGCTGCCGTATTTTTGGCAGTTCAATCCCTTGCAGCGCGCCCGGCCAGTTCCTTTTTCCCTCGCCGCGCTGCACCATTCCGCCCCGAATATCATGAACGTAGGAGACAGAGTACGCCTGCTTACCGGCACCGAAGAAGGCATCGTGACCCGCCTGCTCGACAGCGAACTGGTGGAAGTGGCCATCGACAACGACTTCACCATCCCCGTGCTGCGCCGCGAAGTGGTGGTGGTGGCCGCCGACGAAAGCAAGAGCTTCAACCGGGCCGCGCCCACTTACGGCCCCGGCCAGCAGCCCGGCCGCAACGCCAACGCCAGCAAAAAAGACCGCAGCCAGGTGCCCAAGCCCGCGGCGGGCCCCGCCAAGGCCACGCCCAGCCTGGCCGAGGCCCTGGCCGCCGTAGCCAGCAGCGGCCCCGCCGCCGCGAAGGCCCCCGGCGGCAAAATTCCGTCGGCGGGCGCGGCCCCGGCCGCCAAGGGCTTGTTTCTGGCTTTGGTGAACCAGTCGCCCGAGCTGCTGGGCGTCACGCTCATCAACAACACCGAGGCCGAGGTGCTGTACACCTACGGCGAGGAAACCGCCGCCCGCCCCTACCGGGCCCTGGCCGCCGGCCAGCTGGGCCCCAAGGCCAGCACCAAGCCCCTGGCCTTTCTTCACTTGAAGGATTTTGAAACTTGGCCCGCCGCCGTGGTCCAGCTCCTGCCCCACCGCCTGAACGGCGACGCGGCCTACGAGCTGATTAATAAGCGCCAGGCTTTCAAGGCCACGACTTTTTACACCAGCCGCCGCCCCGCCCCGGTCATCGGCACGGACGCCTACCTGTTCCAGCTCGACGAGCGCGCCGCTGCGGCCATCGCCCCCGAAAAGCTGGCCCAGGAGGCCCCCACGGCCCCCGAGCCCGCTGAAGCGGCCGGCGTGGACGCCGCAGCCCTGCGTGCCCAGCTCACCGGCGACGCGCCCGCTAAGCCCGCCGCCGTGGTGGCCGCCGCGGCCCCCGCCAAGCCGGCCAGCCCCGTGGTGGCCCCGCCCCACGAGTTCGACCTGCACTTCGAAGCCCTGCGCCCCGACAACACCGAGGAGCTGAGCAATACCGCCATCCTGCGCCTCCAGCTCGACGCCTTCGAGGACGCGCTGAGCCGGGCCCTGGCCACCAACATGCACGAAATCGTGTTCATCCACGGCATGGGCAACGGCACGCTCCGCAAGGAAATCCACCGCCAGCTCAGCCGCAACAAAGACATTAAGTTCTTCGAGGACTCGCGCAAGGAAAAGTTTGGCTACGGCGCTACGCTGGTGCGGCTGAAGTAGGTAACTGCCATTCTGAGCGGAGCGAGGAATCTGGATCAGGGCCCCGCAACGGCGTTTCTAATTCCAAATTCTGCGTTGCGCCCGGAATGACAACTTCGGGCGTGGGCGCAACCGTCTGTTACCTTTGCCCGCAAGCAATGCGCCACTCCACCGCGGCGGGGCAACCCGGCGAGGAAAGTCCGGGCAACGTAGGGCACCCTGCTTCTTAACGGGAAGGACCGGCCAATCGGGCCGGGACAGCCAGTGCCACAGAAAATAACCGCCCTTCTTTTAGCTGTTGGCTGTTAGCTGATGGCTGTTAGCTCACGTTCAAAAAGAAAGCTAACAGCCATCAGCTGAAAGCCAACAGCTAAAAGAAGGGTAAGGGTGAAAAGGTGCGGTAAGAGCGCACCAGCGGGCGGGTGACCGACCCGGCTGGGTAAACCTCAGGGGTTGAAAGACCAAATAAGCGGACACGTTCGCTGGCTCCGGCCGGTGGGCAACGGGCGGCTCGTCCGGGTCCGCGGGTAGGTCGATGGAGCCTTTCCGCGAGGACTGGCCTAGATAAATGGTGGAGACGGGGCCCCCGGGCCCCGGACAGAACTCGG
Source organism: uncultured Hymenobacter sp. (assembly GCA_964242665.1). Lineage (GTDB taxonomy): Bacteria > Bacteroidota > Bacteroidia > Cytophagales > Hymenobacteraceae > Hymenobacter. Next base: position 22,419 of record CAXTBA010000053.1, read on the forward strand.
CTTACCGGCGCATTGCCTAGTTTTGACGGCCGCTTCTGCTTCGGCAGGGGCGGCCGTTTTTTTTAAGTTATGAGTTGCGAGTTGTGAATGAAGGAAACGACCCTTGACTACACTTCCCCTGCCAATCCATAATCCATAATTCATAATATAGAAAGCCGTGCCCCGCATCCTTATCATCGACGACGAAAAAGCCATCCGCAACACGCTGAAGGAGATTCTAGAGTTTGAAAACTACGCCGTGGACCAAGCCGAGGACGGCCCCGCCGGACTCGACCTGCTCATCCAGCACAAATACGACTTGGTGCTGTGCGACATCAAAATGCCCAAGATGGACGGCCTCGAAGTGCTGAGCCGGGCCCAGGGCATCGCGCCCGACACAGCCTTTATCATGGTGTCGGCCCACGGCAACATCGAAACGGCCGTGGAGGCCACCA
>CAXTBA010000054.1:0-22561 GCA_964242665.1 uncultured Hymenobacter sp.
GACCGGGCGGGCCCCCGCCGGGCGGTGGCGGGGGCCCCGGCCCGGGCGGCCCGCCGCCCGGCGGGGGAGCGTAGACGGGGGGCTCAAGCCCTGCCCTTGTCGCCCGGGCCGGGGCCCCCGGGCCGGATGGAAGACTGGCGCACCAGCAACTGCGGGGCCAACTGAGTTTGCGTCACGCGGCCGGGCGCGCCGGAGCCTTCCAGCGCGGCGAGCAGCGTGTTGATGACGCTTTCGGCCATCAATTCCATGGGCTGCGCCACCACGGTGATGGGCGGCGAGTAGAGCCGGAACAGGTCGCTGTCGTCGAAAGAAATGAAGCCCATGTGTTCGGGCACGCGCCGGCCCAGCCGGGCGAGGGCCTCCAGCCCGTAGCCCCCCAGGTAGTTGGTGGCGAACACCATAGCGTCGCAAAGCGGGTGCGCCTGAATGAAGTTTTGAATGCACTGCACGAGCTGCTCTGGCTCCTGCTGGAAGGCCACTTCCTGCACCAGCTCGGGCAGGCCGTGCTCGTGCAGGGCCCGGGCGTAGCCGCGCCGCCGCGCCAGCAATTGCAGCTGTTCCGAACGCAGCGTGACCAGCGCAATGCCCGCGTAGCCTTGCGCCAGCAGGTGCCGGGTGGCCTCGTACATGCCCGTGAGCCCGTCCACGACCACGGCGTCGGCGAGCACGTCGGGCAGCAGGCGGTCGAACAGCACCACGGGCTTGCCGCTGCGCACCAGGGCCCGCACCTCGGCCTCCACGCCGGGCGGCAGGGCCAGGGCGTAGCCGTCCACGTGGCGCTCCTGGAACATGGCCAGCAGGTCGCGGGTCTGGGCCACGTCGTTGTTGGTGCTGCAATAAATGATGCGGTAGCCGCGCGCCAGGGCCTTTTTCTCGATCAGGCCCGCAATTTTGGCAAAGAAGGCGTTGGCGATGTCCTCCACGATCAGGCCGATGACGTGCGTTTTGCCCGTGCGCAGGCTCTTGGCCAGCTGGTTGGGCTTGTAGCCGACTTCGGCCACGTACTTCAGCACCCGCTCGGCCAGGCCGTCGCTGATGCGCTTCTCCTTGGCCTTGCCGTTCAGCACCAGCGACACGGTGGCAATGGACACGTCCAGGTGCTTGGCGATGTCGTGGATGAGGATTTTCTTTTTCAACTTCTTTGCTGTTGTGCGTCCGCTAAAGCCGGTTCGAAAGGCAGCGCGGTTCCCGGCCGGGCCTATTTGTACACTTCCTGCGGGCGGTTGGCCGGCGCGGCCCCGAACGTGCGGTTGGGCTGAGGCCCCATCGTCAGCTGCAAGGTGCCGCCGGCTACGATGTCGCGGTGCAGCAGGTAGGTATTGGGGTAATCCTGCCCGTTCAGCTTAGCCGACTGAATGTAAGGGTTTTGGGGGCCGTTGTTTTGCACGTTGATCACAAAGGTTTTGCCCTGCGGCAGGCGAATGGTGGCTTTGTCCACCACCGGGCTGCCCAGCACGTAGGCCCCGCTGGTGGGGCTGACGGGGTAAAAGCCCAGCGCCGAGAGGATGTACCAGGCCGACATCTGCCCGCAGTCCTCGTTGCCGCTGATGCCGTCGGGCTGGTCGCGGTACATCTCGCGCAGCACCTGGCGCACTTTTTCGGCCGTTTTCCATTGCTGGCCGGCGTAAGCGTAAAGGTAGGTGGTGGCGTGGCTGGGCTCGTTGCCGTGGGCGTACATGCCAATTAAGCCCGAAATATCAGGGGAGGCGCTTTCGCCCAAGCTGCCCTTCACAATAAATAGACTATCAAGCTTTTGGGCAAAAGCAGCGTCGCTCCCAAACAAGCCGACTAGGCCCGGCACGTCGTGCGGCACCAGCCAAGTGTACTGCCAAGCGTTGCCCTCGGTGTAGTTGTTCTGGCGGTGAATGGACTGGATGGGATCGAACGGCACCTGGAACTTGCCGTCCGACGTCAGCCCGCGCATAAACCGGGTGTGCGGGTCGAAGTACTTCTTATAGTACAGGGCCCTGGCGCTGTACGTTTGGTAGTCGTCGGCCCGACCCAGCTTTTTGGCCACCTGCGCGATGCTCCAGTCGTCGATGGCGTATTCCATCGCCTTGGCCACCGACTCGCTTTCCTTGTCGGCCGGGATGAAGCCGATGGATTTCACGTACTGCGAGCCCTGGTCGTCGCGGGTGCTGGACGCTTTCATCTGCGCCAGCAGCTCGTTGCCGTCGAGGCCGGGCGTGCCCTTGAGGTAGGCTTCGGCCAGGGCCGGCACGGCGCTGTAGCCCACCATGCAGTTAGTTTCGGAGCCCATCAGGGGCCAGATGGGCAGCTTGCCCTGCTGCCGCCCGATGGCCAGCATCGACTGCATCATGTCGCCCACCCGCTCGGGCTGGGCCAGCGTGAACAGCGACTGCTCCGTGCGGTACGTGTCCCAGAGCGAGAACGTGGTGTAGTTGGCGAAGGCAGCCTTCGGGTACACCTTTTTGTCGGTGCCGCGGTAGTCGCCGTTGGCGTCGTTGAACAGGGCCGGCGCGAACCAGGCATGGTAGAGCGAAGTGTAAAAAATGCGCCGGGCCACCGGGTCGGCGGTTTCGACGGCCACCTTGCCCAGCTCTTGGTTCCACTTCTCATCGGCCGCTTTTTGCACCTGGGCGAAGTCCCAGCCCGGGATTTCGGCCGCGATGTTGGCCAGCGCGTTCTGCGTGCTCACCGGCGAGATGCCCACTTTCAGCTGCAACACGCCGGGGGCCTTCGCGAAGCTGAACACGCCCTTGATGGCCAGGCCCTGGCCTTTTTTGCCCGCCAGCCGCTGGGCCTCGTTGTACACGGCAAACTGCGGCACGGGCACCGAGGTTTTGATGGCGAAGTAGAGCCGCCGGTCGGGGGCCCAGCCTTTCGAAAAACGGTAACCCACAAAGGTTTGCGGGTCGACTTGCTCGATATAAGTATCAGTGGCGTGGTTGTCGATGCCTTCCTTGAGGTCGATGATGACGTGCGCCTCCCGGGCCCCGGCCGCGAACGTGTAGCGGTGAAAGCCCACCCGCGCGGTGGCCGTCAGCTCGGCCCGAATGCCGTAGTCGTCGAGCGTCACGGCGTAATAGCCGGGCCGGGCGGTTTCGCGCCGGTGCGAGTAGCGCGAGAGGTAGCCCTGGTGGGGGGCCTGCTGCCGGCCCTTATCCGTTTTGAGGGCCCCCGTGTAGGGCATGATGAGCACGTCGCCTAGGTCGGAGGCCCCCGTGCCGCTGAGGTGGGTGTGCGAAAACCCGACCATCAAGCTGTCGGAATAATGGTAGCCCGAGCACCAGTCCCACCCCTTGAAGATGTTCTGGGGCCCTAGCTGCACGGCCCCAAACGGCACGTTGGCCCCCACAAACACGTGGCCGTGGCCCCCGGTACCGATGAAGGGATCCACGGAAGAGGTGAGGCGCGGGGCCGGGGCTTGGGCCGCAGCCCCAGGGGCCCCGGCCAGTCCCAGGCCACCGAGCACGGCCAATATCGGCCGGACCTGCCGCCACTCGCCCATCAAGATTTTTATCGTTCGCATGCGTGCAAGAAAAAGAGTGGGGAAATCATCGGTGAGTCAAACCTTGTTTCTGAGCGGGTTGTCCGGCAAAAATAAATTCCCGGCTGGGTGGTTGCCGAAGGCGGGTGAACAGGTTTCAATTTAAACAAATATGCTAAAATGTTTTAGCATATTTTGGTAGAATGAAAAATATTCCAGATATTTTCGCTCGTTATCGCAGAAGCTACCCGCTGCTACCCCGGCCGACGCGCGCTTTTCACCGCACGCAGCCCCTACGAAACCCAACAAGCCGCTGGTTCCGCTGGCGGCCTGTATGCTCCTTTACCGCTTGAAAGTCGGGCAGTTTGGGGGCCTCAGTTCAGTCCCAACCCGCGGCGGCGGCGGGCACTGGTGCCGCTTCTTCGGGCCCACCGTTTTCTTCTTGGCCAGCCAATTTGCTGCGCTGTTTGATGGTTGCTAAAATGTTTAAGCATCAATTGCAATCGATTTCCTAACGCTTTGTTGGTACTGATTTGACCGAAAGCTGCTTTTTCCTCGGGTCACCCGTGCGGGATGGCCTCATTTTCCACCTTTCCCCTTTCTGCTCTATGAATGCTGCTTTATTACTCAAAAGATTGAGCGGTATCCCGCTGCTCGCGCTGAGCGCGGCAGTGGCGCTGCCGCACCCGGCCGCGGCCCGCGGCGCGGCCGGGGCCCCCGCTCTGCACCGTCCCGTAGACGCGACGGTGAAGGGCCGCGTGACCGACGAAAAGGGCGGCCCGCTGCCCGGTGCCACCGTCATCGTGAAAGGCGCGAGCAGCGTCGGGGCCAGCGCCGACGCCGACGGCAACTTCACCCTGACCGTGCCCACCGGCAACGAAACCCTGGTAATTTCTTCGGTGGGCTACGTGGCCCAGGAGATTGCACTTGCCGGCCGCACCACCCTCACGGTGCAACTGGTGACCGATACTAAGGCACTCGACGAGGTAGTGGTGGTGGGCTACGGCACGCAGCGGCGCTCCGACCTGACGGGAGCCGTGGGCAGCGTGAGCAGCAAAGAGATTACGGAGCGGCCGGTGGTGAACGTGGCGCAGTCGCTGCAAGGCCGGGTGGCCGGCGTCGACGTGGCCCTGAACTCGGGCCAGCCCGGCAGCAACCCCCTGATCCGCATCCGGGGCTACGGCTCCATCAACGCCGGCAACAACCCGCTCTACGTCGTGGACGGCGTGTTCTGGGACGCCGGCATCACGTCGCTGAACCCCAACGACATTGCCAACATCGAGGTGCTCAAGGATGCTTCGGCCACGGCCATCTACGGGGCCCAGGGCAGCAACGGGGTGATCCTCATCACCACCAAGCGCGGCAAGCAGGGCTCCCAGATTGGCTATGACACCTACGTGAGCACCAGCAAGATAGCCCGTAAGCTGGACGTGCTCGACTCCCAGCAGTTCCTGGCGACCGAAGACCTGGCCTACCAGAACCTGCAAAAGTTTGACCCGGCCGGCTGGGCCAAGGGCACTTATGCCAACCGCGACCCCAAGATCAAGCGGCGGGCCCTGGCCAACCCCAACGACCCCCACCGCCTGTTCGACGAAAACCTGAACCCGCTTTACAACACGGACTGGCAGAACGAAACCACCCGGACGGGGGTGGCGCAAAGCCACAACTTGTCCTTTTCGGGCGGCACCGACCAGCTCACCTACGGGCTGTTTCTGAACTACACCAACGCCCAGGGCACCATCCTCAACACCTACCAGAAGCGGTACAACGCCCGTTTGGTGGTCGACAACCAGGTGAAAAAATGGCTGAAAGTGGGCACGACCCTCAACTACAGCAAAATCGACGAAAGCATCGGCAACGACTTTACAGGCGGCAACAACATCCCGCGCATGATGATTGAGATGATTCCCATCATGCCCATCACGTACCCCGACGGCACCTACGCCAAGCGCCAGGACTACCCCGACATGGAGAGCGGCGACAACCCAGTGGCCATCGCCCGCGAAGACCAGGAGCTGCGGCGCCGGCAGGTGTTTTCGGGCAACGGCTACGCGGATTTCACCATCGTGCCGGGCCTGAATTTTCGCAGCGTGCTGGGGGCCACCATTCAGTCGTATAATGACCCTTCCTACGCCACCACGCTGATTCAGCTGCGCGGGCAGCAGGGCTACGCCAGCATCAACGACTACAGCGCCACTACTTTGCAGTGGCAGAACTACCTGACCTACAACAAGCAGTTTGGCACGGACCACTCGCTGAACGTGGTGGTAGGCACGGACGCACGGCAGCGTACCGGCCTCTCGAACGGGAGCAGCACCGCATTGCTGGTAGATAACGCCTACGGGTTTTACAACGTTGGCACGGGCTCGGTGCCCAACCCGCCCGGCTCCGACTTCCAGGCCGACCAGTTTTTCTCGATTTTCGGGCGGGTAAATTACGGCTACAAAGACCGGTACCTGCTGACGCTGACCACCCGCCGCGACGGCTCGTCGCGCTTCGGCTCCGAAAACAAGTACGCCATCTTCCCGTCGGCGGCCGTGGCCTGGCGCATCTCACAGGAAGATTTTCTGAAGGACAATGCGCTGGTATCGGACCTGAAGCTGCGCTTCGGCTACGGCCGCACGGGCAACAGCGGCCCCGACTTCGGCAACTACGTGTCGCAGACCTTCCTGGGCACCAACGGCTACGTCTTCAACGGCAACCGCACCAACGGCATCACCATCGGCTCGCTGGGCAACCCCACCCTGAAGTGGGAAACCGCCGACCAGTTCGACCTGGGCCTGAACGTGGGCCTGTTCCAGAACCGCGTCACGTTCGAGGGCGACCTCTACCAGCGCACCACGAAAGATTTGCTGCTCTACGCGCCGGTGCCGCAAAGCAGCGGTTACAACAGCATTCCGAGCAACATCGGCAGCGTGCGCAACCGGGGCCTGGAGTTGGCCCTGAACACGGTGAACGTGCAAAGCACGGACTTCACCTGGAGCACGACGTTCAACATCTCGTTCTTGCAAAACCGCATCCTGGCCCTGGGGGCCGCCGGGGACGACATTTTCCCCGGCCCCAACTTCCTCAACGAAACCAACGTGCTGCGGATCGGATCGCCGGTGGGCTCCTTTTTTGGCCTGGAGCGCCTGGGTACCTGGGGCACGGCCGAGGCCGACCAGGCCCTCAAGTACAACCGCTTGCCGGGCGACTTGAAGTTCAAGGACCAGAACGGCGACGGGCAAATCAACGACCAGGACCGGGTGATTCTGGGCAAGAACATCCCGACCGGCTTCGGCTCGTTCATCAACACGTTCCGCTACAAGGGCTTCGATTTGCTGGTGGACTTGCAGTTCACCTACGGCAACAGCGTGATGAACCTGACCGAACACTCGGCCCAGGACCGCACCGGCCAGGCCAACAGCTACACCCGCGCCCTCACCGACGCCTGGACGCCCGACAACCAGAACACGAGCATCGCCCAGGTGCGGCCCTCCTACCTGCGCTACGACACGCGCATTGACTCTTACAAGGTGGAGGAGGGCTCCTTCATCCGGGGGCGCAACTTGGTGCTGGGCTACAATTTTGCCAGCGGCCTGACCAAGAAGCTGGCGCTGACCCGTCTGCGGGTGTACGTCTCGGCCCAGAACTTCTTCTTGGCCACTAAGTACTTCGGCTACGACCCCGAAACGTCCACGTTCAACAACGCCTTTGCGCAGGGGATTCAGTTTTTTGACTACCCCAAGGCCCGCACCTTCACGGCCGGCCTGAACGTGTCGCTTTAAATGATGGATGCTTGACGGCCAAGTAGCGCGTTTTGCGTGCTTACGCTGGCTGCGTTGGTGGGAAGAAGGCCATCAACTATTTGTCATTAACTCCTAAAATCAACTTTTCTATGTTTCCGATCATACAACGCTTTACCCGAACCACGGCCCTGGGCACGGGCTTGCTGCTGCTGGCCGCCACCGGCTGCAAAGATTTTCTGGAAGTGGACAGCCGCTCCAATATCCGGCCCGACGACTACTACTCGACGGCCAACCAGGCCCAGGCGTCCATCGACGGCCTTTACAACAACCTGCGCCTCGTGCAGAACGGCACGGGCTACGGCGAAGCCATCTGGATAACCCTGGAGCTGATAACCGAGCACGCCACCACGCTGGGCCAGAGCTTCAACAACGGGCAGATTATTAACCAGAGCATCGACCCGGCCAACCCCTTCTTTTCCAACGTCTGGAACAGCGCCTACAACGGCATCGGGGCGGCCAACCAGGCCATTACCCGCATCCCGGACATCAGCATGGACGAGGCCAAGAAGAAATCCTTGCTGGGCGAGGCCTACTTCATCCGGGCCTACCTCTACAACCTGCTGGTGCGGCTCTACGGCGACGTGCCCCTGCTGACAACGCCCATCACCGGCCCCGGCCCGGACCTTTACCCGGCCCGCAGCCCCAAGGCCGACGTGTACAAGCTCATCATCAGCGACCTGCAAGCCGCCGAAGCGGCGGGCCTGCCCGTGGTGGACCGCAGCGGGCGCATCTCGCAGTCGGCCGCCCAAGCGCTGTTGGCCGACGTGTACCTGACCTCGGCCGGCTACCCGCTGCAAATCAAGGAGAACTACCAAAAAGCTGCCGACGAAGCCGCCAAAGTGATTGACGCCGGCAACTACCCGTTGTTCGACAATTACCTCTACCTGCACGACAACGCCCACAAAAACCAGGGCGAGCTGATTTTGCAGGCCCAATACGCCAATGGCATCGCCACCAACGGCTTTAGCTCGCAGATTGTGCCCTACTTTTCGGGCATCTCGGCGTACGGCGACGAAGTTGGCTCGGTGATTCCCACCGAAGAATTCTACAACAGCTACGAGCCCGGCGACCTGCGGGCCCAGGAGCAGCAATTCTATTTCTCGAAGTACCCCTCGTTCAAAAACCCCTCGTCGGGCATCGTCAACTTCAACCGGCACGCCCTCTACAAGTACTTCCACCTGGAGAGCGCCCTGAACAAGAACTACGGAAGCGACGAAAACTGGACCTTGCTGCGGATGCCCGAGGTGATGCTGGTTTACGCCGAGGCCATCAACGAGGCGAAGGCTGCCGACCCCAAGGCGTATGCCCAAATCAACGCCATCCGCGCCCGGGCCAAGCTGCCCGCGCTGAGCGGCCTGAGCCAGGCCGATTTCCGCACCGCCGTGTGGAAGGAGCGCTACCACGAGCTGTGCTACGAAAACAAGGCGTACTTCGACATCCAGCGCACCCGCCAGACCTACGACGTGGTGAACAACAAGTTTGTGAACGTAGTAGGCTTCAAGGCTGAAGTCGGACCGGCGTTCCAGGAAAAGTACTTGCTGTGGGGCATTCCTTCTTCTGAAATTAGCCGCAACGACAAACTAACGCAAAACCCGGGGTGGTAGCAAGCCGCGGGGCAGCGCGGGCCCGCAAAGCCTGCGCTGCCCTTGCGGCCCCAACCGGCAAGCTGCGCTAGCTTCGGCGCTCGTTCTCTTTCCTTCTTCTTCAACTGAATGCGTAATTTTCTTCCGACGCTGGGGGCCCTGTTGTGGGCCGCCGTCCCGGCCCTGGCGCAAGCGCCGGCCGCCGGTCCAACCCCCGACTACGCCCAGTGGGTGAACCCGCTCATCGGCTCCGAATCGAACCCCAGCTTGTCGAACGGCAACACCTACCCGGCCATCTGCCGGCCCTGGGGCATGAACTTCTGGGTGCCCCAAACCGGCAAGATGGGCGACGGCTGGGCCTACCAGTACGGGGCCGAAAAAATCCGGGGCTTCAAGCAAACGCACCAGCCCTCGCCCTGGATGAACGACTACGGCCAGTTTGCGATTATGCCCACTACCGGCCGGCGCGTGTTTGCCGAGGAGGCCCGCGCCAGCTGGTTTTCGCACAAGGCCGAGGTGGCCGAGCCCAACTACTACCGCGTGTACCTGGCCGACCACGACGTGACCGTGGAAATGGCCCCCACCGAGCGGGCGGCCCGGTTCCGCTTCACGTTTCCCCAAACCGACAGCGCTTACGTGGTGGTGGACGCCCTCGACAAGGGCACCGGCTCCTACGTGAAGGTGCTGCCCGGGCAGCGCAAGGTCATCGGCTATACCACGCGCAACAGCGGCGGCGTGCCCACAAACTTTAGGAACTACTTCGTGCTGGAATTCGACCACGACTTCACCAGCAGCGTTGTTTTCAAGGACAACACCCTGACCCCGGGCATATTGGAGGCCCAGGCCGACCACGCCGGGGCCGTCGTGGGCTTCAAAACCCGCAAGGGCGAGCGGGTGAACGCGCGGGTGGCTTCCTCGTTCATCAGCCCCGAGCAGGCCGAATTGAACCTGAACGAAATCGGCACCCAGGACTTTGACGCCGTGCGCCAGCAAGGCCGCGACGCCTGGAACAAGGCCCTGAGCCGGGTGGAGGTGAGCGGCGGCACGGCCGACCAAATGCGCACGTTTTATTCCTGCCTGTACCGGGCCCTCCAGTTTCCGCGCAAGCTGTACGAGTTGGACGCCGCCGGCAAAGCGGTGCATTACAGCCCGTTTAACGGGAAGGTACTGCCCGGCTACCTCTACACCGACACAGGCTTCTGGGACACATTCCGGGCCCTGTTTCCCTTCCTGAACCTGGTCTATCCCGACGTGAACGCCGAGATGCAGCAGGGCTTGGTGAACGACTACAAGGAAAGCGGCTGGCTGCCGGAATGGGCCAGCCCGGGCCTGCGCAACGTGATGGTGGGCAACAACTCGGCCTCGGTGGTGGCCGACGCCTACCTCAAGGGCATCCGGGGGCAGGACATGAAGACGCTCTACGAAGCGCTGTTGCACGGCGCCAACAACGCCGGGCCCCTGGACGCGGTGGGCCGCACCGGCGTGCAGTACTACAACAAGCTGGGCTACGTGCCCTACGACGTCAAAATCAACGAGAACGCGGCCCGCACCCTGGAGTATGCCTACGACGACTTCGCCATTTACCAGTTGGCCAAGGCCCTGAAACGGCCCAAAAAAGAAATCGACTTATATGCCAAGCGCAGCCAGAACTACCGCAACCTGTTCGACAAGGAAAGCGGGCTGATGCGGGGCAAAAACCAGGACGGCACCTTCCAAAAGCCGTTTAGTCCCTTCAAGTGGGGCGACGCTTTCACGGAGGGCAACAGCCTGCACTACACCTGGTCGGTGTTCCACGACGTGCAGGGCCTGGTGGACTTGATGGGCGGCAAGCAGAAGTTTGTGGCCACGCTCGACACGGTATTCACCCTGCCGCCCAAGTTCGACGACTCTTATTACGGCAGCACGATCCACGAAATCCGGGAGATGCAAATTGCGGGCATGGGCAACTACGCCCACGGCAACCAGCCCATCCAGCACATGATTTATCTCTACAACTACGCCGGCCAGCCCTGGAAAGCCCAGTACTGGGCCCGCGAGGTGATGAACCGCCTCTACCTGCCCACGCCCGACGGCTACTGCGGCGACGAGGACAACGGCCAAACTTCGGCCTGGTACGTGTTTTCGGCCCTGGGCTTCTACCCCGTGTGCCCCACCGTCAACCAATATGTGCTCGGGGCCCCGCTCTTCCCGAAAGCCATCCTGCACCTGCCCTCGGGCAAAGATGTTGTGCTAAACGCACCCAAGAACTCGGCCGACAACCGGTACGTGAACGGCCTGACCGTCAACGGCAAGCCGTACGATAAGAACTGGCTCAGCCACACCGACCTGATGCAGGGTGCCACGCTGGATTTCGACATGAGCGCCGCGCCCAACAAGGGCCGGGGCGTGCAAGCGGACGACGCGCCGTACTCTTTTTCCAAGGCCAAGTAACACAGGATTTCCCCGCGCGTTGCGGTTGACGACGGGGCCGATTGACCCCGAATCTTGGCATTCAACACGTACTCCTTACGCCAATGGCACCCATTCCCAGCCCGCTGTTACGCGCGTCCGCTGGCCCGCCCGTTGCTTCGGCGGGCCGGGCGGGCTACGCTTTTTTCTGTTTGGCGGCAGCGGCGGCAGCGCTGGGCGGCCTGCTGGGCGGCTTCACTCCGCCGCCGGCGCGGGCAGTGGCGCCTAACTGGGCGGCCCGCGCCGATTCGGCCCAGGCCGCGCTCACCCAGCGCTTCTGGGAGCCTGCCAAACACTACTACCTCCAGGACGATTCGGGTAAGCCCAACTACAACTACTGGTGGCAGGCCCACGGCCTCGACGTGCTCAGCGACGGCTACCAGCGCACCGGGCAGGCCGCCTACCAGGCCCGGATGCAGCAGTTGCAGGCGGGCACGAAGGCCCAGAACCACGACACCTACCTCAATGAGTACTACGACGATATGCAGTGGCAAGCGCTGGCCTGCCTGCGCGCCTTCGAGCTAACGCGGGACCCGGCTTACAAGGCCACCGCCGCCCTGCTCTGGGCGGATATCCAGACGGGCTGGAACGAGCAGCAGGGAGGCGGAATTGCCTGGCGCAAAACGCAGCTCGGCTACAAAAATACGCCCGCCAATGCGCCGGCCGCAATCCTGGCGGCCCGCTTTTACTTGCTCGACCACCGTCCCGACGACCTGGCCTGGGCCCAGAAAATCTACGCCTGGGAAACGAAGGCGCTGGTGGACCCCGCCACCGGCCTGGTCTGGGACGGCGTTAACAGCAAGGGCGACGGGCAAACGAACAAGGAGCAGCGCTTCACCTACAACCAGGGCGTGTACCTCGGGGCCGGGCTGGCGTTGTACCGGGCCACCCGGCAGCGCCGCTACCTCGACGACGCGACCCGCACGGCCGATTATGCCCTCCAGGACCCCCAGCTCGCCCCCGGCGGCATCCTGCGCGACGAAGGCGGGCGCGACGGGGGCTTGTTTAAGGGCATTCTGGTGCGCTACTTGGCCTTGCTGGCCACCGAGCCGGCCGTGAGCGCGGCCAGCCGGGCCCGTTACGTTGCATTCCTGCGGGCCAACGGCGAAAGCCTCTGCCAGCGCGCCACCCGCCGCCCGCAGTACCTTTTCAACACCGACTGGACGAGCCCGCCGGCCGCTGCCGTGGACGCCTCCACCCAGATGAGCGGCGTAATGCTGTTCGAGGCCCTGGCCAGCTTGCAAGCCCGCAAATTCTTATAAAAGGAGCTGTTTAGTAATTCGCAAAGTGTTCATGCGGAGGCATTTCTTCAGATTGTTAATCAGCTTCAAAGATTTTTTTAAAGCGCACTAAAAAATTCGGTTCCGGCGGCCCGGTCGCGCTGGTCGAAGCAAACCAGAAATGCTGTTTTTGTAAATTGCCGAACCCGCACCAGCCAACTGTGCCCACCCTCTAACCATCGCTTCGTGAACCGCCGCACTTTTCTTCAACACACGGCTTTGCTGGGGGCCGCGTGCTACGCGGGCCCCGCCCAGGCCGCCCGCCCGCCCGCCTTCAAAACCGTGCGCCCGGCCCCTGCGGTGCGCAAGTTCAGCAGCAAGGCCGTCGAAACGGCCATTGCTGAATTTAAGAAGAAAGTGAAGGACCCAGAGCTGGGCTGGCTGTTTGAAAACTGCTTCCCGAGCACGCTCGACACCACCGTGACCTACGCGCTGCGCGGGGGCCGGCCCGATACCTACGTCATCACCGGCGACATCGACGCCATGTGGCTGCGCGACAGCTCGGCCCAGGTGTGGCCCTACCTCCAGTTCATCGGCCAGGACGCTGAGCTGCGGCAACTGGTGGCCGGCGTGGTTAACCGCCAGTCGCGCTGCGTGTTGAGGGACCCTTACGCCAACGCTTTTTACGGCGACGACACGAAGGTGGGCGAGTGGAAAACCGACCATACGGCCATGCAGCCGGGCGTGCACGAGCGCAAATGGGAAATCGACTCGCTGTGCTACCCCATCCGCCTGGCCTACCATTACTGGAAGAAAACCAACGACCCGGGGCCCTTCGATGCGCAGTGGCAACAGGCCATCCGCACAACGTTGCAGACGTTCCGGGCCCAGCAGCGCAAGGACGGCCCGGGGCCCTACCACTTCCAGCGCGAAACGGCCAACGCCACCGACACCCAGCCCATGGGTGGCTACGGCTACCCGGTGCGGCCGGTGGGGCTCATCTGCTCGGCCTTCCGGCCCAGCGACGACGCCACGCTCTACTCCTTCTTGGTGCCCAGCAACTTCTTCGCCGTGACGAGCTTGCGCCAGGCCGCCGAAATGATGAGCGCCCTGGCCAAAGACCCCAAAACCGCCGGCGAGCTGACGGCCCTGGCCGACGAGGTGGCCGCCGCCCTGCGCCAGTACGCGGTGGTAAACCATCCCAAATACGGCCCCATCTACGCCTACGAAATCGACGGCTTCGGCAGCCAGGTGCTGATGGACGACGCCAACGTGCCCAGCCTGCTGGCCTTGCCCTACCTGGGGGCCCTGCCCGCCACCGACCCCACCTACCAGAACACCCGCAAGTTCCTGCTTTCTTTGGATAACCCGTTCTTCTTCAAGGGATCGGCCGCGGAGGGCATCGGGGGGCCCCACGTGGGCCGCGACATGATTTGGCCCATTGCCATCACCACGCGCGGCCTCACCAGCACCGACGACGCCGAAATCCGGGCCTGCGTGCGGGCCCTGCGCGCCACCCACGCCGGCACGGGCTACATGCACGAATCCTTCAATAAAGACGACCCGGCCAAGTTCACCCGCGCCTGGTTTGCCTGGGCCAACACCATTTTCGGCGAGTTTCTGTGGAAAGTGTACCAAGAGAAGCCCCAACTGCTGGCCTGACCTGCCCGCCTTCATTTTTTAACGTCAAAACACTTTGCAGATGCTGCGCAAAAATATTGTTTTACTGCTGGTAATGAGCGGGTTTGGCCTGGGCAGCGCCGGGGCCCAGGCACTGCGCCCGCCGGCCTACCCGCTCGTCACGCACAGCCCGTACTTCAGCGTGTGGGCGTTTCAGGACACGCTGGCCGCCGCGCCCACCCGCCACTGGACCGGCCAGGCGCAGGCGCTGGAAGGCGTGGTGCGGGTAGACGGCCGGGCGTACCAGTTCCTGGGCCAGACCGCGCCGGAATACCGGGCCCTCATCCCAACGGCCGAGGAAAAGCCCTACACGGCCCGCTACACATTCGCGGCCCCGGCGGTGGGCTGGGAGCGGCGCACCTTCGCCAACGCGGTGAGCTGGAAAACCGGCCCGGCCCCCTTCACCAACGACCCCGCCCGGCCCGGCACCGCCTGGACCGGGCACGACGTGTGGGTGCGGCGCAGCGTCACGCTGGTTGGGCCGCTGCCCACGGGCCCGCTTGAGCTGCTGCTCTGGCACGACGACGACGCGGAGGTGTACCTCAACGGCGTGCTGCTGGCCAGGCAAGCGGGGGCCAACGGCCAGTACGAGCACTTTGCCGTGCCCGCCGCGGCCCGTGCCGCCCTGCACCAGGGCCCCAACGTGCTGGCCATGCACTGCGCCAACCCGCAGGGCGGGGCCCACCTCGACGCCGGCCTCTACGAAGAAATTCAAGCGCCGCGCCTGCCTTCGGCCCGCCAGACGGCCGTGGCCGTTACGGCCACCCAAACCACCTACACCTTCGCCGCCGGCCCGGTGCAGTTGACCGTCAGCTTCTTGTCGCCGCTGCTGCTCGACGAGTTGGAAACCGCCGCCCGCCCCGTAAGCTACGTCACCTTCGCTGCCGCCGCCGCCGACGGCCAGGCCCACCCGACGCAGGTGCTGCTGACCGAGGCCGGCACGCTGGCCAGCAACACGCCCTACCAGGACGTGGTGGCCCGCCCCGGCCAGGCCGGCGGCCTGCGCTGGCAGGCCCTGGGCACCACCGCGCAGCCCGTCCTGGCCACGGCCGGCGACAACGTGCGCATCGACTGGGGCTATGCCTACCTGGCCGCGCCGGGGGCCGCTGCGCTCGGCACCGGCGCGCCGCAAGCCCTGAAAACGGTTTTTGCCAAGACCGGGGCCCTGCCCGCGACCGGCCCGCCCCGGCCCGCCCCGGCCCAGCGCGTGGCCCAGGCCGCCGTGCTCGACCTGGGGGCCGTGGCCGCCGCGCCCACCGAGCGCCACCTGCTGCTGGGCTACGACGAGCAGTACGCGGTGCAGTATTTCGGCCAGAACCTGCGGCCCTGGTGGCGGCGCGACCCGGCCGCCACGATGGACAAGGCCCTGCAAGCCGCCGAAGCCGATTACGTCCGCCTGCGCCAAAAAGCCACCGCTTTCGACCAACAGCTGTACGCCGACGCCCAGGCCGCCGGGGGCAAAAAATACGCCGACCTGTGCCAGTTGGCCTACCGGCAGGCCGTGGCAGCCCACAGCATGGTGGCCGGGCCGAAAGGCGAGCTGCTCTTCATGTCCAAAGAAAACTTCTCCAACGGTTCCATCGGCACCGTGGACATAACCTACCCCTCAGCCCCACTTTTTTTGCTTTATAACAACGAGCTGGCGAAGGGCCTGCTGCGGTTTATTTTTGATTACAGCGAGTCGGGGCGCTGGAAAAAGGACTTCCCGGCCCACGACGTGGGCACCTTCCCGCGCGCCAACGGCCAAACCTACGGCGAAGACATGCCGGTGGAAGAAGCCGGCAACATGCTGATTGTGACCGCCGCCGCGGTGAAGATGGACGGCAAGCCCGACTTCGCCCGCGAGCACTGGCCCACGCTCACCAAGTGGGTGGGATTTTTGAAGCGCGACGGCTTCGACCCCGCTAGTCAGCTCAGCACCGACGACTTTGCCGGCCACCTCGCCCGCAACGCCAACCTGTCGGTGAAGGCCATTATAGGCATTGCCTGCTACGGGCAAATGGCCCGGCAGCTCGGCGACCCCAAAACTGCCGACGAGTACACGGCCCTGGCCCGCGACCTGGCCCGGCGCTGGGTGCAAATGGACCAGGACGGCGACCACTATGCCCTGACCTTCGACAAGCCCGCCGGCTCGTGGAGCCAGAAATACAACCTGGTGTGGGACAAGGTGCTGGACCTAAACATCTTTCCCCCCGAAGTGGCCCAGGCCGAAGTGGCCTTTTACCTGAAGCACCAGCAGCGCTACGGCCTGCCCCTGGACAGCCGCAAGACCTACACCAAGTCGGACTGGGTGACGTGGACGGCCACGCTGGCCGGCAACCAGGCGGATTTTGAGGCCCTGGTGGGGCCCATCTGGCAGTTTGCCAACGACACGCCCAGCCGCGTGCCCCTCACCGACTGGCACGAAACCACCGACGCCCGGCAGGTCGGCTTCCAGGCCCGCTCGGTGGTGGGCGGCTATTTCATGAAAATGCTGGCCCGGAAGCTCGCCAGTTTACCAGCCATTTCTCCGGCTGGCCTGCCGCCGGGCCCCGCCGGCAAATAAAACACGGCTCGGCCCCAGTAAGCCGCCCCAAACCAGCACCTGGGGGGTCGCCCGCAAGCCGCGCAAAGGGCCGTTCTTTGTGCTTTGCTCGCTTGCTGCTACTTCCTTGCGCTTCCCAATGAACACCCGTTTTCTGCTGCTGGGGCTGCTGGCGCTCGTCAGCGGCCCAGCAGCGGCCCAGGTCCTGGCCGCCCACGCCCGCCCCGACGTGCCCGCCGAAATGGATGTGGTGGGCCTGCACCTGGTGCTAAGTGAAGAAGCGCAGCGCCTGGTGCAGCTCAAGGCCGACGCGCTGCGCCGGCACCAGCCTTCGTTTCAGGCGCGGGTCGATTTGGCCGATGCGGCTTTTCCACTCATCGACCAGAACTTACAGCAGGCCGGCGTTCCACGTGATTTTCGCTACCTGGCTTTGCAGGAAAGCGCCTTGCAGCCCGATGCCCAGAGCCCCCACGGCGCGGTGGGCTACTGGCAGCTCAAGCGCGAAACCGCCACCAGCCTCGGCCTGCGCGTAGACGACGAAGTGGACGAGCGCAAGCACTTGGCCGCCAGCACCCGCGGGGCCGCCCGCTACCTTGCCCAGAACAACGCCACGCTACACAATTGGCTCGACACGCTGCTGAGCTACTACACCGGCCTGGGCGGCGTGAAGCCTTACACCCTGCCCACCGACGCCGGGGCCACCGAGATGGCCATTACGGCCGATACTTCGCCCTACGTGCTGATGTTTTTGGCCCAGAAGGTGGCCTACGAGCCCGCTTGCGGCCTCAATCCGCGCCCGTTGCGGCTGCGCGAGTTTCCGGCCACGCCGGGCCAGGCCCTGGGCCCGCAGGCCCAGAGCCTAGGCATCGATTTGGCTGACCTAGCCGCCCAAAACCGCTGGCTGCTGGCTTCCACCGTGCCCGATGACGGCCGCGCCTATACCCTCGTGGTGCCCGTGGCCACCGACGCCCAAGCCGCCGCCCTACTGGCCCGCCAGGGCACCGGGGCCGACCCTGCGCTGCCTGCCCCGCCTGCCCCCGACGCCCGCCGCGCCGACCAAGTGCGCGTGAACAGCCTGCGGGCCCTCATCGCCCTGCCCGGCGAAACCACCGCCGACCTGGCCCGGCGCGGCGGCCAGCACCTGCCGCATTTTTTGCGCGACAACGAGTTGGGGCCTTTTGACGCCGTGGTGCCCGGCCGGCCCTACTACCTCGAAGGCAAGCGCGACGAGGCCGACGCGGAATACTACGTGGTGCAGCCCGGCGAAACGGTAGCCGACGTAGCCCAAAAATTTGGCCTGCGCCAGCACGGCATCCTCAGCAAAAACCACCTGGCCAGCCGCGAGGACCTGCGCCCGGGCCGGGTGCTGTGGTTGCGGCACGCCCGCCCCCACGACGTAGCCATCGAGTACCGCACCCTGGCCGAACCGCTGGCCGCGCGCAGCCCCGCGCCGCGCCCGGAATCCCCGCGCCCCGCGGCTCCGGCCCACCGCGACACCACCGGCGACGACGACTCCGTGGATTCGCTGAATGGCTGGCCAGCCCCGCTCCCGGCGCACCGCCGCCGGCCCGAGCCGGCCCCCGCAGCCACGGCCCCCGACTCCGGGCCCGCCGTGGTGTACCGCCCCGCCCCGCCAAAGCCCGCGCCTGACGCCGCTCCCGAAACAGACGAGGAAGAACCTACCCTGCCCCCCGAGCCAGTTGAGCCCGTGCGACGCCCGCCGGTGGCCGTCGCGGTTCCGCCGACCACGGCAGTTCCGGCGGCGGCCCCGGTGGCGCGGCCCGTGGCTTTGCCCGACCGGCCGGCAGTGGTTTCTCAAGCGGCCGCTGCTGCGCCGGGGCCCTCAGCCGTTGGGGCCCCCAGCCTCTACCAGGTGCAGCCACACGAAGGCGTGTACGCCATTGCCCGCCGCTTCAACCTGCGCCCCGCCGACCTGCTGGCCTGGAACCAGCTGCCGCCCAACGCGGGCCTGGCGGTGGGCCAGTCGCTGCGCCTGACGCCGCCCACCGCAGGGCCCGCGCCGACCTCCACCACTAGCATCACGTACCAGCCCCGTACCGCGCCGGCCTCAACTGCGGCCACCGCCGTGTGGCACGCGGTGCTGGCCGGCGAAACGCTTTACAGCCTGGCGAAACGCTATGCTGTAACCGTAGCCGACCTCCAGGCCTGGAACCACAAGCCCGACGCCGCCGTGCGCCTCGGCGAAGTGCTACGCATGAACGCGCCTGCGCTGCGCTGATTTTTCATCTTTATTGTCCTGGGTGCATGCGGTTTTTCTTCCGGTTTTTGGGTTTAGTAATGGTGGTTTTGGCGGCGGTACTGGTGGTGAATACGCTGCGCGTGCCCCGGCACCAGCTGGGGCCCGTGCCGCCGCCTGCGCCCGTGGCGGTGCCCGATTCGGCGGTGCAGCGGCTGGCGGCGGCGGTGCGCATCCCCACGGTTTCAACCACCGATTTTACCCAGACCGACACGGCGCAGTTTGGGCGGTTTGTGGCATTTTTGCGGCAAGCGTACCCACGGGTAAATCGGCGGCTGCGGCGGCAGACATTCAACACCTATGGCCTGCTGTACGAATGGCCCGGCACCAACCCGGCCCTCAAGCCCGTTTTGCTGCTGGCCCACTACGACGTAGTGCCCGTGCAGCCCGGCAGCGCGGCGCAGTGGCAGCAGCCGCCATTCGCAGGCACCGTGGCTGGTGGCTACCTCTACGGCCGGGGCACGCTGGACGATAAAATGAGCGTGCTTGGCACCCTTGAAGCCGTGGAATACCTGCTTGGCTCTGGCTTTCGGCCTGCGCGCACCGTGCTGTTGGCCTTCGGGCAGGACGAGGAAACCCTGGGCCAGCGCGGAGCCGGGGCCATGGCGGCGGCCCTGAAACAGCGCGGCATTCATCCCGAAATGATTCTCGACGAAGGCGGCCTCATCAAAACCGACGGCGTGGCCGGCCTAACAAAACCCGTAGCCCTGGTCGGCATCAGCGAGAAAGGCTACGTGAGCCTGGAAATCAGCGCCGTAGGCGCAGGCGGACACTCGTCGATGCCGCCGGCGCACACCAGCATCGGGCTGGTGGCGGGGGCCGTGGCCCGGCTGGAAGCCCACCCCTTTCCGGCCCGGCTCGACGGCGGCGTGGATCATTTACTTGATTACCTGGCCGCAGAAGTGCCGTTCGGCAAGCGCTTGGTGTTCGCCAACCGCTGGCTGTTCGGGCCCCTCATCAAGCGCACGCTGGCGGGCACGGCCTCCGGCAACGCAGCCCTGCGCACCACCACGGCCCCCACCATTTTCCGGGCCGGCAGCAAAGACAATGTGCTGCCTATTGGGGCCACGGCCACCGTCAACTTCCGCATCCTGCCCGGCGACTCGGTGGCCGGCGTGGTGCACGAGGTGCGGCGCATCATCGACGACGACCGCCTCCAGGTGCGTTTTCTGGCCAAAGGCCACGAGCCCGCGCCGGTTTCCAGCACCGAATCGGCCGCCTTCCGAACCTTGCAGCGCACCATTGCTGGCGTGTTTCCAAGGGCCCTGGTCGCTCCCTACGTGCTGGTGGGGGCCACCGACGCCCGCACCTACGCCGGCCTCAGCCCCAACACCTACCGCTTCTCGCCCATGCCGATGGACGAGGCCGACATCCAGCGCCTGCACGGCACCAACGAGCGCATCCGGGTAGCTGACTACCAGCGCATGATTTGTTTTTACGTCGCCTTAATCAGGAATTGCCAGGGCCCTATGCCATAGCTAGCACCGGCCGGGCAATGCGCCGGGTGCGGCTGCGCAGCAGAGCCACCACGTCGGCGTCGGAGCGGTAGCGGCCGCCGAGGTTCACGAAGTTCTTGGCCAGCAGGTCGTAGCGCTTCAGCATGAGGAAGGCGAAGATGTGCAGGTAGTGGATGCCGTCGAACACTACGGCGTCGTGGGCGGCGTACTCGCCCACGTGCTGGCGGAAGTTGGCGGGGTGGTCGGTCCAGTGCAGGGCCGGGCGCAAGTGGTGGCTGATGTGGTAGCCGTCGTTCCAGCACTTGTGGTTGTACTTGGTGTTGATGCAGGTGGCGCTGTTGGTGTAGCAGTTGTCGGGCGCGTTGCCGTCGATGAAGGCGTGCTGGCTCCAGTTGCCGAGCATCATCACGACGCGCGTGACAAACAGGGGCCCCAGGAACACGACCAATGTAGCCGGCAAATTCACGAAGGCCAGGCCCACCACCACCACGGCATAAGTCAACTCGCCGCGCACCGCGCGGTGGCGCAGGGTGAGCTTGCGGGTGCGGCCCAGGTAGCCCACCAGCCGCGCCACGCCCAGCACCAGAAAATCGGCCAGGTAGTGCAGAAAGCTCCACACCGAGTCGCGCTGGTAGAACATGGTTGAGCTTTCGTCGTCGGGCATGTTGTTTTCCGGGTGGTGCATGCCCATGTGGTGGGTGAAGTACGTTTCCGGCGTTTGGCCAAACAGAGGCCCCACCACCCACGGGGTGAATTTATTGAGCCACTTGTCGGCTTTCCTGAACAGCGGCCGGTGCGTGGTGCAGTGCATCATCAGCCCAAACGGCCCCTTGAAATAAAACGTACCCAGGAAAAAGTACAGCCCCGCCGCCGCCCACCACGCCCAGCCGCGCAGGGCCGGCGTGAAGAGCACCACCGCCAGCGGCAGCATCGTAGCCGTGATTTGCAGCAGCAGGTAGGCGAAGGGCAGGTCGCGCTCGTCCTGCACATTACGCCGCAAAAACTGGTGAAAACGTGTGGGGGCGACCGCCGGGGTATAGCCCGGGTCGGTGCAAGCAGCAAGGTCTTTCATGAAAATGAAGTCGGCCTTTTTTCGCTACCCAATGCACCGGTACGGCTTGTGGGGAGTGAACCCACAGGCGGTAAAACCCAAAGGAGGCAATGAGGAAGTGGGGCCGTGCGGCACCCGTGGGAATTAGCTTAACGCTGCCGGGACGTTTGATCTATGTGGTATCTGCCTAACATGGCTCCACAAAACTAGTTCAAAATATTGCCCCCGGCCGGCGGCCGCGCAACGCCCGCAAAATCAGGATTTGGGCCAAAAGCTGGGCGCTCAGGCCGCCAAATTTCGGCCCGGCCCGCGCCCGAACCGGGGCCCGGCGGCCTTATCTTTACTACGGTACCCGTTTGCCGCTTGCTTCCTACAGTTATCCGCTGTTCACTGATAACTGCCAACTGCTAACTGAAAAAGATGCCCGTTTTCTCGCACCTCCACAGCCACACCCAATACTCGCTGCTCGACGGCCAAGCCAGCATCGGGGCCCTGATGAAGAAGGCCCAGGCCGACGGCATGCCCGCCGTGGCCCTCACCGACCACGGCAACATGTTCGGGGCCTTCAACTTCGTGGCTGAGGCGAATAAGTACAACGTGAAGCCCATCGTGGGCTGCGAATTTTATCTTGTAGAAGACCGCCACAAAAAGAGTTTCAGCAAAGAGAAAGGGGAAAAAGACAAGCGCTACCACCAGTTGCTGCTGGCCAAAGACCAGGCCGGCTACCACAACCTGAGCAAGCTCTGCTCGATGAGCTTTATCGAGGGCGTGTACTCGAAATTTCCGCGCATCGACCGTGAGCTGCTGCTGCAATACCACGAGGGCCTGATTGCCACCAGCTGCTGCATCGGGGCCGAAATTCCGCAAACCATCCTGTTCCGCACCGAAACCGAGGCCGAGGAAAAGCTGAAGTGGTGGCTGGACCTGTTCGGCGACGACTACTACATCGAAATCCAGCGGCACGGGCTGATGAACTTCGACGGCACCGGCAAAAGCCAGGAAGACGTGAACCAGGTGTTGCTCGGGTTTGCCGTCAAGCACAACGTTAAGGTCATCTGCACCAACGACTCGCACTACGTGGACCAGACCGACTACGCCGCCC
>CAXTBA010000055.1:0-22192 GCA_964242665.1 uncultured Hymenobacter sp.
GCGTGACCCTGCGCCTGGTGGCCCGCACCGGCGGGTTCAACCTCAACTGGATGAATTTCACGAAGCAAGCCGCCCAGGTCGGGGCCCGCTCGTCGGCGGCCTCGCCCCAGGGGCCCCCGGCGCCGGCCACCGGCTTCCCGAATCCGGCGGATAACGCCTTCCACTTGACCAACGTGGCCGACGGAACCGCGGTGAAAGTCGTGGACCTGACCGGGCGGGCGGTTCTGCAAACCCAGGTGAGCAACGGCACCGTGGACGTGAGCGCGCTGCGCTCCGGCACCTACTTGCTGCTCGTTCAGGACAAAAACGGCCTGCAACGGCTGAAGGTGAGCAAGAAATAAGCCGGACCATGTGAGCGGCTCATTCCGTTGAGCCAATTAAAAAAGCCTCCTTGCGAATTACTTCGCAAGGAGGCTTTTTTGCTAAGCTGGCGGGCGGGTTGGCTTCGGCAGCTAGGCCAGCCCGTCAATCGCCTTTACAACCGCGGTAATCTTCTTGGCCAAGGCAGCATCGGGACTGCCCAGGGCGTCGTTGGCGGACCGGAGCGCTTCCAGTGCCGTCCGGGCGTTGGCCAGCACCTGGTTAACGCCGTCCAGCCGCAGCTTTTTGGCGTCGGTGGCCGCTTGGCTGGTCACCCCCTCAATGAGGTCAATCTGCCGTTTCAGCTCGTCGTTGCGGGCCCGGATGGCCCGGAGCGCGTCCGCGATGACGTTGATGTTCAAATCGATGATGGCGTCGGTGGCGATTTTGTCGAGCGCGCCCGCGTTGAACGGCGACTTTTTAACGAACGTCCGCAGCAGCTCGGCCACGTCTGGGCGCTCGTTGTTATCGCTTTGGATGGCTTGCTCCGCCGCGGCCAAAATTCCTTTCAGCGCCTCGGCCCAATCCTGCAGTAGGATCAGGTCGTCCCAATTCGGTGTGTCCATAGTCGGTTAGGTTTGGTTGGCTTGGAGGCTATCGACGAAGTTTTTGAGCCGCTTGGCCCCTTCGATTACTTCCTGAAAGGACACCGCGTATTTTTGGTCGACGACGGCCTGTTTCATCGCGGCGTGGCCGCCGGCCCACGCCCGCACCAGGGCGCTGCTTTTTTGCAGCACGCGGCGCTGCTGCGCGGCATTCAGCTCGTTTTTGGCCAGGGCCGCCTGCACCCGGTCGTAGCGGGCCTGCAATTGCGGCGAAATGCCGCCGTCGGCGCGCCGGCGCCAGAAAGCCTCGCGCGTTTCGAGCTGGGCCAGCGTGGCCCGCAGCTTTTTTGGGTCGAAGGGGCCCCCGGCGGCCACTTCCTCGTCGGCCTGGGCGAGCGCGGCCAACTGGCTGGTCAGGCTTTGCTGGAACCGGCCGCGCCGCTCGCCCGTCGCCCGTTTAAAAGCGACGGCAGTCGTTTCGAACTGCACCATCAGGCCGGCCACCGAATCGGCCCGCTCCTGGCGAAGCGACAGGTCGGCGTAGGCCTGGAGGATGTTCTGGTTGGCACCCCGCAGGTGAGCGTCCACGATGTTGCCAGCGGCGCTGTCGATGCGAGCCAGGTCGCGCAGGTTCGCACCCAGCAGGGCGGCGGCCGTCTGCACAGCGGCATCAGCGGGCACCATTGCGTCGGCCAGCTTCTGCAGGGTGCGAATGCGCTGGACGTCGCCAGAAATTTCCTGCACACCCTTGGCGATGAGGGCCCCCGCCGCACCCACCCCGGGGCCGAAGGCGGTGGCGACGTTGCCCAGCGCAGTGGCAATTTTGTCGATGCTCGCCTTGCCCTTGTCGCCGGCGGCGGCTACCTCCACCAAAGTGTTGGCGTAGGCATCGAGCGCGGCCAGCGCCTGCTCGTTCGCCCGGATTTCTTCGGCAAACGTGCCCTGCTGCTGCCGCAGCGCCGCTTTTTGCTCCGGATCAAGGTTGAGCCTGGCGGCGCTGCTGAAGTCGCCGAATACTTGGTCGAAGCCGGCTGTCAGAGCGGAAGTCATTTCGGCCGTGGCGGTGGCAAAGGGCTGGACGTCGGGTACCTGGCAGCCCTTGAGCGGCAGCAGCACCAGCCCTAGCATAATGGGCAGTAGCGTTTTACTCGTTCTCATGCGCATGGAAAGCTTGTTGAATGAAAGCGGGTGGGCCGGGCACGCCGATTATTCTTGGCCGGTGCGCGGCGGCTTGATGCCGACGTTTAGAATAAATCAAGCAAAAATCAGTTCGGGCGTCCAGCCATCTTCCAAACCCGGGCAAACTAAGGGAAAAGGTTATTATTTATCCGCCTTGGCCGGCTTGATGCCCACGTTGCGAATGTTCACGAACCGGCACAAGGTGTCAAACCAAAAGGGCGCACCGAGCATCATGGCGAAGGCCGTGAGCAGCCAGCCACCAATCATCCTCAACAGGGCCCCGAGGGGAAAACTAACGTTGCCCGTTTTTTTATCCAGCTGCCACCGCTGGGCGTACGGGGGTAGGCCAAAATCATCGGCGGCGGGGGCCCACTTGTACACTTTCTTCAGGCCCGGCTTTGCTGGCGGGGCGGCGGGCTCGTAGCCGGAAACTGTGTCGTGGTTGGCCCAGCGGACGGGCCCCAGCGGCAGCCCCACCGCCGGCACCGCCGCCAGCGAGGCCCGGAAGTCCCGGTTAGCGGTTGCAGCCAGCGAATCCCAACGGTCCTGCCGCAGTTGGTAGCGCCGGGCTTCTACCGGGTCGTTCGGGTTGTACACCGGGCCGGTCGGGGCCGGTTCGCGCGCGGCCTGGGCCCCGGCCTCTACCAGCGCCATGCGGGCCTTGGCGTTGCCCGAATCGGCGAGGAAGCGCGCCAGCCGCACCGTGTCCACATCGGCCAGCACGGCCACCGCCAGCCCGACCCAGAACAGCGGCCAGCGCTGGTCGCGCTTGTACCAGCCGGTCATCCGCTCGCCAAACTCGTGGAACCAGGCCTCCAGATTTTTTTGCAGGGCCTGGCTTTGGTCGGCCGGCGCGGCGGTGGCCGTGGCATTGGTGTACAGGGTTTGGAGCAGCGCCGTGAAATCGACGTCGGCTTGCACGGCCCCGCCTTGCCCAACCGTACCGCTCAGCGTGTCCAGCCCCGTTTTGAACTGCTGAATGGCCGACAAGGGCGCAGCCCCCGCCGGGGCCTTTCCCATCACCCACGCCACGATGGTTTGGGCAAATAACGTTTCGCTGACGTAGGCCGGCTTAGTCGAAATGGTGTCGCGCCACTTCAATTTCGACGCCATTTCCAACGACTTGATGGGCGCGGCCCCGTAGAACGCGGCGTTGGCGATGGGCCCCAGCGCCTTTTGCAGGTGGTTGTACAAATACCGGCCCCGCGAATTTAAAAACCCCGCCGGCAGCTCAATCAGCGAAAGAGTCAGCTGGCTGAAAACCAGGTACAGCGTGACGATGGCGATGACGGTGCCAAAAAACGGGTTGTCGAACACGGCGGGGAGCATGGCGGCGGTACAGAAAAGGCCGGCCTCAGGCCGCCAGCACCGGCTCGTGCTCGCCGGCGTGGCGCTCCACCAGCAGGGCCTGCACTTGCTGGATGATGCTGGCCTTCGCCACGTGCTTGCCGGGGCAGCCCTTGTGGGTGGTGAGGGGGTCTTCCTTGTGCAGCCTCATCCCGGCGGGATCGAGGCCGAGCACGGCCGACAGCGTGGCGATGGCGGCCACGGCGTTGGCCTGTACCCGGGCCCCGCGGCCGGTGTCGAAGGCTTCGGCGGTGTACTCGCCCAGCATCTCGATGCCCAGGGCCAGCTTGTTCCAGCTCGGCGAATGCACGCCCGACACGGTGAGCGGCGTGAACACCCAAATCTGGCGGTCGTCGATGAACAGGTGGGGCCCGGCGCTCCAGTGCTGGTCGTCGCGGTAGTAGCGTTCGAGCCCCCGGATGTGCTCTTTGGTGAGGCCGTTGGGGCGCTCGGCCAGCGTAGGGTCGGCCGTGTTGTGCAGCACGATAAAGCTGGGCCGCCACGCCAGCCAGTGCAGCAAGTGTGCGTACTGGTCGAAAGTAGCCGGCGTAAAGCTGGCCCCGATGATGCCTTTCCAAGTGCTCATGGTTGAAATAAGTAGCGCGCCGGCGGCCAGCGAACTGCCGTGTCGGCCCAATTATAAAAGGCGCAAAGCACGTTTCAGCAGGCCCCCGGCGCATCCGTGCCACCACTGAATCTCAGGCCACCCAGCCCTCGCGCACGGCGCGGGCGGCCAGGCCCACCAGCGTGCGCGTGCCGGCTTTGTGCAACAGGGTGCGGCGGTGGCTTTCCACGGTGCGCGTGCTCAGGCACAGGCAGTCGGCGATTTCCTGGTTGCACTGGTCGGCCACCACCAGGCGCAGCACTTCCAGCTCGCGGGGGCTGAACGAGCCGGCGTAGGCGCGGGGCGTTCGAACAGCGCTGGGTTCGGGGCGCGGGGCGTCGAGCCAGGGGGCCAGGGCCTCGGCCAACGCAGGCGGGGGCACGTGGCGCGGCAGCAGCTGGGTATCGGGCCCGGCCAGCGGCGCGGCGGCCCCCGCCGGGCGGGCATCGGCGAGCACCACCAGCCGCTGGGCGGGCCGCGCGCGGCGCAGCCGGGCCACCAGCTCGGGCAGGGCCCGGCCGGCCAGGGCCCCGTCGAGCACCAGCAGCGCAAAGGCGCGGCGGGCCACCAGCCCGGCCACCTCGGTGGCGTCGGCGGTGAGGGTGAGCAGCAGCGCCGGCCACCGCTCGCGGAGTGTCGCTATCAGGCCTTGCCGCAGCAAAGTGGGCGCGGCCGCTACCAGGACCGACGGGATAGACGCAGTCATATCATCAGTAGAAAAATAGTTGCCGGGACTTCATCGGCTGCCAAACGGAAAAGGCGGCGGCCAGCGATTCATGCGCAGAAAGGATAAGCAAATTAACATTAATATTTAATAAACAATATATTTTATAACAAAACCTTATCTGGCGCGCTCTACCCAACACCAAGCGGGGGCCCCGACCGGGCACAAAAAAACGCCGCCGCCCTGCAAGCAGGGCGGCGGCGTTTGGGTCGAAGCCGGCTGAAATTACCGGCGACGCAGGAAAATGCTGGCGTAATAGAGCAGCGTGGCCAGCGAAGCCAGGGCCGCTACCACGTAGGTCATGGCCGCCCACCAGAGGGCGTCTTTGGCCATGGCGTGCTCCGAGGTGGTCACCACGCCGCGCTTGTCCATCCAGGCCAGGGCCCGGCGCGAGGCGTCGAACTCGACCGGCAGGGTCACGAACGAAAACAGGGTGGTAAGGGCGAACAGCACGATGCCCAACCCCAACGGAATGATGCTAAAGCGCAACATGATAACGCCCGCCAGCAGCAGCATCGGCATGAAGCGCGACACGGCGCTGAGGGCCGGCACCATGGCCGAGCGGAACTGCAACATAGAGTACGCCGTGGCGTGCTGCACGGCGTGGCCGCACTCGTGGGCAGCCACGGCGGCCGCGGCGGCGCTGCGCTCGGCGTACACGCCTTCGCTCAGGTTCACGGTTTTGGTGGCGGGGTTGTAGTGGTCGGTGAGGCTGCCGCCGGTGCTCTCGATGCGCACGTCGGTGATGCCGTGGTCGGCGAGCATCAGCTCGGCAATCTGGGCCCCGGACAGGCCCGATTGCAGGCCCACCTGGGCGTATTTTTTGAACTTGCTGCGGAGCCGCCATTGGATGCCCGCGCTCACGAGCATCAGCAAAATCAGGAGGAGGAACATGATGAAAAAAGGTTAGAAAATGGGATGAGTAGGCCCGGTGGCCCGGGTATGCACAACAAATAAAGGTCCGAAACGGCTACGCGCCCTGCCGCACCTTCTCAACGATGCGCGACGTGCTGTAGCCCGGCACCAGCGGCACGGTGAGGACCTGGCCGCCATGATTTAACACGAATTCACCGCCCACAATTCCGTCAATACTGTAATCGTCGCCCTTCACCAGCACGTCGGGCCGCACGGCTTCGATGAGGGCCAGCGGCGTGGGCTCGCCAAAGAATACCACCGCGTCCACAAACGCCAGGCTGGCCAGGATGCGGGCCCGGGCCTGCTCGTCCTGCAAAGGCCGGCCGGGCTTGAGGCGGCCCACCGAGGCGTCGGTGTTCAGGCCCACCACCAGGGCCCCGCCCAGGTGCCGCGCCTTTTCGAGGTAATCGACGTGGCCCAGGTGCAGCAAGTCGAAGCAACCGTTGGTGAACACCACGCGGCGGCCAGCGGCACGCCAAGTTTCCAGGGTGGCGGGCAGCTGCGCCAGGGTCAGAATTTTATCTTTGGTCCACATAAAGTCAATAGTACAGTTTAGGAGCAGAACCGGGCGGGCAGCCGGCTTTTCCGCCGGCTGCCCGCTAATCGCTGAATCGTTGAAGAACAGTTGAGCTGGCTCCAGAGGCGCAACGATTACCGGGCAGCCGGCGGAAAAGCCGGCTGCCCGGGTCGGCCCCAGGGCCCCCGTCACTTCGCCCGAATCGCCTCCACCGGGTCCAGATTCGCCGCAATGACGGCGGGCACGATGCCGGCCAGCACCCCGATGCCCACCGACACGAGCAGGCCCAGGGCCACGTTGCCGCCCGAGAGAAACAGCGGCAGCGCGTCCTGCGGCAACAGCGTAATCAGCCACACGAGGAAGATGCCCAGGCCCCCGCCAATCACGCACAGGAACACGGCTTCGAACAAGAATTGGAACAGGATGAAGAAGTTTTTGGCCCCCAGCGACTTCTGGATGCCGATGATGCTGGTCCGCTCGCGCACCGACACGAACATGATATTGGCGATGCCGAAGCCGCCCACCAGAATGGCAAACGACCCGATGACGCCCCCCGCGATGCCGATGATGCTGAACAGCTTGCCGATGGCCGAGGCAATCATTTCGGGGCGGTTCAGGGCGAAGTTGTCTTCCTGCCGGGGCTTGAGGCCGCGGATGTTGCGCATCACGCCCTGCATTTCGTACTCCAGGTTGAGCAGGCCGGGGTCGTCGTCGCGGCCTTTCACGCCCAGCGAGGGGCTGGGGCCGCCCATGCCGGTGGCGCTTAGGGTGAACAGCTTGGCGAAGGCGTCGTAAGGCACCAGGCAGTTGGTATCGTTGCTGGGCGTGTCGAGCAGCTTTTTGCCCTCTTTCTTCATCACCCCGATCACGAGGTACTTCACGCCCCGCACCTTGAACTCCTGGCCCACCGGGTGGCCCTGCGGGAAGAGGTTTTCGGCAATGGTGGCCCCGATGATGGCTACCGGTCGGGCGGCGTCCATTTCCTGCGGGGTAAAGTAGCGGCCGTCCTCAATGGGTACGCTGCTGATGGCGCGGTACTCGTAGCTCACGCCCTGCAAAGCGCAGTCGGCCACCGAGTTGTTACCAGCCTTGAGGGTGTTGCCGCCGCTGGCCGCGAAAATGGCCACGCCCTTGTTATTGGGCCCCAAGCGCTTTTGCAGCTCCCGAAACTCGCGCTCGGTGGGCACGGGGCGGTTAAAATACTTCCACCAAGGGTTGTCGGAATCGAACTTCCAGGGCCACTTGCCCACGTAAATCACCTTGTCGCCGACGAAGTCCATGCTGTGGCGCACGTTGGCTTCGAGCGAGTCGACGACCGCGAACACGGCGATGATGGCGAAGATTCCCACCGTGACGCCCAGCAGCGAGAGTACGGTGCGCAACACGTTGCCCCGCAGGGCATCCCAGGCAAAACGGAGGCTTTCGAAGGTGAGGCGCAGGGCGAGCATACCGTAAAGGTAGCAACCTTGGAAAAACGCCTGGCCCCAGTGCCAGGCAGCCGGCTTTCCGCCGGCGGCCCCCCTGGCGCGGGGCTCTGCCCCGTGCCGCTTGCTAGCGGGCCTCTGGCCCGCACCCGAGAACGGTGGTTGTGGTAATCGCTCAACGATTGCAGGCCGGAGGCCTGCCAGTAAGCGGCACGGGGCAGAGCCCCGCGCCAACGCCGACATCCCAAAAGCCCGTCCGCGGGCTTCCCAAAAAAAGCCGTACTTTTGCCTCCCCAAATTTCGTTAACTTCCCCCTAAGACTGCCCGGATGGCCATGAAATTGCATGAGTTCAAGTTTGAACTCCCCCAGGAGCTGGTTGCCTCGCACCCGGCCCGCAACCGCGACGATAGCCGCTTGATGGTGCTGCACCGCGCCACCGGCCAGATTGAGCACCGCGGCTTCAAAGACATTCTCGATTACTTCAGCGAGGGCGACGTGATGGTGTTGAACGACACCAAGGTGTTTCCGGCCCGCATGTACGGCAACAAGGAAAAGACCGGGGCCACCATTGAAGTGTTCTTGCTGCGCGAGCTGAACAAGGAGCTGCGCTTGTGGGACGTGCTGGTGGACCCGGCCCGCAAAATCCGGGTCGGCAACAAGCTGTACTTCGGCGAGAGCGACATGGTGGCCGAGGTCATCGACAACACGACTTCGCGCGGGCGCACCATCAAGTTTTTGTTTGACGGCTCGGACGAAGACTTTCGCAAGGCCCTGTACGAGTTGGGCGAAACGCCCATTCCGAAGGACGTGCTGCAACGCGAAACCGAGCCCGCCGACAAGGAGCGCTACCAGACGATTTACGCCGAAAACATCGGGGCCGTGGCCGTGCCCGCTGCCGGCTTGCACTTCACCCGCGAGGTGATGAAGCGCATGGAAATCAAGGGCATCGAAACCGCCGCCGTGACGCTGCACGTGGGCCTGGGCACCTTCCGCACCGTGGACGTGGAAGACCTGACCAAACACAAAACCGACTCGGAGAACTTCATTGTGGAGGCCCCGGCCTGCGCCGTTGTGAACAAGGCTCTGGATGCCAAAAAACGTGTGTGTGCCATCGGCACCACCACGCTGCGGGCGATGGAGTCGGCCGTGTCGGCTAACTCGCGCATGAAGCCCACCCAGGGCTGGAACGACCGGTTCATCTTCCCACCCTACGAGTTCAAAATCGCCAACAGCCTGCTCACCAACCTGCACCTGCCGGAGAGCACGCTCATCATGATCACGGCCGCCTTCGCCGGCTACCCGCTGCTGATGGAGGCCTACAAGGAAGCCATCAAGGAGAAGTACCGCTTCTTCAGCTACGGCGACGCGATGCTGATTCTGTAGCAGGGACTCGGGGGCCCGGGGACTGGGGGATGTAGTTTCTCATTTCTTTCGACACCGGTTTTTGTTGCTTACTAGGCGAAACGAGCGGGCGTGCTGCTTCCCTCGCCTTGATTTTTTTGAGCGTTGGGGCCCTTTGCTGGGGCCCCAACGCTCTTTTTTGTGTGACCTTCGCAGCAATGAATCCCTCCCGCAGCCAAGTCCCCACGTCCCCAAATTCCCTGGTTCCTCGCTTCGCCATCCTCGTGGCCGGGGGCACGGGCACGCGCATGGGGGCCAGTATGCCGAAACAGTTTTTGCTGCTGCGGGGCGAGCCGGTGCTACTGCACACGCTACGCCGCTTCGCCGACCCGGTCCTGGGCGTGGCGGAGATTATCGTGGTGCTGCCCGCCGATCAGTTGGGCCCCTGGCAGGCGATGTATGCGCAATACAACGTCGGCATTCCGCACCGTCTGGTGGCCGGAGGCCCCACCCGCTGGGCCTCGGTAAAAGCCGGGCTGGGGGCCCTGGCCGGCCAGCCCCAGGGCCTGGTGGCCGTGCACGACGGCGTGCGCCCGCTGGTGAGCGCCGCCGTAATAGCGCGCACTTACGCCGCCGCCGCGCAGCACGCCGCCGCCGCTGCCACCGTGGCCCCCAAAGACTCGGTGCGCACGCTGTCGCAGCACGGCTCGGCCCCCCTCAACCGCCAACGCCTGCGCCTGATGCAAACGCCCCAAACCTTCGAAATCGACTTGCTGCGTCGCGCCTACGCCTTGCCCGAGCTGCCCACCTTCACCGACGATGCCAGCGTAGTGGACGACCTCTGCCGGGTGCAACTGGTGGAAGGCGACTACCGCAACCTGAAAATAACCACGCCGGAGGATTTGCTGGTGGCCGAAGCTTTGTTCGATGGGTAAAGGATTGCGGAGATTTGTCCTTGCGAGCGCAACGCAGTGGAGCGCGGCAATCCTTCCTTTGAGTCGCGTCATTAAGCAAGCCGAAGGAAAGATTGCGTCGTCGTCCTTCCTCGCAAGGACAAAAACTGCTTATTCTCCATTCATCCCATTCACCCAATGACCTACACCCGCTTGCTCTACGACGTGCGCCCCGACGGCGTGGCCACCATCACCCTCAACCGTCCCGAGGTGTTCAACGCCTTCGACGACCCGTTGAGCTACGAGTTGCAAGACGCCCTCAAGCAGGTGGGCCGCGACGCGGCCGTGCGGGCCGTGGTGCTGACGGGCGCGGGCCGGGCCTTTTGCTCGGGGCAGGACTTGAAGGCAGCAAAGGAAGCCGAAGCCGCCGAGGGCCGGCCCCGCTCCTTCTACGACTCGCTGCACCAGCGCTACAACCCCATTATCCGGGCCATGCGGGCCCTGCCCAAGCCCATCATCGGGCGCATCAACGGCGTGGCGGCGGGCGCGGGCTGCTCGCTGGCACTGGCCTGCGACGCGCTGGTGGCCAGCACGGAAGCTTCGCTGATGGAAGTGTTCATCAACATCGGCCTGGTGCCCGACTCGGGCTCGTCGTACTTCCTGCCGCGGCTGGTAGGCAGCCTCAAGGCCTTCGAGCTGTGCGCGCTGGGCTCGAAAGTATCGGCCGAGGAGGCCCTGCGCCTGGGCCTGGTGAGCCAAGTGGTGGCCCCGGAGCAGCTCGATGAGGCGACCTACGCGCTGGCCGTCCGCTACGCCGGGGCCCCCACGCGCAGCATCGGCCTCATCAAGCAAATGCTGAACAAGGCCGGCGCGGCCACGCTCGACGAGATGCTTGACTACGAGGCCCACTGCCAGCAGATTGCGGGTGAGACGGCCGACTACCGCGAGGGCGTGGCCGCCTTTGGCGAGAAGCGCAAGCCGGTGTTCCGGGGCGAGTAGCCAGCGGGGGCGGGCAGCCGTATAGCGAGAACCGGGGCGCAGTTGCGCCCCGGCTTTTCGTTAACCATTTTCTTCCCGCCCATGCTTTCTACTTCTTCCCTGCGGGCCCGATTGCCGATGCTGGCCCTGGCCGGACTGCTGGCCAGCGCCTGCTCGTCGGGCCCCGGCCAAACCGACGACGCCACGGCCGCTGCCCAGGCCCAAAACGACCAAAAAATCGACCACGCCGACATCACCAAAAAGCAACGCGCCGACGCCGATTTCCTGGTGAAAACCGCCAGCAATGGCCTGCTGGAGCAGGAATTGGCTAAGCTCGCCCAAGCCAAGGCCGCCACCGTGGCCGTGCGCAACCTGGCACCCCAGCTGCTGCAAAGCCGCCTGGAGATGCTCCAGGCCCTGCGCGCGCTGGCCACCGCCAAGCAGCTGGCCGTGCCCGCCGAGCTGGGCAAGGACGAGCAGGCCGCTTACCACGAAACCGGCCTGCTCGCGGGCCCCGCGCTCGACAAAAAGCTGCTCGAAACCGTGATTCGGGCCCTTAAGCAGGACCGCAGCGCGTTTCAGGACATGGAGAAAGATGCGTACGACGGCGACATCCGGGGCTTCGCGGCCAAGTACGGGGGCCCCACCGGCCAGCAGCTCGACGCCGCCCGGGCGGCCGAGGACGCCCTGGGCAAGTAGGCAACTCAACCGGTTAGCCAGGAGGCTGATAAGCCAACTTTAGCGTGGCGTCGTCCGTATTGTGTATCATTCGTTCTCACTTTCTTTCTCTTTTTTATGAAACGCCTGATCCTTCCCGCCCTGGCTGCTGGCTTGTTTGCTTTTAGCAGCTGCGGCAGCAACACCGACAAGACGGCCTCCACCACGAGCGAGCCCGCTACCACGCCGCCCGCCGAAAACAGCGCTCCCCCGATGGCCAATACCGCTGACACGGCCATGACCAAGCCCGCCGGCAACGACGCCATGGCGGCCATGCCCGCGGTGAGCGATGCCGAATTCATTACGAAGGTTGACGAAGGCGGCCACAACGAGATGGGCCTGAGCAAAGTGGTGCTGATGAAAAACCCGTCGCCCACCGTGAAAGCTTACGCCACCAAAATGATTGCCGACCACACCAAAGCCGGTAACGAGTTGACGCCCATCGCCAAAAAGCACGGCGTGAAGCTAAAAGGCACGATGGACGCCGAGCACCAGGCCATCCGCGAGGCGATGCTGAAAATGTCGGGCCCCGCGCTGGAGAAAAAGTACATGGACCAAATGGTGCCCGACCACGAGAAAACGGTGGCCCTGTTCAAGAGTGAAATCACCAACGGCAAGGAGGGCGATGTGAAAGGATTCGCTTCCAAAAACCTGCCCGTGATCCAGCAGCACACCGACATGGCCAAGCAAGACGACAGCAAGATGAAGATGTAGTTACCGATTTTTACGGATCAATCGCAACTTCGCTGATTTAAAAAAGCCGCCCCGGTTGCCTGGGGCGGCTTTTTCGTGGGTTGGTCCTACTTTAGCTGCCAAATCCTTCCCGCTGCTCATGGCCCACCACGATACCGTTCTCGACCACCACGACCGCACCGAGTTCCAAATTGAGCGGTTGATTCTGTTCACCGACGCCGTGTTTGCCATCGCCATCACGCTGCTGATCATCGAAATTCGGGTGCCCGACCTGCACCATGCGCGCTCCGAAACCGACGCGCTGGTTGCCTTGGCCAACCTGCTGCCCAAATTCACGAGCTTTTTCGTGGCATTTTTTGTCATCGCCGTTTACTGGGTGGCCCACCACCGCATGTTCCGGTACGTGTACCGCTACGATAACAAGCTCATCTGGCTGAACATGGTGTTCTTGCTCAGCATTGTGCTCATGCCGTTCACGGCCGCGTTTCAGGGCGAGTACCTGCTGGCCACGCCGTGGATTTTATACTGCCTGAGCGTCATTTTCACGGGCTTGATGCAGGCGCGTTTGCAAGCCTACATCCGCAACCCCGCCCACGGCATCACCTACCCGCCGCACTTGCAGCACCCCGACCTGGAACTGATTCGGCCGCTGATATCGGTGGCGATATTTACTCTCAGCATCGGGCTCGCGTTGCTGAACTTCTACCTGCTTTCCCGCTTTGCACTGGTCGCCATTGTTCCGCTTATGGTGCTCTACGGCCGCCGCCACCGCCGGCTGTTGGCGTTGCATGAGGCGCACCTGCAAGCACAAAAATCCACTCACTGAGCGGATTTTTGTGCTTATCGCGAGCCCACGTATCCTGCTAGGCCGTGGCGTATTTGCTGGTTTTCAACTCTTCGGCCAGGAAACGGCTGGTGTGGCCTTTGCCGGACTTGGCCACTTGCTCGGGCGTGCCCTGGGCCACGATGGAGCCGCCGCCCGCCCCGCCCTCGGGGCCCACGTCGATGACGTGGTCGGCCACCTTAATCAGGTCCAGGTTGTGCTCGATGATGAGGACGGTGTTGCCCTTGTCGGCGAGCTTTTGCAGCACGGCGGCCAAGTGGTTGATGTCCTCAAAGTGCAGGCCGGTGGTGGGCTCGTCGAGGATGTAGAAAGTCTTGCCGGTATCTTTTTTGCCCAGCTCGGTGGCCAGCTTCACGCGCTGGGCTTCGCCGCCGGAGAGCGTGGTGGCCTGCTGGCCCAGCGTGAGGTAGCCGAGGCCCACGTCGTTGAGGGTCCGGATTTTGCGCACGATGCGGGGCTGGAACTCGAAGAAGTCCACCGCCTTTTCCACCGTCATGTCGAGCACGTCGGTGATGGACTTACCCTTGAAGCGCACTTCCAGTGTTTCGCGGTTGTAGCGGCGGCCCTTGCAAGTTTCGCAAGGCACGTGCACGTCGGGCAGGAAATTCATCTCAATGGTGCGGATGCCGGCGCCCTCGCAGGTTTCGCAGCGCCCGCCCTTCACGTTGAACGAGAACCGCCCGGGGCCATAACCCCGGATTTTGGCCTCCGGCATCTCGGCAAACAGGCCGCGGATTTCCGTCATCACCCCCGTATAAGTGGCCGGGTTCGAGCGCGGTGTGCGCCCGATGGGCGACTGGTCCACCTCAATCACCTTGTCCAATAGATCCAGGCCCTCAATGCTGCCGTAAGCCAAGGGCTCGCGCTTGGCGTTGAAGAAATATTGGTTCAGAATCGGGTACAGCGTGTCGTGGATGAGCGTCGATTTGCCCGAGCCCGACACGCCCGTAACGGCCGTGAGCTTGCCCAGCGGCACCTTTAAGGTTACGTTTTTGAGGTTGTTGCCCTTCGCGCCTTTCAGCACCAGCTCCGTGCCTTCGCCTTTGCGCTTTTTCTTTTGCAGCTCGATGTGCTTCTGCCCGCTGAGGTACTGCGAGGTGAGCGAGCCGGAGCCCAAAATCTCCTGCGGCGTGCCGCTGGCCACGATGTGGCCCCCGTGGATGCCCGCGCCCGGCCCAATGTCCAGCACAAAGTCGGCGTGCAGAATCATGTCCTTGTCGTGCTCCACCACAATCACCGAGTTGCCGATGTCGCGCAGGTGCTGCAAGGCCTTGATTAGCCGCTCGTTGTCGCGCTGGTGCAGGCCGATGCTGGGCTCGTCCATGATGTAAAGCACGCCCACGAGCTGGGTGCCAATCTGGGTGGCGAGGCGAATGCGCTGGCTTTCGCCGCCGCTCAACGTACGCACCGGGCGGTGCAAATTCAAGTAATCGAGGCCCACTTCGAGCAGGAAGCCAATGCGTTTGCGGATCTCTTTCAGCAGCTCGCGGGCAATCACGTTTTGGCGCTCGGTGAGGCGGTCTTCCACGCCCTCAAACCAGGCGGCCAGCTCCGTCAAATCCATCGTCGACAGCTC
This sequence comes from uncultured Hymenobacter sp., assembly GCA_964242665.1. GTDB lineage: Bacteria > Bacteroidota > Bacteroidia > Cytophagales > Hymenobacteraceae > Hymenobacter. Next base: position 14,659 of record CAXTBA010000055.1, read on the forward strand.
GCCGATGTGCTTGTGGTCCAGCTTGAGGTGCAGGCTTTCCTTTTTGAGGCGGTAGCCGTGGCACTCGGGGCAGGGCTGGGCCTGGGCGTACTGCGCAATCCACTCCCGGATGTTGTCCGACTCCGAATCCATCTGTCGGCGCAGGAACGGAATGAGGCCTTCGAACGGCTCGGTGTACACGCTTTTGCGGTCGTCGGCCTCGTCTTCCGTGATGCCGTGGAGCAGGCGTTGCAGCAACTCCTCGGGCAGTTTATCCAGCGGCGTGTTTAGGGTGGCCTTGTGCTTTTTGAGGATGAGCTGGAGCTGCTGGAAAATCCAGATGTCGCGGTACTCGCCCAGCGGCGCGATGCCGCCGCGGCTGATGCTCAGCTTGCGGTCGGGCAGCACGGCATCCTCCGTGATTTCCTGCACTTCGCCCAGGCCGTTGCAAGTGGGGCAGGCCCCGTAAGGCGAATTGAAGCTGAACGTGTTAGGGGCCGGGTCGTCGTAGGCGATGCCCGTGGCCGGGTCCATCAAAAACCGCGAGAAAAACTGTGGCTTGGCCTTTTCGCCCTTGCCGTCGGGGTCGAGCACCAGCATGGTGCCCTTGCCGTGGGTCAGCGCGTTCTGCACCGAGCCGGAGAGGCGGAACCGGTCTTCCTCCTTGACAATGAGCCGGTCGATAACGATTTCGATGTCGTGGATCTTGTAGCGGTCCACCTGCATCTTGGCCGTGATGTCGAGCAGCTCGCCGTCCACCCGCACCTTGGTAAAGCCCAGCTTGGCAATCTTCTGGAAATCCTCGCGGTAGTGGCCCTTGCGGCCCTTCACTACGGGGGCCAGCACCACCAGCTTTTTGCCCTCGAAATGCCGCAGGATGTAGTTGATGATCTGGTCGTCGCTTTGCCGGATCATCTTTTCGCCCGTCGCGTAGCTGAAGGCTTCGGCGGTGCGGGCGTAGAGCAAGCGCAGGAAATCGTAAATTTCCGTGATGGTGCCCACCGTGGAGCGCGGGTTGCGCGAGGTGGTTTTTTGCTCGATGCTGATGACCGGCGAGAGGCCCTCGATTTTGTCCACGTCGGGCCGCTCCAGCCCGCCCATGAAGCTGCGGGCGTAGGCCGAAAACGTTTCCATGTAGCGCCGCTGCCCCTCGGCGTAAATCGTGTCGAACGCCAAGCTGCTCTTGCCCGAGCCCGAAATGCCGGTGAACACCACCAGCTGGTTGCGTGGAATGCGCACCGACACGTTTTTCAGGTTGTGCTCGCGGGCCCCGTACACCTCGATAAACGGCACGTCGAACACCGTAGGGCCGGCCGCAGGGTTACTGGTGGGCGGAAGGGTATCGGGCGTTTGGTGCTGCTCGGCGACGGCCAGGCCGGCCGGGCTGGGCTGGCTGCCCAGCGACACGGCGGCTTCGGTGGCGGTGCCTTCCAGTTTCTTTTTCAGCGCCGTAGCGGCCGTTTTAGGTGCGGTGGCGACGGAAGCAGCCGATGATTTTTTGGCCATGCAGGAAAGCAGCGGGTAAGTGCGTAAAAGTACGAAAAATGCCGCCCAATGACTGGGCTCGGGGCTTGTTTACTCAAACGCGTGGGCGCGACGTATAAGCCCGGGCGGCTGGGTACAACCCCGAACACGCCCGGTTTGTGCCCGGCTTATTCTTTAATGGCGCTCGGCCGTCGATTCGGGCCCGTTGGTCGATGCCTGGCCCGGGGCACAACGGCCAAAAGCAGACTGGCACCCGTCTTGCAACTACGCAACCAAGCACCGCAGCTGGCGGCCCGCTTTACCCGTTAACTTCCTCATTTTCATGAAAACCCTCGCAAAATTTGTTGGCGCTTCGCTGATTGGCGCGTTTGCCTTGTTGGCCGTCCCGGCCGCCCAAGCCCAGGTGGGGGTCAACATCAACATCGGGAGCCCGGCTTGGGGGCCCCAGGTTCCTTACGGCACGCAGTACTACTACATCCCCGAAATAGACGGCTACTACGACCTGTACACGCAGCAGTACCTTGTGTTTCAAGAGGGTTACTGGGTGCCGCTGCCGGAGCTTTACGGCTACGATCCTTACCAGTTCCACCCCGTTGTGCTTAGCTACCGCGGCCGCGAGCCTTGGCTCCAGGGCGAATACTATCACTCCCACTACGCTTACCGCCCATACATTCCTTATGGCGGCCGCGAGGGCTACTACGCCCGGGGCTTCAACCGCGGCTACGACAACCGCGGCTACGACCGGGACTACGGCAACCGGGGCCGTGACTACGACAACCACGGCTACGGCAACCGCGGCGGCTACGACGACCACGGCCACGGCCAGTACCCCGGCGGCAACCGCGGGGGGTTCGATAACCGCGACCACGGCCAGTATCCTGGCGGCAACCGCGGCTCTTACAACGGCCAAGGCCAGGCCCCCAGCGGCGGTTACAACCGCGGCGGCCAGGCACCGAGTCCCCAGCCCGCTCCTCAGCCCAGCCCAGGCCGGGGTGGTTTTGAGCCCCGCCGCGGCAGCCCGGCCCCCCAGGACGGCGGCCACGACGCAGGCGGCGGACGCCGTGGCCGGTTTTAGGCCCAGCGCTCCACTTTCTACAATGAGTACGCCGGCGGTCTACCTTCGGCAGCTATTCTGTTTTCGCTTTTATAATTGAGCACCATTTTTTTAACCGAATACCATGAAACTTCTTCCCACCGCCTTTTGCGCGGCCTTACTCAGCGGATTTATTCTGGTGGCCGCGCCGGCCGCCCGGGCCCAGGTCAATGTCAACGTCAACGTGGGCCGCCCGGCCTGGGGCCCAGCGGTACCGCAAACCGCGCAGTACTACTACATTCCCGAAATTGACGGCTACTACGACCTCTACTCGCAGCAGTACATTGTATTGCGCAACGGGCAGTGGCTGCCCGTGGCCGCGCTGAGCGGCTACGACCCTTACCAGTTTCATCCCGTCGTGCTCGACTACCGCGGCCGCGAGCCCTGGGTGTACGTGGGGGCCCACCGCGACCGGTACCGCCCGGTGGTGTACCGCCCGCGCCCGGGCCTGCCGCCCGGCCAGGCCAAAAAGCTTTACCGCAGAGGCTACAACGACGGCCGGGGCTTACCACCCGGCCAGGCCAAAAAGGCCTACCGCGAGGGCTACAACGACGACCGGCGCGATGACCACGACGATGACCGGGGCCACGGGCACGGGCACGATCGGGACTAACCGGCTTCTGATCACAAAAAAAACCGCCAGCAGTGGCGGTTTTTTTGTGGACTAATTACCCGAATTCGTACCGCTTTTGGGCAATGAACATTTATTCTTTGGCTGCTTGACTACTTCACGGCGGACCAATCTATTCCCTCGCTTGCTTCGGCTGGGGCGGGCAGTCGGCCCTGCTCCAGCAGCTCGGCTACGTAAATTATGTCAACATCGCGGTTCATGCCGGCGGCGGCGATGATGCGGCCGTCCAGCACGTAAAGGGCCAAAAAATTCTGCCGGGCCACGTCGCCGTGGTAGATGATTTGATCCCATTTTTCGGCGTGGCCGACGTAGCGCAGGCTTTTGCCGTACTGCTGCGTCCAAAAATAAGGCGCAGCGGCAAACGTTTCTTCCTGGCCCAGCATGTTGCGGGCCGCCGTGCGGCCGTGCTGCTGGGCCACACGCCAGTGCTCGATGCGCGTCGGCACGCCGGGGGCCCCCAGCGGGAAGCGGGCAATGTCGCCGGCGGCGTACACGTTTTCCGCCGCGCGCAAATGGACGTCTACGGCCAAGCCCCCGTCTTTTTCCAGGGCGAAGGCGATTTGTAGGAAATCGGTGGCCGGGCGCACGCCCACGCCCAGCAGCACCACATTGGCGGGCAAAACCTGCCCGGTTTTCAGGTGCACGCCCACCACGTGGCCGCCCTCGCCCAACAGGGCCGTCACCTCGGCTCCGGCTTCAAATTTCACTCCTTTTTCCTCGTGCAAAGCTCGGAACATGGCCCCAATTTCGGGCCCCAGCACCCGCTCAAAAGGCACCTTTTCCTGGGAAACCACCGTCACCTGCCGGCCCTCGGCCACGAGGCTGCTGGCGGCTTCCATCCCGATGAAGCTGGAGCCGACGATGACGACTTGCTTGGCGTCCTTGGTGGCGGCCAGCAAGGTATCGGCATCGGCTTGGGAACGCAGGAGCAGTACGCCGGCCAGGTCGTGGCCGGGCAAGCCGGGCAGCCGGTTGGGGCCCCCGCCGAGGGCCAGCAGCAGCTGGTCGTAGCGCAGCGGCAGGTGGCCGCCATCCAATTGTACTTCTTGTTGCTTCAGGTCGAGGCCCGTGACGCGGGTGTTCAGCCGCAGCTCAATGCGGTGCTTTTGGTAGAAATCCGGCTCGCGCAGAGGCAGCGCCGCTGGCTGGGCTTTACCCGCTAGATAAGGCTTGCTGAGCTTGGTGCGGTCGTAGGGCGCAGCGGCATCGGACGAAACCAGCACGATTCGTCCGGCAAAGCCTTCCTGGCGCAGCGTTTGAGCGGCGTACTCGCCGGCCGCGCCGCCGCCCACCAGCACGAAGGTGCGGGAGTCGGCCGGGGCCCTCGGTTCAGCGGCGGGCGGCGTGCCGCCTACCTCCGCCGTGGGGGTGGCGTTGGGGTCGGCCACCGAAGTGGGCGGGTTGGCCGGTACTTGCACCAGCACCCGCCCACCGGTTTCGCGCACGGCAAAAGCGGGCAGGTCGTCGAGGGCTGGCGGCTCGCACAGCGTGCCATCGGCCACCTGAAAGCAGGCGTGGTGCCACGGGCATACGATTTTGCCGTTCACGAGCGCGCCCTTGGCCAGCGGGGCCCCGTAGTGCGGGCAATGCGCGGCGAAGGCGTGGACCTGGCCCCGGTAGCGGGCCAGCAACACTTCGAGGCCCCCGTTGGGCGTAGGAAAAGCGTGCAGCGCACCTTCAGGCAGGCTAGCAGAGTCGGTCAGGTCGGTTTCGGGGAGCATAGCGGAGCCGGTTGGTGCGTCAGTTATCAACGTACGGCCGGCTGGTGGGTTTGAAACCGCACAAAAAAAGCGGCCCGTTGGGGTCGCTTTTTCTACAATGAAATTGGTTTCTAAAACGCCGCGTTTTTCGGGTAGCGCGGGAAGGGAATCACGTCGCGGATGTTGCCCATGCCGGTCACGAACAGCACCAGGCGCTCGAAGCCCAGGCCAAAGCCGGCGTGCGGCACGGTGCCGAAGCGGCGCGTGTCGAGGTACCAGTCCAGCTCGTCGGCCTCCACCTGCATCTCGGCCATGCGGGCCGTGAGCTTGTCGTAGTCTTCCTCGCGCTGCGAGCCACCGATGATTTCGCCGATGCCCGGAAACAGCACGTCCATGGCCCGCACCGTGCGCCCGTCCTCGTCCAGCTTCATATAGAAGGCTTTGATTTCCTTAGGGTAATTAGTAAGAATGACGGGCTTCTCGAAGTGCTTTTCCACCAAATACCGCTCGTGCTCGCTCTGCAAGTCGGTGCCCCAATCGACGGGAAATTCAAATTTCTGCTTGGCCGACTTCAGGATTTCCACCGCCTCGGTGTAGGTCAGGCGCTGGAAATCGTTTTCCACCACGAAACGCAGGCGGCCCAGCAATTCCTTGTCGTACTGATCGTTGAGAAATTGCAAGTCGTCGGCGCATTTGTCCAGGGCGTAGCGCACGAGGTACTTGAGAAAGTCCTCGGCCAGGTCCATGTTTTCCTCCAGCTCGTTGAAGGCCACTTCGGGCTCAATCATCCAGAATTCGGCCAAATGGCGGGCGGTGTTGGAATTTTCAGCCCGGAAGGTGGGCCCAAACGTGTAGATGCTGCCCAGGGCCATGGCCGCCAGCTCGCCTTCGAGCTGGCCCGAGACGGTGAGGTTGGTTTGCTTGCCAAAAAAGTCCTGGCTGAAATCAACTGAGCCGTCGGCGGTGCGCGGCGGGTGCTCGGGCGGCAGCGTCGTTACCCGAAACATCTGGCCCGCGCCCTCGGCGTCGGAGCCGGTGATGATGGGCGTGTGGACGTAGAAAAACCCGTGGTCGTTGAAGTACTGGTGGATGGCGAACGCCAGCGCGTGCCGGATGCGCAACACGGCCCCGAAGGTGTTGGTGCGGGGCCGCAGGTGGGCAATTTCGCGCAGGTGCTCCAGCGAAGTGGCTTTCTTTTGCAGCGGGTAGGTTTCGGGGTCGGCCTTGCCGAGCACCGTAATTTCGGTGGCCTGGATTTCTACCGCCTGGCCCTTGCCCTGCGAGGCCACCAGTTGGCCCCGAATGGCCACGCTGGCCCCGTTGGCCACGTCTTTCAGGCTTTCTTCGGGAAACAATTCGGCGCTGGCCACGGCTTGGATGGTGTGCAGCGTGGAACCGTCGTTGACGATGATGAACTGCACGAATTTGTTGCCGCGGCGCGAGCGCACCCAGCCTTTGACAAGCACTTCGCGGTCGAGTTCTGAAGAAGCCAGCAAGCGCTGAACGGTGGACCGTTTGAGGGACATAATGGTAGAAGAAAGCGGGATACTGGGCAAAGGTAGGCCCCCGGGGGCAAGGCCTGGCTTCATCCTTCGCCGGGGCCCTTGCGTACTTAATCCGTCCGTTCCGCCGCTCCGCCTTCTACTTTTGCTTTATGCAACGCCTCGACCTCAAACAGCTTCTTTCCCAAAAGCTCAGCCCCCAGCAGATCCAATTTATTAAGCTGCTGCAAATTCCGACGGCCGAGCTGGAAACTCGCATCAAAGAAGAGATGGAGGTGAACCCGGCCCTGGAGGAAGGCGACACCGACGAGCCCGAGGAGCAGGACGACCGCGACGACGAAGCCGAAACGGAAGACCCGGACGCCGAATTTGACAGCGACAACAGCACTCTGGACGAGGATTTTGAGGAGCCCGCTGCCATGGACGACTACGAGCCCGCCGAGGCCCCGTCCGACCCCGAGCCGGCCAAAGACGAGGCCCCCGACAACAGCGACCTCGACCTGAGCGACTACCTCAACGACGACGAGATTGCGGGCTACAAGATGCAGGGCGACGGCCCCGGCGAGGAAGAAGAGCGCGAAATGCCCCTGGCCGACACCAGCGGCTCGCTCATGGACTCGCTGCTCGATCAACTGCACTTCACCCAATTGGGCGAGCGGGAGGAAGCCATTGGCCAGCAGCTCATTGGTTCGATTGACGGCGACGGCTACATCCGGCGTGACCTGGCGGCCATTGCCAACGACCTGGCGTTTTCGCAAAACATGGAGGCGACGGTGCCCGAAATCGAGGCCGTGCTGCGCGTGGTGCAGGGCTTCGACCCGGCCGGCATCGCTGCCCGCGACCTGCCCGAGTGCCTTCTCTTGCAATTGGAGCGACGGCCCCAGGACGAAACCACCGCGCACGCCGAGCAAATCATCGGCACGCTGTTCGACGAGTTCAGCAAGAAGCACTACGCCCGCATTCAGCAGAAGCTGGACCTGGAGGACGGCGAGCTGAAAGAGGCCGTGGCCCTGATTCTCAAGCTGAACCCCAAGCCCGGTGGGGCGGGCCCCACCGGCCCCGGCAAGACGCAGTACCTGATGCCGGACTTCATCCTCACCAACGACAACGGCGAGCTGAACCTGACCCTGAACGCCCGCAACGC
>CAXTBA010000056.1:0-21806 GCA_964242665.1 uncultured Hymenobacter sp.
CGCCGAGGTCGATGAACACGCCGAAGTTGGTCATGTTCTTGATGTTGCCTTCCAGGATCTGGCCTTTTTCGAGGTTGTTGAGGATGGCTTCACGCTGCTTCTCGAGGTCTTTCTCGATGAGCACCTTGTGCGACACCACGACGTTATCGAAAGCGGAGTTGATTTTCACCACTTTCACTTCCATACGACGGCCGACGTAGATGTCGAAGTCGCGAATGGGCTTCACGTCGATCTGCGAGCCGGGCAGAAACGCTTCCACGCCGTCGAGCTCCATGATGAGGCCGCCTTTGGTGCGGCGCTTCACCACGCCTTCCAGAATCGTATCCAATTCCAGGGCGTCATAAATAGCTTTCCAGGCCTGCTTGATTTTGGCTTTCTTGCGGCTCAGGATAAGCTGGCCGTTCACGTCTTCCTGGTCTTCGATGAAGACCTCCACCTCGTCGCCGATTTTCAGGTCGGGCAGGTCGCGGAATTCGGTAATTGACACCAAACCGTCGGATTTGAAGCCGATGTTCAGAATCACGTCGCGCTCGGTGATGCCGACCACGGTGCCCTTCACTACTTCTTCTTCCTGAACGGTCGTCAGCGTGTCGCCGTACATTTTCTCCATCTCGGCGCGCTGGTCGGCCGAGTAATTCCCGCCGAAGCCACTGGCTCCAAGATTATCCCAATCGAAATCGTCGATTAACTCTGCCATACTAAATGGTGTGGGCCCCTATAATACACGCACCAGCCGGGGCCCGGGCCGTTGCGCGTTGTGTTTGATGCACTTGCCGTCGCGTTTACCGCAAGCAGACAAGGCCCGCCACCCTGGCGGGGGCGCAAAGGTACGGGATTGGGGGCGGTTTTGCTAGGGTCTTAATGTCACGCTATCAGTAATTGCCGATTGCGAATCGTATGGTTCTAGCCGTTCACGCACATACAGTTTACCAGGCATTGGCGCTCGGTCGTCCAATGGAAGGGTTTGGCGGCCGCCTCCAAACCCTTCACCTCCACTGCTCTTTAGACAAAATTCCCATTTAATTAGATGAGATTTAATAAGACTATCGCCTTCAAATTTGACAACCAGTTCGCTACCAGGCCTAATCGCAGTTGGATGCACGTTTAATATTCTATCAGCCAATCCGTGCGGTTGGTAACCCCAGTTTTTTTCAATCCATATTTCTCTGATTATTCCTCCGTTTACACCAACGCTAAAGCCTTTTCTATCAAGATTCAATTGGGCAATTAGTGTTTTACGTTCGCGAGCCTCTTCAATGGAAAAAGAAGACTGGTTAGTGCCCGCGTCGTAGCTGATATCCATCCCATATGCGAGCAAAACGTAACCGGCAAAGAGTAAGAAAACGACGGTAAAAATTAATTTCATAGTTTCCATTTATTAACTCAATATTCCTAAGAACCCCCACCGTTAACATTATCCGCACCGCTGGAAACCCAACGGCACCGAGCTACCAAAATGCCCCATTAAGTTTCTGTGCCGCCGGACCAAATGCCAAAAAGCTGTGTAACCTCAACTATTATGGCAAAGTAAGAGAGAGTGTTCCACTTCCCATTCAAACCTCTTCCAATGGCTTTCATCAAAGCAGGCACCGACGCCGCCGGGCACCCGGTCGAAATTAATTACGTGGATTACGGCCAGGGCAGCCCCGTGGTACTGATTCACGGCTGGCCCCTCGACTTGCAGTCGTGGGAGTACCAGCTGGCTGAGTTACCGCTGCACAACCTACGCGTGGTAGCCTACGACCGCCGCGGTTTCGGCAAGTCATCAAAACCCTGGGACGGCTACAATTACGACACGCTCGCCGACGACCTGAAGGCCGTGCTCGACGAGCTAGACCTGCAGAACGTGACGCTGGTGGGCTTCTCGATGGGCGGCGGCGAAGTGGCCCGCTACATGAGCCGCCACGGTGGGGCCCGCGTGAGCAAAGTGGTGTTCGTGAGCGCCGTAACGCCTTACCTGCTGAAAACCGACGACAACCCGCACGGCGTGGACAAGTCGGCATTTGATGGCATAATTGAAGGCATCGGCAAAGACCGGCCGGCCTTTCTGACTGACTTCAACAAAAGTTTTTTCGGCGTGGGCGTGTTGAGCCACCCGGTGAGCCAGCCCGTGCTGGACTGGACCCAGAGCATCGCGCTGCAAGCCACGCCGCGCTCTACCACGGAGTGTGTAAAGGCCTTCAGCTCCACCGACTTTCGCCAGGATTTAGCGGCCATCAAGGTGCCGACGCTGTTCATCCACGGCGACAAAGACCAAACGGTGCCACTGGCCAACAGCGCTGAACTGGCCGTGAAGCTGGTGCCCGGGGCCAAGCTGAACGTGTACGGCGGCGAGGCCCACGGCCTGAACGTGACGGCCCCCGACCGCTTCAACACGGACTTGTTGGAATTTATCGGTGCGGCCAACTGAGTAGGGCCCCACATCGCCATGCAAAAGCCCCGGCTGGAATAACTTCCGGCCGGGGCTTTTTGCATGGCGATGTGGGGCCCTGCTCAGTTCAGGTAGGCGTGCCAGGTTTGGTCGATGGTGCCAGCCGAGAGCTTGAGAAAGCCTGTCAACGTGGGCTTTTTGGGCTGCTGGCGGATGGTGAGACCGGCTTCGGCGGGGGTGCGGTGGCCCTTGGCGTGGTTGCAGCGGGCGCAGGCGGTGAGCAGGTTGGTCCAACTCGATTCGCCGCCGCGCGAGCGGGGCAGCACGTGGTCGAGGGTCAGGGTTTTGGTTGAGCCGCAGTACTGGCACTCGAAATGGTCGCGCTTGAAAAGGTTGTGGCGGCTCAGCGCAATGCCTTTGTAGGGCACGCGCACGTAGCGCTGCAAGCGGATGATACTGGGCTTGGGATAGGCCTGCGACACGGTGCGCAGGGCCCCATGGTCGGACTTGGCAATCATTTCCGCCTTGTCCAAAAACAACAGCACAAAAGCCTTCTGCACACTACACAGGGTGATGGCGGTATAGTCGCCATTCAGCACTAATACTTTTTGGTCCATACACGCAGGGGGCCGGATAACCCGCCGAAAGCTAAGAGTTTCTGCGCGTATAAACAAGCTGGCCGGGGGGTTAAGTTCAGGGGCTGTTGGTGCTTGGTTGGTGGTGCCTGGTGCTTGGTTGGTGGGTCCCTGCTTGCCAAGCGCCAGGCACCACCAACCAGGCACCAAAATCTACTCGCTCAGTAGCCGCTTGATAAGGCGCAGCTTGTGCGAGTACACCTGCCGGCCGCGGTTGTAAATACCGTTGTGGTCGAGCGGGTCGAGGCGTACTTCGCCCGAAGCGTGGAGGATGAGGCCGTCGTCGAGCACCATGCCCACGTGGACGATGCGGCCCTCGGCGTTGTCGAAAAACGCGAGGTCACCAAGGCGGGACTGGGTCACGAAATCGACGGGTTGGCCGTGCTCTATTTGCTGGCAGGCGTCGCGCCGCAGCGGCACGCCCACCAACCCGTAAAGCTGCTGCACCAAGCCCGAGCAATCGACGCCAAACATGCTTTTGCCGCCCCACAGGTACGGCGCGCTGAGGTAAAGCAGGCCCATTTTCCGCAACAATTGCACTTGGCGAGCAGGCTCGGGCGGGGCCGCGGGGTTGGTGGCGGCCCCGTTGAAAAACAGCGTCCGAGCGCCCAGCTGCAGCGTCATGCCGTCGAAAAACGGCAACCGGCTGCCCAGCAGCACCGGAATGCGGGCGTCGGCATCGCTCACGGTCTGCACCACGTCGAGCACCCGGGGGTGGTCTTGGGCGTTCCAGGCCGCGAAGTACTCGGGCGTAACGGGCGTATGCTGCAACTGGTCAATCCAACCCACGTACTGGTCGGCTGCCACCTCAATCTGGTACCACTTGCCCTGGCTTTGGAGCATCGTGTAGCACTCGCCAAAGAGAAGCTGCGTGACTTGTTCGGCCTTGTCGCTGGGCTCGGCGCGGACGGGAACGGCGCTCAAAGCGCAAATGCCGGGGGTCAAAGGTGAATGGGTGAATGGGTGAATGGGTGATGCAAAGAACGGCAGCGGGGCCTTTCAATGCGTGGATGGGTGGCAGCATTCATTCACGCATTCGCCCATTCACTCATTGTTACATCCGCTCCATGTCGCGCTTCTGGGCTTTTTCCTTGAGGTCGTTGCGCTTGTCGTAGAGCTTTTTGCCCTGGGCCAGCGCAATTTCAATTTTGGCGAAGCCGCGGTCCGTCACGAACAGGCGCAGCGGGATGATGGTCAGGCCCTGGTCCTGGCTTTTGCCGGCCAGCTGCTTCAGCTCGCGCTTGTTGAGCAGGAGCTTGCGCTCGCGCAGGGGCTCGTGGTTGTTGTAAGTACCAAAGACATAAGGCGCAATGCGCAGGGAATGAATCCAAAGGCTGCCGTCGGTGTGGAACAGGCAGTAGCCGTCCTGCAAGTTCACGTTGCCCTCGCGGATGCTCTTGATTTCGGTGCCTTGCAGCATCACGCCCGCATCGTACTTAGCCAGGAAGGAATATTCATGGCTGGCGCGGCGGTTTTTGATGTTGACGGGAGCAGGGTTTTTGTCTTTCATGGAAAATTCGGAGTTAAAAGTTAAAAGCGAAGAGTTAAAAAAATAGTCGGCTTTAACTCTTCACTTTTAACTCCTTTTTACGAGCGGCCGGCTACCGCAGCTTCAGGCGCGGGTCGGGGCTGAGGAGCTGGGTGGCAAAATCGCCGGCCAGGAATTGGAAATGGGCCGCCTGGGCCACCATCGCCGCGTTGTCGGTGCAAAACGCGAAATCAGGGATAAACACCTGCCAGCCCTGCACTTCGGCCTCGGCTTGCAGGGCCGTGCGCAGGCCCGAGTTGGCGGCCACGCCGCCGGCCAGCGCCACCTGCCTCAGGCCCGTGTCGGCCGCGGCGCGGCGCAGTTGGCGCAGCAGCGTGGCCACGATGGTGTGCTGGATGCTGGCGCAAAGGTCGGCCAGGTTTTGGGCGATGAAGTCCGAGTTCTGGGCCGTTTCTTTTTTCAGAAAATACAGCACCGCCGTTTTCAAGCCGCTGAAGCTGAAGTCGTAGCCCGGCATGGCCCCCACGGGAAATGTAAAGCGCTGCGGGTTGCCGGTGCGGGCCAGCCGGTCGAGGTGGGGGCCCCCGGGGTAGGGCAGGCCCAGCAGCTTGGCGGTTTTGTCAAAGGCCTCGCCCGCCGCGTCGTCGATGGTCTGGCCGATAACCTCCATGTCTAGCGCCGAGCGCACCACCACCAACTGCGTGTGGCCGCCGCTCACGGTGAGGCACAGGAACGGAAACTCGGGCCGCGGCTCCGCCAGAAAATGCGCAAGGATGTGGGCCCGCATGTGGTTCACCGCGATGAGCGGCTTGCCCAGGGCCAGGGCCAGGGTTTTGGCAAACATGCCGCCCACCAGCAGCGAGCCCAGCAGGCCGGGGCCTTGGGTGACGGCCACGGCGTCGAGGTCGGTTTTGTTGAGGCCGGCTTCGCGCAGGGCGGCCGTCACCACCGGCAGCAGGTGCTGCTGGTGGGCGCGCGAGGCCAACTCGGGCACCACGCCGCCGTACTGCTCGTGTACTTTTTGGGTGGCCACGACGTTGCTCAGCAGGCGGCCGCCGGCCAGTACGGCCGCGCCGGTGTCGTCGCAGGAAGATTCGAGGGCCAGGATGCGGGGGAAATCGGGCATGAAATTGGGTGCGCGGGCAGGCAGCACGGTTTTTGTTGAAGGGCGACGCCGCCGGCCGCCGCAAAGTTCGGGCCCAGCGGCCGAACCCAGGGGCGGCGGGTACCGTTTGCCGGCCCGGGGCCCCCGGGCTTGCAGTTAAAAGTGCAGAGTTGAAAGCAAGCAAGGGTTTTAACTCTGCACTTTTGACTTTTAACTCCCAAAAGCCGCACCTTCGCATTTCCATACGTCCCGTTTTATTCGTTTAGCCGCCGGTGCGTCGCGTCCTCTCTTTTCTTTTGAAGCTGTTGCTGGGCCTGGTGGGCCTGGCCGTGCTGCTGCTGGTGGGGGTGCTGCTGGCGCTGCGCGTGCCGGCCGTGCAAACGCGGGTGGCGCAGCGGGCCACGGCCGTGCTCAGCCAGAAGCTGGGGCAGCGGGTGGAAATCGGCCGGGTCGACATCCGGCCGTTTTCGCGGGTGCTGCTGGACGGTGTGCGGGTGCTGGACCAGCGCGGGGGCGTGCTGTTCAGTGTTGACCGGGCCGACGCCGACATTGCGTTGTTTTCGGTGTTCAATCCGCGCCATTTGCACGTGGGCCAATTAGTTCTTAACGAGCCGCGCTTCGAGTTGCGCAATTTGCCCGGCCAGCCCGACACTACCATCCTAAGCCAGTTTCTGGCCGCTGTGCGCCGGCTCTCGGGGCCCAGCGACTCCACTAAGTCGGCTCCGTTCGATTTTCAGATTGCCAGCATCAGCCTGCGCAATGGCCATTTCATCCTCGACAAGCCCGACAATCCCCGCCAGCCCCACTACGGCCGCAGCATCGACTACGCGCACATGCAGGTTGACAGCATCTACGCCGACATTTCGCACGTGCGGCTGGGCGACACGCTGGCGATGCAGATCCAGGGCCTGCGGGCCGTGGAAACGCCTTCGCAAACGCATTTGCGCGAGCTGTCGGCCCGGATGGTTTACGGCGGGCACTTCTGGACGTTCGACGGCTTGCGCCTGGCCGTGGGCCGTAGCCAGATTACTAACTACCTGCGGTTTGACTTTCGTCGCTTCGGAAACTTCTCCGATTTTAACGACTCGATGAAGGTGACCACGCGGCTGCGTGGGGCCCAAATATTTTCGAGCGACATCGCCAAGTTTGCCCCGGCCCTGGACAAGCTCAACGAGTCAATTATTCTCTCGGGCGACGCCACGGGCTACGTGCGCGACTTCAAAATCAACAACCTGGACCTGCGCTACGGCCGCGGCACCCACCTGGTGGCCCGCCGCGCCAACGCCAACAACCTGCCGCACTATAAGGAGAGCTTCATCGACCTGCGCCTGCTGCCGTCGGAAATCCTAACCAGCGACCTGGCCCACTGGCTGCCCAAAAGCACCAACGCCTTGGTGCAGCGCTTGGGTCGGGTGCGGCTGAACGGACAATTTTTGGGCTTCTACAACGACTTTGTGGCCGACGCCGACTTCCGCACGGCCCTGGGCCGGGTAGCTACTGACTTGAACCTCAAGACCAAAACCGATTTCACGCACGCCGCCTACTCGGGCCACGTGCGCTCGACGGACTTCCAGCTGGGCAAGTTCATCGGCAACGAAGACGTGATTCGGGACGTGACCGTGGACGGACAGGTGGCCGGCGTGGGCTTTACGCCGCCCGTGGCCCGGGGCCATGCCCGGGCCACGGTGGCCCGTGTGTGGCTCAACGGCTACCGCTACCAGAACCTGGCGCTGGACGGCGACTTCCACGAGCGGGCATTTTCCGGCCATTTCGCGGCCAATGACCCCAACCTGCGCCTCACGGCCGACGGCCACGTCGACCTCGACCGCGCTCACCAGGACGTGAACGTGCGGGCCCACATCGGGCGCGCCAACCTGGGGGCCCTGCACCTGGCGGGGATGCCACTGGTCGTTTCCACCACCGCTGATGTGCGGTTCCGGGGCTTACAGCTCGACTCGCTCATCGGCCACGCTTACCTGCGCCACTCGCAATTGGCGATGAACGGCCACCGCCTGGCCCTCGACACGCTCGACGTGTTGAGCACCCGCAACGCCCTGAACCAGCGGCGCGTGAGCCTCCGCTCGGAGGCCCTGGATGCCAGCGCCGCCGGCACTTTTAGCACCTCCGCCGTGGTACAGGACGTGGAAACGCTCGTGACCGAGTACCGCCTGAACTTTGAGAGCAACGCCGCCGCTACGGCGGCTTATTACCAGCGCAAGCGGCAACGGCAGCTGGCCACGTACCAGATTGATTTGTTGGTGAACCTGAAGCGCGCCAACCCGCTGCTCCAGCTGTTCGTGCCCGAGCTGGCGGTGGCCAACGGCAGCCACTTTGACGGCTCGTTTCGCAGCGGCGAGACGTCGATTTTCCAACTCGGTGGTCACCTCGACAGCTTGCGCTACGGGCCCGTGTCCACGGTGAACGACAACCTGGATTTCACCACTTCCAAGCTGCCCTACCGGCCCGAAGTGCTGGCCCAGGTCAGCGTGACCTCCGACAAACAGGAATTGCCCGCGCTGGGGCGCACCGAAAAATTTGTGGTGGAGGGCGTATGGGACCAGCAAAAAATTAATTTTTCGACTTCGCTGGCCCAGACTGGCACCACCAACCGGGCGGCCATCAACGGGTCGCTGGCGTTTTTGCCGCGGGCGGTGGAGGTCGTTTTTCGTCAGTCGGGTGTGCACATCTTGGACAAGGAATGGACCATCGCGGCTGATAACTCGGTACGTATTTCGGACTACGGCCGGGCCTTCGACGTGAAAAACCTGACGCTGAGCAACGGCCCCCAGTTCATCGCCGCCCAAGGCTTTATTTCGTCCGATGCCAGCAAGCCGCCGCTGAAGCTCACCGTGCGCGACTTCCAGTTGGCGACCCTCAACGGCCTCACCGGCCAGCAGCGCCTCGGCGGCCGCCTCAACGCAGAAAGCACCGTGAGCGGCGTGTACGGCCCCCTGGCCCTGAGCACGACTCTGGCCGTGGACACGCTCACGTACCAGGGCACACTCATCGGGCAGGTGAAGGGCACCGGGGCCTGGGACAACCACACCGGCCACCTCGGCGTGGACCTGGGCATTGCCCGCGCCGGGCAGTCGGTGCTGACGGTGGGCGGCTACCTGGCCCCGGGCAGCGCCGAGCAGCAGCTCAACCTCACCGGCACGCTCAACGACGCACCGGTGGTGCTGGCCCAGCCGTTTCTGGGCTCGCTGATGCGCGATTTGGGCGGCACCGGGCGCGGCTCGCTCTGGCTCACGGGCAAGTTTGCGGCCCCCAACCTGGTGGGCGACGTGGACGTGGCCAATGGCCGCTTCACTTTCGGCTACCTGGGCACTACTTACACCTTTGCCGACCGCATCAGCTTCACACTGAGCGACATTTCCTTTCACAACGTGAAGCTGCGCGACCCGCTGGGCAACCAGGGCGTGGTGGACGGCGTGATTTCGCACCACCAGTTTCAGGACATGCGCCTGAACATCGCGGCCAATTTCCGCAAAATGCAGGTGCTGAACACCATCCGCAAGGACAACGACCTGTACTTTGGCACGGCCTACGCCACCGGCACCGCCCGCGTGACGGGCCCCACCAGCGACTTGTCCATTGTGGTGCGGGCCACCAGCGAGTCCGGCACCCGCCTTTCGCTACCCCTCGACAACGCTGCCAAGGCCCAGAAAGCCAGCTACATCAAGTTTGTTAATAACAACCGTTCCGACACCTTAAAAACCAAGAAGATTCCGGTGGCCGTGGCCGATAAGATTGACCTGTCGGGCGTGCGGCTCGACTTCAACCTGACCGTGACGCCGGACGCCTACCTGGAAATCCTGCTCGACGAGAGCACTGGCGACGTCATCCGCGGGTCGGCCGCCGGGCAGTTGCGCCTGAACATCGACACGCGTGGCGATTTCAACATGTACGGCCAGGTGGAGATTGTGCGCGGGGCCTACAATTTCACCCTGCAAGGGCTGGTGAACAAAGAGTTTGTGGTGCGGCCCGGCGGCCTCATCTCCTGGAACGGCGACCCGCTGGCCGGCGAGATGAACGTGACGGCCACCTACACCCAGCGCACCTCGCTGGCCCCCGTGCTGGCCGGGAGTTCGAGCGCCGCTGCCGTGGTGCCCGTCACGGCCGTGATGACCCTAACGGGGCCCCTGCTGCTGCCGGCCATCAAGCTAGGGCTGGAGTTCAACGACGCGCCGGGCACGTTGCAAGGTGACCTGGAACGGTTCACGACGTCGCTGCGCAACGACGAGCAGGAGTTGAATCGCCAGGTATTTAGCTTATTGGTGTTCAAGCAATTGGCTCCATTAGGTGCGTTCACGCAGCTTTCCATCCGGGGCCAGGACAATACGGTGCAGAACTCGCTGGGCCAGATTTTGAGCACCCAACTCGGGCTGCTCACCTCGCAGATTGACCAGAACCTGGAAATCGACTTCAACATCAACGGCCTCACCGCCGACCAGCTCCAAGCCCTGCAAGTGCGCCTGAGTTATTCGCTGCTCGGCGGCCGCCTGCGCGTGACGCGCGAAGGCGGTTTCACGAGCAACGCCGGCTTAGTGGCCACCGGCAGCGGCAGCAGCGGCTCGACGGCCAACTATTCGGGCCAAGCTTCGCTGCTCGGCGACTTGAGCCTAGAATATTACCTGCGCCCCGACGGGAAGTTCCGGGCCAAGCTGCGCTACGAAACCACGCCCCGCGACCTGGAAACCATCAACCAGCCCCGCGCTGGCCTCTCGCTGCTTCACACCGAGCAGTTCGACTCGTTCGGGGAGCTGTTCAGCCGCAAAAACCCGCGGGCCAGCGAGCGCAACAAGCAGCGCGCCCGCGAAGGCAAGCAGGTGCTAAGCGTAGAAAACGATCCGCGCACGACGCTGTAAACCATTTAACATTTATCAACTAACATTTCACAGCCATTCAATTCGCCTGGCTGCGCTTTTCGCTTGGTTGCACTTTTTGAACGGTTGTGAAATGCTAGTTGATAAATGTTAAATGACCGCAGGGTTACCTTTGCGGCCCATGCCTTCCGTTCACAAGAAAAAGCTCGGCTCCTACCCTACTTTCCTGGTCGTGTTCAGCATCACGCTGGCGCTGGTAGTGGTGGGCTTGTTTGGTCTGTTGCTGCTGCACGCCCACAAGCTGAGCGAGACCGTGCGCGAAAACCTGGAAGTGCAAGTTTACCTTGAGCGCAACCTGCCCGAAACTGAGTTGCTGCGCTTGCAGCAGGACCTGGGCCACCAGCCCGGCGTGGCCGAGCGCGACGGCCGCCCCCAAATCCGTTTCGTGAGCAAGGAAGACGGGGCCCGCCAGTTGCTGCAAAGCACCGGCGAAGACTTCCGCCAATTTTTGGACGACAACCCGTTGCGCGACGCCTACGTGCTCAAAATTCGCCCCGAGTACACCGACACGCTGCACCTGGGGCAGTTCCAACGCGGGCTGCGGACCCAGCGCGGCGTGTTTGAGGTGCAGTACCCGCGCGACTTGTTTGCCAGCATCAACACCAACCTCACGCGGGTAAGCCTGGTGCTGCTGGGCTTCGCAGCGGTGCTCGTGCTGGTGGTGGTGGTGCTGATCAGCAACACCATCAAGCTGGCCATCTTTTCGCAGCGGTTTCTGATCCGGTCCATGCAACTGGTGGGCGCGACGCGGTTCTTTATTCAGCGGCCGTTTTTGCGGCGGGCCACCTGGCAGGGGCTGGCCAGCGGGGTGCTGGCGGCCCTTACCCTGGTGGCGCTGTTGCAATACGCCTACCTCGAAGTGGTGCCGCTGCGCCAGCTGCGCGACGACGTGCTCATCGGGGCCCTGCTGCTGGCGGTGGTGGCGCTGGGCGTGGTCATCGGGTTTTTCAGTGCGTACCAAGCCGTCAATAAATATCTAAAAAGGTCGCTCGACGACCTATACTAATTTCTTATGCAACGATTTGCTTTTGGCCCCCGCAACTACCGCCTCATGGGCATCGGCCTGGCCGTACTCGCCGTGGGCTTCGTCACGATGATGTTCGGTGACAAAAACAACTATGGCGAAGACTTCGTGGGCATCACCCTGGGGCCCCTACTGCTCATCGCCGGCTTTCTGGTGGAGTTCGCGGCCATCCTGGTGCGCGACAACGCGGCCGTGGTGAGCCGCATCGACGCGGCCCCCGCCCCTACGGCCTTCACCCTCAACCCTGTGGGGGCTGGTACCGTGTCGGGCCCCACGCCGGTGTCAGCTCCTGCGGCAACCAAGCCCACCTACCGCAAGCAATAAGGCAGTCGGCAGTTAACAATGTGCAGTTGGCAGTGAACAGTAGTTTTTCCTGTTAATCATTTGCTGCTCACCGATAACTGCTCACTATTCACTGATAACTGACTAATGACTTACTGGCACGCCCTGGTCCTCGCCATCGTGGAGGGCATCACCGAGTTTTTGCCCATTTCCAGCACCGGGCATATGATCATCGCCTCGGCCCTGCTCGGCGTGCAGATGACGCCCTTCGCCAAGCTCTACTTAGTTGTCATCCAACTGGGGGCCATCTTGTCGGTGCTGGTGGTGTACTGGAAGCGGTTTTTTCAGAGCGTTGACTTCTATTTGAAGTTGCTGGTGGCCTTTCTGCCCATCGTGTTGGTGGGGCTGCTGTTGAAAAAGCACATCGACGCGCTGCTCGAATCGGTGACGACGGTGGGGGCCATGCTGCTGCTCGGCGGCGTCGTGCTGCTGTTCGTGGACAAGTGGTTTCCGCAGGAAGACTCGCAAAAGGGCGGCCACCCGGTGACCAACCCCAGTTGGAAAGAGGCATTCGTTATCGGTCTGTTTCAGTGCCTGGCCGTGGTGCCAGGCGTGAGCCGGGCGGCGGCCACCATCGTCGGGGGCCTCACGCAGAAGCTCACGCGCCGGGCAGCCGCCGAGTTTGCCTTTTTCCTGGCTGTGCCCACAATGGCAGCGGCGGCCGTGAAGGACCTGTACGACTATTATAAAGATGTCAAAACTCAGGGCCTCGACCTCAGCCACCTGTTTTCAGCCGAGCAAGTGAAGCAGCTGCTACTGGGCAACTTCGTGGCCTTTGTGGTAGCGCTGCTGGCCATCCGGCTGTTCGTGGGCTTTGTTACGAAGTACGGCTTCCGGGCCTTTGGCATTTACCGCATCGTCGTGGGCGGGCTGCTGCTGCTCTTAATTGGCCTGGGCGTGAACTTGCAGCTGGTTTAATTTTGAAAGACTTGGCTCATTTTGATTTTGACGCGGGCGAAATCCTGCTCTTCGACAAACCCCTCACTTGGTCGTCGTTCGACGGCGTGCGCAAGGTGAAGAATGCGCTGCGCATCCGCAAAATCGGCCACGCCGGCACCCTCGATCCCCTGGCCACCGGCCTGCTCATCCTCTGCACGGGCCGGAAAACCAAGGAAATCGACCAGATTCAGGCCCAGGAAAAAGAGTACACCGGCACCTTCCGCCTGGGCCAGACCACGCCGAGCTTCGACCTTGAAACTGCCGTGGACGCCGAGCAGCCCTACGCCCACCTCACCGACGAAGAAATCCGGGCCGCGGTCCGGCAATTTGAGGGCCCCATCCAGCAAACACCACCGCTGTTTTCGGCGGTAAAAATCGACGGCAAGCGCGCCTACGAGCTGGCTCGCAAGGGCCAGGAGGCCGAAATAAAAGCCAAATCCGTCGAGATCAAAGCCTTCGAGTTGACGCGCATCGCCCTGCCCGACGTCGATTTTCGCGTCGTGTGCTCCAAGGGCACCTACATCCGCAGCCTGGCCCGCGACCTGGGCGCGGCCCTGGGCTGCGGGGCCCACCTCACGGCGCTGCGGCGCACCCGCATCGGCCAGTTTCGGGTAGAAGACGCCCTGACGCTGGCCGACGTGCAGGCCCTGGCCCCGCCGCGCCCCGACGGCGCGGCCGACGCCCGGCCCCGCCGCGAAGCCCACCGCCCCGGCCGCGTCGGGCTCGATTTTTACGCCGCCCAACAGGCCGCCGGGGCCCCGGCGACCAACGCCGCCGAGTAACTTCGGGCCATGTTGCCGCTCGTTACCCGTCGTTTTTGGTTGCTGGCACTGCTCGGCACCGGGCTGGCCTACCGGGCCGCGGCCCAGGGCCCCCGGGCCGCTGAGCCGGTACAAGCCCAGTTCTACACCCAAGACGTGCTGAACTTCTGGCGCGCCTACGATGCCGACGCGAGCGGCGTAGCGCAGGCATTTGCCACATACTACTGGCAGCCGGCTAGCGTGGGGGCCCGCGTGCTGCTCGAAAAAAACGGCTTGCCCAACGCCGACTCGCTGCGGGCCCTGGTGGCCCGGCGGCGGGCCGACTACGTGCGGGTGCGCCCCCAAACATTGCGCCTGGCCGAGGCCGTGCCAGCGTGCCGGGCCGCCTACCGGGCCCTGAAAAACCTGTACCCAGCCGCCACGTTTCCGCCCGTGTATTTTGCCGTGGGCGGCTTTGGAGTGGGCGGCAATTCGGTGCCGGCCGGGCAGCTCATCGGGGCCGAAATGAACGCGCCAGCCGACGTGCCGCCCATCGTGGCCCACGAGGTAGTCCACGCCCAGCAGCAAATTCCTTACAAGTACCGCATTTTGCTGGAACAGTGCCTAATAGAGGGCAGCGCCGATTTTTTGGGCGAATTGATTTCGGGCCGGCTCGTCAACCGGGCCCCCTACGACTACGCCCGCGGCCGGGAAAAGCAATTGTGGGTTAAGTTCATGCGCGACCAAAACCTG
The DNA here is from genome assembly GCA_964242665.1 of uncultured Hymenobacter sp. GTDB lineage: Bacteria > Bacteroidota > Bacteroidia > Cytophagales > Hymenobacteraceae > Hymenobacter. The sequence goes on from CAXTBA010000056.1 coordinate 14,285, forward strand.
GGCGAGAACGACTCGTTTGCCGCTTGGCTCTACAACACCAACGAGCCCCGGCCCGCCGGCCGGGCCCCGGACTTGGGCTATTACATCGGCTACCAAATCGCCAAAGCGTACTACCACCGCGCCCCCAACAAACGCCGCGCCGTGGAAGAAATGCTGCACATTGCCGATTGCCGGCAATTTTTGCAGCTCAGTCACTACGCCGACCAATTCCGCTAGCCGGCCGTTATCCACTCATGCACGTCATTCACGACCCCGCTGCATTTCCCCGCCAGTCCCACGCCGCCGTCACGAGCGGCACGTTCGACGGCGTTCACCGCGGGCACCAGCGCATCTTGGCGCGGCTGCGCGAGGTGGCCGATGCGGCGGGCGGGCCGGCGGTGGTCATCACCTACTGGCCCCACCCGCGCCTGGTGCTGGGGCCCCCGCCCTCGCACCCCGAGCTGCTGGAATTGCAGCTGCTCAACACCTTGGAGGAGCGCATTGCCCGGCTGGCCGCGTTTGGGGTCGATTATTTGCTGATCGTGCCCTTCACCCGCGAATTTGCGCAGTGGACGTCGGAGGAATACATTCAGAAGCTGCTGCTCGGCACCGTGGGGGCCCGGCAACTGGTCATCGGCTACGACCACCGCTTCGGCAAAAACCGGGAGGGCGGCTTCGATTACCTCACCCAGCACGCCGCCCGCTACGGCTTGGCAGTGGAAGAAATCCCTAGGGCCGACGTGGACGCGGTGGGCGTGAGTAGCACGCGCATCCGGGCGGCGCTGCGCGGGCACGACATCGGCACCGCCACCCGCTACCTGGGCTACGGATACCCGCTCACCGGCACCGTGGTAACGGGCCAGCAGCTGGGCCGCACCATCGGCTATCCCACCGCCAACCTGGCCATCGCCGAGCCGCTGAAGCTGGTGCCCGCCCAGGGAATTTATGCGGTGTGGGCCACCACGGCGGCCGGCACCCGGCATCCGGCCATGCTCAGCATCGGGGTGCGGCCCACCATCGGGGCCGGTTTGGCGCAGACCATTGAAGTGAATTTGCTGGATTTCAACGGCGATTTATACGGGCAATTATTAACGTTGGAGTTTGTGGCCTGGCTACGCGGCGAAGAGAAATACGACGGCCTAGACGCGTTAAAAGCCCAATTGGCGTTGGATGCCCAGGCCACGCGGGCGGCGCTGGCATAGAGTCCGCAAGCTGTCGGCATTGTTACGATTCAATTTATTGTTTATGAAAACGTTATCATTATTTTTACTGATAAGCTGCTGGCTGGGGGCTGTGGGAGCGGCCCGGGCTCAATCCTCCCTGAGCGGCGTGGTGCAGGACTCCGTGACGCACCAGCCGCTGGCGTTCGCCAGCGTGTTTCTGGCCAACACCACGCTGGGCGCGACCACCACCGAGCAGGGTCAGTTCGAGTTCCCGCGCGTGCCGGCGGGTACCTACGACGTGGTGGGCTCGTACGTGGGCTACCGCCTGGCCAAGCAAAGCGTAACCGTGGCCCGCGCCCCGCAAAAAATAACGCTGCAATTGGCCTCAACCGGCAACCAGTTGGGCGAAGTGGTGGTGGAGCCCACCCCCAACAAGCCGGAAGACTACCAAAAATTTGCCGAGCAGTTCCTGGGCCGCACCGCGTTTTCGCAGCAGTGCCGCATCAGCAATCCTAAAGACGTCATCGTGTTCTACGACGACTCGACCCAGGACCTGACGGCCAAGGCCAAGAAATTTGTGCAGGTCGACAACGAGGCCCTGGGCTACCGCGTCAAGTACTACGGGCTGCGCTTCACCAGCAACGCGCAGGACCGGTCCATCAGCTTTTACGGCGAGCCGGTGTTCGAAGAAATGACGCCGCGCGACGCGCAGCAGCAGCGCCAGTGGGCGGCCAACCGCGCCGCGGCCTACGTGGGCTCGTTCACCCATTTCCTGAAAAGCGTGTACGACAACCGCGTGAAGGCCGAGGGTTTTCTTACGCAGCAGATTCGCGTGGTGCCCAACCCCCGCTTTGAACTGACCGACAGCCTGCGCCGGGCCCTGCTGGGCAAGCACCCCGACGGGGCCCTGACGCGGGCCGACCAGGATTCGCTAAAGAAGTGGGACCGGGCGGCCCCGGCCTACGCCACGCTCTACCCCGCCGACCGGCCCATCGACAGCCTGCGCCGGGTGTCGGCCGACCGGCAGCACACGTATTTGCGCTTCACCGGCGAGCTACAAGTGGCCCACTTCGGCGAAGCACCCGACCCGCAGTACACCCGGCCGATGGCCACGCTGGGGCCTGCGCGCCCGCCCTACCCCGCCCAACGGCAGGTGTCGCGGCTGCGGCTGCAAGACGACGAAGCAGAAATCCAGCCCAACGGCTCGCTGATGAACCCGCTGGCCGTATCGACCGGCGAATACTGGGGCTTCGAGAAAATAGGTGAATTTTTACCGCTCAATTACGAGCCCCCGACCGCTGCTCTCCCCTCCATTTCCCACCCATGATCAATAAAGTAGTTGCCGGCCCCGGGGCCGCCCTGCAAGGCCTCGCCGACGGCATGACCCTGATGCTGGGCGGCTTCGGCCTGTGCGGCATCCCCGAAAACGCCATCCAGGAGATTCTGCGCCTGGGCGTAAAAAACCTGACCTGCATCAGCAACAACGCGGGCGTGGACGACTTCGGCATCGGCCGGCTGCTGCAACGGCGGCTGGTGAAGAAGATGATTTCCAGCTACGTGGGCGAAAACGCCGAGTTTGAGCGCCAGCTGCTGAGCGGCGAGCTGGACGTGGAGTTGATTCCGCAGGGCACGCTGGCCGAGCGCATCCGGGCCGGCGGGGCGGGCATTCCGGCCTTCTACACGCCGGCCGGCTACGGCACGGAAGTGGGCGAAGGCAAGGAAAGCCGCGAGTTCGGCACCAAGATGTACCTGCTCGAAACCGGCCTGACGGCCGACTTCGCCTTCGTAAAAGCCTGGAAAGGCGACACCGCCGGCAACCTTGTGTACAAAGGCACGGCCCGCAACTTCAACCCCATGATGGCCACGGCTGGCAAAATCACGGTGGCCGAAGTGGAAGAATTAGTGCCCGCCGGGGCCCTCGACCCGAACCAGATTCACACGCCGGGCATCTTCGTGCAGCGCATTTTTCAGGGCGAAGCCTACGAGAAGCGGATTGAGCAGCGCACGATGCGAGCCGCGGGGTAGGCAGGTATTTGGTTAGCTTGAAAGGCAAAAATTGAAGGGCAAAAAAGGCAGTCATGCTGAACGCAGTGAAGCATCTCTCCCGCAGGTAATCCAATCGATTGAGTTGTTTGCGCGGGAGAGATGCTTCGCAAGCTCAGCATGACGGCCTGGTTATCTCGATGGCTTTTTTGCCCCTAATCAATCCCTTGCTTCCTTTGTCCATGAAAAAGCTTCTACTCCCGCTTTTCCTGGCGCTGGGCAGCCTGGGGGCCCTGGCCCAACCCGGACGCACGCCCGTGCTGCAAACCGCCGCGCCCCAAACCGTGGGCATGAGCGAAGCCGGCTTGCAGCGCATCGACCAGCTGCTGCGCGAATACAGCAGCGGCGACCGGGTGCCGGGGGCCATCGGCTTCGTGGCCCGCGACGGCAAAATCGTGTACCGCCAGGCGTTTGGCCTCGCCGATGCGGCGGCTGGCAAGGCGCTGGCCCCCGACGCCATCGTGCGCATCGCCTCCCAAACCAAGGCCATCACCAGCGTGGGCGCGATGATGCTGTTTGACCAAGGCCGGTTTCGGCTCGACGACCCCGTGGCGAAGTACCTGCCCGCCTTCGCGCACCCCCAGGTGCTGGCCACGTTCAATGAAAAAGACTCGACCTACACCACGGTGCCGGCGCGCGGCGACATCACCATCCGCCAGCTGCTGACGCACACCTCGGGCATCGGCTACCCCGTCATCGGCAGCAAGGAGGCGCGGGCGATTTACGCCAAGGCCCGCATTCCGAGCGGCGTGGGCACGCCGGGCGGCACGCTGGCGGCGGCCATCGACGCGCTGGGGGCCCTGCCGCTGATGAACCAGCCGGGCGAAAAATTCACTTACGGCCTGAGCGTGGACGTACTGGATCGCCTGATTGAGGTGCTCTCGGGCGAGCCGCTGGACCAGTACCTACGGACGCGCATTTTTGAGCCGCTGGCCATGCGCGACACCTGGTTTTATTTACCCGCCGCCTTGCAGCCGCGCCTGGCCACGCTCTACACCGAGGATGCAGACAAGAAAACGGTGCCCCTGGTGGCCACCGGCGGCCTGCGGGCCGATTATCCCAAGGCCGCGGGCACGTACTTTTCAGGCGGTTCGGGCCTGTCGAGCACCATCGACGACTACGCCGTTTTCCTGCAAATGCTGCTCAACGGCGGCGAGTACCACGGCCGCCGCCTGCTCCGGCCCGAAACCGTGGCCCTGATGACCCAGAACCAGATCGGGGCCGTGAACCAGGGCGCGAACAAGTTCGGCCTGGGCTTCAGCATCATCACGGCCCCGGGCGCGGCCCAATCGGGCCTGTCGGAAGGCTCCTACGAGTGGGGCGGCATCTTCGGCACCACGTATTGGGTTGATCCGAAGGAGAAAATTGTGGCCCTGCTCTACACCCAGAAATACCCTAACACCACGGCCGCCGACCTGCCGGCCAAGTTCAAAAAGCTGGTGTACGAGGCCCTGCTCAAGCGCAACGCGCCGCAGTAGGTTGAGTTTTGGTGCTTGGTTGGTGGTGCTTGGTGCATGGGTATTAGTCCGTGGGGGCCCTTGTCATTGCGAGGAGGAACGACGAAGCAATCTTTCCTTCCGGCAGCGCCATTAGCCAAGCAGCCCGAAGGAAAGATTGCCGCGCTCCACTTCGTTGCGCTCGCAATGACAAAAGGCCCTAAACCTCAACAACCAAATAACAAGCACCAAAACCCAATGGCTCTCGACAAACACGGCATCGCCCGGCGCATCGCTCAGGAAGTAAAAGACGGCTCCTACGTGAACCTCGGCATCGGCATTCCGACGCTGGTGGCCAACTACATCCCGGCCGGCATCGACGTGGAGTTGCAGTCTGAGAACGGGCTGCTCGGCATGGGCCCCTTCCCCACCGAAGCCGAGGTGGACCCCGACCTCATCAACGCCGGCAAGCAGACCGTGACCACGCTGCCGGGCTCCAGCATCTTCTCGTCGGCCGACTCGTTCGGCATGATTCGCGGCGAGCACGTCGATTTGACAATCCTCGGGGCCATGGAAGTATCCGAGCGCGGCGACATTGCCAACTGGAAGATTCCGGGCAAGATGGTGAAGGGCATGGGCGGGGCGATGGACCTGGTGGCGTCGGCCAAAAACATCATCGTGGCCATGCAGCACGTGGCCCGCGACGGCTCGTCCAAACTGCTACCGGACTGCACCTTGCCCATTACCGGGCTGCGCTGCGTGAAGAAAATTGTGACCGAGCTGGCCGTGCTCGACGTGACGCCCGACGGCTTTGTGTTGCGCGAGCGGGCCCCCGGCGTGAGCGTGGCCCAAATTCGGGCGGCCACCGCCGGCCGGCTGGTGGTGCACGGCCCCGACGAAGACGTGCCGGAGATGGCCCTGTAGCAGACTTGGTTTTTCGGGGCCGGGCGCTATATTCGTTCCGTCTCACCTGCTGCTTAATTATGCGCCAAATTGTACGCTTATGCCTGCTGCTGGGCCCCGCCCCAGCCCTGGCCCAGACCGTTTCGCCGGTCATTACCGCCGCCGACATGCCCGCCCCCGGCGACACGCTGCACCTGAGCACGGCCGCCGCGCTGCTGCCGGCCACCGCGCCGCCCCTCACGCAGCGGGGCCCCAACCAGACCTGGAACTACGGCGGTCTGGTGCCCACGGCCCAGCGCGTGGACCGCTACGTGCCCGTAAGCAGCGCCGCGGGCCTATTTTACCAGCTCACGTTCAATACCAGTGGCGACAACCTGGCTACCGTGGCCGCGCCCCAGGCCCTGCCCTTGCCGGCCGGCACCGCCCTCCCAGTGCCCGTGTCCGACCCCTACGTGTTTTATAACGCCTCGGCGGCCGATTTCCGCTTGGTGGGCTACGGGGCCACGGTCAGCGGCATTGCCTTTCCCGTAACGTACCCAAGCAAGGCCCAGCAGGACGTCATCTTTCGCTTTCCGCTGAGCTACGCCAGCCTGCCCGATTCGAGCAGCTCGTTCTTTGAGCTTAGCGTGCCCGGCACCGGCTACTTCAGCCAGCGGCGCAAGCGCCAGAACGCGCCCGATGCCTGGGGGGCCCTCACCACGCCCTTCGGCACGTTTCAGGCGGTGCGCGTGGTGACGCGCATTGACGACCACGACAGCCTGGCCGTGGCCAGCCCGCCCACCAACCAGGGCCTGCGCCTGCCCCGCACCCGCCTCTACCAGTGGCTGGCCCCGGGCCAGCACGTGCCGCTGCTCACCATCACCACCACGGCAGTGGCGGGCCGCGAAGTGGTGACGGCCGTGGAGTACCGCGACAACTACCGCCACCTCGGCGGGGCCCTGGCCACCCGCGACGCGGCCACCGACGCCGGCCTGAGCGCCTACCCCAACCCGTCGGCCGTGGGTAGCGCCCTGGCCCTGGCGGTGCCCGTAGGCACGGGGCCATTCATTCTCACGGCCCGCGACCTAGTGGGGCGGCAGCTGTTCAGCCAGCACTTCGCCGGAGGCCCCGGCCGCCTGGCGCTCGACGCGGCGCTGTTCGGCGAGTTTCGCGGCGTGGCCCTGCTGACGGTGACGACGGCCCAGGGCACGGCCACGCGGCGCGTGGTGCGCGAATAAAAGCCGACGCACCAGGCCGGGCAGCCAGCTTTTCGCAGGCTGCCCGGTAATCGCTGGGGCCCTGTCACATGGGCAAAACTTTTTCAACGATTAGCGGGCGGCCGGCGAAAAGCCGGCCGCCCGCCGCTGGCCTTCCGCACTATACGGCCCCGGCTGGGGTTAAGAAAAACCGCTGGCTCCGGCCGGCGTTTTTTTTGCGGGTAATTTTGAGCCGGCGCGCCCACGTCTTGCCCAGGCTTTCCAACGACTTTTTTCAACTAGATTTTTATGGCCATCAACTCCAACGGTAAAGCCACACCCGGCGGCACTCATCACAAAAAAGTGGGCAAACCTACGCTCGACGAGCGCCTGACGCCCACCGCCATCCCAGCGCACAAACTCGTGCTGCGAACCCTCCGCCGCTCCGATTTCAAGGCCATCAAAGTCATCATGGACAAGGTGTACTCCAACATGGAGGGCGCGTGGTCGGCCGACGAGTTCGGGGCCCTGATTCGCAAATTTCCCGAGGGCCAGATTGGCATTGAAGACAACGGCCGGCTGGTGGCGGCGGCACTGGCCATCATCGTGGAATACAGCGAGTTTGGTGACAAGCACACTTACGCCAAAATCACCGGCAACGGCAAATTCGACACCCACGACCCGGAGGGCGACACGCTTTATGGCGTGGACGTGTTCGTGGACCCCGAGTACCGCTCGCTGCGCCTGGGCCGCCGCCTCTACGACGCTCGCAAGGAGCTGTGCGAGAACCTGAACCTGCGCGCCATGGTGGCCGGGGGCCGCA
>CAXTBA010000057.1:0-21721 GCA_964242665.1 uncultured Hymenobacter sp.
CACCTCGTCCACGGTGCCGCCGAAGGGGGCCACCACGTTGTACATGGCCCGCTGCCGGCTGAGGGTGGCCAGGTTGCGCTCCAGGCTTTCCTTGTTGTTTTTGGCCGTCAGGTATTGAATTTCAGTGCCAATCTGCTGGTCCCAAAGGCTTTTCTGCTTTGTGTACACGGTGCGGGCCAGGTCGAGGCGGGTGCGCAGCTCGGCCACACTGGCGTCGAGGATGCTGGCATCGATCGTGGCCAGCACCTGGCCGGCCCCCACCCGGTCGCCGCGCACCACGCGCACGCTGGTGAGGGTGCCGGCCATGCGGGCCGGCACGGTGGCGTTCTGGTCGAAGTCGGCCCGGCCCTGCACCTCCAGGTAGCTCTTGAAGCCCCCGGGCTTGATGACGGTGGCCGACACGGGCGTGGCCGGCTGGGCCGCGCCCGTGCTCTTGTTTTTGGCTTCGAGGTCGGCAATTTTGGCCTGCGTGTCGGCCTGCTGCTTTTGCAGCGCAGCCAGCTCGGCCTTGGGATCTTTAGAGTCTTTGGCACCGCCGCAGGAAGCCATTAATAAGCTGAGAGCTATTAGCTGATAGCTGTTAGCTTTTTTTAGGGAGCCGCTGGCTTTTGAAAGGAAAGAATTCATATAAAGGAAAGTGTTTTTCAGACAGGAGAAAAAGCTAACAGCTACCAGCTATCAGCTAAAAGCTAACGCGCGGCCTGGTACAGCTCGCCGGTGGCCTTGTCGCGGTCCACCTTGGCCACCAGCACGTCATAAATGGCGGCGTAGTAGTTGGTTTGGGCTTCGCGCAGGGAAGTTTCAGCTGTGATGACCTCCAGGTTGGAGCCCACGCCGGCGTTAAACTTGATGCGCGTGACGCGGGCCACGTCGGCGGCCAGGGCCAGGTTTTCCTTCTGGCTGTCGAGCACATCGAGGGCGTTGACGAGCGTAGTGCGGCTCTGCGCATCTTGCAAGTCGATGCTCTGGCGTAGGGTTTCGAAGCCGCGCTCGATGGTTTGCTGGGCGATGCGGCCCTGCTGCACCTGGTAGCGGCGGCGGAAGCCGTCGAACACCGGGATGTTCAGCGCCAGCCCCACGTTGCCGAACCCGAACCAGTTCTGGTTGGCAAAGCCGTTGGACGCCCGCGAGTCGGGCCCCCGGAAGGCAAACAAGTCGCTCGCCGACTTGGCCGAGCCCGTGAAACCATAGGCCCCCGTGAGGACCAGGCGGGGGTAGGCCCCGGCTTGGCGGTTGCGCAGGTCGAGGCCGGCCAGGGCCTGCTGGGTTTGCAGGGTCGAGAATTCGATGCGGTTGTTGTAGTTGAACGCCGCCTCGGCCTGCACCGGCTGGCCGTTGTTGTTGGCCGTGGGGGCCGGCGTGGCCGCGCCGGTCGGTTCCGAGGCAGCGGGCAGGGCCCCCAGGCCGCCGGGCCCGCTGCCGGTGCCGAAGCTGGCCGCGCCGAGGCGCTGGCGCAGGGCCCCGGCATCAACCACCGCCGCCCCCAGCGAGTCGGTGAGCTGCACGGCCTGGGCCTGGGGCAGGCCCATCTGGAACTTGAGCAGCGCCACGCTCAGCTCGGTAAGGCGCTGGGCTTTTTGCTGCTCCACCACCAGGTTGTTGCGCTGCACGCGCAGACGGTCCACGTCCAGCTTCTCGGCAAAGCCGGCCTTGAACGTCTGGTTGGTTTGGTAAAGCACCGTGTCGAGGCGCTGCACGTTGCGGGCCAGCAGGGCCAGGCGCGAGCGGGCCACCAGCGTGCTGTAATACGCCTTGCTTACCTGCTCCACCACGTCGATTTCGGCCTGCTGGGTCTGCTTCTTGCTCAACTCCTGGTACACTTTGGCGGCTTTCAACCCGATGAGGTAAGAGCCGTCGAACAGCTGCTGCGAGAACGACGCCGACGTGTTGCCCGCGTATTGCAGGCCGAAGGCAAACGGCTGGGGCGGCCCGGCCACGGCGGGCGTGTAGGCCGGGTTCAGCGTCACGGCCTGCCCGGCCTGGGCCTTGGCAATGTCGGCTTCGGTGAGGGTGGTGCCGTTGAGCGTGGGCCCGCCAAAGGCCCCAAAGTCCACCAAACTCTTTTGCAGCTTGAAGTTGTCGGCCACGTTGGCCCCTACGCTCAGCTGCGGCAGGCCCTGGGCCTTGATTTCGCCCACTCGGGCCTTGGCCGTTTGCTCGGCCAAGCGCGTGGCCAGCAGGCTCGACTTGTTCTGCACCGCGAAATGCACGGCCTGTGGCAGGCTCAGGGACATGGTGGGGGCCCCCGCGCCGAGGGCGGGCGGCGGGGCCGTTTGGGCCGTTAGCGCCAGCGGAGCCGCGCTCAGCAGGGCGGCCCAGCGCCAGGGCCGGGAACGTAGCAACGTCTTGTTCATCAGAAAAAAAGTAGGGTGTCGGACGGGCGGAGGCCTATTCGTCCTCCGTAATGTGTTGGTATTTGTTGATGAGCCGGTGGCCCTTGAGCGAGGCCACGCCCAGCAGGAAGTGCTCGTCGAACACCCGGTTCACGCGCACGGCCCCAAAATGCACGGGCGGGTACAGTTCGATGTCAAAAGTCAGCTCAATCTGGGCCAGGCTGAGGCGGGCCAGCACGTCCACGTCGAGGTCGGGGCGGAACAGCCCCTCGGCCATGCCGCGCCGCAGGTTCCGGATTATTTGGTCGAGAATGAAGGTGTTTTTGTGGGCGGCAAACAAGGCCCAGGCGGTCGGGTGGTATTTCTTGAGGTCGTAAAAAACGCTGGGGTGAAGGCTGCCCAACTCCTGCTCGGCCCAGCGCGAGATGTTGAGCATCTCCTCCACGGCGTTGGCCGCGTGGTTGGCCATGCTCGCGCACTCGCTCTGCGATTTGTGCAGGTGCTGGGTCAGCATGCCCACCACGATTTCGTCTTTGTTGGTGAAGCTTTTGTAAAGGGTTTTTTTGGACATCGCCAGGCTGGCGGCGATGTCGTCCATGCTCACGCTTTTGATGCCGTTTCGCAAAAACAGGGTTCGGGCGTGCTGTAAGATGCGGTCTTTGATTTCCATAAGCGACGCGGCAAAGATACAATGGAAACTTTAAACGGATTCAAAGTTTCCAAAGAATTTTTCCGTATCGGCTTGCTGCGGCAAAGCAGGGCCCTGGGCACGACGCACGGCCTTGGAAAATATTTTACCACCTTGCCAATTATCCTGCGCCGTCGGGTGTTGAAATAAATTGCTTTTCCCCGCGCACATGTTCAAAACCGACAAAACGCCTAAGGCTTACACACCCGGCGAAGCCTTGCAAAAAATCGCTGCCTTCTGCGCCTACCAGGAGCGCAACCAGAAAGAAGTTGAGCAAAAGCTGCGCTCATACGGCTTGGACGAGGACGAAGCCGGCGAAATCATCATCCGCCTCAGCCGCGAGAAACTACTTGACGAGGAGCGGTTTGCCCAAGCCTTCGTGCGCGGCCACTACCGCAACAAACAGTGGGGCCGCCGCCGCATCGTGCAAGAGCTGAAGCAGAAAGGCATCAGCGAGTTCTGCATCAAGTCGGGCCTGAAAGAAATCGACGGCGACGAATACTACCAGAACCTGGTGAGCGCGCTGGAAAAAAAGGACCGCCAGGAGAAGGAAAAAAATCCGCGCGTGCGCCGCCAGAAAATCACCGTCTACCTCACCGGCAAAGGTTACGAGCAGGACCTGATCAAAATGGCCCTCGACGAGCTGGGGGCCCCCGGCCCCGACAACGAGTAAGGCGAGCTGGCCAAGCCCGCCCTACTTTCGCTCAACCGCAAAACTGCCCTATGCGCTGGCACTGCCTGCAACACTTGCCTGACGAGGGCCCCGGCCACGCCGCCGACTGGCTGGCCGCCCACGGCCACCCGCTGACCTATACGCGCTTGTTCGAGCCGGAGCCGGTGTTTCCGGAAATGGCGGAGTTTGACGGCCTGCTGGTGCTGGGCGGGGCGATGAGCGTGCACGACGAGGCCGCGTACCCGTGGCTGCGCGCCGAGAAAGATTTTCTGCACCGCGTGGTGCGGGCGGGCAAGGCCACGCTGGCCATCTGCCTGGGGGCCCAGCTGCTGGCCCAGGCCCTGGGCGGCGAGGTGCGCCCCAACCCGGCCCCGGAAATCGGTTTCTGGACGGTGCGCTTCTCAGCCCGGGCCCTGGAACACCCACTGCTGCGCGGCTGGCCCGCAAAGGCGGCCGTGCTGCATTGGCACGCCGACACGTTCACGGTGCCGCCGGGGGGCCTGCGGGTGGGCATGTCGGCCGGGTGCGCCACGCAGGGGTTTGTGTGGGGCGACGCCCTTATCGGCCTCCAGTTTCACCCCGAAATGACCCGCGAGATGGTGGAGCAGCTGATGCTTTTTGAGGGCCACGAAACGGCCGAAGAGCAAGAGTTCGTGCAAACCGCCGCGCAAATCCGCGACAAGCTGAAATCACTGTGGAAGGGCCGCAAGCTGCTGGAGCAGCTATTGGCCAACCTGGTAGCTGTGTACGAAGACGAGGCCGCCTGACGTCGGAACCGGCACAGTTAATAAAACGCCGGGCGCAAAAAAGGGGCCCCGCAACGTGCGTTGCGGGGCCCCTTTTCCTGTAAAGCCAATCCCTACTTGCTGTCGGTGTCGAGGCTCTTCAGGTATGCCACTACCTGTGTGCGTTGGGCGGGGGCCATCACGTAGAAGGGGTGGGGCGAAGTTTTGCCGCGCTTGGGGTCAAGCAGCTCGTCGAGGCTGTGCACCGAGTCGTCGTGCAGGAACACGGGCTTGCGGGCCAGGTCGAGCAGTAGGGGCAGGGCGTTGCCGCGGATGCCGCCGCCGGGGCTGGCGTCCACCACAATCATTTTGTCGTCGAACGTGCCGGGCGCATTCTGGATAGGCGAGAGCGGGGCCTTGCGCTGGGCCAGCACCTTGGGCGCGTACGCCGGCCAGATGACGTTCATCGGCACGAGCTTGGTTTGGACGGCGATGCCTTGGTTGGTGTTGTGGCAAGCCGTGCACTTTTCCGACACGAACAGGGTGCGGCCTTGGGCCACGAGGGCGGCGTCGGTCACCCGGCCTTTGGGGGCTTGCAAGCTGTTTACGTAGGCTTGCAGGTCGAGCAGCTTTTGCTCGTCTACGCGCTTGCCGGTGGGGGTGGGCGCGTCGCCGGGCTTGCCCTGCGCGTGGGCCACGATGTAGGGGTAGCCCGTAACGCCGGTGGTGGCCAGCACGCGCTTGTAGCCGGCCAGCATCGAGTCGCCGGCCGTAGCGCCGAGGCCGTGGATGAACTGCATCCCGCCGGGTGAGAGCAAATTGCTCGGGTCGAAGAGGGCCGTGTACACCGTGTTGTTGAAATCGTTCAGCTTATCGTTCTGGCCCGACGAGCCGTAGGGCGCAGCCAAGTCTTGGCGGAAGAAAGGCTGGATGTGCACCGGGTTGCCATTGCCGTCGGGCGAGTCGTCGAACATGCCCACCGGGTAATACTTCGGGTTGCTGAAGTAGGCGTCGAAATCGGCTTCCGTCGATTTGGCCGTCAGGCCCTTGGCGGCGCGGCCGATGGTGCTGCCGTCGGGGCCCTGGAGCTGCGCGGTAGGGAAGAAAGCCCGGGTGTTGCCGCAGGTGGCCAGCAGCTTGCCCACGTTGAGCGAATGCTGGGTGGGCCCATCGATGCGCTTGCCGATGGTGCCCTTGCCCGTCAATTCGTACAGCGACTTATCGGTGATGGCGTGGCACAAGGCGCAGGTGATGCCCACTTTCGCGCCCTTGGGCACCATGCCAATCACCGCGTTGGCCTTCACCAGCGCATCGAGCGTGGCAGGGTCGTTGAGCTTGGGGGCCTTGCCCGGCGAGTGGTCGGTTTTGACTTCGCTGGCCAGAGTGGCCTTCAAGTCGGCCGGAAAAGCGTCCACGTCGAAGTTTACACCGGCTTGCAGGGCCTGGAGTACCGTCATTTTCGCCGCTTTCATGCCCTGGGGCATCCGGGCGGCGTCGGTCCAAAAGCCTTCGTCGCCGAAGGTTTCGTAGCGGTACACGTCGCGGCCCGCCGCGACGCTGCCCGCGTGCAGGGCCGTGCCGGTGGCCCCGCTTTTGGTGGTGTCGCCCACGGCCTCGTGGGCGGTGGTGGCATCCGCGGTTTTGGCGGAGCCGCCGCCCTGGCAGGCCGCCACGACCACGGCCAGGCCCGATACGAGCAGCGCGGGCATTCTCAAATGACGAAATTTTACCATGCGGACGGTGATTTATTTTGGGTAAAAAGAACAGCACCGTTGAAGTTATTGTGCTGAGCTCGATTCTTACGCAAGGTCGCTAAGAGTAGTTTTGCGAAGATTCAGGTAGCAGATTATTGTTAACTCTCCTAAACCGGATTGCCGGGCATGGGCATCGCTTAATCTTTTCGGCCCGCCGCCGGCAGCGTCATTTGCTGCCCCAGCACCACGCGCCGCCCGGTGAGCGTGCGCAGCAGGGGCCCCAGCACTTGCTGGGCGTTGCGCTGGGTTTCGGCCAGAATGCCCGACTGCAAAGCGGCCGTGCGCACCTGGGCCTCGGCGTATTTGTAGCCTTCGTCCACCAGCTCCGCGTCCTGGAAAAAGCCGTTTTCGGTGCTGAACACGCGGCTTTGGTCGTGCCTGATCTGGAAGCCGCACAGCTCGGGCGCGGGCAGGAACACGCGCACCACGGAGTCGCCTTCGAGCACCACGTCCTGGGGCCGGATTTTGCGCAGGTCGAGGCAGCCCACGGCTTCGCCGCCCACCACCAGGGCCACTTTGGCGTCGGGCAAAAAAGCGTAGCGGCCGGTGCGCTTGTACTCCACCACGTCTTTGAAGCGGTAGCGCACCAGCTCCAGCTTGCCCAGGGCCTCCACCTGCGTGAGGACGGTGTTGTGGGTCACACTTACACGCGGCTCCTGCGCGAGCGGGCTGAGGCCGGCCAGTGTAGGGCCGATTTTCTTCCACAGAAACCAGCCCAACGCCACCAAAAACAAGAGCGGCACGAGGCGGCGGACAAGACGGACGAGGTTCATACAGGCTTACATACGGCCGCCGCGCCGCTGGGTAGCGGCTACGCCCGGGGGCCCTGGCCCTAGCTTTGCGGCCCATGCGCCTGCCTTCGCTCATTTATTTGTTACGCCAATACATAATGCCCCGCCACGGGGCCCTGCTGGTGGGCCTGTGGGCGGCGGCGCAGGCGGGGTTTCTGCTGAAATTTCACGGGCCGCGCTTTGCCAACGACAGCGCCCGCTACCTGGCCTACGCCGCCGATATCGCCGAGTGCGGCTACTTCGAGCCCGGCCACAACGTCCGCTACGTGCTGTACCCGCTGTTTCAGAGCGGCTGGCTGTGGCTGGGAACGGGCCGGTGGGGCATCGTGGCGGGGCAAATTATACTGTCGGGCCTGGCGGCGGGGGCCCTGTACGGGGCCGTGCGGCGGCTGGCCGGCGGGCGGGCGGGCGCGGCGGCGCTGGCCACGGGGCTGTTCATTGCGTGGCCCGACGTGCAGCAGTTCAACCCCTACTTGCTCACCGAATCGTTGTTCATCAGCCTATCGGTGCTCTCGTTTGCGGCGCTGGTGCGGGTGCGCGCCGGGGGCCGGGGGCCCTGGGCGGTGCTGCTGGCGCTGCTGGCGCTCACGGCCCTGGCGCGGCCCAACGGCTTCGTGGTGGCGCTGGCGGCGGCCCTGGCGGGCCTCGCCGCGCTGCGCGGCTGGCCCGACCGCTGGCCGTTCCGGGCCGTGCTGGCGGGGCTGGCGCTGGCGTCGCCGCTGCTCTGGCAGGCCCTCAACCACCAGCTGGCCACGTTTCATTTGATGGACACCTACCGGCGGGGCGAGCTGATGTTCCTCGTGCCGACGTGGGCCGTGCATCCGGCCGCGCCGCTGTGGTTTCCGCCCGCCGGCACCGGGCCGGCGGCGCGGGTGCTCGCCTTCGCGGCCCACAACCCCGGCTACTTCGCGCGGCTGGCCCTGGGCAAGCTGTTCGTGTTCGTAAGCGGGCTGAAGCCGCACTACTCGCTGGCCCACCGCGCGGCCAATGTGCTGTTGCTGTGGCCGCTGTACGCACTGGCCGTGCGCGGGGCCCGGCTGCGCGAGGTGTGGGCCCCGGCGCGGGTGTTTCTGGCCGCCGGGCCGCTGCTGCAAGCCGCCGTGGTGATGCTGACCGTGGACGACTACGACGTGCGCTTCCTGGCCCCGGTGCTGCCGTTCGTGTTCGCGCTGGCGGCGTTGGCGTTGTGGAAAACCTGGGGAAAGGTGGACAACCCAATGGTAAAAAGCGCGGCGGATTAAAATCTATAGCTCACTGCCGAACCGCTCGCGCCACCCCGCCCACGCCTGCAAGCCGCCGGTGTGTACGGCCACCACCGTGCTCCCCGGCCGGAAGTGCCCCTTTTCAACCAAATCGAGCACGCCAAACAGCAGCTTGCCGGTGTAGATCGGGTCGAGCAGCACCCCGTGCCGCTCTTCAAACCGCCGGATGAAGGCCAGCAGCTCCGCCGAATACTTGGCGTAGCCGCCGAAGTGGTAGTCCGTGGCCAGGTTGTAATTGCTGAAAACCTTACCGGCCGCCGCCTGCGTCAGCGCGTCAATTTCATCTTTCAGGAAGCCGCCGTTTTTCAGGGCGGCCACGCCCAGGGCCCGCTCGGGACCCACTAGGCCAGTAAGCAGGCCGGCCAGCGTACCGCCCGTACCCACGGCCACGGCCAGCGCGTCAAACGCCACTTGCTGGCGGATTTCGGCCGCCAGCTCGGCCACGCCGGGCAGGGCCAGGGCGTTGGTGCCGCCCTCGGGCAGCAGGTAGGCAGGGCCGTAAGCCCGCTGCGTTTCGGCTAGGAAATCGGGCGCGGCGCGGCGGCGGTAGGCGGTGCGGTCGAGGTAGTGCAGGGCCATGCCGTCGGCGACGCACCGGGCCAGGGTGGGGTTGAGGGCCTGCGCCGCTTCGCCCCGCACCAGGCCCACGGTGGCGAAACCGTAGAGCCGCCCGGCCGCGGCCACGGCCGCCAGGTGGTTGGAGTAGGCCCCGCCAAAGGTGAGCAGCCGGGTATGGCCCTGGCGGCGGGCCTCCAGCAGGTTGTACTTGAGCTTGCGGGCCTTGTTGCCGGGCAGGTCGGGGTTGATGAGGTCGTCGCGCCAGAGCAGCAGGCGCACGCCGCGGGCCGTAGCGGCGGGCTCGTGGATTTCCTGGAGGGAAAGACTCACTGATAGATTTTGAAAGTCCGGACTTACACTGTAGTTTCCGACTTCCGCTTGGCCACACACACGCCGGCCCTGGCGGGTACCTGCATGGCCCGCAGCACGAAATCGGCGCAGAAGTGCGGGGCCGGCCGGTCGGGAAGCGTGTTGTATCGAAAGCCCATTACATCAAGAGGTTATATTCAAACTATGATAAATTTTACCTCAAGGAGCCGCACTCTTAGAAATTTGGCGTAGCCTGAAGCAACGGCATGGCCGGCTGCAAAATTTGCGGCTCGTGCGCGTAGGCCGGTACTGGGGCAGATATGCGCGTCAGCAGCCGTTTGCCAGGAACCTCTACCAGGATGTGCACTGCCCAGGCAATAACCAGCACGGCACCGATGGTGCCCGCCAACAGAAGGTATTTATCCACCCGGCCGTTGAGCAGCCGCAGGGGCAAAGCCCCGAGCGTGTGGGTCAGGTATAGGGCGTAAGTAAGGCGCCCCATCCAACCCCAAATGGGCAGGGGCGACACGGCAAGCCGACGAAAAATAATCAGGTAGAACAAGAGGTAAAACACGGCAATTATTCCACCACTGATGTAGCTATTGAAAGAATTCGGGGGGCCCTGGTAAAACTGCTCCAGCAGCAGGTGCTGGGCCCGGTCGCTGCGTAGGGTCAGCAAGAAGGTAACCCCCAAGGCGGTGTAAATCTTCCAAGGGGCCGTGGTACGCGTATGAAGCAGGTAAAACAAAACGCCTGCGATAAAATAAGGGGCGTAGCTGGGCATGAGGAGTTGCGCAAACAGGTTGCCGCCCAGCGAGGGGCCCACCAGCAGCACGTAGCTCAACCAGCCCACCAGCACCAGCAGCAGACGGCCCCAGAGTTGGTAGGCAATGAGGAGCGTAATCAGAAAATAAAACGTCAGCTCGGAAGTAAGTGTCCAATAGACACCATTGATGGAAGCCTGGCCAAAAAATTCTTGCAGCATGGTCATATTGAACAAGTACTGTTTGACTGGGACATCCCCCATGCGGTGACTCAGCCGTAGGCTGATAAAGGTCAGGGTGCAGCTGAGCCAAAACACGGGGTATAACCGGACTGCCCGGGCCACTAAAAACTGGGATACCGTTTTGCGGCGAGCCGACTTGACCACGGTAAACCCGCTGATCATGAAAAACAAGGGCACGGCTAAGTAGCCATACCGCGATGCCGGGCTGATGGCCGGGTACGACGGGCCCGTGTGCGTAATGGCGGGAAAGGTGTAAGTGAAATGCACCACCACCACGGCCATGATGGCGACAAACCGGAGTATATCCAGTTCCAGGTAGCGCGGTGAGGTTTGTTGGGGGAGAGGTTCCATCAAGGGAGGAGGCAGGCGAACGGGAACAGGGTAAAAGTTTGAAAATGCGCTGCGATAGAACAGAATGGCACCGCAAGGCCGGGTAAATCCATTGGGAAGCTTGAGCCACCGGTTGGCGGCCTCAACTCTTGGTTGGCGGGCCGGCGGGCTGTAGGGCGCGGTACCGGGCCAGCGCCTCCAGGCAGAAGGCCGTGGTGATTTCTTCGGAGCCCCACCCCTGCAACAGCTTCGGGCCGCCGTAATAAAAAAGCCAGCGGGCCCACTCGCCGGTTTCGACCTGTGCCCGCACGATAAATTGCACGGCTTTATCCAGTTCCGGGCCCCTGTAGCCCAGGTGCAACAGCGTGGTGGCCCCGAAGGCCGTATCCAGGATGGAGGTGCCAAGTTGCCCGCTGGGCCGGGCAGTGGCCAGTATCCGCGCCAACACCGCCGGGCGGGCGGGCTCCAATTTGCTCACGCCCTGCCCATACACGCGGGCCAACAGGTAGTAAATCGTGAACGGGTTGCGGTACCACTTGTCGCAATCGTGCTCGCGGCGTTCCGCGATAATGTTCAGCAATTCGGCGATGATGGGCTGGGTAGCCTCCACATCGCCCAAATAGTAGAGAATATTGGTATTGATGCCCATGTCTACATCGGCGCGGGTGCATTCGTTGGCATGCCAAAACGCAAGGCTCTGGAACGGATGCAGTACCTCCCGGGCCACGAGGCGCCAGTGCGTCAGGTTAGGTTGCCAGCGCAGGCGCAGCAAAAACCAAGTGTAAAACAAGCCCGGCCGGTTGCGGTTGGCCAGCAGCAGGGGCACATTGGTGGGGCTCGGGCAGTCAATTCCCTGGTCCCGCATCAGGGCCGAAGTGTAGGCCATGCTATCGGTGTCGTAGGGCACTACCCACCGCCAGGGATGAAAGTTGGAGAACACCGGCCACACGCCGCCGCGGTACATTTGGTACCGTAGATAGTTAGTGGCTTTATTGATCACTACAGCGGCCGCTGGCTGCCCCGCCAACGGCAGCAGGCAAGCCGCCACGACGGTCGTTGCAAACACGGTGCTATCGGTTCTGGTCCAGGCCAGCATGGGCTCATCGGCGGCGATGTAGCAGCAAATCTCGCCGTTGGGGTACTGGTGCTGCTGTAGATAAGCCAACCCGCGTGCGATGGCTCCGTCGAGGGCAGCGGGCGCTGCCGCCGCGCCGGCCGCCACCGGGCCAGCAGTCACGAATTCCATTCTACGTCGACGGTAACGAGCTGCTGGAGCATTTTCTGGGTGTTTTTCGTGCGGCTGCTGGCGGCTTCTACCCGGAGCCGGGTGGGCGTGCCCTCCCAGCCCCACTGCGTCAGCGGCTGCCGGGCAGCAAAGTCGAAGATAGTGGCTTTCACCAAGTAGTCGCCGGCGGTCAGGGGCAGCCGCGGCAGTCGGCAGCTCAGCATATGATGCCCCGCTAAGAGCGTGGCAGGTGCCGGCCGCGCCGCACTCGTGATGCAGATTGAGCCGTCGTTGGTATAAATGTAAAACGCCCAGCCGACCGCCGCCACCGGGCCCAAGGCTTGATAGGCAAGCGTCAGCGTCAGGTCGTCGCCCGGCCCGATGGCCGCGCCGTTGTTACCATTCACTACCAAGCGCTCAATCACCACGGGGCGGTCAGGACTTAGAGCTAACGGCCCAGGATTCGGCACCACGACGGGTGCGGCCGTCTGCTGCTGCTGTGCGTAATAGTAGTCCAGGGCCTCGGTGGCCGTGCCGGCAAACGTGCGCTTGCCCCGGCTGAGCACCAGCCCGCGCTGGCACACCGACTGGATGTGGTGAGGCTGGTGCGAGACGAGGATAAGCGAACCTCCATTGGCCAGATAGCCCAGCATATGCCGGATGCACTTGCGCTGAAAGTCGAAGTCGCCCACAGCCAGCACCTCGTCCACCAGCAGCACGTCGGGGTGCAGGTGGGCTGCCACCGCGTAGGCCAGCCGCGACACCATGCCGGAAGAATAAAATTGCACCGGCATTTCGATGGCTGTTCCCAGGCCCGTAAACTCAATAATGGCCGGCAGCAGCGGCAGTATTTCGGTGCGGGCATAGCCCAACAGGGCCGCCCGCACGAAGATGTTTTCGCGGCCGCTGAGAACGGGGTCGAGCCCCGCGCCCAGCTCGATGAGGGCCCCTACCCGGCCCCGGATGTGGATGGTCCCCGCATCGGGCTTGATGAGGCCGTTGAGAAGTTTAAGCAAGGTGCTTTTGCCGGCCCCGTTGTCCCCAATGATGGCCAGTGCTTCTCCTCTCCGCAACTCAAAGGACACGTCTTTCAGGCTCCAGAACTCAGCCCGCCGCAGGCCGGAATGGGAGCGTTCCCCTGGCCAAAGCTCGGCGGCAATGTCGCGCAGGCCGTACCAGAGCGAGGTGCGCAGCCGGGCACAGAACTTCTTAGACAGGTTTTGCACCGTGACTACCGGCGGAGTCGAAGCAGGCATCATGCGGAAACCGGAGCCCGGAAAGTGAGTGGCAAAATAGCCAGCGCCCGAAAATGGCCGCTGGGAAAGTATTCCGGCAGCGCAAACGGGTTGGTAAGCCGTATCGCGGGGCCCTGGTCCAGCACCCAGCGAACCACTATGCGTGCCTCCAGGCGCGCCAGATGTGCCCCCAGGCAGGCGTGAATGCCGCCGCCGAACGCCAAATGGCGGCCCCGGCGCGTGAGGTCCACCTCATCGGGGTGCGGGTAGCGGGCCGGGTCGCGGTTGGCCGCGGCCATGCTGCAAATTACCTGACTGTTCGCTGGCAGCAGCTGCCCGCCCAACGCCGTTGGCTTGGTCGTGTTGCGCCAAAAAGTTTTCAATGGCGATTCCAGCCGCAGGATTTCTTCCACAAATGAATCTATTAGCTCCGGCTGCGCGCGCAGCTGCTCGGCCAGATGGGGGTACGTGAACAAGTAGTGCACCGCACTGCTCAGCAGCATGCTGCTGGTAACGATGCCCGCCAGCCATAGCGTCTTCGTCAGCCCCAGCGCGGCAGTGCGGGTCAGCTCGCCCCGTTGCTGCTGCCCCAGCAGCAGGTCGAGCATCACGGGCGGGGAGGCGGGCAGGGCTCGATTGTCAAAATATTCTTCGAAAAAGGTGGTGAGCTGCACCAAATACCCCATCTCGTAGGCGTGGCCGGGCAGGCAGGCCTGCAACGCGGTGCGCTCGGTACGCGTGAGGCCCAGTAGCTGGCCCCCAACGGCTTGCGTGAGGGGAATAGCAAACTCGGCTACGAAGTCGAAGGAGGCACGCCCCTGTAGGCCTTGCATCAGTTCCTGCATCATAGCGGCGGTGTAGTCAGCCAGCGCGGCCAGTTCCCGAGGCGCGAAAAAGGCTTGAAACAACGCCCGGTTGCCGGTATGCAGGGGCGGGTCGGCACCGAGCAGCTCCGAGTCGAATTCTGCGTTCGCGTGGCTGGAAAAGATATCCGGCTGGCGCAGCACAGCCTGTACCAAGTCCGCGTCGAGAACGAGCCAGCTGGCTTCGGAGGGCAGAGGGTGGATGCCGCCGCGCCGCCGCAACCAGGCAATCACGGGGTACGGGTTGGCTACAAATTCCGGGTTGGCTAACTCCATCGGAGCAGTCGGGGCCAACGCCGACGGGGCGACCAGCAGCGGAACGCCCGGTTTCACACGCTGCCTTTTCAACTCGCGGCGGGTGGCGCGGAAAGTAGCCCATTCGGACTCTTCTTGCTGGAGGGCCCCCAGCAGCTGCGCCGTGCCCAAGCGGCCAGCCAACGGCTTTTTGAAAAATGGAAAAGGGTCGGTGCCGATGACCGTCAGCATTTTATAGCCGTCGGCCAGGGCCGCACTCAGGGTTGTGTGCAGCAGCACGGGGTAGTAGCGCCCCATCAGCCAGAAGTCGGTTCCTACCGTGCCGCCGGCCGGCACCTGCCGGCCCAGTGTGCCCAAATAGCACGGCACGGCCAGGGGCTGCGCCACCAGCCCGGCCAAGCTCCGGTGCAAAACCGACAGGTGCCGGGCGACCCGCGGGGCGTGGTAAGGCCAAATAGGGTCGGCCCGGATAATCTCACTCTCGATTTCGTGCGCGGCCAGGTAGGCCTGCGCCTGGGTCAAATCTGATTCTTGGCAAAAAGCCAGGCAGGCGTTTTCATCCATCACCAACACAATGGCTAGCTCAACGGGACTCCCCGCCGCCAGCGGGCCGGCGGCAGCAAAGCCGGATCCAACCGCTAGCGCGCGGTATTGGCGCGGTTCCAACTCACTGGTGAGCCCCCGGCAGGCACTTACGCGCAGGGCATCGGACAGGCTCAGGCCGCCGGCCGCGTACACGGCCGCTATTTCTCCGCCGCTGATGCCGAGCACGGCCCCGGGCTGCACGCCGTGAGCGCGCCAGAGCTGCACCAGAGCCAGTTGCATCACCACAGTGAAGTGCAGCAGGCGCGGCTCATCCTGCCAGAAGCCCGGGCCTGCGGCCCCGGTAAATTGACTCAGCACCGAGGGGCCATCCAATTCTTCTA
This sequence comes from uncultured Hymenobacter sp., assembly GCA_964242665.1. Lineage (GTDB taxonomy): Bacteria > Bacteroidota > Bacteroidia > Cytophagales > Hymenobacteraceae > Hymenobacter. Next base: position 14,934 of record CAXTBA010000057.1, read on the forward strand.
CCAATATTCGCTCGCATTCCTCAACGGCTGCCCGAAAGGCGGGCTCGCGGGCGTACAATTCGCGCCCTGCCTGCGGCCAGTAAGTAGAGCGTCCCCCAAACACAAACATGTGGCGCAGGGGCCGGCGGCCCGGCCCCGACTGCGCCAGCCGGTGCCTTGCGCCACGCAGAAGTTGTATAACAAACGAAGGCACGTAGCGGACCAATACCGCACGGGGAACAGTAAGCATCAGCTAAAAGCAAGAAAGACTAGAGGCGGGCAATGAGGTGAGGCCGGGCCAGGCGGTAGGCCAGCCAATTGATTCCAAACGCGGCCCCGGCCAGCCCCGCCACGAGCCAGAAACCTGGCATGGGCGCGAGCGGCCCCGCCAGCAGCCAGTTGCGGGTGGTGATGAGCAGCGGCGCTACGGGGTTGAGAACCAGCCAGCGGGCCGAGCCACCAGGCAGCGAATACACGATGGGCGTGACGAGAAACCACAGGTTGAGGGCCACGCCGAGGGCCGTTGCCACGTCGGTATAGAGCAAGCCCAGCAGCGCCACCAGCCAGCCCAGCGCGAAGCCCAGCCCCAGCAGGGCCAGCAGCCCCAGCGGGGCCAGGGCCAGCGTGCCCGTGAAAGGCACTCTGAACCACAGCATCACGGCCAGCAGAACAACCAAACGAATGCAGCTATTGAACACCACCACGCCCACTCCGGCCGCCACAAAGGCTTCGTGGGGCACGCGCACCTTGGCCAGCGTGGCGCGGGCCGTCGAGAGCTGCTGCAAAGGGCAATTGATGGCCTCCACAAACCCTTGCCAGAGAAACACACCCGCCAGCACGAAAGCAGGGTAAGGAATGCCGGAGGTCTGTACGTTCAGCACTTTGGCCCGGCCCAGAAAAATCCACACCACGCCGGCTATCAGGGGCGGCAGCAGCATCCAGGCGTAGCCGAGCAGGCTTTGGCGTACCTGTAGCTTCAGGTTGCGCACGAATAACTGCCAGCCGATGTGGTAAACCACCCGCAGGTCGTCGCGCACGGCCCGCAAGAAAACCCGCGGGGCTTGCAGCGGCGATTGGGAAGTGTAAATTGTTTCCTTCATTTGAGCAAAATTCGGAACGATGGGGTCCCTTGTTTAGGAAATATGGTAGATAATGTGGCGCTGCCGGCACTGGCCGCGCAGCCCCGGGGGGCCCGTCAGGTGGCAAAAATGGCCCGTGCCAGCGAGTGGTGGGGGTACAAATTGTCGCCCATGCTGGCCACGGCCTACGCCACGGCGAGCCTGGCCCGGGTAGCCATTTGGCCGCTGCTGCCGCAGTTGTTGCTGCTGCTGCTGGCTTGTACGGTGGGGGCCATCTACGTCAGCCTGCTCAACGACTGGACCGACCGCGCCGACGACCGTGCCGGGGGCAAAGCCAACCGACTGGCCCACCAATCGGGCGGCTTTGTAGTTGTTGTCCTCAGCCTTTGTGTGGGGGCCGGCCTGGCATTCGGTGTGTACTTCTGGCGAATCAGTCCGCTGGGGAGTTTGCTTTACCTGGGGGCCTGGCTGGCGTATTCCCTTTACTCGCTGCCGCCCTTCCGCCTGAAAAAGCGGGGCGCTTGGGGCGTGCTGGCCGACGCGGCCGGCGCGCACTTCTTCCCGCAGCTGCTCACGGCGGTGCTGGTGAGCCGCTGGGCGGGGATGCCGGTGCCGGGCCTGTGGCTGGTGGCCGTGGGCGTCTGGGCCCTGGGGTGCGGGGTGCGCAATATTTTGTGGCACCAGCTGGGCGATGCCGCCCACGACGCGCAAGCCGGCGTGGCCACCTTCGTCACGCTGCGGGGCCGGGCCGGGGCCAACACCGTGGCCGCGCGGCTGGCTTTTCCACTGGAAACAGCGGCCTTTGCGCTGCTGCTCGCCCTGAGCCAGCAAGGGCTGCCGCTCGTTTTCCTGGCTTTTTACGCCGGCCTGGAATGGTTTCGTCACCGCGTCTGGAACGTGCAGCTGGTGGTGGCCGAGCCGCGGCCCAACCACTGCATCCTGCTGAACGAATACTACGAAGTGTTCTATCCCGTCGCGTTTCTGCTGCTGCAAACCTGGCGCTACCCGGCTGATGGCCTGGTGCTGGGCCTGCACCTGCTGCTTTTCGGGGGACGCTTCTGGCACAGTGGGCAAGAAATGGGGCGGGCCCTGGCGATAATAGCACAAAAGGCGCAGTCCCGTTTTCATTGATTGAGCAACACCCGCTGCTTTTTCAAGTAGGTAAGGACCGCCCCGACGGAGCTGCGGCCAATGTGTGCGGGGGCCAGGTATAAAGCCACGGCCAGGTGCCGGGCCACCGCGCGCTTAGGAGCCGCGCGCTTCCAGCTAAAATAAGCAAAGCTGAAATAATGGCGGGCGAGGCGGCGCCGAAAAATGTTCCTTTCCGACGCACTGAGCTGCTGGTGGTAGCGCCGGGCCAGCAGCAGCTCGTCATGGAACCCCAGCTCCCGAATGACGGCAAGTTGGTCGCGGCCGTCGTAGATATTGCTGCCGTGCACGTACTTAAGCCAATGTGCCGTTGAGGTAAAAGCAGCGCGGCAGGGCCGGCTGAGCACCATGTCGAGCATCAGGCACCAATCGTCGGCGATGTGCATCTGTTCGTTCCAGCGGCTTCGCAGGGCGGCCCGCCGGATCACCAGGGCCGACGACGGGGCCGGGCAGGTTTCAATGAACAGGTGCCGGGTCTGGGCCGGGCCGAGCAGCCACCAGTCGCCGTCGGGCTGGGTGAAATAGCGGTGCTTTTTGCCAGGCAACGCAAAAAACTGCACGAAGCCATTTTTGCTGTTGGAGGCCTGCCAGTTGAGGAACACGAAGTCCAGCGGGTGCTTTTGCAGCATCGCCACGCCGGCAGCCAAAAACGTCGGGTCCCACACGTCGTCGGAGTCGAGGGAAGCCAGGTACTCGCCCCGGCAGTGGTGCAGCCCCGCATTGCGGGCCGCGGCTTGTCCTTGGTTGGGCTGGTAGTAGTATTCAACGCCCTCAAAGTCAGCTATCAACTCCCGCGTGCCATCGGTCGATCCGTCATCGATGACGATGATTTGCTTGTGAGGGTAAGTCTGCGCCTGCGCGCTGCGGATAGTAGCCTCCACCATATGAGCACGGTTGTAAGTGGGAATAATGATAGAAACCAGCGCCGTAATCATAAATAACGAGTTGTATTCGAATACGAATTGCTAATAAAGTGCAATTTTTATTAACTCTCGTCCAAACAGGGCCGCGGCGTCGTGCGGCACCGTGGCCCGGGCGTGGCGGGCCGCCTGCTGGCCCAGCCGGGGCCAGTCAGAAAGGTGGCTCCAGGCGCGTTCCATGGCCATATCCAGGGCTGGAATCGTGGCGGCTTCGGCCAAAAAACCGGTTTCGTTGTCGACCAATATTTCGCCTATGCCGCCCGCGTTGGTGGCAATGGCCGGCCGGCCGCAGAGCATGGCTTCCACCAGCGCCAAGGGCAATCCTTCGTAGCGGGAAGGCAGCACCAGGGCTTGGTGTGTCTGCCAAATGGCCGCTACGTCCGCCACGTGGCCGGCAAAGCTCACTTGGCCTTCTATCTTAAGCAGGCCAATCATTTCCTCCAATGCCAGCCGATCGCCGCCGCTACCATCACCGGCGCTGCCAAAAAACGTAACGTGCAGTGGGCGCTGCCGCCATTTATCCTGGGCCAAAACGCGCAGCAGGATATCTAATCCTTTGTCCAATACTTCGAGGCGAGCCACGCAGGCCAGCCGCACTACGCCGCCGGGACCAATGGGCGGCGCGGGGCTTTCACTTTCAAAAGGCACATTAACTGGATTCCACACCACTTCCGCACCGGGCAGGGGCAGGCCAAGCTGGCAGCGGGTAAGCTCCAGGTTGTGCCGCGACACAAAGTAGCAGCCCCGGGCCGATAGGTAAGCCTGCTGAGCAGCCGTCCGTTCTCGCCAGGGCGGAAAAAAAATATCGGCGGCTTTTTGCGACAGCAACGCAAACGGATGGTTGTGCTTTCGGCACAGATCGGCAAAGCAAGTGCCGTCGAAGTTGGCCCCTTGGGCAATGAGGGTGAGCTGGGGTTGGAGGCTGTGCAAGCCTGCACGCAAGGTTTGCTGACCTACCTTAAGCCGGGTATGCTGGCGATGATAGGGAAGCACCCGGTTTAGAAGCCGGGTGCGCAACGGAATGTCGTGTTCCAAGTCGGTAACGGCGCAACCGACGGCGCGCAGCTGCACAATGCGCGGATGCGCGGGGTTAACATTGGTCTTGAAAACATGCACCTTGTGCCCGGCCTCGGCCAGAAACAAGGCTGCCCCCGCCCAAAGCTCTTCGCTGCCCCCCCATGCGTGGGGGCAAGAGCTAACGATGGCAAAACGCAAGAAAGGAGTGGGAGAGGAAGCGCTTTCTATTGAACCGGGCACGAAAACAAGAGAAGAGTATAAGTGTATGACATATAGTATCTTATCAGAAAATGCTGTTTTACAACTGAAATTACAATCGCAAGAAAAAAGCAGCACGCGGTGCTAAACACGGCACGTTGTGCAAACAGTATTTGAGGCTGTAGCAGTGCTACACTCCGTTAAAGAAGGGGCTAAGCTGCCGGGGCCCCGCCGGTTTCGCGCCTCCGGGCCACGTACACGCCGGCCCCCAGCAGCACCAGCAAAATGCCGATGCTGGAAGCCAGCGAGACGGCGTTACCGACGGCGAACTCTTTGGGCTCGAACTTGAAGTCGATGCGGTGGGCCCCGGCGAGCACCTGCATGGCCCGCAGCACGAAATCGGCGCGGAAGTGCGGGGCCGGCTGGCCGTCGAGGTAGGCGTTCCAGCCATCGGCGTAGTAGATTTCCGAAAACACCACCGTGCCCGGCTGGGCCGCGTTGTAGCGGTAGCTCAGCGCGTCGGGGGCATAGCTGGTGAGGGCGATGCTGGCCGTGGCGTCGGCGTAAGTGGCGGCTTTGGCGGCGGGAAATTTCACATTGTCAACTACTGCTGTGCGGCCGGGGTCGACGGTGGCCAGGGCCGCCATTTCGGCGTCGGGCGTGGCCACGGGCTTCACCTCGCGCACAAACCAGGCGTTGCCCAGGGCCCCGGGGTTGCGCACCACCGGCTGCTTGTCGTTGCCGGTGAGGTAGTAGCGGGCGTTCAGCATGTTGAGGGCGTGGGTGCGGGTGAAATCGCCCCCGCCCTGCCCGAACAGCGCCTGCATCTCGGGCGAAATTTCGCGCTCAATCAGGTCTTGGTAGCGGCGCAGCTTGGCCCCGTGGTAGCCGCCGATGCTCTTGTGGAAGTACGAGGTCTGGGCCTCGTTGAACGGGTTTTGGATGTTCAGCACCCGGTAGCTCAAGTCTTTGTCTTTCAGAATCAGCTCGTCGGCTGGGCTGGCCTGGAAGCTTTGGGCGATGGTTTCCGACTGGAAGTTTTTCTCGCCGAGGTAACGCTTGTCCACGCTCCACAAATCCACCAGCACCAGCAACGCCACCAGGGCCGCGGCCGAGCCCATATTCAGCTTGCCTTTCAAATAATAATACAGCGCGCCCAGCGCCAGGCCCACCAGCAGCAGCCCGCGCCACACGTCGTTGCGCAGCAGGTCGGCGCGGTCGGCGCGCAGGGCCCCCAGCAGCTGCGGCGTGAAGCCTTGCTTGGTCAGCTCAGCATCGACCGGCGCGGCAAAATCGAAGCTGAAGCTCACCAGCCAGGCCAGCACCAGCACGCCGGCCGTGACGGCCCCGGCGTAGAGCAGCTGCCGCAGGCGCGCCCGGGTTTCGGGCGCGTCGGGAGCGGCCGCCGGGGCCCCAGCGGCGGCGCGGGCGGCCTTGGCCAGGGCCGGGTGCAGCGGCTCGGCGGGCAGGCCGGCTGCGCCCACGGGCCCCACGGCGGCGCGGGGCCGCAGGATGCGCCCCAGCGCCAGGGCCGCCAGCAGCGGCATGGCCAGCTGCGCCATCACCAGGCCCATGCTCACGGCGCGGAAGCTGCGGTAGCCGGGTAAGTAGGCAAAGATCAAACTGTTGACGGATTCAAGGTTTTTGCCCCAGGCTAGCACGAACGACACCAGCGTGCCCGCCAGCAGCCAGTAGCGCGTCCGTTTATCCACCACAAACAGGCCCAGCACAAACAGGAAGCACACCACCACGCCCACGTACACGGGGCCCGCCACGTAGGCCTGGCTGCCCCAGTAAGTTGGCAGCTGGGCCAGCATCTCGGGGCTGGCCCCCATCGTGCTCAGCGCGCGGGCGGTGTTCGAGTCGGGGCCCAGGGCCATGCTGCTGCTGCCGCCGTAGAAGTTGGGCACCAGCAGCGTCATGGTTTCGCCCACGCCGTAGCTGTAGGCAAAGGCGTAGTCCTCGTCTTGCTGGGCGGCGCTGGCGGCGGGCGCTTCGCCGGGCGCGGCGGGCAGGGCCCTCAGCTCCGAAGGCGAGCGGTTGCTGAACTTGCTGTATTCATAGGTGGTGTAGAGGCGGCCGAAGCTCACGCCCACGGCCAGCAGGGCCCCCACGGCCAGCAGCGCCACCCGCTGCCCGAAGGCCGGCAAGCGGCCGGCACGGGCGGCCGCCACCAACTCAATTATTCCATAAATGACCACCAGCAGCCCCACGTAATACGTAATCTGGGGGTGGTTGGCCCGCAGGTTTAGGGTGAGGCCCACGGCAAACAGCGCGGCCCCCAGCCATTTGTCGCGCCGAAACGTGACCAGCAGCCCGCCCAGCACCAGCGGCGCGTAGGCCAGGGCCACCGACTTGGTGTTGTGCCCGGCCAATAGAATGGCCAGGTTATAGCTCGAAAAGCCCAGCGCCACCGCGCCCGCCACCGCCACCAGCGGCCGCAGCC
>CAXTBA010000058.1:0-21563 GCA_964242665.1 uncultured Hymenobacter sp.
CAGAACGACCAGCTCCTGCTGAACTCCCCCAGGACCGGAAGGTAGCAAGGGTAGGCGGTCGATGCGGTGCGATTTTGGCTTGCTTTTTTTTGTCTTTTCCCGTCGGCCCCGGCGCTGTTCCGTTTCGCTTTCTGGCGAAGCAGCGAGTAGCTTTGGGGCCGATTCTTTTTGTATTAGCTGTTAGCTGGTGGCCGTTGGCTGTTGGCTTTTGTTCAGGTAGCTGGTTTGCAAAAGCAGCTAACAGCTAATAGCCATCCGCTAATAGCTAACCCCATGAAGTTCTTTCTTGACACGGCCAACATCGCCGAAATCCGCGAAGCCGTCGAGTTGGGCGTGCTCGACGGCGTAACCACCAACCCCTCGCTCATGGCCAAGGAAGGCGTGCGCGGCGTCGATAGCGTGCTGGGCCACTACCGCCACATCTGCGAGCTGGTGGACGGCGACGTGTCGGCCGAAGTCATTTCCACCGACTACAACGGCATCATCCGCGAGGGCGAAACCCTGGCTGAGCTGCACCCCAACATCGTGGTGAAAGTGCCCATGATCCGCGACGGCGTGAAGGCCATCCGTTATTTTTCCGACAAGGGCATCAAAACCAACTGCACCCTCGTGTTTTCGGCCGGGCAGGCCTTACTGGCAGCCAAAGCCGGGGCTACCTACGTGTCGCCTTTCGTGGGCCGCCTCGACGATATCGGGGCCGACGGCCTCCAGCTCGTCGAGCAGATTGTGCAGATTTACGGCAACTACGGCTACGAAACCCAGGTGCTGGCCGCCTCCGTGCGCCACGTGCCGCACCTCATCCAGTGCGCCGAAATCGGGGCCGACGTGGTGACGTGTCCGCTCAGCGTCATCCTGGGCCTGCTCCACCACCCGCTCACCGACAAGGGCCTGGCTACTTTCCTGGCCGATCACCAGCGGGTTAACGCTTAGTAATAAATTATAGATTTTGAATGATAAATTATAAATGAGAATTTGTTGAAACCAGTAGATCAGCAATTTATAGTTTACAATTCAAAATTTATAATTTCCCAAAAGATGTACATCATCAAAGTAAAAGGCAAGGCCAAAATCCCGGATTACATTCAGCTCCGCGACGAGCAGTTTGTACTCATTGCCTATTTCCGGGCCGACCGGCCCCTGAAGGACTTATACCGCTACGGCCTCGAAGGCAAGGAAATTGAGCTGGCGTCCGTCATCTCGGAACTGGAATTTGGCAAGCTCCGCCCGCTAACGCTGTAACTGCCGATGTCTGAACTCATTGTTGAGCTGCGCGATGCCACCGTGATGCAGGAGGAGCAGGCGGTGCTGCAAGGCGTGTCGTTTGCGCTGGAAAAGAGCGCCTTTGCCTACCTCGTGGGCCGCACCGGGGCGGGCAAGTCGTCGCTGCTCAAAACCTTGTATGCCGATTTGCCTCTGCTGGTGGGCACTGGTACCGTGGCGGGCTTCGCGCTGCCGCGGCTACCGGCCGGCAAGGTGCCGTACCTGCGCCGCCGCCTGGGCATCGTGTTCCAGGATTTCCAGCTGCTGCCCGACCGCACGGTGGCTGAAAACCTGCTTTTCGTGCTCAACGCCACCGGCTGGAAGGGCAAGGCCCGCAAACAACAGCGCGTCGCCGACGTGCTGGCCCGCGTGGGCCTAAGCAGCGCCGCGGGCCGCATGCCGCACCGCCTCTCTGGCGGCGAGCAGCAGCGCGTGGTCATCGCCCGGGCCCTGCTCAACGAGCCCGTGCTGCTGCTCGCCGACGAGCCCACCGGCAACCTCGACGCCGACGTAGCCGACAGCATCATGCAGTTGTTTGCGGAAATTAATTACGCCGGCACGGCCGTTATCATGGCTACGCACAACTTTCAATTAATTGAAAAATACCCCCACCGCGTGCTCACGTGCAAAGAGGGGGAATTGCTGGATTCGGAGAGGAATTAACCTATTCAATTTAATTATAAATTTTGAATTATAAATTGTTGCTCGGTATTGCGTGATACGGCTCCGGATGAAAGTGCTGAAAAATGCGAGTGAAGCAGTTAAAGTATTGATTGTGCCCATTCATAATTTATAATTCAAAAATGCCCGGCCTGTCGGTATTAATTCCGGTGTACAACCGGCCGGTGGCGGAATTAATTAATTCGCTGTTGGCGCAGGCCCCGCAGTGGCCAGGGCCGGTTGAAATCTGCCTGCTCGACGACGGCTCGGTGGAAGAGTTTCGAACGATAAACCGGGCCCTGGCGGCGCTGCCGGGCGTGCGCTACCAGGAGTTGCCCGGCAACGTGGGCCGGGCCGCCGTGCGCAACCGGCTGGCGACCGGGGCCCGCCACGCGTGGCTGCTGCTGCTCGACAACACCGGCCAGCTGCCCGACGGCCACTTTCTGGCCCGCTACGCCGCCGCGTTGGGCCGCGCCCCGGTGCTGGCCGGGGGCGTGTGCTACGCCCCGGGGCCCCCGACCGAGCCCGCCCAGCGCCTGCGCTGGCGCTACGGCCAGCGGCGCGAAGCCCGGCCGCTGGCCCAGCGCCAGGCCGCGCCCTACGACCAATTGCTGGTCAACAACCTATTGCTCAGCAAGGAATTGCTGCTGCGGTATCCGCTCGACGAAGCCTTGCGGGACTACGGCCACGAAGACACCAAGCTGGGCTGGCAGTTGGCTGCGGCGGGCGTACCGGCGCTCCACTTGGCCAACCCCGTGCTTCACGCGGGCCTGGAATCAGCTGCCGCGTTCCTGGAAAAATCGGAGCAGGCGGTGCGCAACCTGGCGCGCCTGCTGCGCGAAAGCGGCCTGGGGGCCGACTCGCGCCTGGTGCAAGCAGCCCAGTGGCTGCGCCGCGCCGGCCTGGCCCCGGCGGCCCGGGCGGTCCTGGGCGCGGCGGCCCCGGCCTTGCGGCGCAACCTGTTGGGGCCCCGCCCGTTCCTGCCGGCGCTCGATACCCTTAAACTGCTGTGGCTGCTGGGGGCCCTGGCCGCCTGAGGGCCGCCGCTGCCGGCTACCTTTGCCGCGCTGCTTACCCGCTTTTTCGCGCTTGAATTCTCCACCCGCCCCCATCCACTTGCTTGATTTGGCCGCCGAGCACGCGGCCCTGCAACCGGCCCTCGACGAAGCCGTGCGCGAAGTGCTGGCCGAAGCCGCGTTCATCCAGGGGCCCGCCGTGGGCACGTTCGCGGCCGAGCTGGGCGCGTACCTCGGCGGGGCCCTGGTGGTGCCCTGCGCCAACGGCACCGACGCCCTCACCCTCGCTTTGATGAGCCTGAACTTGCCGACGGGGGCCGAAGTCATCGTGCCCGCCTTTACTTACGTGGCCACGCTGGAAGCCGCTGCCCTGCTGGGCCTGCGCCCCGTGCTGGCCGACGTGTGCCCCGACACTTTCAACCTCGACCCGGCGGCCGTGGCGGCGGCCCTCACGCCGCGCACGGGGGCCATCATCGCGGTGCATTTGTTTGGGCAATGCGCCGATTTGGCGGCGCTGGGGCCCCTGGCCAAAATCCACGGCGTGGCGCTGATCGAGGACAACGCCCAGGCCCTGGGGGCCACGTTTGCGCCAGCGGCGGGCGAAACCGCCTACGCTGGCACGGTGGGTGACGTCGGCACGACGTCGTTTTTCCCCTCCAAAAACCTGGGGGCCCTCGGCGACGGCGGAGCCTTGCTCACCCGCGACCCGGCCCGCGCCCAGCTGTTGCACCAGCTCGCCAACCACGGCCAAAGCCAGAAATACCACCACCAACGCATCGGCCTCAACTCGCGCCTCGACACCCTGCAAGCGGCCCTGCTGCGCGTGAAGCTGCGCCACCTGCCCGCCAACACCGCCGCCCGCCAGGCCGTGGCTGCCCGCTACGACGCGGTCCTGGCCCCCGTGCCCGGCTTGGCCATCCCGGCCCGCGACCCGCGCAGCAGCCACGTATTTCACCAGTACACCCTCACGCTGGAAACGCCCGCCCGCCGCGACGCGCTGCGCGAACACCTCCGCCAGCGCGGCGTGCCCACGGCGGTGTACTACCCGCTGCCCGCGCACCAGCAGCCGGCGTATGCGTACCTGGGCTACCGGGCGGGGCAATTTCCGGTGGCCGAGCGGCTGTGCGCAACGGTGCTCGCGCTGCCGATGCACCCGGTGTTGACGGAGGGGCAGGTGGAATACGTGGCAGAGACGGTGAGATGCTTCCAATGAATTCCCGCACAGAGTCCACTGAATTCCACAGAGTTTGGTTGCGATGATACGCTGTAAAACTCCGTGGACTCCGTGCGATTTTTTTCCTAACAAATGCCCGCAAACCCTACGCCGCCCGTCCGCTTTGCCATTTGCGGCGTCGGCCACATCGGCCGCCGCCACGCTGCGCTGGTGGCCCGCCGCGCCGGGGCCCTGCTGGTGGCCTTAATTGACGAGCGCGCCGACCTGCGGCCCGGCCTGGCCGCCGAGTTTCCCGGCGTGCCCTTCTTCCTTTCCCTCGAAGAATACCTCGCCCAGGGCCCCGCCGCCGACGTGCTCACCGTGGCCACGCCCAACGGCTGGCACGCCCGGCACGCCATTGCCGGCCTGCGCCACGGCCTGCACGTGGTGGTCGAGAAACCCCTGGCCCTGACCGTGGCCGACGCCCGCGCCGTCCTCGAAACCTCCCGGCACGCGGGCCGCCTGGTGTTCGGCGTGATGCAAAACCGCTACTCGCCGCCCGCCGCCTGGCTCAAGGAAACCGTGGACGCGGGCCGCCTCGGCGATGTTTATTTGGTGCAAATGAGCTGCTTCTGGAACCGCGACGCCCGCTACTACCGGCCCGGCGGCTGGCGCGGCACCGGTGCCCTCGACGGCGGCACGCTCTTCACCCAGTTCAGCCACTTCGTCGATTTGCTGTACTGGGTGTTCGGCGACGTCGCCAACATCTCGGCCCGCTTCCGCGACTTCAACCACGCCGGCCTCACCGAATTCGAAGACAGCGGCCTCGTCGCCTTCGACCTCGCGCGCGGCGGCAGCGGCACGCTGGCCTACAGCACCGCCGTGTGGGACCGCAACCTTGAAAGCTCCCTCACCGTGGTGGCCGCGCGCGGGGCCCTGAAAATCGGCGGCCAATACCTGGATAAAGTGGAGTACTGCCACCTCCAGGACTACGCTTTGCCCGCGCTGCCGCCCACCAACCCCGCCAACCACTACGGCCCTTACCAGGGCTCGGCCGCCAACCACGGCCACGTCATCGACCACGTGGTGGAGGCGCTGCAACACCCCGGTACTGCCACCACCAATTCGGAAGACGGGTTGAAAGTGGTGGAGATAATCGAGCGGATTTACGCGCTGAAATAGTTTTGCCTTACTTTCAGGAATAACCTTAAACTTCTTGAATCGCCATGAATGTCATCAACAGCGACCCGGAAATTCTGGGCGGTACGCCGGTTTTTAACGGCACCCGGGTGCCTATTAAAAACCTGTTCGACTACTTAGAAACCGAAGAAACCATTGCCGAATTTCTTGATGATTTTCCTTCCGTGTCGCGCGAGCAAGTGCTCAGTGTGCTAGCGTTTTCACAGCACATTCTCAACGCCTCTACGCAACTGCTGCATGAAAATACTGCTGGATGAATGCATGACCCGCAAATTAAAAAGCTGCTTGGCGCAGCACGAGGTTTTTACGGTAACAGAAATGCAATGGAACGGCTTCAAAAACGGTAATCTCATGCGAGCCGCTATCGAGCAAGGATTTGAGGTGCTACTGACAATTGACAAGAACCTGGCATTTCAGCAAAACATGAATCGTTATGCCCTCATCGTTGCAGTCTTGGACGTCGAGAAAAGTAAGATTTCTTTTTTAGAGGAATTGTTGCCAGCCTTCACCCACTTGCTGCCAACATTTGCAAAAGGCAACGCCTACTTAATTGAAAAGTAGCGCCCCCTGATGCTTTCGGAGCTGCATTCCAAACCACACCGTACTACCCACAAAAAAGCGCCGGAGCCACGGGCCCCGGCGCTTTTCCAGCCGCTACAGTTTCGGGCCTTCAATTCCTCTATTTTGCCGGGGGCACCGCGGGCGCGGCCGAGTGCACGGTGGGGGCCACCACGTAGTCGTCGTACTTGCTCACGTCGGTTTGCTTGAAGAGGCCCTGGCCGACGGCGCAGAGGGCGCTTAGCTCGTCGTAGAGGGCGTTTAGGGCGATTTGGCGGGTTTGCGTGGTGGCGCTGCGGCCGGACACGGCCAGCCGCTGGGCCTTGAGGGCGGCGAGGTACCGCGCGTTTTCCGCGGCCAGGGTCTGGAGCTGCGCCGGGGTGAGGCCCTGGGCCTGGTAGTCGGCCGCGTGCAGGGCGGCCCAGTCGAGGAGGTGGCCCATGTTCACGTAGAAATCGCCCTCGCTGGCGTCGTAGAGGCCGGCGCTGCCGAAGGCTTTGTAGGCGGGGGTGCGGGCGTCGTGCACGATGGCGACCTGGCTCATCACCGTGGCCATGCCGCTTTCCACCGCCCGGCGCTGGGCGGCGGAAGCCTCGGTGAGGGCCTGCTTTTCGAAGTCGAGCTGCGCGTCGCTGGGCAGCTGGGCGCACGCCGCGATTTGGGCTTTGAACGCTTCGATGCGGGCCGGGGCCACGCCGCGCGTGGCGAAGGCCGCGGCGTCGCGGTCCATGAACTCGGCCTTGGTGTGGCAGGTGAGGAGCAGGTCACCCTGCGACATATTATAATTGGCGTTAACTTGAACTTGCTTCACGGTAGAAAATGAAATAAACACGCCGGATGGCCCGGCAGCCACGGCCCACACAGCGGACCGTGCGGCAAGCTCCGCAATAAACCTGGCATTGCGGCCCGGGAACCCCCGGCCCCGGCCGCCGGTAGCACCAGCAGTTCCGCCGGTAGGCCCTTTCCGAAGGCCGGTAGGGCCACGCCCAGCTTTGGTAGCGCCGTCCCCAGTTCCGGTAGGGCCGGCCGCTGTGCTGGTAGACGCCGGCCGGGCTCTGGTAGACTCCGCAGTTGTTCTGGTACACTCGTCCAAAGCATTTTTCCGGCCTACCATTGCACTATTCGTGGTAAAATGGGCAGCGGGGGTCTTGCCCAAGGCTTAGGCGCGCCTCCCGCGTAGGCGCACCCAGCCCTGGGCAGCGAGGACGTTCACCTCCGGCGCGGCCTTCGTGAGCAGCAGGCCGCTGCCGTAAAGCACCGTGAGCGCGCCGCCGCGCACCAGCAGGGCCCCCCAAAGGCTGGCCGGCACCGGCAGCAGCCAGGTGAGGGCCCCGGCCGCCGCCGCCACCGCCCCGATGAGCGGGATGCGCCGGTCGAAGGGCTGGAGGCCGTAGGCGCGCCACACGAACCAGGTGCGCAGCAGGTTGAGGACCGTCAGGGCCAGGCAGTTGGAGAGGGCGGCCCCGGCCAGGCCCAGGCGCGGGATGAGCAGGGCGTTGAGCCCCACGATGGCCCCGGCCAGCCCGAGGTTGAACACCAGGTCGAAGCGGTAGCGGGGCGAGGTGAGCACGATGATGCCGTTGACGCTCGTGATGCCGTCGACGAGGCGGCCGGCCAGCAGCAGCAGCACGGCCGCGGCCCCGGCGGCGTAGGCCGGGCGGTGGATGAGGCCGTACACGAAGTCCAGGTTCAGGGCCAGGCCCAGGGCCAGGTAGCAGCCCAGCACGGTGCCCAGGCGGGTGGTGCGGGCGTAGAAATCGGCCAGCCGGTCCATGCGGCCTTCTTTCCAGTACCCGGCGATGAGCGGAAACGCCGTTTTGTACAGCGCCCGGAACGGCAGCGTGAGGGCCGTGCTGATGTTGAAGGCAATGGCGTAGATGCCCGCCGCCGCCAGGCTGAGCTGGGCCCCCAGCATCAGCGAATCGATGCTAACCATAACGGTGCCCGAGAGGTTGCCCAGCAGCGCGAAGCCGCTAAAGGCCAGCATTTCGCGCCAGGGCCGCACCCGCAGCGCGGCCCGCGTGGGCCGCAGGTGCAACTCACCGATGGCCAGCAAGTAGGCGGCCAGCAGGGCGTCCACCAGCGCGTAGCCGCCCGCGTAGGCCAGCACGAAACCATCGAACGACACGTACCCGCGCCAGTACAGCCCCGCCGCCCCCAGGATGTAGAGCCGCAAAAAAATCTCTTGCAAAAAAGCCGCAAACGAGGTGTGGAACAGCGATTTCAGGTAAGCGTCTTGCAGCGAGAGCAGCAGCACGGCCAGCACCAGCCCCAGCAGGGCCCCGTAGTTGGGCCCCAGCAGGTTGGCGTCGTGGGCGTAGAGGCGCAGCACCGCGCCCTTGCCCGCCCACAGGGCCCCCGCCACCGCCACAAAGCCCACCAGCGGCACGCCCAGCAGCAGCGGCAAAAAGCCCGAGTGCCCGGTTTTGGGGTCGCGGAAGTAGGGGAAGTACCGGACGGCGGCGTTGGCGAACCCAAACCCCGCCACCTGGGCCGCAATGGTGGCCAGCGACACCAGCACCGAAGTAAGGCCCAATTGCGCCGGCGTGAGCAGGCGCGTGAGCACCAGCGTGCTGCTAACGAACCCGATGCCGAGGCCGATGTACGAAATCAGGGTGTTGCGGAGGCCCTGGCGCTGAACGATGCCCAAAAGGAAGGTGCTGAAAAAGGAAATGCAGAAATGCCGGGGCCCTACGCCGCCGCAAACGAGTCGCAAATTTCGCCCCCCGTGAGGAAAGCCGCCCCGTGGCCGCGCAGCCAGCCCATGATTTCGTGGAACTGCCGGGGCCCGTTGGCGGTGTTGGCCGGGTCGAAGTTCTGGTTGTGCCAGAGCACCGCGGCCACCCCGCCAAACTTTTCGATTTCGGCCAGCATGGGCGCGAGGGCGGGCAGGATTTCGTTCGGGGCGAGCTGCAAGTAGTCGGGGTGGTGCAAGGTGGCGTCCATCACGTTGAGCGGAATTTCGAGGAAGCCGTATTCCTCTCCCTTCCCGAAGTTGAAAGGGTAAAAGGGATGGCAATAGGAATTGCGGAAGCCGTAGTGCTCGGCAAAGCCCAGGGTCGAATCGTACTCGAAATGCTCGTTTACCAAACCGGGGGTGCGCCGGGGCTCCCAGCGCAGGTAGTGGAAGCGCAGGCCCCGGGGGCCGTACCGCAAGTCGTCCAGGTTTTGGAGCAGATGGTCGTTATCGGTAGCCGTGCCGATGCTGCCGTGCAGCTCTAAGGAGCAGCCCCGGGCCCCCAGAGCTTCCAAGCGTTTCCACAGGCCCTCCGAGACGGAATAATCGGCGTTGGGGGTGCCGTCGGCCCCCGGCCGGCGCGCGGGCAGCACGAAAAACGTGGACCGGGCCCCGTGTTCCGCCGTGGCGGCGGCCACGGCTTCCAGGTTGTCCCAGGCATCGGGCCGGGTGAAGTGGTGCCACAGCTGCCGGCCGAAACGCAGCAGATGTCCTTGGCGCAGCGCGGCCTTGGCCGGGGCCTTCCAACCGCCGCGCAGGTTGTCGACGTCGTGGCTGATGAAAGCGGCAAACGGGGCCCCGCCCGCCCAGCTGCGCGGGCGCAGCGGCCGGCCCGTGGCGTGCTCCACGGCCGTTTTCAGCACGTCGAAATAATAATTCACCACCGGTGAGGCCACGAACCCGTACCGCGCCTGCACGCTGGCCGCGTAGGGAAACCGCCCGTGCCGGTCGCGATCGTCCGAAAAATACTCCTGCCACCCGCTGAGCAGGTAAAATGCCGCCGAAACGACGTCTGCGCCGATTATGGCGCGGCGCGGCGTCAATTCCAACAGCGGTGCGCCGTCGTGATCGAAAAAAAACGGCACCCGCTGACTGCGCCATTCACGCCAGCCGGGCACGGGCGGGTAAGCCCGGGCCTGGCTGAAAAAGTTTCCTGCCCGGTCGGCTACTTCCACCGCCGCGCCGCTGCCGGCGTAGCCCAGGGCCCCGGCGGGTACTTCGTCATACGCCCGTTGGAAATGGCCCAGCACGTAAGCCAGCCGCATGGCAGCCGTGACTGGGGCGGTGAGCGGTGGAGTGGGGGAAGCGGGCATGGTCGCAGTAGAGAAGACGCCGCGCTAACGGATTACTTCCACCCAGCCTTTGTAGCGGTAGCCGGTGGTCGGACGCTGCAACAAAACATAGTACATGCCCGGCGCGGCGTCGGCACCCCAGTTATTAGCGTAGTTATCTGTGTGCAATACTGTCTTGCCCCAGCGGCTGAAAACGTCAAGCTGCCAGCCCGGGCCAGTTAGTCCGCTTATTTCGAACAGGTCGTTGCGTGCGTCGCCGTTGGCGGTGATGATGTTGGGAATTACTAGGCAAGATTGCACGGCCACTGCGCGGACGGCGCTGTGTTCGTCGCAGCCGGTGGATACGCGCAGGGTGTAACGCCCCGCATCCTGGACCTGCAACTCTCGGTTCGAACTGCCGTCCGACCATTGGTAGCGGAGGCCTTGGCCCGCAGGGCCGCGCAGTAGCAGAGCCTCCCCCTCGCAAATGGTCGTGTCGGCCCCCAATGTGAAGGATGGACTGCCTGCTTGTGCCCGCACCGTGCGCCGCGCTGCAAGGGTGGTGCACCCAGAGCCGTACGTAAGCAGGGCCGTGTAAACGCCGGGTGCAACAACTACCAGGGTGGGCGTGGTCGCGCCGGTATTCCATCGTACGCCTGTGGCCCCAGGGGCAGTGGCGGTTAGCGTCGTACCACGGCCTGGGCAAAGCAGCGAATCGCCCGTTATAAGCACCGCGGGGACGGGCAAGACTTGTACGGTACGCCGGGCGTTACTGCTGCACCCCCCAACAAACTGGGCTGTAACGGTATAGGTACCGGGTTGCGTTACCACCAGGATGGGCGTGGTGGCACCTGTGCTCCACCGGTAGCTGGTGGCATCGGGGGCGGCAGCAGTGAGCAGCGTCTGGCTGTTGGTGCAAATCAGAGAGTCACCGCTGATAATTACGCGCGGCGAGATGCCCCCTGGCAAGCTGATGTATTCGCCCCGGTCGGTGGCGTTGGTGCGCACCAGCGAAGTGGCCGTGTTCGTAGTAAGAGCCGCCTGCCAGGTCAATTCGTTGCTGGGCCGCTCGGCCAGCCGCTTGCAACTTAGCCCATCCTGCGGTCGAATGCGCACCGTGTAAGCAGAGGCTGTTCCGGTCGTGAACACCCCGACGTAGGTAGCAGCGGCTCCCGCGCCAGGTGAAATTATTGGTGCGCTGTTTACAGCATAAAGTTGCACACCCCGGGTGGCGGGGGTAAGGGTGGCGGCAATTGCCGAGTCGCCGGTTGCCGTTGCCAACCGGGCCCGCAGCGTAGAGGCGCTGCCGGCCTGGTAAGCAGAAGCGCTGTTGTCGCCCACAGGCGCGCCCGAAACCCGCCAAGGGTTGGTTCCACCCGTAAAGTTTAGCAATGAGCCGTTGGTGGAAACGCTGCCTTGGTCGAGGGCGGTTAGGCCGCTGGTTTGGTCGAACCGGTAATAGGCTACGAGGTCGGCTGGGGCGAACAAGAACTTGCGGCACATATTGTCGCGAATCTCGGTTTCGGTACGGGACGTGCGCCATACCCGTACCTCGTCGAGTTCACCGTAATAATATTGGTCGTCGTTGTAGAGGTAATTCCCTAGCGTAAGGGATGTGGAAGTAGTCAAATTGGGGCTATTAACTGGGTAGGACCTGGAGTTTTCCAGCACTCCATCCACGTAAATTTTCCAGTCGCCGTCACCGAAAACTCCCGCTAAGTGGTGCCAGCGCCCGTCGCTCACAATGGTGGTGGAAACGCCGGAAGTCATGTACTGCCCTTCGCTTACCCTTCCGTCGAAGCCAGCCCTGCCCCCTATCATGTAAAGAAAGAAGCCTTTTTCTTCCGAATTAGAGTTCAGGTATTTGCCCGTCATCCACATGTAGCTGGTGTTGGTTGTTTTGACCCAGGCCTCAGCCGTCACCCGGCTGGTAATGCCTCGGTTGTCGGTGCCCCCATCGATGTAGCCGGTACCGCCCTGGAAAAAAAGGCTATTGCCCGGGCCCGTCAGCGACTGGGCCTGTGCGGGCACCACGAACCAATTACTAAGCAGCAAAACGAAAATTAGCAGTAAATGACTCTTCATCTAAGGCAGGATTAAAATATTGTGTAAAATTGACAAAGAGCTGATGGGCACAAAGGCAAAGCAAGTTAGCGGCTGCGCAACCACTCATCTAGCACTCGCAAGCACAATTGCTGGCTATGGCCTTCATCGGCGGTGCCCAGGGTGGCGTTGTAATAGGCCGCGCGGCGGTACAGGTCGGGCGGCTTGTGTTGCTCGTAGCGGCGCAATAGGGCGGCCAACTCGGGCAGGGTACCAGCGCGGTCCACGAGGCCCTGCGCGGCGTAGCCGTAGTAGTCTTCTATCATGGCATTGGTGCCGAGCCGAAAATAAAGGCTGGCCAAATTCAAAAGGGTAGCTTCCAAATGGGTAGAGGTGTCGGCAGCCACCAAGGCATCTTGGCGGCCCAGAAAATCAAATATTTTTTCCTGGCGGGCATCCGACCATTGCAACAGCGGCAGTTCCGCTCGCAGGGGGCCGTAGTCACGGGTGTCCACCGGGTGAGGGCGCAGGGTAAAAGTTAGGCTGGGCAATTCGGAAATGAGGTAGGCAAGCGTGGCGTGCAGTGCCGGCAGCGGGTCGTGAAGGTTGGTGGTGAGCCCCACGCGCCGTACGGCCGGGGCCAAGTTGCGCCGGCCCATAAATTCATCGGCCTTGGGCATGCCCACCAGCGCCACTTTGCCCAGCACGGGGCCGCACCGGCGGTACTTGTCTAGGGCATCCTGTCCTTCGAGCAGGCTCAAGCCAAAGCCCAACGGCGGAAAGTAGGTGCTAACGCTGGCGTGCTGCACATAAACCGTGGGGACGCCCTCGGCGCGGCACGCCAAGAGCAGCGCCCGGGTGTCGTCGTTGTGGTCATTGGCAAAAATGACTGCCCTTGGCCGGTAACGGCGCAACGCCCGGCGATATACCTCATAATAGCCGACGGCATAAAAAATCAAGTCAAAAAACCGTAGGGCCCGCCGCCCTTCGAGTTGCGCAAGTCCCCAGAGCGCCGAAGGGTATTGCCAGTAGTACAGTATCTTGCGGCGCAGCGAGAGCCGGATCACCGATTGATTGTAGCGGCCAATCTGCTTGCCTTGCCCAGCCACGAGCACGGCGTCGGGGCGGGCCTGTTGGATGAAGTGCAGCGAATCGTAGTTGTTGGGGCTCACCACGTAAAGCCAGACTTTGCCGCGCAGTGCCTTCCGGTTGCGCACCGGTTGAAACACGTGCCCGACAAGCCGAAGCGTTGAGTAAGCAAGGACGCGCGCCAGCCGTCGCAGCGGATTGGCAGGCGAGATAGTTGCCAGCACAGCCGGCGGAAAGTTGGCAAATAGGGGGGTAAAGCGCAGCTGCAAAATGTCGCGCAGGCGGGCCACCAACTTGGTGGGCGGCCTCACAGCATTTCCCAGGTGAGGGCTGTGCCGGCGGCCAGGGCCTGCCGGGCAGTCTTGCCCAGTATCTGCTCGTAGTAACGCGGCGGCAGGCCGTCGCCGGGGCGCACCACACGTAGGTTTTCCTTCGAGAATACTTCCCCAGCGGCTATGTCGCGGGCCACATAAAGGGAGCGTTTGTAGAGCCGGCTTGGCTCCTCAGCCCGCTGAATGCCGTACTGAATCTGGCCCAGGGCCTGCCAAGCGCGACGAGTTTCGGTTACCAAGCTTGCTACTTCCTCCGGCTCAAGCGAGAACGCTGAGTCCACCCCGCCATCGGCGCGGCGCAGCGTTACATGCTTTTCAATTACGCAGGCCCCCAGGGCCACGGCAGCCACGGCCGCGCCCACACCAGCCGTGTGGTCGGACAGGCCCACCAAGCAGTCTGGAAACAATTGCTGGAAGTGGGGCAGGGTGCGCAGGTTGGTGTTTTCGGGCGAGGCGGGGTAGGTGCTAGTGCATTTGAGGAGCACTAAGTCCCGGCAGCCAGCTTCGCGTAGCACAGCCACCGCTTCGGCTACTTCGGCCAAGGTGCTGGCCCCGGTGCTCATGATGACGGGCTTGGCGGTGGCGGCCACCCGGCGCAACAGGGGCCAGTCGGTGTTTTCGAAGGAGGCAATTTTGTAGGCCGGCACGTCCAGCGTTTCCAAAAAGTCCACCGCCGACTCGTCAAACGGCGAACTGAAGGCCAGCATGCCGTGCTGCCGGGCCCGTTCGAATAATGGCCGGTGCCATTCCCAAGGCGTGTGCGCTTGCTGGTAGAGTTCGTGCAACTCGCGCCCAAACCACAGCGAGTGGGGATCGGTAATGCGGTGGGCCCCGGGCAGCGTCATCGTATCGGCGGTGTAGGTCTGGAGCTTGACGGCGTGGGCCCCGGCGGCGGCCACGGCGTCTATGATGGCCAGGCCGCGGCCCAGGTCTTGGTTGTGGTTACCCGAAAGTTCGGCAATGATGAGCGGCGGCTGGTCGGGGCCGAGGCGGTAGGAACCGATTTGCATGGGAAAATAAATGCCAGTAATCAGTCGGCCAACGGGCCGGCATTCAAACAATCCAAACAAAAGTAAGACGGTCGACGGGCGCGTCCGCCGCCCGTGCAAAACCGGCTCGCCTAAAAGCCCGCACTGAGGCCAGATTGGTGGCCAGCACTTGGCCCTGTACCCGGCGTAGCCCGGCAAAGCACGCCCGCACCGCTTCGGTACCGGCCAGTAGCAGCGGGGCCGCCAGCCCGCGCCCGCGCCACTCGGCCGCCAACTGGTAGCTCAGCGTGGCCGTGGGGCCCTCAACTTGAAAACGGATGAGGCCTAGTGGAGCGTTGGTAGAACAGTCTTCGGCTACCAGTAGAAGCGACTGCGGATCAGCAAGACGGGCCCTTAACCAAACTTCGTGGGTTGCGTGAGGGATAGGCGCAGGGTCAAACGACTGTCGGCGAACCTCATCGTCGTTGGCCCATGCTAGCAGCAGTTCAGCGTCAGCGGCCCCGACGGGGCGTAAGCGAAAAGACGGCGGGGTAAGCCGTACGGCAGCGAATGCCTGCCGGAGCCGTACCGGGGCCAGCCCGTCGAAATGGTAACGCTGAGCAGCGCGGAGTTGGTCGCTTATGCGAACCGCGTCGGGGCTGGTGAGTACGTTAGCCACGCTGGGAAGGGGCAGTGCCATGCCCGCACCGCGTAAAAAACGGTCGAGATCGTGCTGGTTATCGGCCGTGGATAGAGTGAACAGCAGGCCCCCGCCGGCCGCGCAGTACTCGTAGCTGACGGTGCTGGGGGAGAGCACCGCGGCCCCGCAACGGCGCATCAGTGCTGCTAATTCGGCGGCTGGCAGGGCCCGGTGCAGGCTTAGGCGGGACTGGGGCTCGGCCCACGCGCGCAGGGCTTCCCACGCGTGGTACGCCGGCCCGATGACGACGTGCAATTGCTCCATCGCTGTTGTCGGCAGAGTCAATAATTGATTAGCTACTTGCTGTGTGCGATGCTGCGGGTCGGCCCCGCCCAGGCACAGTAGCACGATAGCCGGGCTGGCCGGCTCAAAAGTCGTCCCAGCGGCTTTGTTTGGTGCCGCATGAAGGTCAACCGTTTGAGAGCTTTCAAAATTATTTCCTTCAAAAGCAGTCCGCAGCGGAGCAAAGGCTGGCCCGGCCAGCAGCCGGGCCCCCGGCTGGCGCAGCTCGTAGCTACTTGCAGAAACGCCCCCCGCGGGGTTCAGTACCAAATCCGCAGCAAAGGGGAAAGCGTGCAAATCATCCAGGCAGACCAGCCGATGGGCCCCAGCCCGCGCGGCCTGCTGGTACGCAAAATCAAAGCCGTAGCCGTCGAGCACCAACACATCGTCGGCCCGCAGGAATTGTTGCCTTAACCAATTGGCTTCGGCAGTTAGGGGTTGCGCGGGGAGTTCCTGCACCGGCAAGCCCATCTCGACCAGCATTTCTCGCAACGACTCGTTGGGGCTTTGCACCGCAAAAACTACTTCGGCGAACTCTCCGCGCAGTATATCGGCCAGCGCCAGTAGCCGCATTACGTGGCCCAGCCCGATGGTTGGGCCACCGTCGGCCCGTAGCACCAGCCGGTGCCCCCGCGGCCCCGCAGCCGGGACAATTTCCTCGGTTGTGCCCAACTTCTGGGCAGCGGCGGTAAAAAAGACGGACACGGGTCAGATTTTCTTTTGTTCTATTGCCGCGTTCAGCGCAACCAACTCTGGGTGGCCCGCCAGCAAAGCAATCAACGCTTCGCTGTCAAGTTGCCCTCCGTCATAATTGGCCAACAGCGCTTGGATCAGAACAAAATCTTCCGGCGTGTCCACGGTAAGGCGGTAGCCGCTGGCATCGGCGAAACGGGTGAAGTGCGCCAGTTGGACGGTACCGGAACTATTCTGGTTGATGTAGGGCGTTACGTGTTCCCGCTCGGCGGGAAGAGTAGCCCGCCGAGCAGCTTCTTCCAACAACTCGCGCGAAAAAATCTCGAAGTCGAAGCCGCGTGGGTACGTGCGCCGCAGCACATTCGACAAGTACAGCCGCGGGTCGGCGGCGGCCCGGTAACGGGCCACCGCCTCCACAATCAGCTCCGGGGCAATGAGCGGGCAGTCACTCGTGACCCGCACCACAGCTTCTAGGTCGTGTTCCTGAGCGCAGAGCTGGAAGCGACCGAGCACGTCATGTTCGTCGCCCCGCGTGACGGGCAGGCCGTGGGCCGCGCCAAAAGTGGCCAGTACATCGTCGGTGGCGCTGGTAGTGGTAGCCAGCAGCACCGGTAGTCCGGTTTGGCGCAGGCGTCGCAGGTGCCAGCCCAGCAGCGAGTTGCCGCTGGCCCGGAGCAGCACCTTGCCCGGTAGGCGCGTGCTAGTCATCCGGGCCTGGGTGACGATGCCGATGCGCAGGGATCGGTTCATTAGGTCCCCACTTTTTCCAATAGGTACATGCAGTCCGTGTTGCCTATTTCGGAAGGGTTCACGTAGGGGAAAAACTCCTGCCGCACCAAACGCAACTGCCCCGGAAACTGCTCCTGAAACAAACGGGCGTAGTCGCCCTTCCAGGCGTAGCCCACGTTGTCGCGGTACTTAATGGTGGTAATGTCGGGCGTATAATACTCAAAACCCCAGATGTAGCGACTCGTGCAGCGTATCATCTCAGCCATCACTTTTGGCAGGTCATCGGGCGAGATGTGAATCAATACTCCGTTGGTGCCTACCACGTCAAAAAAACTGTCTTTAAAAGGTAAGTCTAGGCCGCTACCCTGCACAATGTTCACTTGCTGGGTATACTCCTTAGCTTTTTCGACGGCGTAGGGCTGAATCTCAACGCCGTAAAGTTGCTGAAAACCGTTTTGTTGTAGGCCCATCAGTTGCATGCCGGTGTTGCAGCCAACCTCCAGAATGCGGGCTTCACGGTCGAGGTGGCCCAGAAAACGCTCGTTCATGGCCAGCTTGGTTTGCCCCCAGTTGTCGAGGTAAAACTGGTTCCAGTCCTCTAAATGCCGTGAGTTGCGGTCGGTGTAGTGCCGGCCGAAGTCGCTGGTCCAAAAACTTTCTTGCTTGGTATTGGGATTGGGGGTCGGCGTCATGAAAAATTCAAAAATCTAAAAAATGGGCACTTTGAAAGTAGCTTACAATAGTACGACACGACCGCTGGGGCCCCGGGTGGTCCCGACGGTTTGCCCATCGGGTGAGGCCATTTTAAACAACTGGAACGGGACTGCGAACTAAAAAGCATGGTCGCCACCAACGGCCCCACTCTCGTTAAAATCAAAGTACCAAGAAGTTACGAATGGGTTGTCAGCCTGGATGGTGACCCACCCTGGTTGGCCGTCCAAAAAATCTCGTAGCCCGGCGTCACGGTTAACTTCCAGGCGTAGCTGCCCGAAAGGCGGTAGAAGCGCCTCGCGCTCTAGGGTTTGGTTGTCGGCCTCACGGTAAAAGGACAGGTGTAGGTTAGCGGGCGTGACGTATTCCTTTAGGGGCGAACCGTTGAGAATGACCACCACCGAATGGTCGCCGTCGAGAATAGGACTCCACTTAAATGTGCCGGGCTTGGTAAGGACCTTGGCGTTGGCAATCTGGGAATTGAAGCACACGTTAGTGGGCAGGTTCATGGCCCGTCCCGTCCGGCCAATGTTGAGCCCGAATTTGAGACGGGTCGGAATTTGTTCCCGGTTGGGCCAATGTTTGACGATGTTTACCCCGCGCAGCCGCTGGGCTTGCCCGGGCGTGAAGTGCTCGGCGATAACTTCGTTAAAATTCAGCGTGAAGAATTGGTCGGGTGTGGCGTGTAGGTCCAGCTGACGCCAGTTACGCACGGTGCCCATGCGCTGGCCGGCTTCGTCGTAAAATTCCAGGCTGATGCCGAAGGCCGAAGGCGAGTAAATGGGGTAGAACACCAACTGGGTGTATTCGCCCTGGCCCATGAACAGGGGCGCGAACACGGCGCTGTCGTGGAACCGCTCGTCGGCGTTGCCCCAATAGGCCCCCGCGTCGGTCACGGCCGAAGAGTCGTAGTACGTGTGGGTAATGCTCAGAGCGTGGCGGTGCTGCTCGAAATTGCCAGCCACGAAACGCGGAAAAAACCCCCGAAACTGGTGATGAAGCTTGATGGTGCCCTTGCCGCCCCGTAGCAGGGCGTTGAGGTCGATGTAGTTGCGCAACTGCACGAAGCGGGTGGCGTAAGCTGGCACTGGGGGTAGCAAAAATTCGCCGT
Organism: uncultured Hymenobacter sp.; assembly: GCA_964242665.1. Taxonomy (GTDB): domain Bacteria; phylum Bacteroidota; class Bacteroidia; order Cytophagales; family Hymenobacteraceae; genus Hymenobacter. Next base: position 18,514 of record CAXTBA010000058.1, read on the forward strand.
GGTGCGCTTGGCCGTGCTCGTCGACAATGGTCCATTTGACGAGGGGCGCGTCGTAGCTATACACGCCGTTTACAAAAGCAAAAAATGGCGCGTACGCCTTTGCTGAAAGGATGTCGAACCCACACTCGGGTACAATTTTGTCCTCGTTTTCCTGCAAATCCTCAATGTCGTTGTATACCCGCCCTGTGGTGTGGACACTGGCCATGAATTCGTCGCCGTAGTAATTGAGTACGAAGGCTGGGTAGGGGTATACTAGGTCGCGGGTGGCAAAAATTTCCAGTTCCAACGAGCCCGTAAAATCGGCTTCGATGGCCCCCAGTTCGGTTTCAGCCAGCAAGTCGCCCACGCGCAAAGCAAAAGCCTTGGGCTCGGTAATAAGCAGGCTTTTGCGCAGCAGGATGGGCCCCTCCTCGCCGCGCAACGTCACCAGCATTTGCACCTCCGGGATGCGGCGCTTGAGCAGCCAGTAACCCATGAACAGCACCCGGCTGGAGTAGTGGGCCGTGTGCATCACCGGGAAGATGGCGGAGGAGCGAAACACCGGCCGCCGGGTCAGGCTCACCGTTTCGCCCGCTGCCAGTGTCGATTCAAGGTGCTTGTGGTAGCTTTTCATAGGAACAAGGCAGAAGGTATTTGCATTCGACGGCTACGGCCGGGACCCTGGCTTGACGATGAAACTGGGCGTGTGAGTATACGGCAGCTTTTGTAGCCGCAGGTTGTGGCGGCCCACTAACTCATCCACGGCGCGGGTTTCGCCGGCCACCGTGCCGTAGTCATCAAAAATAAGCAAGCCGCCCGGAACAACCAGCTCATAGAGCGTGTCTAACGCTACTTTGCTGGGCCTGTACACGTCCACATCAACGTGTAGCAAGGCAATGCGGAGTTCCGGGTGTGCTGCTGCGTAGGCGGGAACGGTGTCCACTACGTCGCCGGATACCAGTTCTACGTTCCGAAGGCCTTTGTGGGCGAGCACTGCCTGCACCTGCGCCTCGCTCAGGCCCCGGCCGGCCACATCGTCGTGGCGGGCCGCGAAAGCGTTATCGGTTTCGTCTTCGTGCCGCGGAAACGCGCCAAAAATGTCGAAACCGATTATGTGGCGCGAGAACGGGCTTTCCAGTAATTCCCGAAACGTGGCCCACCGCACCAGCGAAGTAGCCTTGAACACGCCGCATTCCACCACCGCGCCTGGCAGGCCAGCTATCGTTTTGTAAAGCTCGAAGTGGCCCATAGCCTTGGCCAATCGAGTGATGTCGCTGGTGAGGTAATAGCCGTTTTCATAATGAATGGCCTGAGCCGAATCGAAACCCTGGATGGTCATGCAGGAAATTTTTTTTAAATTAGAATGAAGAATAAGAAAGAAAGTAAATAAATAGAAAATGGTAAGGCATATATTTAGTATAATTTTTTAACTTTTAATCTATCGTTTTCAATTAGAAACTCCGCTACGCAGGCCACCACGTAGTCCTGCTCCTCGTCGGTCAGCGTAGGGTAGAGGGGCAGACTCAGGCAACGGGTATAGTAGGCCTCGGCCTGCGGAAAGTCGCCTTTTTTCCAGCCTAGGCGCTCATAATACGGCATGCGGTGGACCGGAATGTAGTGGACCTGCGCAAAAATCTGCCGGGTTTTGAGAAAGTCGTAGAGACCACGCCGGTCGTCCACCTGCACCACATACAGGTGGTAGGCGTGCCCAGCGCGGCCGGGGGCTAGCACATCCACGCCCGGCACGGCGGCAAAGGCCGCGTCGTAGCGGCCCGCCAACTGGCGGCGGCGGGCCAGGCCGGCGTCGGCGCGGGCCAATTGGCTCAAACCCAGAGCGCAGTTGATGTCGGAAATGCGGTAGTTATAGCCTAGTTCCTGCATTTCCATGTACCAGCCGCCCTCACCAGGGTTCACGAAAGAGGCCTCGTCGCGGCTGATGCCGTGGGTGCGCAGGCGCAGCAGGTGGCGGTACAGCGCTTCGTTGTTGGTGGTAATCATGCCGCCCTCGCCGGTGGCGATGTGCTTGACGGGATGGAAACTAAAAATGGCCAGGTCGGCCAGTTGGCCGCTGCCGCAGCGCTGCTCACGGCCCTGCTCATCCACAAAAAAACCGCCCGGCGCGTGGCAGGCATCCTCGATAAGCCAAAGGCCGAAGTCGTCGGCCAGGGCCCTGGCTTGTACCAAATCCACGGCCAGCCCAGCAAAATCCACCGGAATCAGGCCCTGGAAGTGACCCCGCGGATGCGCTTCGAGCAGGTGGCGTACCTGGCTCAAGTCGATAAGGCCGGTTGCGGGGTCGATGTCGGCAAAATGCACCTCGCCGCCGCAGTAGCGCACGCAGTTGGCCGAGGCCACGAACGTGAGGGGCGAGGTGATGACGCGCTGCCCGGAGGCCACGCCCAGCGCCAGCGCGCACAGGTGCAGGGCCGCCGTGCCGTTGCTCACGGCCACGGCATAGCGGGCCCCGATGTAGGCTGCGAATTGATTTTCAAATTCACTTACCCGGGGCCCCTGGGTAAGAAAATCGGCGCGCAGTGCCGCAGCCACGGCAGCCACGTCGGCGTCGGTGACGTGCTGGCGGCCGTAAGGCAGGGGGTGGGAAGGAAAAAAAGGAGCGTCAGGCATGGCCCCAAAGGTAAAGCGGGCCGCCTACGCCATGAACCCCGCATCGACGTGCAACCGGATTTCTTCTTGAATCTGGGCGGCGTCGAGCCACTCCTCGTTGTTGGCCGAGTCGTAGTGGAAGCCCAGCGGCACGCGCCGGCCGTGGAAGTGCGCCACGAATTTGTCCACGTCCCAGTGCGGGGTGTTGGGCAGGATCACGTAGTAGCGGTCCAGCTCGACGGTGCTTAGGGCGTCGGTTTCGGTGATCATTTCCTCGTGCAGCTTCTCGCCGGGGCGGATGCCCACGATGCGCTGCTCGCAGTGGGGCCCGATGGCGCGGGCTACTTCGGTGATTTTGTAGGATGGGATTTTCGGCACAAAAATCTCGCCGCCCCAGGCGTGTTCCAGCGCGTACAGCACCAGGTCCACGCCCTCTTCGAGCGAGATGTTGAAGCGCGTCATGTCGG
>CAXTBA010000059.1:0-20873 GCA_964242665.1 uncultured Hymenobacter sp.
CGCGCTTGCAGGGCTGGCGTGGGCAGCATACAGCTTTCCTGGCGGCCAAACCAGCGGTAGCGGTTCCGGGCTACCCAGCGGTAGAGGACGTCGCGCCAGGGCCCTGGCAGCACCCGGCCCGCGGCCGCCAGCCGCCAGGGCCAGCCCAGCCCGTGCGCAATGCGCAGCACCGCTGCCGAGTGCGAGTAGAGACGGCCCCCGTCCAGCAGCAGCACCGATTCGAGGCCGGGGGCGGCCCCGTGGGCCGCCAGCAGGGCCTGCCCCGCCGCGCTTTGCAAGGAGACAAACCGGTAGCGCCCCGCTGAATCGTGGCGAATTACGAACTGGACGAAGCCGTTGCAGAGGTTGCACACGCCATCGAACAAGATGGTAGCAGGAGCAAGGACAAGCATGGCAAAGCAAACAAAGAAGCTGGCCCCGGCATAACGCGCCGGCCGGCGCGAGGTTTAGTGTCTCGCATCCGGGAGCAGTAGGACTGACGAATTAACGGGTGCTTTGCACTCGCGGCTAAGTATTTATCGCAAAAAATACGGGTTTTTACATTGGTTGCCATTCAGGTACGGTCCGTATAGTTTGGTGCGACACGTTTGTCAAAATTCCATTTTAAAATCAGCTTTTTTCATGAAAAGACCCCAAATACTTCTGGCGGCCGTGGTACTAGGTACCACGCTGCTGGGCGGCTGCGGCACCAAAGGCGGGAGCGATACCACCACTAATTCGGGCACGGCCGGCTCCTCAACCGCGTCGAGTGCCGACACCACGGGAACCGGCGGCACGGGCACCGGAGCCATGAACGACGCGGGCAGTACCAGCGGCTCGGCGGGTAGCACGGCCGGCGGCGCTATGCAGGGCAGCGGCGGCGCTACGGGTTCGACGAGTGGCAGCACCGGCGGTTCTACTTCCGGTGCGAGCACCTCGGGTAGTGGCTCTACTACCAGCGGCGGCTCGACGGGCTCAACTACCGGCGGTAGCTCGACAAGCGGAAACTAGTAGCTCGACAAGCGGAAACTAGCAGCAGACTGCTTCTATTTTGTTTTACCCATTGTTACACAGTGTTTTAATTTTTTGAATTATGAAAAAGCACGTTTTTTCAGCCCCTCGGCTCATGAGCCTTGGCGTATTAGCCTTGGCCGGTGGCCTGGCATTGCACAGCCATAGCCAAGCTTCCAGCTTTAATGCCGCTCCGGCCTCCTTGCTGGCTTACGACGACCAGGGCACCACCAGCGGCTCGACCACGGGCAGCACGGGTGGCTCTACTACTGGCAGTACTTCGGGCAGCACGAGCGACAGCCAGTCGGGCCGCCGCGCTTCTAAATCGAACCGTCGCAGCCGTGGCAACTCGTCGGGCGTGAGCACGTCGGGCAGCACCAGCGGCTCGATGACGGGCAACATGAACACGCCCGGCACTACCAGCGGCACCACCACGGGCGGCGTAACCACATCGGGTACCACGGGCGGCATAAGCACGTCGGGCACCACGGGTGGCACGAGCACCTCGGGCTCGGGCACTACCACCAGCGGCTCGACCACGGGCAGCACGGGCGGCGGTACCACCGCGGGGAGCACCAGCGGCTCGACTACGCGCTAGGGCCCTATCCTGGTAGTATTGTGTGTCGTAAGGCGAAAAGGCGGGCCATGCAAAGGGCCGTTTTTTCGCCTTACTGTTTTTAAGCTGTCCGTCCTTAATAGTTAGTTCGCCGTAAGTATTTGCCGGACCACCAATAGTAAACAACGGGCAACCCGTTCGCTTTTAAACTGGTCCTTAATTGCTGGCCGGGGCCGGCTTTGCGTTGCGTATGACCGGTCCTGCCGTTGGTTTCTGGGGCGCGCTGCGGCTGCCTTTCGTGCTTGATTTGCGGGCCCTGGCGCTGTTGCGCGTGGCCACGGCAGCCGTGGTGCTGCTGGACCTGGCCATCCGCAGCACCGACCTGGAGGCGCATTACTCGAACCAAGGCGTGCTGCCCCTGGCCGCGCTGCTCGACCGGGGCTGGACGGCCTATCAGTTTTCGCTGCACGCGGCCAGTGGGCTGTGGCAGGCCCAGGCCGGGCTGTTTTTGCTGGCGGCAGGCGTAGCCGGGGCCCTGGCCCTGGGCTACCACACGCGCCTGGCCACGTTGGCGTCGTGGGTGCTGCTGGTGTCGGTGCAAAACCGCAACCCCTTCATCGGGCAGGGCGGCGATGACCTGCTGCGGATGCTGCTGTTCTGGGGCATCTTTCTGCCCTGGGGCCGGGTTTGGTCCTGGGACGCCCGCGCCCGCCCGGCCCCCGCCCGCCTCGGCTACTTCAGCGCCGCCACCGTGGCCTACGTGGTGCAGCTGGCTTTGCTGTACTGGTGCACGGCCTTGCTCAAAAACGGCCCCGAGTGGACCCGCGACGGCACGGCGCTTTACTACGCCCTCAGCCTCGACCAGGTGCTGCTGCCCGGCGGCCGGCTGCTGTACCCGCATCCCGATCTGTTGCGCTTCCTCACCTTCGCCACTTACTACACCGAACTGCTGCTGCCGTTTGTGCTGTTCCTGCCGGTGGGGGTGGCGGGCTGGCGGCTGTTATTCGTGGGGGTAATGTTTGGGTTTCACCTGGGCATCAGCGTCACGCTGTACGTAGGCCTGTTTTTTCTGGTAAACATGGCTTCGCTGCTGGGTTTGCTGCCACCCTGGGCCCTCGACTGGCTGGCTGCCAAAGCGTTGTCGCCCGCCACCTGGGTCCAGCGCTGGCGGGCCCGCATTCCCGCCTGGCAGCTGCCTTGGCGGCTGCGCCTCGAACGCACCCGGCCCCCGGGAACGGGCGGTCGCCGGCTGGCGCGCGGCGTGCGCGATGCCTTCGTGGGCGCGGTTTTGGTCTACGTGTGCTGGTGGAACCTCGACGACGTGGCCGTGCTGCGGCCCGCTGGCGGGCTGATGGCGGCCCCCGCGCGTTGGTTCGGCTACCTGTTCCGCGTCGACCAGCACTGGGGCATGTTCGCGCCGGTCGTGTTCAAAGACGATGGCTGGTACATCCTGGAAGGCACCACGGCTGACGGCCGCCAGCTCGACCTGAACCGCGGTGGGGCCCCGGTAAGCTATACCAAGCCAGCCTCAGTGGTGGCGCTGTTCAAAAACGATCGCTGGCGCAAGTACTCAGAAAATTACTTGTTCGTCGACAAGGCCTGGCTGCGGCCTTACTACTGCAACTACCTGCTGCGCACCTGGTCCCAAAACCCGGCGCACCCGCCCTTGCGCTGCCTGCGCGTGGTGTACATGAAAGAGGTTTCGCTGCCCGACTACCGCACGGCGCAGCCCGTTCGCGAAGTGCTGTGCGAATGCGAGCCGCTGGGGGCCCCCGCGCCCGACAACGTTCCAAAGAAATGATGCATCTGCCCCGCCCACCGGCGCGCCCGTACCGCGCGGCTACAGCCAGTGCTTCAGGTACTGGTACACCTCGGGGTGGGTGAGGAGGCCGACGTGGTGTTGCTGGCCGAACTCGGCCGTGCGCACGCTGGTGCCGAGCGGCAAAGATGCTTCGTTGCCGAAAATGTCGGCCCCCTGGGCGCTGCGGCGGCCCACCAGCCCGTCGCCGAAGTACTGCCGCAAAGCAGCCGGGCGGTTGGTTTTCAACCACGAGCCCATGAGAATGTGGTAGGCCACGCCGGGCAGCAGCGGCACGACGGTGCGGGGCGGGGCCAGGTCGTCGGCGTGGGCGTCCTGCCAGTCGTCGTCCACCAGAATGGAGCGGCGCAAATCCTTGATGCCGTTGCTGCGCTGGTTGAGCGCGTTGCTCAGGAAGCGGGTCGGGAACAAGTCAATGCGTCGCAGCAGGCGGGCCGCGAAGTGGCTGTTCTGCTCCAGCCAAGAGCCGTCGTTGGGCGTGCCCAGCAAAAAAATCGTGCGCAAATGCGCCAGCCAGGAGGAGTTTTGATCTATAAAATTTGAATTTTGAACTACAAATAAGTCATCAATCGATTCTGAGCTAATTAGCTTGTTTTCAGAGATTAATACAGCGCATTCTTCAATTTTTGATTCATCATTTTTATCTTTTAACTGACTCCCGTAATACCCGGCCGAGCGGATGACGAGCCCGCCCATGCTGTGCCCCACCAGCACCAGCTCGCCGATGGCATCGGAGTAAGTCTCAACCAACTCGGTGAGAAGGCGGCTCAGCTCACGCCCGTTTTCGGACAGGTGCAGGCCGGAGTTGAAGCGCACGTAAAGAACCCGCACACCGGCTTCTTCGGCCAGGCGGGGGCCGTAGCGGCGGGGGCCCGCCGCGTCCTGGGAGCCGGCTTGCCAAATCAGCTCGTCGCCCATCAGGCCGTGCACGAACAGCACCGTTTTCTGGTGTGGCCCGCGCAGGCCCAGGGCCGCCACGGCCACGTCGTGCCCGCCTTGCCGGAAGCTCAGGCCGATGGCGCGCGGGTCGTAGCGGGCGGCCAGCTGGTCGCCGAGGGCCCCGTTGAGCACCGGCAGAAAAAAATGCTGGTGGGCCCGGCCCGATTGCCAGAGATAAGCCGCGCCCCGCACGGGAGCGGTGGCGGCGCGGCCCGCCGCCGCCAGGGCGCGGCGTAGGCGAGAGGGCCGTCTTTCGGGAAGTTCGGGCATGAGTAGATCAGGATTAGAGCGGTTTCTCAGACGATGCACAGGGTGCTGTCCCCTTGTGAATTAGGAAGGTGGTTTATTCAATTTGCGCGAATGGGTGGGCCGTCGGCACGGCCCTAAATCAGTTGCTAAGCCCTGATCCGCGCACATGTTTCATTTCAAAGGCAGTTTCAGATTGTAGGCTCCAACATTTTCAAGGAGTAGTTTTTCCTGCATTGGGAGAGTCCGGGCTTGGCCCCGATTATTTACGAAGGCCAAGCCCTGACGCATGTAAACTGCAACAGCTTAGATTAGTGTCGGTTTTGCCCGCTCAGTAGGTTGCTCATTAGTTGGAAGGCATCCTTTACTCATCATCTCACTGAAATCCGTGGTTATTGTGATTCCCCCTTTCCTGCGCTGTTCGCTGTCTGCCCTGTTCACCGCATGGGCCTTGTTGCTGTTTTGCCCCGCGTCCGGTCGCGCCGCGCCGACCGATAAAGGTGACACCTTGCGAACCAAGGCCGGCCTCGATGAGCTATTCGTTGACCCGCTGTTCTACAGCGTGCTGGAGGACCCAACCGGCACCCTGACGTTGACCGACGTGCAACGGCCTGCTAACGCCGGCCGCTTTGTGCCGGGTACCCGCACGGCCAGCAGTATGCAGCACATCGGCAACGCGTATTGGGTGCGGTTACTCGTTCACAACCAAGACTCTACCGGTCGGCACTGGTACCTCGAACTCTTCGATTCGCATCTCAACGACATCACTTTTTACGCTCCTACCGGCCCCTTGCACACCGGGGCCGATGCGCCGTTCAACCGCCGGCCTTTCAGCTACAAAAACTACCTGTTCCGGCTCCCGCTTAAGCCCAACAGTATCCAGGTGTTCTACCTGCGCCTGCAATCCAACTCGAAAACCAGCTTTTTGTGCCGTCTACGCACCGAGGAATTACTAGCGCGGCACTTCCAGACCGAATACGGCTTGTTGGGCGGGTTTTACGGTGTATTGTTGATCATGTTGATTTACAATCTGTTCATCTACTTGCTTGCCAAAGACCAAACTCATCTGCGCTACGTGCTGTACGTGCTGAGTTGCAGCTTATTGTTTCTGTCCGAAGACGGTCTTGGATTTCAGTACCTCTGGCCAGATTTGCCGTGGTTCAATCAGGCCGTCATTGCCAGCGCTCCGATCCTGCTGCTGCTCACTTTCAGCTATTACGCCCGTCATTTTTTAGACTCCCCCCAGCGTCTGCCTCGTTTCGACGCCGTGGTGCGGGCCGTGGTTTTGTTCAGCGCGGCCTTGCTGTTTGTCGACGTGGTATGGCTCCGGTCGGGCTTCGGGTTCTGGTTGTACTTATTGCCCTACGGCCTCATTTACTGCGAGGGCCTGTGGGTACACAGCCACGGGTTCCGGCCGGCCCGCTTGTTCTTACTGGCTCAGGCACTGGTAGCGGTAAGCCTGCTGTTCCTCATCCTGCGGAAGCTGGGCATCGACGCGCTGACCACCTCATTCACGGTATACAGCTTGAATATGGCCTTTGTAGTGGAGGTCGTGGTTTTGTCCTACGCTTTGGGCGAAAAAATAAAGGCCATTAAAGATGACATCATCCACGCGCAGGCCCTGCTGGTGGAGCAACTGCGCAAAAAGCACGTGGCCCAGGGCCTACTCGTAGAGCAGCTTCACCAAAACCAAGTGCTCAAAGATCGTCTGAACTCCGAGTTAGAAACCTTGGTGGTGCAGCGTACCGAGGAGATCAAGCTAAAAAGCGAAACCATCACGGCTCAAAATCGCGAACTGCTCGAAGCCAACGGCTTGCTATCGCTGCAATCAGCCGCCATCGCAAAGCTCAACGCCGAGTTGCAAGTTGACTTGCACAATGCCCAAGCGGCGCGGGTGATGGCCAAAGAAATGGATTTTGGCGAATTCAGTCAGATTTACCCCGACAAAGACGCGTCCCTGGCCTACCTCGCCGACTTGAAATGGGCGGGCGGCTACCTGTGCCGCAAGTGCGCTTACGGTAAGTACTGCGATGGCCGTGAGTTGCACTCCCGCCGCTGCACCCGCTGCCGCTACGTAGAATCGGCTACGGCTTACACTTTACTCCAAAAATGCAAATTCTCGCCCGTTAAGGCCCTGTACGCGGTGTTCCTGTTGCATACCCACAAAGGCCATTTTCCCACGCAAGAAATGGCCCGGCTACTCGACCTGCGCCCGGCAACATGCTGGAGCTTCAGCCAAAAGGTAACGGCCGCCATCCACCGTCGACGTGCGGCCGCAGACTATGAGGATTCCGAAGGGTGGGCCCCCGTTCTGTTAGATGATGCTGGTGGTACCCATTCCGAACTGGCCCACGATGTAGTTGATTCTGCCCTTGTTCTGGGAAAAGACACCGTATGATTCTGCGATCAACAGTTGTTGGATCAAAATAAATTGATTGAGGTAGTGTTTTGGCGTTGTTTTTTAGCAATGAGCTTGTAACAGCTGAACAGCAGTCCGTCTCATTTAAAACGGTCAGTGGAGTTGCTAACGTGTGCTATAAGCGTATAAATATCTTGTGGCTAATGGAAGCAATCCCTTTTTAGAGGCATTGTAGGCAGATTTTGAGTTGCACTTTTGAAACAATGTGAAATATCTTTGAGCACTTCACTTCTTTAGGGATTCTCGATTTCTTGTCTTCGCTACTCAAACGCAATAAGCTAAGCTGTTCAATTTCCAACTACTGCTCATAGCTCACGCTTCGAAGAAGCTGTGTCTATTCACAGATTTTGTTTTTTCTTGGGGAAAACGATCAGCTTGCTTAGTAATCTGTCGCATGCGCGAATATTCAGGTCTACTAGACCAAGCTTGCACAGTGGGGCATTGAAGGCATAAAAAAATAATGCAAAAAGCAATCGTTTGTCAGTGTTACCGAATCGGTTGCTTTACGGTGTTTTCCTAGCATTGAAAATAATTCGTCTGCCCGATCCGGGCTCTGTTCACTTTTTTTCATTTAAAGCCTTTCTTAATGGGTCCAACCTTTTACTTCTCCGCCCTCCGCAAAGCCATCTTTCTGGCAGCATGCGGAATACCGGCCTTGGCGACTCCCCCCTCAACTGCAAATAAACCGTTTCGGGGACAAGGCCTAAAATCAGTAGCAAGACTCGCGCCTGTACCCGTCACAGGTCGCGTGACGCAAGCCAACGGCGAGGCCTTACCAGGCGTAACCGTACTGGTGAAAGGAACTGCCCAAGGTACCAGCACTGGCGTCGATGGTAGCTTTTCGCTGACCGCTCCCGAAGGCAGTACGCTAATATTTAGCTACATAGGTTTTGTGCGGCAAGAAATTGCTGTTACTAGTGCCAGCGCGCAGCTAAGCGTTACCCTAGTCGCCGACGTAGCCGCCTTGAACGAAGTAGTAGTGGTAGGCTACGGTACCCAAGAGCGCGGCAGCGTAACCGGGGCCATCTCGTCGGTAAATGGAGCAGAGTTGGTGCGCCAGCCGGTGTCCGATGCCACCCAGGCAATTCAGGGCAAAGTTTCGGGCGTGACTATTACTTCCAACGGCGGGGCCCCCGGCGGGGCTGCCGGTACTTCGGTGCGCATTCGCGGTATAACGTCAGCCGGTGTAAACAGCCCACTCTACGTAGTCGATGGCTTCCCACTGCCAACTACTGTGGACGGCAACGGCAACGCGACGAGCACCGAGCTGACCAGCATCAGTCCGAACGACATCGAGACGATTGATATCCTAAAAGATGCTTCAGCTACAGCTATTTACGGGGTACGGGCGGCTAATGGGGTAGTTCTCATCACCACCAAGCGTGGCAAAGCCGGCAAGACCACCGTTAACGTGGACGCCTACCGGGGCGTGCAGTCCGTAGCCCGCCGGCTGGATCTGCTCAACGCCCAGCAGTACGCCACCATCAACAACGAGGCCCGCATCGCGGCCGGCCAGCCCATTGCGCTGGACAGACTGCGCAATCCGGCGGCGCTGGCAGACAGTAGCACCGATTGGCAGAACTTGTTGTTCCGCAAAGCTAAGATTCAAAACTACTCGCTTTCGGCCACCGGTGGCAGCGAAAAAGCCCGCTACGCGCTATCGGGCACGTACTTCCAGCAGGACGGCGTGATTCTGGGCTCCAATTTCGAGCGCTTCACGCTGCGGGCCAACGGCGACGTGCAATTGAATTCCATTTTCAAGATTGGCAACAGCATCTCGCTGACCCACCTGGAAGACCGCCAGATTACGAGCAACAGCGGCGAGTACGGCACGGTGCAGCAGTTGCTGCGCATTCCGCCCACCGTGCGGGCCTACCGGCCTGATGGCTACTGGTACCAGCCCAACAGCAAGGTGGACAACTTCACGGAGGAAAACCCGCTGGCCTCCGCCCTGCGGGCCAACCAAAAATTTGTCCGTAACCGGGCCACCACCACGTTCTACGCCGAGTTGGAGCCGGTGAAGGGGCTGCGCTTCCGCACCAACATCGGGGCCGACCTAGTCTTCGAAAACTTTAACCAGTTTTCCCCCAAAGGCCCAGACCTGGCTGGCTACGACCAGCGTTACATCATTGCCGGGGCCAGCGCTACTTCTGGCTATGCGCCGAGCTACCTGATTGAAAACACGGCCACTTATGACCGCACTTTCGCCGAAAAGCACCACGCCGCGCTGCTGGTTGGGCAGTCGGCCCAGGAGTTCAACTACAGCAACGTAGAGGCCTATCGCAACGGCTACCTACGCAATGACCTTCAGACAATCAACGTGGGACCGGTTGGCCCGCTGGTGCCGACCAATGCGGGCACCATCGACCCAGCCCGGCATCTGGCTAGCTACTTCGGTCGCTTCAACTACGAGTACAGCGGCAAGTACATTTTCCAAGCCACGGCTCGCTACGACGGCTCTTCGCGGTTCGAGCCGGGTCACAAGTTTGGCTTCTTCCCCGGCGCTTCGATAGGTTGGCGTATTTCGGAAGAAGAGTTCTTGAAAGGCAACAATACCATCAGCAACCTCAAATTGCGGGCCGGTTACGGCCGCGTGGGCAACGAGCTGAACGCTGGCCGTTTCGCTTACCTATACTCGATCAACTTCGGCATCAACTATCCCTTCGGCCCAGATGCCGTTCTTAATAACGGGGCTGCCCCGACCCGGTTGAGTAACCCGATTCTGCGCTGGGAGAACAACGAACAAACAAACATCGGCCTGGAAATGGGCTTCCTGGGCAACCGACTGGAAGCAACCATCGACCTCTACAACCGCAACTCGCCCAACCTAATTGCGCCCGTGCCGCCTTCCCTCGTGTCGGGCACGTATGAGTCGGTTAATGCCAACGCGGCTTCTGCCTACAACCGGGGCATCGACTTTTCGTTGACCTCGCACAACTTCGTTGGTTCGGGCGGGGCCCTGACGTGGACGACTACCTTCAACGTATCGGCCTACAAAACCCGCCTGACCGCGCTGGGGGCCGGGGTACCTTACAACGGCTTGGGCTCTTTGAGCGGCACGATTGTGCGCTACGATGCAAACCAGGCTTTTGGCTCGTTTTATGGCTTCATAGCCGATGGCCTGATTCAGACGCAAGAAGAGTTGAATGCGCTGAACGCCAATGCGAAGACGGGTTCTGCCAAAGCAAATTATTATTTGGATGCAAGCACTGGCCCTGGCGATATTAAGTATAGAGATACCAATGGCGATGGAACCATCACCGATGCCGACCGCACCTTCATTGGCAATCCGAATCCAAACTACACGTTTGGCCTTACCAATACATTGGGCTTTAAAGGCTTTGACCTGAGCTTCTTCATTCAAGGCGTGCAGGGCAACGACGTATATGATCTCAACCGCTACATCACGGAAACTTCTCTGTCTGGCACTACCAATGGTACAACCCGCATTCTGAACCGCTGGACCGGGCCTGGTACTAGCAATGATGTTCCGCGCGCTTACACCGGCAACTCTAATAACCTAAAGGTGTCCACGCACTTCATTGAGGACGGCTCCTACGTGCGCCTCAAAAACCTAACGTTTGGCTACACGCTGCCGCACAACATCTTGGGCCGCATCGGGGCTTCGCAGTTGCGCGTGTACTTCACGGCCCAAAACCTGGTGACGCTGACCAAGTACACTGGCTACGACCCGGAAGTAAGCGCCAGCGGGGTTGACGTGGGCATCTACCCGCAGACACGGGTGTTCCTGGGCGGCGTGAACATCGGGTTTTAATCCTTTCTAATTTCCATTCCTAATAGTCATGACTATTTCAAGATTTACGTGCGGGGCCTTTCTGCTATCGCTGGGGTTACTAGGCGGTTGCACAGCGAAGTTTCTGGACGAAGCCCCGGCCGACCAGATAACCGATGCCAACTTTTATCAAACCCAGCAGGACGCTATCCAGGCCACCAATGCCGCGTACAGCGAACTGACCAAGGAAGGCCAGTACAACGCTGCCATGTGGGCCTTCGACATGTGGGCGGACATATCCAGCTCAGGCGGCGACGACGGTACTGATGCCAAGGAATACAAGGACCTCGAAGCTTATAGCATTCCAACCACCAACTTCGTGGTTACCCGGCTGTGGGGTGGTTCGTTTATCAGCATTCAGCGGGCGAACATCGTCATTCAGAAAGTGCCGGGTATCGCAAACATGGACCCCGCTATCCAAAAGCGCTGCATCGGCGAAGCGCAGTTTTTGCGGGCCAAACTGTACTTCGACCTGGTACGGGCCTACGGTGACGTGCCCTTGTTCACGGCTCCGCCCACCAGCCCGGCGGCGGTCAACATCGCCCGGACGCCTGCCGCCGATGTGTACAAGCAAATTGAGCAAGACCTGACCGATGCCATCGGCAACCTGCCGCCTAGCTATACTGGCGCTGACTTGGGCCGGGCCACCAAGTGGGCCGCCACGGGGCTTTTAGCCAAGGTGTACATCACCGAAGGCAAAAAGACGGAGGCGGCCCAGCGAGCCCGCGAAGTCATCAACAACTCGGGTAAAACCATGTGGGCCAACTACGCCGACAACTTCAAAATAGAGAACGAGAACCGGAACGATAAGGAGTCGCTCTTTGAAGTGCAGTTTGCCAGTGGCCACAACACGTACGACCGCAACAACGTCGGCTCGGCGATGAACGAGTTCTTCGGGCCCCGCGGGGCCAACCAAACGCCGGGCAGCGGCTACGGCTTCAACACCCCGGACCCGGACTTCGTGGCGGGCTACGAGGCCGGCGACACGCGCAAAACCGCCACCGTATGGTCGCCCGGCGATAAGTACCCCGACGGCCGCATAGCAGGCCCTAAAGCAACCGGCTCGCCGTTCGGCTACAGCTGCAAGAAGTGGTTCATTGGCAAGGTGAACACCAACGTCTGGGACTCGGGCCTGAACGTGCCCGTGCTGCGCCTGGCCGAAATGTACCTGATTGTGGCGGAGGCCGTGGGGCCCACCGCCGAGGGCCTGGAAGCCATCAACAAGGTGCGGCGGCGCGCGTTTGGCCTGGATTATAACACGCCCTCGGCCGCGCACGACTTCACGGCCGCTACCTCCAACTTCACGGACGCGGTGATTCAGGAGCGTAAATACGAATTGGCCTTCGAATTCGACCGGTGGTTTGATCTGAAGCGGACCGGCAAACTTATTCAGCGCATGACGGAACAGGCGGCATTCCTTAGTGGGAAGGTCCCCAACGTGCACGGCACACCGACCCAGAATACCTTGGTGCTGCCTATTCCACAGTCAGAAATTGACACCAACCCTGGCTTGGTGCAAAACCCTGGCTACTAGGCCCCTCCTACCTGAATACTTAACTTAAAATTCAAATGAAGAATATTTGGAACAGCGCGGCATGGGTACTATTGGCTAGTCCCTTGCTTTTTACGGCCTGCAAAAAAGATGACAAAGGCGAGTTGAGCGGCCCGCTGCCGACGGCCAGCTTCGCTTTTGCCATCAACGCCACTCAGTTTCCCGTTACGGTTACCTTTACCGATAACAGCCAAGATGGTTTCACTAATGAATGGGACTTTGGCGATAACACCCGCGGCCAGGGCAAATCGGTGGCGCACACCTACACCCGCCCCGGCAGCTACAAAGTGCAGCTGATCGTGGCCGGCCGCGCTGGTTCCAGCACTGCTCCCCAGCAAACGGTGGTTATCCCGTCGGCATGCGACAACGCCGGATTTTCGGCTCTCACCGCCTGCGGCGGCAGCGGAGCCGCTTCGTGGATTATTTCCAAGCAGCCAGGGGCCATCGTGCGTCTGGCGGCCAACGGCACCACGGTGCTCTCATCACTACCCGCCACAGGCGGCACACTGCCCGATTGCCAACTCGACGACCAGTTCACGTTTGCCACCAATTATGCCTACGCCTACGATGCCGGGGGCGAAACTTATGACAACGGGGCCTGCGGCACGGCCCGCAACCCCAACTCCAATTTCGTGTACAAGCCCGTTGCCGGTAGCCTGGGGCAAATCATCCTCCAGAACCCAAAGGCCAAGTCGTTTATTGGCCTCACCGATTCGGTGGTCAACAAAACCTACGACTTGGTGGAAGCCACGGCCGCGCGCCTGCGCTTGCGCGGCACCAACCCCGATGGCACTTTTACGGTGGTGACGTACATGCCGCAGCTTTCGGCCGTTGATAAGGTGAAGCAGTTGCTCACCAACGGCTCGTCGAAAACGTGGACGCTGGACAACACGGCGGACAAACCCATTGCCGTGGGCCCCAGCGACAGCGACCCCAACAGCTACTACGCCGGGGGCGCGGCGGGCAGCCTGCCCCCCTGCCAGTCCGATGATGAGTTTACGTTCTCGGACGCCAACGTGTACACCTACGATGCCAAGGCCGAAACCTTCGTGGCCGGCAGCACGGGCGGGTGCCAGGCCCCGCGCTCGGGTACTTCGCTGTTCACGTTCGGGGCCGCCACTGGAACAGGCGTGGCGCAGTTCACGCTGGACACGGCAGGCCGCTTTATCGGCATCACCGACGCGCCCGACCTGACTTACCGTATTCTGTCCATTGACGCGAAGCACATGGTATTGCGGGCTGGCAGTTCCACGGCTCCCATTGTATTCACTATGAAACTGGTGGCTAAATAATTGCGCACAGTTGAACGGATTGGTTGCCCATAACATTTCCTCTATTATGAAATCCTTCCCCTCCTATTTTCCCCGCCGCCCTTGGGCCGGGACCGGCTTGCTGCTGGCCCTGGGCCTAGCGGCCTGCACTGAAAATAAATCGGGCCCTGCGCCAACACCCCCGCCCGTGGTGGTGGTGCCGCCCGCGGCCGTCAACGCCGACGCCAAGGATTACGACCAGTACACTGAGTTGAAATGGGGCGATGAGTTCGATGGCGGGTCCCTGGACCAAGCCAAGTGGGGCTACGACCTCGGCAACAACAACGGCTGGGGCAACCGGGAGTTGGAATACTACACCAACAGTCCCGACAACGCCTACGTGAGCGGAGGCAACCTCTTCATCCAAGCCAAAAAGGAGGCTCAGGGGGGCTTTAACTATACGTCGGCCCGGCTGCTGACCAAGGGCAAGCAGGACTTCAAGTTTGGGCGCATCGACGTGCGGGCAAAGCTGCCCAAGGGCCAAGGCATGTGGCCTGCCATTTGGATGCTAGGCAGCGATATTGACCAGAACAATTGGCCGAAGTGCGGCGAAATAGATATGATGGAGCTGCGCGGACAGGACCCCACCAAGGTCCTCTCGACCATGCACTTTCCCGATAACGCGGGGGCCCACAAGTACGCGGGCATCGATAAAGTGGCGCTGCCCGGCAACGCTAGCTTCGCCGATGATTTCCACGTGTTCAGCGTGGTGCGCAGCCAGGACAAAATGCGATTTTTCCTCGATGGCCAGCAGTACTACTCATTCTCGACCAGCGACGCCCCGATTTATCCCTTCAACAACCCGTTTTTCCTTGTGTTGAACGTGGCCGTGGGCGGCGATTTTTTGGGCAACCCCGATGCCGCTGCCATCGCCACCACGCCGTTTCCCCAGCAAATGACGGTGGATTACGTCCGGTACTACCAGTACAAGTAACCTGTCTTTCGTTGTGGGCCCACCGCCCGGTTGCTTACCCTGCCGGGGCAGCCGGGCGGTGGGCCTTGGCGTGCCACTTTCCGGCGGCTATCTTATGCATCTCATTGAAAATGAGTTAGTCAGTTCTTTATGAAAACAAGCACAACGCACTGGCACTTTCTGACCCGGCGGCTCGGCTTATTGACGCTACTGTTGACTTTAGGCGGGACGGTGCTGGCCCAAACCAAGAGTCCCAAGCGGGGCCTGGCCTACGACTACAAGTCAGCGGCCGACATACAGGCGCTGGCCCCAGGCACGAGCTGGTGGTACAATTACACATCGGTGCCCGACGCCGCGGTGGCGGGCGTGTACCGGGGCCTGGGCGTGGAGTACGTGCCCATCCAGTGGGGCAGCCGCCTGAACAACGGCCCGGTGACGGCCGACCAGCTGGCGGCCAGCATCCCGGCCGGCGCACAGTACCTGCTGGGCTTTAACGAGCCCAACTTCCGCTCGCAGAGCAACCTGACGCCAACGCAGGCGGCGGCCGTCTGGCCGGTGCTGGAAGAAGTGGCCCGCCGCAAAAACCTGAAGCTGGTGTCGCCCGCCCCGAACTATTGCGGCGACTGCGTGCAAGAGAACGGGGTGACCTATTATTCGCCCACTCAGTACCTGGACGCCTTTTTTGCGGCCTGCCCCAACTGCCAGGTTGATTACATTGCCTTGCACACCTACGTGTGCGAGGAGCAGTACCTGCGCCAGAAAGTGGCGGAATTGAAAAAGTATAACAAGCCCATCTGGCTCACCGAGTTTGCCTGCGGTGACATGGCGGACGCCACCAAAATCACGCTGGCCGTGCAGAAAAAGTACATGCTGGACGCCGTGAATTATTTGGAAAACGAGCCGGCCATCTTTCGCTACTCGTGGTTTTCGGGCCGCAACAACGAGATTCCCAACATCAACCTGCTCGGGGCCGACGGCCAACTCACGGCCCTGGGGCAAGAATACGCGGGCCTGCCCTTTAATGGGCCGGCCGCAGCGCTCGGGCGGCTTGTGCCGGTAGCCGCCGTGGCGTCGTCCAGCGAAAGCGCCACCACGGGCCCCACCGGCGCTACCGACCGTGATATCAACACGCGCTGGTCCAGCGCCTTTGCCGACCCGCAGTACCTGCAACTGGATTTCGGCGCGGTAAAAAATTTTACGCGAATAAAAATCGCCTGGGAAACGGCGTATGCCAAAGACTACCAAGTGCAAACTTCGCTGGATGGTATTACCTGGGGCCCCCTGCTGGCCGTACTGGACAGCGACGGGGGCGTGGACGACCTGACGGGCCTCAGCGGGCGGGGCCGCTATCTGCGGGTGTACGGCACCCGGCGGGCCACGGCGTTTGGCTATTCCATCTACGAAATAGACGTGTACGGCGGCGCGGACGGGGCCCTAGCGACGGCGCAGCCCGGCCAATCGGCCTCTGCGGAGGCACTGCGCCTTTATCCCAACCCGGCGGCCACGGAGCTGCACCTGGCCCTGCCGGCTGGTGTCCGCCTCCAAAGCGTGGCGGTGGTGGACGCGCTGGGGCGGACGATGCTCAGCAGCAGGGCCCCGGCGACCACGCTGAACATTGCGGCGCTGCCGGCAGGCCTTTACGTGGTGCGCGCGACGGCTACCGGGCAGCAGCAGTTCACCCAACGCTTCACAAAACATTAGCAGACAAAGCAGTAAGAGTTAAGGCCAGTTTATTCGTCTATTTAAATGGCTCGGGTACCAGCCACAATGCCACCAGTTAGGCTACCTGGGCCGCGGTGACGCCGAGCGATACCTGGGCCCAACGGCAGCTTTTTTAATCCAAAATCCCACTATTATGAGTGTCACTACCATCCATTCTCAGCTGCCCTCGTCTTTTCCGGGCCGCCGTGGCGCGATGCGCCTTTTGCTACTGCTGATGCTCCTCGTCGGTTTCACTGCAACGGCGTTTGCGCAGAGTTTTTTGCACGCCAGCGGCCCCAAAATTGTGAACGCCAGCGGCCAGGAAGTGTTGCTGAACGGCGTGAACCTGGGCGGCTGGGCCCTGCAGGAAGGCTACATCATCAAACCCGGTTGGCCGGGCATCGATGGCAAGCAGACCCAGGGCATGGTGAAAAAGACGCTTTACAACGCCGGGATGAGCGACGCCGCCGTGGAAACGTTTTACCAGGGCTACCGCGACAACTTCATCACTAAGCCCGACATCGATTACCTGGCCTCTAAAGGCTTTAACTGCGTGCGCCTGCCGCTGCACTACGACCTGTTTCTGACGCCGGCCCAGCGGGCCGTGCGCAACGCAGTGCTGCGCGGCACCACTACCTACGATGCCTACGTCAGTTCCCTGACCAGCGCGTACAATGCCAACCAGCTGTTTGTGGACCCGGCCAACATGGAGGCTTTCCGCATGATTGACAACACCTTGGCTTGGTGCGCGGCCAACAACATGTACGTCATCCTGGATTTGCACGCCGCGCCTGGCTCGCAGGGCACCGACGCGAACATTGCCGACGCCATCCGGCCCCTGGATTTTTGGAACCAAGCCATCTACCGCGACATCACCGTGCGGTTGTGGGAAGCGGTGGCGGCCCGCTACAAAAACGACGCCCGCGTGGCCATGTACGACTTGCTCAACGAGCCCAACAACGTGCCCAGCAACCCGCCGATCCACGACATGTTCCAGCGGCTCATCAACGCCGTGCGGGCCCAAGGCGACAACCACCTGCTGCTGCTGGAGGGCAACGGCTACGGCAACGATTTCAACTACATGGAGAAGCGCACCTTCACCAATACGGCTAACCTGGTGTACAACTCGCACCGCTACAGCGGCGCGGGCTACTTGCTAGACAACAACGTGAATTCTGTTGATGGGAATAATGCCAATAATCTGCGTACCATCGGCAACCTCACCCGCTTCCGCTCCGACAACGACGTGCCCATCTGGGTGGGTGAAACCGGCGAAAATACCGCTGCGTGGATGCACAATGCCGCGGTTAGCCTCAATTCGGTAGGCATCGGCTGGTGCCACTGGACGTACAAGCGCTTCGAGGCGGGCCCCAACGCGGCCCTGCTGCACATCAACCCGCCCTACATCGTGGACGGCCCCGCCGGTCTGCCCCAGGTGCTGGAAAACATTAAGTTCGCCAACTGCGTGCCCAACCCCGACGTGGTAAGCGCCATTGCGCCCAACCAGAACAGCATCGTGAATTACCCCGGCGGCGGCAACTACAACGGCACCAGCGGGGCGGTTGCCCCCGTGGGCCGCACGGTGTGGCTGCGCGGGGCTAACGGCAAGTACGTGTCCGGCGAAAACGGCGCTAAAACCATGACCTGCAACCGCGCGGCCTATGGGCTCTGGGAGGTGTTTTTGGTGGTGGCCGCCAGTGGCTCCAAAGTGGCCCTGCAAAGCCAGGGCAAGTACATGTCGTCGGAAAACGGCACGGGCCCCATGACCTGCGGCCGGCCGTCCATTTCGGGTGGAGAAACGTTTGACTGGCTGGGCAACGCAGACGGCACCGTTTCGCTGCGCGGCACCAACGGCAAGTACGTGTCGAGCGAAGGCGGCACTCAGCCCATGACCTGCAACCGGGCCGCCATTTCGAGCACGGAGGTCTTCGGCTTTGGCATTGTGCCCGCTGGTACGGCGCTGGCCGGCCGCTCGGCGCAGGCCGCGGCCGTTGGTTTCTATCCCAACCCGGTGGCGGCCCGGCTGACCTACCAGCTTCCCATCGGCGTGCAGGCGCACCGCCTGACCGTATTGGACGCCGCTGGCCGCCAGGTTTTGAGCCGCGCCTACGGCAACACGGGGACGCAAAATACCATCGACGTGTCGGGGCTGAAGAATGGGCTTTACCTCGTCCACCTCTCCGGCCCGGCCCTCGACACCAGCTTTAAAATTACCAAGCAATAAACCGCCGCTCTCTCCCGATTCGTCTGCACCACCCGTTATGACTCAAAAAATCATTCCCTTGCTGTTGCTCTCGGCCCTTGGCCTTGGCCGCGCCACCGCCCAGCAGGCCCCCAAAACGACTGCCGGAGCCGCGTACTCGGCGGCGGGCAAGAAAGCGCAAGTGTTCACCACTGCCCAGGGCACCGATTTGCGGCTGGCGGCTGGTGGCGCGTTGGCTTTTCAGCCCGCCGGGCAGCCGGTCGAAACCCAGGTGTGCGTCTTCGTCGACCCCGGCCACAGCTTCCAGACCGTGCTGGGCATCGGCGGGGCCCTCACCGACGCGGCGGCCGAAACGTTTTTCAAGTTGCCCAAGCCGCAACAGCAGGAGCTGCTCAAGGCATATTACAGCCCCACGACCGGCATTGGCTATACGCTGGCGCGGACGTCCATCGCCAGCTGCGACTTTTCGAGCGCCCCCTACACCTACGTGGCTGACAACGATGAAAGCCTCAAAACCTTCAGCGTCAAGCACGACGAGCAGTTCCGCATCCCGTTCATCAAGCAAGCCACGGCGGCGGCCGGCGGCAAATTGCCGCTGTTCGTGAGCCCGTGGACCCCGCCGGCGTGGATGAAAACCAACCACGACCTGCTGCACGGCGGCCACCTGCTGCCCCAGTACCGCCAGGCGTGGGCCAACCACTACGTCAAGTTTATTAAAGAATACGAGCGGCAGGGCATCCCGATTTGGGGCCTGACGGTGCAAAACGAAGAAATGGCCACCCAGCCCTGGGAATCGTGCGTGTACACCGCCGAAGAAGAGCGCGACTTCATCAAAGGCTTCCTGGGGCCCACGCTGCAAAAAAGCGGCTTGGGCGATAAGAAGCTGATGGCCTGGGACCACAACCGCGACCTGGTGTACCAGCGCGCCAGCGCCGTGCTCGACGACCCCGAGTCGGCCAAGTACCTCTGGGGCATCGGCTACCACTGGTACGAAACCTGGACCACCAGCGGCATGCTCTTCGACAACGTGCGCCGCGTGCACGAAACCTACCCCAACGCTAGCCTCATGCTCACCGAGGCCAGCATCGAAAAATTCAAGTTTGACCAAGTGGGCGACTGGGCCCTGGGCGAGCGCTACGGCCACTCCATGGTCGGCGACTTCAATGCCGGCACCGTGGGCTGGACCGACTGGAACGTGCTGCTCGACGAAACCGGGGGCCCCAACCACGTGAGCAACTTTTGCTTCGCGCCCGTCATCGCCGACACCAAAGCCGGCAAGCTCATTTACACCAACGCCTACTACTACATCGGCCACTTCTCAAAGTTCATCCGACCCGGGGCCCGGCGCGTCGCCGCCACGGCTAACCGCGACTGGCTGCAAACCACCGCTTTCCGCAACGCCGACGGCAAGCTGGCGGTGGTGGTGCTCAACGAGAGCGACAAAAAGCAGGACTTTCAGTTGTGGCTCAACGGCCAGGCGGCCCCTACCACGAGCCTGCCGCACTCCATCATGACGTTCGTGGTGGACTAAGGATTTATCCAACTAGGCCGTACCGATTGTAAAGCAGTGAATCGATGCCCGTCCGCCCCGTCACTGAGCGGACGGGCATCGATTGTAAAACCCCTCGAACGGTTGCTACCGAGCAATCTTGGCTAGCGGGTGGTGGGGCAACGCCCGCGGCAGCCATTACTTTCCCCTGCTACGCTACTTTTTGCATGCAATTCCTTTCCCTAACCAAAGGCCGCTACCTGACCGTTGTGGCCGTGCTGCTGTTGGCTGGACCAACTCACGCTCAGATGTATAAAGACCCAAAGGCTACCGTCGAAGACCGAGCGGCGGCCCTACTGGCCGCCATGACGCTGGACGAGAAGTTGGATTACATCGGTGGCTATAAGTATTTCTCTATTCGGAGCATTGAGCGGCTGGGCCTGCCGCAAATCCTGCTCAGCGACGGGCCGGTGGGCCTGCGCGGTGAGGGCAAGTCCACCGCCTATCCGGCTTCCATCCTCACGGCCGCCACCTGGGACACCACGGCGGCCAACGCGCTCGGCCGGGCCCTGGGCCAGGACGCCAAGGCCCGCGGCGTGCACGTGCTGCTGGGCCCCGGCGTCAACATTTACCGGGCCCCCATGAATGGCCGGAACTTCGAGTACCTGGGTGAAGACCCGTTCCTGACGGGCCGGATGGCCGTCGGCTACATCAAGGGGGTGCAAAGCCAGGGCGTAGTGGCCACCGTGAAGCACTTTGCGGGCAACAACCAGGAGTGGGACCGTAACCGCGTCAGTTCGGACATCGACGAGCGAACGCTCCAGGAAATCTATCTGCCGGCCTTCAAAGCGGCCGTGCAGCAGGGCCACGTGGGCGCGGTGATGGACAGCTACAACCTGGTCAACGGCGAGCACTCGACCCAAAACAGCCACCTCAACAACGA
>CAXTBA010000060.1:0-18032 GCA_964242665.1 uncultured Hymenobacter sp.
AAGCGCACGGCCTGCGGGCCCGGCCGCCGCGCTCGTTTGCGCCGCGTACGACCGACCCGGGCCCCGCCGCGCACGCCGCGCCTAACCGCTTGCTCGGCCGGCCGGCCCCTACGGTCCCCGACCGGGTCCGGGCGGGTGGCGTCGCGTGCTTGCCCCGGCAGGGCGGGGGCTGGCTGTACCGGGCCGTCTGGCCCGACCGCTGTTGGCGCAAAATCGCGGGCTGGGACGTGCGCGACGCCATGCCCGGAGACCCGGGGAGCGGAGCCCTGCGGCGGGCCTTGGCCGTGCGCCGCCCGCCCGCGGGGCTCGCCGTGCACTCCGACCAGGGCAGCCGGTACGCGGCCGCCCGCTTCAAGGGCCTACCGGCGCGCCACGGCGCCCGGCGGGGCAGGAGCCGGCGGGGCAACTGCCACGACAGCGCCCGCGCCGAATCCTTTTGGCGCCGCGCCCAAGCCGGACTGCTCGACGGCGGCCGCTTCCCCGGGCTGGCCGAAGCCAAGTTGGAAACCAGCCACCACAGCGCTTACTGCAACGCCGAACCCCGTCGTTCCGCGCCCGGCTACCGCTCGCCCAACCACTTCGAAATCCACCTGCAAACAACGTCCCAACGCTGTCCGCCTTAGCTAGACCACCTCACTGGCCTTGCAATTCAAGCACTGAATTCGTCAGTTCGGCAGGTAACCGTAACAGTCTATGCGAAAGCGGCTTTGGGCCGCCTGCGCTGGCGGCCAACTTTGGTTTCCTAAGCCGGCCAAGTGGCTGGCAGCCCTCTTCTTATGAAAGCCATGCACGTGTGGGTTGGGATACTGCTGCCGATGGTGGCGGTCCTGCTGTTGGGGCTGCTAGCCCTGCTGCTGAATTGGCGGCTCTGAAGGGCGGCGATAAATTCTCTCGTTCCACTTTGTTCTTGTTTTGCGAGCTTCTTCGCTATGAAAAAACTTTTAAAAATCAGTGGCATAATTTTCGGTTTGCTAGTAATAGCTGTGGCCGGTTTCGTAGGCTTTGTGGCCGTGCGCGGCATTCCGAGCTACGCGGCCCCCCAGCCAGCGGTGGCCCCCATCGTGGCTACGCCGGCCCGCCTGGCCCAGGGCGAAAAGCTGCTGCTAGCGGCCTGCGCCGACTGCCACTTCAACAAGCAAACCGGTGCCCTCACCGGCCACCGCCTCACCGATGTGCCGGCCGAGTTCGGCAACCTGTATTCGGCCAACATAACCCAGGATAAAAAGCACGGCATTGGCACCTGGACCGACGCCGAGCTGGTGGGCCTGTTGCGCACCGGCGTGGGCCGCGACGGCCGCTACCGCATCATCATGCCCAGTTTCGTGCAGATGTCGGACGAGGACGTGGCCAGCCTGGTGGTTTTTCTGCGCTCCGACCATCCGTGGGTGCAGGCCAATCCCACCCCCTCGCACGCACAAGAGCCGTCGCTGCTGGCCAAGGCCTTGACCAACACCGTGATGAGGCCCACCCCCCTGCCGGCTGGGCCCGTGGTAGCCCCCGCCCCCACCGAGGCGGTTGCTTACGGCCGCTACCTGGTGGTGGGCCGCTACAAGTGCTACGACTGCCACTCCAAAAACTTTAAAACCAACAGCGCGCTGGAACCCGAAAAATCGGCGGGCTACCTGGGCGGCGGCAACCCCATGCTCAACCCGCAGGGCGTACCGGTGCTGAGCCGCAACATCACCGGCGACCCCGATACCGGCATCGGCGATTGGACGGAAGGCCAACTGGGGCGGGCGCTGCGCTTTGGGCAATCGCCGCACGGGCTTCTGGGCGCGCCCATGCCCAAATACTCGCAACTCACCGACGGGGAAGTGCACGCGCTGTACGCTTACCTGCAAACGGTGCCCATAATTAAAAACGCCACGCCTGAAGACGGGCCGGCAGCCACTGCCCGTAAATAAATAGCGCGCGCAGAGGTCCGACGCTCTTGATAGCTCGGGCAGGCTCCGCAGTGGCAGCAACTCCTGTGGTGGTCTGGTGGCGGCAATGCGGGGTGGGAGCGGCGGGCCTGCCTACTCACTGGAACAGCCCCTGGCCCAGCGAGCCAAGTTCGGTTCCTACCCTCTTCATAAAAAGTTCGAGACGCCAAAATGCTGCTTCAAACAGGGAAATATTCTGCACTACTTCTGACTACCAAATCTTTGCCCAGCTTGTACGTTACTGCCATTTTTTGCCAAAAAACCCTGACCTTCTTCCCTTCTGCCCGCTATGAAACGACTTAGCTATTCTCTGTTAGCAACCAGCCTGCTGGGCCTGGCATCCTGCACCAAAGCGGATGACCCTAGTATTGCGCCAGGCCCCGGCGCTCCCGAGACGGGCTACGTGACCGGCCACGTGGTCGACGGCCAGAACCGGCCCATTCCAGACGCCGAGGTGGCGGTGAACAGCACCGGGGCCTACGCCCCCAACCTGTTCACGCGCACCGATGCCGACGGCAACTACCGCATTAAGCTGCCGTCGGGGCCCCAGACGGGGCAGTATTACGTGCGGGGCCACGTGCGCTTTACGTACGAGAACCAGCCCTACAACCTCATGCTGCTGACAGAGAATGATCATCCGTTTACGATCGACGAAAGCCCGGTGCGGAACATGCACTTGGCGCTGGCCGGCAACCGGGCGCAGAACTTCGGTGATTCCGGGTATTTCGGCGGAACGCTGGAAGTGGACAACCACACCAGCGACGCGCACTTCCCCAACATCGAAGTAACGCTGGAACCCGTGGGGCCCCTGGTGGACGGCAGCGGTGGCGTGACCCAGCTAGCGCAGCCGGACTGGATGTATTCCTACAACATTCCGGTGGGCAAGTACCGCGTCACGGCCCGCGACAAGGCCACCGGCCAAGCGCTGACCGTGAAAAACTATTTCCACGACCAAGGCTTCCAGTCGTCCGTGCTGGCCACCTTCGAAGCCCTTCAGGCCGGCGGCGACCGGTACGGCCTGGTCATCGTAGTGGCTGATTAGCCACCCGCCCAGGCCCCGCCAACTGCCTGCCGCCGGGCTGGCCAAGGCCAAGCAGCCAGCCAAGTTGCTTCACGCAAACGCGTGGCGCCCACGAGTAGCGTTCCGATGGGTGCTACTCGTGGGCGCCACGCGTTTGCGCGTGCTGCCGGGAGGTGCGGTTCCCGGTCGCAGGGGCGCTACCCGGCGGCTCGATTTCTGCCCGTGGGCCCGGCATGGCCGGGGCTGGCGCTCCCACCGAGGTGCCAGCGGGGCGGCTTTGGGCGGTGCCGGACGTCGCCCTAAGCTGGCCGGCCATATCAAGGTTAGTGTCGTACCAGCCGCTGAGCGGGTCAACGCTAGGGTAGTCGGGCCCCCAACGCGGGCGTAGCAGGCGGAATAAAAGGCCGCGTTGGCATTGCGCAGGGCCGGGCTGTTCGCGTACACCAAGAAATCCTGGAGTGGCAGGGCAGGGTTCGGTTTTGCTCGTCTGTTTCGCCCCTGCAGCGCTGGGCAAAGGCATCCAGCGCGGCCAGCACCGGCGCTCGTTCGTGCCGCCGGGCGTAGGCGTTCGCCACCGCCGCGCCGAAAGCACCGCGGTAGTTCACGGCCGTGGGGCGGGGCGAACTCAACTGGCGAGCGGTTTACAACCCCAGCTGGTCAATCCCATCCGATTCGAGCCGGTAGCGCCCCCGCTGGTAAGCTCGGTACAAGCTACCGGGCGCGGCTGCCGGGTGGCCAGCCACTCCACGCAAATCTGATCGAGGCGAAGGGCAACCGGCTTTGCCACCACCGCCCGTACCTGTGACTGGCGCTGCGGCGCGGTTAATTCCGCGGCGGCGTTCTTGTAAACGTCGGTGGTAGAAGGCGTAAAGCGTCTGTGCTCAGCAGCAGAACGCGGGTGCGGGGTTGGGCCGCGGCCGACGTAGCCACTGCCAATCCCAGCAGCAAAGCCAACGCTTTCATGCGAGTGGGGTGGTGACTGCGGGTAGGCGGCGGGTGCGCCAACGCAGTCGGTGGCACGGGCCGAGCTTTGATTAAACCGACTCACTCCGTGTAGCGCTCGAGCTCGCGGGCGTAGCGACCATCGGCCAGGGCGCGGCGACCGCAGCGCCGCAGCAATGGCTGCAACAGGCTGAGCACGCCCGGCAGGTTGGTGTCGGACAGCGCCACGACGGTGCCCATGTGCCAGAACTTGCGAGGCCTGCCCTGCGCATCCGTCAGGCCGTCGGCGGCGAGGCCGTGGGCGATTTTCAGCATCTTTTCGTACCCCGGCTGCCCCGGTGAAACCGTGATGCGAAAAAGCACCGCTTCCCTGCCCCAATTGGAAAAGCGGTGCACCGCCCCGCGCGGGACAATGGTCTTGTCACCGGGCCGCAATACGATGAGTTGACGGTCAATTTCTACGGCCAGCTCGCCTTCCATGCACTCGTACTGCTCGTCGAAGGTCAGGTGGTAGTGCCGGGGGGTAGTGCCCCCCACGTTCAACTCCACGTCAATGATGGTGACGGCTTCGCCGGGTTCGTGGGCATATTTTTTAAAATAGATCTGGTCCCCGATTCGGGGGTTAGCATACAGACGTTTAAGCATTATGAATCAGTTAATGAGCAGGTTATAAAATAAATTATTGTGCCAGCCGCCAATTTAAAGCAGGCACTGACTGCGTACTGGGGCTTTAGCCGGCAAAGTTGGCGGCCCCGCCCCGTCGGCAAAAGGTGCTTCTGCCCGGACTGGCATTACCGGGCACCGAACTGCTGCATTGGGTGCTTAAACTGTTAAGAAGGCATGGCCAGCCTGTCGCCGCAAAGCCCGCCGCTAGGGGTAGCGACGGGCTTTGTTTTTTGGTTAATTGGGCAAGCTAGATTAGCAGCCAGCCGATTGCGTTACGCGCCGCTTAGGGCATGAAAAGCACGCCGTGCTCTTCGCGCAGCGAGCGGACCACCTGAGCCAGTACCTCGGGCGGCGGCGGACCTTGGGGCACTACCACTGGATTTTCGGCGTCCAGCAGGCGACTCTGGGCCACGAAGTAGTCGGCGAACCGGCCCGGCGTGAGCAGCATGAGAATGCGCGCCGTGGGGCTGACGACCTTGAACTGGTGCGGCACCTGCCGGGGGCCAAAGACAGCTTGCCCGGCCCTGGCCACGAGTACCTCGTCGCCGACCCGAAAAGAGAGCTCGCCTTCCAGCACGTAAATCGTTTCGTCCTCGCGGGTGTGCAGGTGGCGCGGCGGGCCAGCACCGAGACTTAGGTACATTTCGAGCAGTGCGAAGGCATCATTCGTTTGTTCGGCGGCCACCAGCACGCGGAAAAGGCCGTCCTGGAAAGTGCGCAAGGCACCCGGCTGGGCTACCTGGGGTTGGGGCAGGATTGTGTCCATAAAGCAGAAAGTGAAGCGGCTTGATTTGATAAGGAAGAAAATACTAAAAACTCTGCTGTCCATCGGCCTATTGAGGCGAGAAGAGCACGCCGTGCTCTTCTTTCAGGCTGCGGACCACCAGGGCCAGCACCTTGGGCGGCGGCGGGCCCTGGGGCGACGAAACGGGAATGGCAGCGGTTAACGGCTGGCTTTGGTCCATGAAAAAATCGATGAACTGGCCCGGCGTGAGCAGTACCAGGATGCGCGCCGTGGGGCTGAGGATGTTGAATTGGTGCGGCACGTTGCGCGGGCCAAACATGGACTGCCCGGTTTTGGCCACCACCACGTTGTCCCCTACTTGGAAGCGCACTTCGCCTTCCAGCACGTAAAAAGTTTCGTCTTCGCGGGTGTGCAGGTGGCGGGGTGGCTCGGCGCCGGGGGCCAGGCACATTTCGCACAGCGCGAAGGCGTTGCTCGTTTGCTCGGGCGCTACCAGTACGCGGAAATAGCCGCCCTGGTAGGCGCGGAGGTCGCCCGCTTGGGCTATCCGTGGTTGTTGAAGCGTTGCTTCCATAACTGAAAAAAGGTGAAGGGGGGTGAAGAAAAGATTTGGGGTGGAGAGGGGCCCGCGCTGTGAGACAAAATGCGCAGTTAAACAAGGAGTTACCTTGTTAAGCAAGCCGGGCGAACTGCGCGAGCAGCAGCCATACCGGTGGCGGCCACACGGAGCTGGGTGGGTTAGGTAGCTTCATGGCAAACTGGTGGTTAATTGCCCAAAGGAGCCTGGGCGCTAGGGTAGGCGCAGATACACCGGGTAGTCGGCCGGAGAAGCCAGGCCGCTTTCGTAGCTGCCGTTGCTGCCATCGGGCCGGAAGTAGTAGCTGGCGAGGGCCGCCGTGTAGGGCTGGCTCGTGTCGGCGCTGAGGGCCAGCGGCTTCGTGACGCCGTTGTAGCTATTTTCGGCCGTGATGCGGTACTCGCACTGCGGGATATCGTGCAGGAAGTAATTGTACTTTGCCGGTGAGGCGTCTTCCGTCACGAACTGCTTCTTAATTACTTGCGGCGCGCGGCCGTCGAAGAGCGTGGCGCCGGCCACGGGCGTCAGGGTCACGGTCACGGTGGTGCCGTCGGGCAGGGCGTTGAAGTCGCTGTCGAGCGTCACGAAGCGGATGGTGCCGCCGAAGTAGCCCGCACCTGAGTTGTCGGCGCGCGTCCGGTCGGGAATCTCCCCCGTCAGCTGCCACTGGAAGTTTTTAACCGTGCCCTGGCTGCCGGGGGCGAAGGGATTGTAATCGTCGGCAGTGGGCATGCCCATGCGCAGGGTGTAGGTTTTGCCCTTGTAAGTGGCTTCCTTCCAAGCGTAGATGTTCCAGCCGCCGAGCACCAGCCCCGGCAGCGTGTAGTGGCCGGTGGCATCGGTGCGGGCTTCGATGGAGCCGTTGACCACGTTGTTGTCGGCGCGCACGCGGGCCCCCACCACCGGCTGGCCCTGGGTGTCCAGGACGACGCCCGTCACGGTGTCGGCCTGGCCGCTGCCGGGCGTTGGCGAGGGGGTAGTGGGCGTGGGGTCGGTGGTTTTGGTGCAGCTAGCCAGCACGAGGCTGCCGATGGCCAGCCGCAAAGCTGGGCGAAAGGGGTTGGTAAACATGGAAAAAGCAGAAAAAAGGTGGGGAAGAGGTCAGGCCGCAGCAAACTACCGGTGCTCACTACTGGCCGCTGGCACGTCTGCCGCTATAGAGGGGACCGGTTGGGCCAGGGCTTGGGCTGCCACACTGGACGGTAAGGTGGCGCGCACGCGCTGGGCTTGCCGCACGTGCCGCTGCTGGTGCACCACCACAAATTCCAGGGTTTCGCCCAGGCGCAGCTTCAGTAGTCGAAAGAACTCCACGGGCACCACCGAGCGGTTCAGGTTGGCGGTGCGGGCCTGGGCTAGCAGCGCCAGCAGGCGGGTCTGGTGCTGGTCAAATTCAGCCAGTACTTCGGGGCCCAGGCGGCTACCCAGCGGATTCAGGCGCTGAACGGCCCGCTGCTTTTTGGCGTTGGCGGGGTGCATCATCGCCACCGACTTGCGGCCCAGCCAAGAATACCCGACTTCGGCCCCCGGCCGGCCGGGGGCCGACTCGGCCAGTGCCTGGGCCACCGCGACGTTGTAGTAGCGGCTGTAACGGTTCAAGTGCTCCAGGCACTCGAGGATGCTCCAGCCAGTGGGGGCAGGGCGATGGTTGAGTTCTGCCGGGTTGAGGGCCCCAAACTCCGTTCGAACAGCGACCCGCAAGCCAGCAACAGCCGCCTGCAAGGCGTCCAAAAAGTCGGAAGTATTCATAACAAAAGCCAATAACTAATCGGTTGTTAGCCGGTAACTACTGTATTGATGCGGCTTCTGGCTTTAGCAGTCCGGCCGGTACGTGGCCGGGGGCGGCCACCACCAGTACCCGCTGGCCCACCTGGGCCGCTTCGGCCAGGGTGCGGTACACCTCGAGGCGGCGGTGCTCACCGGCGGCGAAGTTGATGGCGGCGAGCAGGGAGCTGTCCGCGCTGGCGGCCGGCATGTTGGCGTCAAACCAGGCCGCTGGGGCGTCCTGCCAATGGCCAGGGCCGGGGCAGTAGGTTCGGTAGGCCGCTTCCAGCTCCTTGAGGTTGTGGATGAACTGCTCGGTGCCTGGCAGAATCGCGGCGCTGTTGGCAACGAGCTGTCGCATGGCCTTCTCCGTCAAGGCTTTCGAAGCGCCGGTGCGGGCGCGGAACCGCTGCGCTTCCCGCAGCAGGCAGAACAGTTTCAGGGGCGCGGGCGCGAACTGGCTGCGTAAGTACTCGTACTCGCCGATCGGGTCGTCGAGCTGCCGGGCCGGTATCTCGTACTGCTGGGCCAGGAAGCGCACGTAGCCCGACTCGCCCCAGTGGCGGATGGTGGCCGCTTCAGTACTATCAACGCCCATATTGGGCCTTTCGTAAAAAACTACCGTGGGCAGGTTGGCTTCAAAAACCTGCTTTAGCTGCGCGAACTGCGCGTTCTTGGGGTCTTGCGAGCTTTCGGCTTCGAAGTAAGTGATGCTCCCCCCGCCCGCCAGCCCGCGGGTGTGGCAGGCTGCTTTGGCCGGCGCGGCGGGGGTAGCGTGGTAACCACCGGCCGATTGGTCGTCGGCGGTGAAGGACTGGGCAGAAGCCCCGAGGGTTGGCAGCAGCAGGGCCGCAGCCAGCAGAAAGAAGGAGGTTTTCATAGCTTAGAAGGGATGAAGAGAGGTGAAAAGACAGGGTGAAAATGTGCAAGAACAGGTAGTGAGAAGAGGGTGGTGCAGATTTTTAACCAATTGTAAGTCAGTATCTTATAAGCAATTAGTTGCCAGGCGCTTGGCTTAGAAGCGGGCACTCAGGCCCACCTTGGAGTAGCTCACGTCGTAGCCCAGCTCGGAGAAGGCACCGAGCTTGTCGGTGAAGAAGTCCCGGGCCCCCAGCCACTCAGTTCGGCTTGGCTGCCACTGGTTGAAGCTGCACGTTGCGCGGCGTAGTTGTCGGAATAGCTCACCACGCCCAGGCCCAGGCCGGCGTAGGTGTCGAGCTTGCGGTTGCCGAAGTTGTGGTGGCAGGCCCCGCGGCCCCCACGTAGAAATTGCGCCGAGGGGCCTTGGCTCTGGCGTCTTCCCAACCGAAGCTCTGGTAGCTAATAAGGCGGCCCGCGCCGATGATGCCCGGCCCCACCTGGGCCGCACCGCGCATGTAGGAAAGGCTCATGGCCGGCGTCGCGGTGGTGGCCCCGCTCAGGTAGCCGTGGCCCAGCCCGAAGCCGGCGCCCAGGTTGAGGGCGTTGCTACCCACTTGAAACAGCGACTGAGCTGCTCCGGCTGGCGCGGCAACGCTCGCCCGCGCTGCCGGCACCGCAACTGCGGCAACTGGTTGGGCAGGAACTGGCTGGCTAGCCGAGGCGGCGGGCTTGGCAGCCACAGTGGCGGGGCGTTTCCAGGCTGGCTGGCCGGCGGCGCAGAAGAGCGTAAGTACTTTTTGCATGATGAAAAGAAGCGCGAAGCGGGAGGTGGAAAACGCGGGAAAGTGGAGCCAGCAAAGCCGCCCGGGCAGACCTTACTTCTTCTTGAAAGTCAAGGTGTATGTGACGCTAGTGCCCGTGCCGATGTGGAAAAGATCGTCCTGCGTGTCTAGTTGCAGGCTGGTGTCGCTCACGCTCAGCACGTTGAAGTGCAGCGTGGTGTCGCCGATGACGACGGTAACCGTTGTGTTGGCGCCCGAGGTAGCGCTGGTCCAGGTGCCCGTGACCGTTTGCGGGTCCGTAGCCTCGCACTTGGTCAGGCCTTCGTCGACCTTAAACACGCCGCCAGTCACGAATTGCTGGGTGTCATCCTGCCTACAGCTCGGGACGTAGGGAAAGGGGAAAACGTCGTTGACCGTCGTGCCGTTGGCCGTCTGCCGGCTGGGGCTAACCGTCGCGCTGGTCATCGCCCAGGTTTTGTCAGCCAGTTGCTGCTCGGTCGTGAGGGTCGTGGGTTGGGGACTGACTTGATCTTTTTTGCAGCCCGGCGCAACCAGGAAAGCAGCAGCGGTAAGGGCCAGGAGGGATAAGCATTTCATAGCAGAAAAAGAGAAAAAAGGTGAGAAGATCGCCTGAAAATGAAGAAGTTGGCTTATTTTCCAGGGCAGTGGGCAAGTGCCCGCCGAGTAGTTGGTAGCAGCCCGAGTAGCTCAATTATTGGCGGGTTGGTGATGCAAAATTCCCAAGCTTCCACGGGGCGCTCAATACCGTTTGCCACCAATTGGGAATAGTGTGGCGTGAACCGGACAAAAAGGCGAGTCAATTGCAGCGGGTGCCCGGCCCGATCTTGTGAGCTGCTCATTGGCAAGCAGTTAGTACCAGGTGGCACCTGGTTGGGCGTCGGCGACAGGGGGTACAGCCGGCTTCACAGCTCAGGTGCCACTTTGCGCAATTCAGGCGGCAAATGGCGCAATTCAACCGGGCGGGCTGGTCGGTTCCGACAACGGTACCTAGTTTCAAAAGCGGCTGCCCTACCACCTGGGCCGGCTAGCCTTTTGCCTCTCCCTCCCCCCGCTCATGCCACCCGCTACCGGCCCGCGCGCACCGCAGCAGCCAGTTGCTGGCTAGGGTCGCCACTCAGTTACCAGTGCCATGGCTGCTTCATCAGTTACTTCTGCGTCCCCCCGCTCCCCGCTGCTGCTGCGGGCGCTGCTGAAAATAATCTGGCCCAATTCGCGGCAAGCGACTGTCACGAAGTGGCTGGTGCTAAGCTTTATCCCGCTATTCGGCTACTTCATCTGGGGGTCGGTTTACTTGGATAGCTGGTGGATATTCGTGCGAGGGACGCTTTTGCTGGCGCTGATGGCGGTGCTGTGCATCCTGGGGGCCAGCCACGCGGCCGAGCGCATCGCGCAGCGTTATCCCAAGCCAGACCAGGCCATTCGGCGCGTCGGGCTGCACCTGGTAGTCCTGGTGCTTATCAGTGTGCTGGCTATCGGCTTTATCATGTGGTCGTTTAACGCCGTGCGGCTGTTTGGCTACCGTTACGACCCTAATGCCGCCCCGTGGCTGCTGTTCAGCGCATTCATGGTTGCCGGGCTATTGGCCGCGTTCACGGAAATCACGTTCGCGCTGGGCCAGTGGCAAACCAACCAGCTCGAATCGGAGCAGCTGGCCCAGCAGCAGCTGCAAAACCAGCTCAACGAGGTGAAGCAGCAGGTCAACCCCCACTTCCTGTTCAACAGCCTCAATTCCTTGTCGGTCCTCATCGGCGAGAGCCCGCCCCAGGCCGTGCATTTCGTGGACGAACTGGCCAAGGTGTACCGCTACCAGCTGCACGCGCACCGCAGCAGCCAGCTGCCTGCCGCCGCCGGCCTGGTGTCGCTCGGTGCCGAGCTGGCCTTCATTCACTCCTACGCCCACCTGCTGCGCACCCGCTACGGGCCGGGCCTGGTGCTGCACATTATGCCTCCGGCGGCAGAAGACCCGGCCGGGGACCTGCTCCCCCTGACGCTGCAAACCCTGGTTGATAATGCCATTCAACACAATACGCTGTCGGCGGCCCGGCCCTTGCGCATCCACATCGAGCTCGACGAGGAAAAGGTGTGCGTGCGCAACACCCTGCACAAGCGCACCGTGCGGGTGCCCCTGAGCTACGAAAGTTTGGCCGGCTTGCAGGCCCGCTACCAACTGCTGGGCCCCGCGCACGCCTTGCAGGTGCAGGCCGGCGAAGACGAGTTTAGCGTGGCGGTGCCGTTGGTTTTGGCTTAATGCTTTTTTCGCCCTTATGCCCGCTCCGGTTTTCTCCTTTTCGGCTTTTCGCGTGTCGCCCCGCAGCCGCTGGCTATTCTGGCTGGTGCTGCCGTGGCTGGTGCCGCTGCTGAGCTACCTGGTGATGGGCCCGGTGTATGGGCAGCGGTGGCAGTCATTTGTGGGAGCTACGCTGGTGGTGGGGCTGATAGTCATGCTGTGGTTCTGGACGCTGGACCGGGCGGCGGCAGCCGTGGTGCGGCGCTGGCCAGACCTACACCAAACCTGGCAGCGCGTGCTGCTGACGACGGTCGTGTGCGCTGGTATCTCCGTGGGGTTTCAGACCGCTGCCAACCTATTTTTCGCCTGTTTTCATCCCTTCGGCTCCCCGCTTACGCTCGTGGGGATGCGGGCAACGCTCAGCTTACCGCCCGCAACCCAGGCTAGATTGACGCGGCTGCTAGGTACTCCGGTGAGCAATAGGGTCGTCACGGCGGGTATTTGCATCGCCGACTTAGCCGGTATTTTACTGGTGGTTACGGCTTACGAGGCGTTTTACTTGCTGGGCAAGTGGCAGGAAACCAAGCTCAGCTACGAGCACCGCCGCCGGGCCGGCCTGCAAAGCCAGCTTCAGAGCCTGAAAAACCAGATCAACCCGCACTTCCTTTTCAATACCCTCAACTCGCTTTCCTCGCTCATTGCCGAGTCGCCGCGCCACGCCGAAGTCTTTGTGGATGAGCTGGCCAATGTGTACCGCTACCTGCTGCAAGCCAACGCCGGCGAGCTGGCACCCCTGGCCGCCGAGCTGGCGTTTATCCAGTCGTACTACTACCTGCTGCGCACCCGCTACGGCGTGGGCCTGGAGCTGCACGTCGCGGTGGCGGAAAAATACCTGACTTACCAACTGCCGCCGCTTACCCTCCAAATGCTGGTCGAAAACGCGGTGAAGCACAACGTCATCCTGCCCGGCCGGCGGCTGCGCATCGACATCGCCACCACCCCCCAGGGCCGGCTGTGCGTGCGCAACAACCGCCAGCCCCGCGCCACCCGGCCCCCTTCCAACCACGTGGGCCTGGCCAACATCGCCGCCCGCTACCAGCTGCTGGTCCAAACCGGCTTGGTGGTGGACGACGCCGACGGGCAGTTTACCGTGACGCTGCCGCTGCTGGCCCCAGCGCCCGGTTGAGGGCCGCCAGCTCAGGCAAGGGCCCTGGCAGTTCAGGCGGCCAAAGAGCCAGTTGGCGCAGATGGGCCTTGAAGCCGGCCCGGGCCTGGCGCACCTTTGCCAACCGTTTTGCCGGCGCGCTTGCCGGATCGCCGGATGAGTTAAGTTTTTTCGTATTTTAGTCGGCAGTCTTCTGAACTGCTTGTAGTTATGCCCTCCCTGCCTACCCAAGCTGGTCAACGCACCCGCTGGATTTATTTGCTCACGATGCCCTGGTTTCTGATGCTGTTCAGTTACCTGCTCGTGGGCGCCGCTTACTGGCACAGCGCCACTGTCTTTCTGCAAGCCACGTTGCTGAACGGGCTGTTGCTCACGGGCACGTTCTTCGTGCAGAGCCGGGTAGGTGACGCCATCAACCAACGGCTGCCCCACTTCGAGCAGACGTTGCGGCGGGTGGGCTTCAGCTTGGTGGCGCACTGCGTATTATCGGCGCTTTTTCTGGCCATGGTAGCCGCGCTGTACGTGCATTTTCGGCTGTTTGGTTCTACGCTAACCTATGGGCTGCTGGGCAAAATCTACGTGCTCAACCTGGTGGCGCTGGTGCTGGTGACGGGCCTCTACGAGACGTTCCACTCGCTCAGCCAATGGCAAAAGCAACAGCTCGACCGCGAGAGCCTGCGGCGCGAAAACCTGAACGGCCAGCTCCAAGGCTTGAAAAGCCAGGTGAACCCGCATTTTCTCTTCAACAGCTTCAACTCGCTCTCTTCGCTCATCGCCGACGAGCCCGAAAAAGCCGAGCAGTTCGTGGACGAGATGGCCCGTGTGTACCGCTACCTGCTGCAAGCCAACGGCCCGGCCGCTGCGGCTGGCGGCGCACCCGGCGAGAGCGACGACCTCACCACGCTGGCCCTGGAACTGCGCTTCATCGAGTCGTACTACCACTTGCTGAAGACGCGCCACGGGCCGGCCCTGCACCTCACCATCAACGTGGCCGCGCAGTACCGGCAGCACCGGTTGCCGCCGCTCACCTTGCAGCTGCTGGTCGAGAACGCGGTGAAGCACAACGTCATCCTTCCCGGCCGGCCGCTGCACATCGACATCGCCACCACCCCCCAGGGCCGCCTGCGGGTGCGCAACAACCTTCAGAAAAAAGCCGCCCGCGCGGGCGGCTTCGAGTCGACCCGCATCGGGCTGGCCAACATCCAGAGCCGCTACCAGCTGCTGGCCCAGCCGGCGCCCCTCATCGAAGCCGACGCCAGTTATTTCACCGTCACGCTGCCCTTACTGGCTTAAACCCTCCCGACCCCATGACCGCCCTGTTGGTTGAAGACGAAGAACTCGCCGTCCGCAAGCTGCGCAAGCTCTTGCAGGACGTGGCCCCCGACCTGACCGTAGCCGGCGTCACGGCCAGCATCGAAGACACCGTGGCCTGGCTCGAAAGCCGCCGCCGCGCCGGCGAACCCGAGCCCGAGCTGATTTTTTTGGACATCGAGCTCGCCGATGGCCAGAGCTTTGAGATCTTCGAGCGCACGCCGGTGCACAGCACGGTCATTTTCACGACCAGCTACGACGAGTACGCCCTGCAAGCCTTCAAGGTCAACAGCATCGACTATCTGCTCAAGCCCGTGCAGCGCGACGAGCTGCAACGCAGCCTGCGCAAGTACGAGGAGCTGCACGCCCAGCGGGCCCCCGAAAGCCCCGCCCTCAACATCGAAAAGCTGCTCCAGCAACTCCAGAAACAAACGCCCCGCGAGTACCGCCAGCGCTTTTTGGTGCGCCAGGGCCAGCGCATGCTGTCCGTCGAAACCGGCGACATCGCTTTCTTCTACACCGACGAGCGCTACAGCTTCTTCACCACCCACGCGGGCCAGAAACACCTCGTGGACTACACCCTCGACGAGCTGGCCGACGCCTTGGACCCGGCCCGCTTTTTCCGCATCAACCGGGGCATGCTGGTCACGCACCAGGCGGTGGACCAGATACAACCCTACTTCGGCAACCGCCTCGCGCTGACTTTTCGCCCAGTCTATGATAAGGAAGCCCTGGTGAGCCGCGAGAAAGTGAGCGATTTCAAGACCTGGATGGGGAAATAGCTCAGCCACGCGCCTAAGCGGTCAATTTCAGTGCGTTTTCCTACCCCTACCCTTTCCCGCTATGCACCATGAAACCATTCATTATCGGCCTTTTACTACTAGGCCTGCTGGGTAGCGCCTATCCCCCGGCGCAGGCCCAAACGCTGTCGGCTGCCGAGCGCCAGCAGATGTTGCAGGCGGCCAGCCAGCAGCTCAGCACGCGCTATGCCTTGCCGGAAGTCGCGACCCGCCTGGCGCAGCAAGTGCGGACGCACCAGCACCGCTACGCGGCCATTCAGGACGGCCCCGCGCTGGCCAGCCAGCTCACGGCGGACCTCTACGCCATTGCCCACGACAAGCACTTGAACATTGGCTACCATCCCGAAGGCGTGCCCGCCGACCAGGTCTGGACGGCCCAGCCAACAGCTGAGCAGCGCGCCGGGCAGCTGGCGGCCATGCGGGAAGGCATGAAGCGGGAGAATTTTGGCATCCTGGACTTATCGGTGTTGCAGTACAACATTGGCTACTTGAACCTTAAGTACCTCGCCGACCCGGAAGTAGCTGGCGATTCCTACGTGGCGGCGCTCAATTACCTGGCCCACACCGATGCCCTTATTCTGGACCTGCGCCAGTGCGGAGGGGCTGCTTCACAGTATGCCATTCCGCTGTTGTGCAGCTATTTTTTTGCCGAACCTACGCACCTCAACGACTGGCGCTGGCGAGAAGGCAACCGCACGCAGCAGTCGTGGACCTACACCCAGGTGCCCGGCCGACGCTACCTCGACCAGCCCATTTTTGTGCTCATCGGCCCGAGCACCTTCTCGGGGGCCGAGGAGTTGGCCTACGACTTACAGACGCAAAAGCGGGCGACGCTCATCGGCCAGCCCACGGGTGGTGGCGCCAATCCGGGCGGCACGTTTCGGCTGAGCGAGCACTTCGCTATGTTCCTGCCCGTGGGCCAGGCCATCAATCCCATTACGCACACTAACTGGGAAGGCACTGGCGTGCAGCCCGATACAGCCGTGTCGGCGGTGCGGGCCCTGCACACCGTCCAAGTACTGGCGCTGCGCCGCCTAACAGCGGCTAGCAGCACCCCGCCCGACTGGCGCGGAGTTTTGCAGCGCCAATTGCAAACCTGGGCCCAGCACCCGCCGCAGGTGGTGCGGCAGCGGTTTGTGTTGCAAGGCGAGCCACAGGCCCGGCAAGTCAGCGTGGCCGGCACATTCAATGGCTGGTCGGCCACGGCGTCGCCCCTGGTGCGCCAAGGCAATGCCTGGGTAGCCGAGGTGGAAGTGGAGCCGGGCCAGCTCGAGTATAAATTCGTGGTGGATGGCCGCTGGATGCTCGACCCCGCCAACCCGCGTACCGATGGCACGGATGACCACCTCAACTCGGTGCTGTATGCTGGCACGTAGAGATCAGTATCTTGCCTGAAGAGTGTCGCCCGCAGCCTGGCGCTCCTGCTTACCCACCCGCGTAGAGTAAAGGCGCCTGTTGCGGTACGCCGGTCGCCGGCTGCCTCTGCATTAACAAGCCAATCGACTCGCCTTGCCTAATGCCGCCTTTTCGCCCCCGTTTCTTTTCCCGTTGGGAATGGTGGTATCACCTGGCGATGATGCCCGTGCTGTTTCCGCTGGGCAACTACTACTTCATTGGCCCGGCGTACTTCCGCGAGCCCGCGAAATTTTGGAGTAGCACGGCCCTGGTATGCCTGCTCTACTGGTTTTCCATCGTGGTGCTAACCCTGGCCGTGCGCTGGGTGGTGGCGCGGTTTCCGCACCTCTGGCAGGCCCTGCCGCGCATGCTCACGGGGCTGGGCCTGGTGGGCGGACTTACGGCCGGGCTGGCCGTGTTCGATGTATGGGCCTACAGCCTGGTGCCGGCCACCGGCGTGCACTTCAGCTGGGCCGCCGTGCAGCCCATTTGGGTGCTGGGGGCGTTATTCGACGTGTTTTTGTGCCTGGCCCTGAGCGTGTTCTATTCCTACGGTCAGTGGCGGCACCAGCTCGTAACCAACGAACAGCTCAAGCGCGACACCTTGCAACAGCAGTTTGACACGCTCAAGCGCCAGCTCAATCCGCACTTTTTGTTCAACAGCCTGAACTCGCTCTCGCTGCTCATCGGCGACGACCCCGGCCGGGCCGAGCAGTTCGTTGACAACCTGGCCCAGGTATACCGCTACCTGCTGCAAGCCAGCCCCTCCACCCCTTGCAATACGAGGCCCGCCGAACCTCCCGGCCAGCCCGGGCTGGTGCCGCTGCAAGCCGAGCTGGATTTTGCCCGCACCTACGCTGCGCTGCTGAGCGCCCGCTACGGCGATGGCCTGCGCATCGAGCAGCGGGTGCCGCCCCTGCCGCCGGCTTTCTTTCTGCCTCATTTGAGCCTACAGGCGGTTATTGACCACGCGGTGCAGCACCACGTGATGCTACCCCACACCCCGCTGGTCATTACCATCACGGCTTCGCTGCTGCACGAGCACGTCTGCGTGCAGCACAACCACCAGCCCAAAGCCATCCGCCTGGAAGTTAGCGTCGATGGCCTGGCCAATCTGCGGGCGGCTTACGAGCTGCTGACCAGCGAGCCCGTGCGCATCACCCAGACCGCCCAGCAGGTGGCCGTGCTGCTGCCGCTGCTGCGGTGCGCGTAGCGGCCTAAAAGGGATAAGCTAAGAAAGCCGCTTACAACTCAGGCAGCCTTTCGGGCAGTTCGAAACAGGATATGTCTGTTTCGTGCAATTACTGCTAGCTGCTGGAAGTAGGGACCGGTAATTTTGAATAGAAATAACGGGTTAGTAAACTCACTACCAGTTTCTTGTGATAGATCGTCAACTGCCGCTCGCCTGCTTTCTACTATGGTATAAAACCGGGCAGCCGGCCCCAGTCCGCCCCCATTTCCCCGCGCTTTTCTTCTCGGTTACCGCTTTGTAAAACTCACTTTTTCACCAACCCTTTTTTTCTACTACCCATGAAAACGCTTAAAAAACTCTCCCTGCTGGCCCTGGCTAGCCTCACTCTGTCGGGCTCGCTGAGCAGCTGCGCCACCGTTTTCGGCGGCCACATCACCGCTCACCAAAAGCGCAAGCCGCTGCCCGGCGAGCCCCAGCGCGACATTCGGGCGGGGGCCCTAGTGGCCGACGTGCTGCTGTTCTGGCCCGGTGCGGTGGTCGATTTCGCCACGGGGGCCATCTACAAGCCCCAGCGCCTCCAGCCGGCTGCTGACCCAGTAGCAGCTCCTGGCACCACGAGCCGCCAGAAATAAAGCAGCCGTTCG
>CAXTBA010000060.1:18132-19881 GCA_964242665.1 uncultured Hymenobacter sp.
GCCGTTCGCCTCCCCCACGGCTGCTTTACGCTACTTCAACTTGGTTCGTCATGGCCCCTTACGCGTGTCTACGGCCGTTGTGCGCGGCTAGTCTACTGCTCTTTCACTTAGCAGTTAATGCGTTGACTGCCACGGCTCAGCCGGCCAGTGCCGGACAGCCGGTGCGGGCCGTGAAGTGCGGCCGCCTGCTGGATGTGAAAACCGGACGCGTTATCCCAAACGCGGTGGTCCTGACGCAGGGCTCGACTATTCTGCAAGTCGGACCCAACTTAGCCATTCCCGCCGGGGCCCAAATTATTGATTTGGGCCAGGCGTTCGTCCTGCCCGGCCTGATTGATGCGCACACGCACTTGCTCCTCAGCTACACCCCCGGCACCAGCAGCGACGACGCCAACCTGCTGCTGGCCGTGGCCCAAGGCACCACCCGCCGGGCCCTGCTCGGGGCCGCCATGGCCCGCGAAGACCTGGAAGCCGGCATCACCACCGTGCGCGACTTGGGCAACAGCGGCGTGGGCGGCGACGTGGCCCTGCGCGAGGCCATCGAGAAGGGCTGGGTCACGGGGCCCCGCATCGTGGCCAGCACGCGGGCGCTGTCGGCGGCCGGCGGGCAGTTTGGGGCCCTTTCGACCGAAGCCCAATCGTTAGTGGCGCAAGAGTACGTGGCCGTGAGCGGCGCGGAAGAAGCCCGCCGGGCCGTGCGCCAGGCCATTTACGACGGGGCCGACTGCATCAAGGTCATCGTCAACACGGGCCCGCGCTTGATGTCGCTCGACGAGCTGAAAGTGATTGTGGAAGAAGCCCACCGGGCGGGCAAGTCGGTGGCGGCCCACGCCATCGGCAACGACGCCACGCGCCTGGCCGCCGAGGCCGGCGTTAACTCCATCGAGCACGCTTACGAGATTCCCGACGACGTGCTGAAAGTAATGGCTACCAAAAAAATATACCTGGTGCCCACCGATTTCCCGGCCGAGGCCTACCTCGGCACCCTCCCCCCCGGCCTGCCGCCTGCCGAGCGCCAGCAGTTTGAAGCGGGGGCCAAGGGCTTTGTCAACGCCAACCAGCAGCGCTTGGCGCGGGCCCGCAAGGCGGGCGTGCGCATCGCGGCCGGCTCCGACATGTACTACCAGCTGCCGGGCAAAACCCGCGGGCAGGCCAGCCTGCTCATTCTGCGCGCCTACGCCGCCGCCGGAATGCCCCCGCTGGAAATTATCCGCGCCGCCACGGTCAATGCCGCCGACCTGCTGGGCCAGCAAAGCCAGCTCGGTGCGCTCGCACCCAACATGGCGGCCGACCTCATCGCCGTCGAGGGCGACCCGCTGACCGACATCACAGCGCTCGAACAGGTACGCTTCGTGATGAAGGGCGGCCAGGTTATCAAAAATGAGTTGTCAATCAAATAGTTAGATGCTGATTCTGCCTAGCTGAAGCGCGGCAATCAGTTGCTGCCTTGCCTATTACAATGTTGAACAATGCCATTTCGGTCCTTGCTATCTGACTCTCGATCGGTTTGAGATACATCTTCAAACCCCATCCTATATCCTGTCGGGCTTAGCTATATCGCTGCAGCTTTTATAGACCGATTCTGAATCACCTCTCCTGGACAATACACCTCTCGAAATTTTTGTTATAAAATTATTGGTGTTCAATACTTTACAGATATTGAGCAATAGCACCAAACAATTCAATAAGGGCCTGTGGCTGTTGCAGAACTCGGTTTGGTGTGGCCAA
The DNA here is from genome assembly GCA_964242665.1 of uncultured Hymenobacter sp. Classification (GTDB taxonomy): domain Bacteria; phylum Bacteroidota; class Bacteroidia; order Cytophagales; family Hymenobacteraceae; genus Hymenobacter. The sequence continues at coordinate 19,861 of CAXTBA010000060.1, forward strand.
GTCCCTACCGGATGTTGTTAA
>CAXTBA010000061.1:0-19706 GCA_964242665.1 uncultured Hymenobacter sp.
GTACGGTTCATCACGTAAAGGTACATAGCACTTCTATTTCCCTACACCCTCTAAGGAAATCAATGGCCGCCCGCTGCGAGACCGACCTCCTAAGTAGCTTTCTTGACAGTTACTAGCCCTCGTCAAGTAGCGCGCCCCCGCTCAGACCAGCGACCTCGCCGCTGTGTCGCGGCGGGAGCCCCAGAGAAAGGCCAGAATAAAAATTGACCATAGGGCAACTTTTTACCCTACCCCTTCAGCTACTAATCGTCGAGTTCGCCTTGGCGTAGTATGAAGCCAAGCCCTGGAAAGCCGACAGAATTCGGGGGCAAAGCATAACAGTTGTGAGGTCAGCGAAGCTACCTTGGGGTCGGCTCCGGCGATGGCGGGAGCGCTACCCAGGAGTTGGCTAAGCTTGTATGGGGCCGGAAGCGCGGGCTGCCGCGGGTTGCCGGTACAGCTGGGGAAGAGAGCAGAGGCAAAGGTCAACGTCGAGCGCCACCGCAACTGTGACGAAAATCAGACGGCGCGGTGATTTTTGCCGAAGGCACCGACAGCCCGTCCACCGACGGAAGCGAGCGCCAATCTATAGAGGCTTCAGTACACAAGGGGCGGGCGTCACTGCCCGGCGTTGGTATAACAGGGTAATAAGTAGCGGCTAGCAATGGGCTGCGGATGATTTGCCCCACTGACCGGCTCTAACCTGACGTTTATCAGGAGAAAACCTGACAAATATCATCCAGAGAGCGCCGGACTTGCTTGAACGCTAGCCGTATAGCTTGCAGTACGCGGTTCGCTGCTGCCCTTGGTTCCTCTATGCCACGCCGAGATTGAAGCTACCTAACCGTGGCGTTCAGCAAAGCCAGCACCGAGGTGGGCATGCCGCTACCTTTTTAAGTTTCCCCGCCTTTTCCTACCCCCTTCGCTAGGTTAGGCAGCTTCGACTACGCCGGCCACCGGGGGTAGCAAACTGCTTTTAACGCCTCTAGACCCAGGTGGGGAATCGAGCATTTTTACCAAGCTAACGGTCGGCAACATCTTCAAAATAAACTCGCTTAAGCTGCCTATTATTTTTAGACAATTATTTGATTTACAACAGCTTTCTGCTCATTTCTGCCCCTGCCATCAGCTCATCCTACTCTTACCCTTATCCGCTATGGAATAACAACCTAGCCCAGCCAACGGCCACGCCGCCGCCCCGGTGGGCGCGGTCCGCCTGGCGCTGCCCACCGATGCGGAGCTGCCGGCGAGCATCGCCGCCGCCTTTGCCAAGGCCCCGCCCATCAACGCCATTCGGATGCTGACGCTGACCGACGACATGTTCGACGGCCTGACGGGCGTGATAAGCGCCGTTTTCAAGGCCCAGGGCGTCACGAGCAAGCTGCGGGAAATCATTATCCTGCGGGCGGCGCACGTGCTCAACGTGCCCTACGAATGGCAGGTGGGCAGCATCCTGGGCAAGAACGCGGGCGTGACCGACGCCGAGCTAGCTGCCCTGGGCCAGGACGGCCCGGTGCAGGGCCTGGATGCCGAGGCCACGCTGCTCTGCCAGGCCACCGACGAGCTGCTCCAGCAGGCCACGCTCACCGACGCCACGCTCGCGGCGCTGCTGGCCCGCTACGGCCCGCGCCTGGCCACCAAGTACATTGTCAGCATTGCCTGGTTCAACGCCATCAGCCTGATTGAGAACGCGCTGCGCGTACCGCTGGAAACCGACCTGGCCCAACTTTAGGGGCAAACCTCGCCGGTGTAGCCGCCCTACCCCAGCCGGCCCCGGCGCCTGCGCTGAGGGTGATAAAAGTCAGCCTCGAACCCTGATTTTCGTCATAGGCTGGCCGCGCTTTTGGGCGAAAACTTGCACCATTATTGGCCTCCCGGCTACCCAGCCCCGGTGGCTCATCATTACCCGGCCCCGGCGGCCCCCTTGGAAAGAGAACCGTGAAGCCATCCAATCCCTGCCATGAGCTACCTCCGCGGTCCGCGCGCCACCTGGCTGTTGCCAGTGCTGCTGCTGGCTGGATGCCAGACGGTGCCCCCGGCCCCGCACGCCGCCGACAATACCCGCAGCTACTGCGCCTCGCCGCAGGTTTTCACCACCGACACGCTGGGGCCCGCGCCTACCCCCCGGCCGGGCCCCGACACCACCGCGCTGCCGCCCCTCTCGGCGCGCAGCTGGCAGCTGGCCCGCGCCTACAACCTGGAGCCGGCTTTATCCGAGCTGGCGCACCAGCGCCGGCCCCCGACCGGGCCGATGCTACCGGACTACCTGGCCTTCATGCAGCAGCGCCAAACCGTGGTGCTGACCGTGGCGCGAGCCACCGGCGACGCGCTGCGCGTCGCCGGCGAGCTGGAATGCGAGCGGCAGCGCGCCGAGCAGACGGCCGTGGCCCTGCAGGCCCTGACGACCAAGCGCACCAACCGCTTCACGGCGAGCTCGCTGGTGCTGGGGGCCGCCAGCGGGGTTATCAGCGCCAGCGTCCAGAACAACCCGACGAACCTGGTGCTGACGGTGATCACGGCCGGCATCAGCGCCGGGCTGGGGGTCGGGGCGCTGCTGGTGGGCCCGCAGCTGCCCTACCCCCAGCCCGGCGCTGATGCCGGCCGGTCTCTGGGCGGTGCTCAATGAGGTGCGCGCCGGCCGGGCCGGGCCCGCCCTGCCCGCGCCGCTGGCCCGCCTGCGCCTGCGCCAGCGCTGGGCGCAGTATGACCAGCTCACCAGCGGCCCGCCCGCCCAGCAGGCGCAGCAGGTGGCCCTGTACTTCGGGGCGGGCGGCAACTACGGCGTCGCCGATTTGCAGGCCCGCGCCCGGATGCTCACCCTGCTCGAAACCGACGTGCGGCTCGTCGCGCAGGACTTGCAAAAGCTGAGCGAGGAGCTAGCCGCCCTCGCGCCCTGACGCGCCGGCCCCGCTGGCCCTACCTCCGCTCACCCCTGCCTTCTCCACGCTATGGAAATTACCCTTCGCCAACCCAGCCCCGGCCGCGCACCCACCAGCTGGGGGCTGTACCTACTCAGCGGCATCCTGCTTATCATCCTGGGCTTCGTGGCCTTCCGGCACCCGGCCGGGGCCTACCTGAGCCTGAGCATCTGGTTCGCGGTCATCATCCTGATGCAGGGCGTGTCGGGGCTGTTTTTCGTCTACCGCCACCGCCACGAGCTGCCCAACTGGGGCTGGCTGCTGGCGCTGGGCGCGGGCGAAGTCGCGCTGGGCGGCTATCTGCTCGCCATTCCGGCGGCGGCCCTCGGCACGCTGGCCTTTTTTATCGGCTTCTGGCTCTTGTTTCGCAGCCTGAGCACTATCAGCCACGCTTTTGCCCTGCGGCGGCTGAGCGTAGCGGGCTGGGGCTGGGGCCTGGTATCGGGCCTGCTGGGCGGCCTATTCGGCCTGCTGGTGCTCCTCAATCCGGGCCTGGGCGCGCTGGGCGCGTCGCTGTGGCTGGCCCTGGCACTGCTTGCGCTAGGCGTGGCCAGCTGCGGGCTAGCGTTTCGCCTGCGTAGCGCCGGCCACCTGCGGGTAGCGGGTGTGTGAGGTCAAACTCAAGCTCAAGCATAATGGCTTGCTAATCAAATTCTTTAACCCTGGGAGATCTGTCTTTGCAGCCCGCGCTACGTCCCGCGCACTTCGCTTTTTTTACCCGCTTACCCCTTCTTTTTTACCCGTTTACTCCTTCTTTTTTTCCACTTTTCACTTTTTCAATCATGGCTACTACCGAAATAATTGAGCTGAACACTCGCGGCGACTGGAACGACATCATCGTCAAAACCAAGCGCAAGTGGAACATGCTGACCGACGACGATTTCTACTACACCGACGGGATGCAGGACGACTGGTATAACCGTATTGCCGACCGCGTGGGCTACCCCTACGACAACGTGGTAATGTACTTCAACAGCTATTACTAGTTTGATAATTATCGATTTGAGACCGGAGAGGCGAGGAGTTTAACTCCACCTCCCCGAGTCCCTGGCGCGACGGAACCTCTGCCGATTACGGGAGGGCAACTGTCGCGTCGGGGGCCTTATCGAGCCGGGCCCGCCCCGACGGCGCGGCCGGCCCGGTGGGCGGCCGGCTTCCGACCCGTTTTTTTCTGCTCCACCCTACCCTCATGTTCTTCACCGACGCGCACTGGCACTTACTGTTCAACCACTGGCCTATTCTGGGGCCGATGCTGGCGCTGCTCGTGCTGGCCTACGGCCTGGCACGCCGCCAGCCCGCCGTGGTCACGCTCAGCTACTGGCTGCTGCTGCTCATGGCCGTAGCGACGGTGGCGACCGTGCAGGCCGGCCAGGCCGCACAAGACAACCTGAAGCAACTCGGCCTGCTGGATAAGGCCGTGGTCCACCGCCATATTCAGGCTTCCCGCCAGGGCGCGCTGGTCATGTACGCCACGGCCCTGCTAGCCTTGCTGGGGCTGGCCTGGCCCTGGGCGCGCCGCGCCCGCTACTGGCCCGCCCTGGTGCTGGCCGCCACCGTGCTGACCAGTGGGCTGATGGCCTACGTCGGCAGCCTGGGTGGGCTGGTCCGCCACACCGAGCTGCGCGCCAATCCCCGCGAGCGCCCGGACGGCCAGCCAGCTATTTCAAAAGCCCCCTGATATTTCCACTTCATTTGGTTATATCTATTCGATTATCAGCTGATTAACAAGTAATTTTCCAACTCGACCTGCTAACTCTGCTCCTCCCTGCCTTACGATACGGCCATCCGGACTACCTCCCTACTCGCGGCCTCACTACGCCAGCGCGGGCGATGGCCCGAAACCCTGGCCGACCGACTGCGGGCCGTTCTTTTTTGCGTGTTCCCTACTCTTTTTCTTTTCCAGCTATGAAAACCATTTTGCTAAGTGCCGCCCTGGCGGGGCTAGCCGCCCTGCCCGCCTGCACCCCGCGCGTCAACGTGGAGCAAACTGCCAATGTCAACTACGGCCAGTACCGCACCTACGACTGGGCCGACACCGACGTGAAAACCAGCGGCGATAAGAACCCGCTGCTCAAAGACCCCATCGCGCAGGACGACATCCGCCAGGCCATCGACCAGCAGCTCGCCGCGCGCGGCATCCGGCGCGTGGACGCGGACCCCAGCTTTTACGTGAGCACCCACTTCTACGTGGAAAAGGACGAGCGCCAGGTGCTGAACGCGCCGGTGGGGCCGGGGCCCTACGCCTACCCCTACCAGGTGGGCTACCGCGGGCGCTTCCTGCCCGTCAACTACGGCTCCTGGTACTCGCCGGGCTACTACCAGGGCTACCAGGGCACCCACACCGAGCACTACCGCGAGGGCACGCTGGTGGTGGACTTCATCGATGCCAAAACCAACAACCTGTTCTGGCGCGGCTCGCTGGCCGACCCCGTGAATAACCCCGCCCAGCTGGGCACCGAGTTCAGCACGGCGGCCAAGCAAATCCTGGCCAAGTTTCCGGCGGTGGCCCAGAAATAAGCAAATTAAGAACCAGCGACCCGCCCGCCGCCCCGCGCTGCGGGACAATCGGCACCAGCGCCCGGCCACCGCCCTTTCAACCAATTCCTACCTGTCAAAAGCCGGTTTTTTTAGTCAGGGTGCCCGGCCGCCCCTTTCAACCTCTTCCTCCCCCTAGCCTCATGGACCAGAATCGTAGAGATTTCCTGCAAACCAGCTTCGTCCTCGCCGGCACGGCGGGGCTGGCGCTGCACGGCCCCGGCACCCCGGTGGCCAGCGCAACCGCCGTCCCTACCCCTGCCGGACCGGGGCTGGCGGGCCTGCTCGCCACCGGGGCCGAAGACAAGGCCGCCGACCTGGCCCCGGCCGCCGCGCCCGGCCCCGGCCCCATGACGACCAACGTGGGCCAGCCCATCAGCACCGACCAGAACTCGCTGCGGGCCGGCGAGCGCGGCCCCACGCTGCTCGAAGATTTCGTGCTGCGCGAGAAGATTCAGCACTTCGACCAGGAGCGCATCCCCGAGCGCATCGTGCACGCCCGCGGCGCGGGGGCCCACGGCTACTTTCAGGTGTATAAGTCCCTGGAAGACCTCACGATGGCCCAGGTGCTGCACGACCCGGCGGTGAAAACGCCGCTGTTCGTGCGCTTCTCGACCGTGGCCGGCTTCCGCGGCTCGGCCGACACGGCGCGCGACATCCACGGCTTCGCGGTGAAGATGTACACCCAGCAGGGCAACTGGGACCTGGTGGGCAACAACATTCCGGTGTTCTTTGTCCAGGACGCCATCAAGTTTCCCGACCTCATCCACGCCGTCAAGCCCGAGCCCGACCGCGAGATTCCGCAGGCGGCCTCGGCCCACGACACGTTCTACGACTTCGTCTCCCTCTCGCCCGAAACCCTGCACACGGTGATATGGGTGATGAGCGACCGCGGCATTCCGCGCAGCTTCGGCATGATGGAGGGCTTCGGGGTGCACACCTTCCGGCTGGTGAACGCGCAGGGCAAATCGACCTTCGTCAAGTTCCACTGGAAGCCCGTGCTGGGCGTGCACTCGCTGGTCTGGGACGAGGCCCAGCAGATTGCGGGCAAGGACGCCGACTTTCACCGCCGCGATATGTGGGACACCATCGACCAGGGCGGGGCGCTGGAGTGGGAGCTGGGCATCCAGACCCTGGCCGAGGGCGACGAGCACAAGTACGACTTCGACATTCTGGACGCCACCAAGCTTTGGCCAGAGGAACTGCTGCCCGTGCGCCGGGTGGGCAAGATGACGCTCAACCGCAACCCCGACAACTACTTCGCCGAAACCGAGCAGGTGGCCTTCAACACGACCAACGTGGTGCCGGGCATCGACTTCAGCGACGACCCGCTCTTGCAGGGCCGCAACTTCTCCTACCTCGACACGCAGCTCTCGCGCCTGGGCAGCCCCAACTTCACGCAGCTGCCCATCAACCGCCCGCTGGTGGCCGTGGTCAACAACCAGCGCGACGCCAAGATGCAGCTCACCATCCCCAAGGGCCGGGTGGCCTACACCCCGGCCTCGCTCGACGGCCACTCGCCCGACGAGGTGACCAACGCCCGCGGCTACGTCAGCTACCGCGAGGCGGTGAGCGGGCCCAAGGTGCGCCTGCGCAGCAAAACCTTCGACAACTACTACGGGCAGGCCACCCTGTTCTGGAACAGCATGAGCCCGCCCGAGAAAGAGCACATCGTCAAGGCGTTCCAGTTTGAGTTGAGCAAGGTCGAAACCGCGGCCGTGCGCCAGCGCATGGTGGGGCACCTGCGCAAAATCAACGACGTGCTGGGCGCGCAGGTGGGGGCGGCCCTGGGCGAAACCACGTCGGGCCCCTCGGACCCGGCCCGCGGCACCGCCGACTCGGTGGCCGGCACGCAGGCGCTGGCCGGCGCCACCTCGCCCACCAGCGCCTCGGGCGGGGTGCAAAAGTCGAAGGCCCTGAGCATGGAAGGCCAGCCCACCAGCGCCAAAAGCCGCAAAGTGGCGATTCTGGTCGGGGCCGGCACCGACGCCGCGCAGGTCAGGGCCGTGCAGCAGGCCCTGAAGGCGGCGGGCGCGACCAGCGACGTGGTGGGCCCGCACCTGGGAGCCATCGGCGGCAACGCGGGCCTGGCCGCCACCAAAACCTTCGCCAACAGCAGCGCGGCCACCTACGACGCGGTGTGCGTGCCGGGCGGCGCGGCCCTGCTGCTGCCTATGGGCGACGCCCGCGTGTTCGTGGCCCAGGCCTACAAGTACGGCAAAGCCCTGGCGGCGCTGGGCGACGCGACGGGCCTGCTGACCGCCGCCCTGCCGCAAGGGGCGGCCCTGAACCAGCTCGGGGTGGTGTCGGCCCGCGACGGCGGCCAGCAAGGCGCGGCCATCCAGCAGTTCGTGGCCGCCGTGGGGGCCCGGCACTGGGGCCGGCCCATGCTGGAGCAGGTATCCGCCTAGCCGCGGGCGGCCCCGGCTTATTCTTTTTTAACGGCTTTTTGCTACCCATTTTTTTTCCTCCTTCACTATGAAAACGCTCTTGTTTGCTGCGGCCTGCTGCGGCCTGCTGCGGCCTGCTGCTGGCCGGCCCGCTCACCAGCCCAGCCAGCCGCGCCCGGCTGGCGGCGGCTTCGCCTACCCCCGCCATTGCGGCCCAATACCACGAGGGCCGCCCCCGCCATCACCGCCGGGACAACCGCCCGCGGGTCGTGCGGCCGGCCATTCAGGTTGACCTCGGGGCGCGGCGCGGGCACCCGTCGGGCCGGCGACCGCAGGACCAGCGGCGCTATTCGCGCGCCTACTGACGCAGCCCGGTCCGCTTGGCAAGACATGACGGGCAGCGGCGACCCAGCCGGCCACCAGCGGCCCGCCACCGGCGGCCGGGGCTCTCACCTCACCCTTTCCCTTCTCACTTCCTCCCCTATCACCATGCCAACTACTGCCACGGCTGCGGCCGAAACCGACCTGGGCGGACGCCTGCCGCTGCTCGCGCCCGCCGCCCTCAACGCCGACCAGCAAAAGCTCTACGACGCACTGCTCAGCGGCCGGATTGCCGGGGCCGAAAAGTCGGGCTTCGAAGCCGAAACCGCCGACGGCCGGCTCATCGGCCCCTTCAACGCGATGCTCTACAGCCCGCTCGTCGGCCAGGGCCAGCTGGCCTTCAAGCAGGCCGAAGCCCAGCACACCAGCCTCAGCCAGCGGGTGCGCCAGGTGGTCATCCTCACCACCGGCGCGGTGTGGCAGGCGGCCTACGAGCTGTACGCCCACGCCATCGCGGGTCACAAGGCGGGCCTGAGCGCGGCGGCTATTCAGGCGCTGGCGGCCGGCCAGGCGGCCCCCGACCTGAACGACGACGAGCGCCTGGCCCACGAGTTCACCCAGCAGCTGGTGGCCGCCCGCCACATTGGCCCCGACCTCTATCAGCGGGCCGTCGCCGCGTTTGGCGAGCCGGGCGTGGTGAACATGGTGTACCTGGCGGGCGCCTACATGCTCACCAGCGCACTGCTCAACACGTTTGCCGTGCCCGTGCCGCCCGCGCCGGCCCCCGCGTGAGGGCCCCGGTGCCAGCCGCTCCTCCCCGCCCGGTGCTGCGCCGGGGCCCGCCATCTTTTCACTTTTCTCAGCCCCGAAACCCATGAAAGTTCTCTCTCCCCCGGCGCAGGGCGCCCTTGACTACCTGATGATTATTGGGCTGGTCATGACGCCCTCAACGCTGGGTTTCTCGGGCGTGTACGGCTTCGTGTGCTACCTGCTGGCGGGGCTCTACCTACTGGTCGTGCTCACTACCGATTTCACGATGGGGGCGGTGCGGTTGCTCGCTTACCGCACCCTGGGCGGGCTGGAGCTGGTGAGTGCGCTGGTCTTTATCGGCTCGCCCTTCCTGTTCGGCTTTGCCCACGCTAACCCCACGGCCCGCACCTTTTTCATCAGCTACGGCGCGGCGCTGCTGGTGCTGTGGGTGCTCACCGACTGGTCGGGCAAGGTGCGTTCGGAAATGACCGACGACCTGCAGGACAACCTGGAGGGCAACCGGGTGTAGGCTTGCCACCATTTTTCACCTTTTCTCAATCCCCAACCACATGGCTGCTTCTTCCCAAGCCGCCCCCATCCCCCAGCCGCAGGACGGCGCCCGCGGCGGCACCGACCCCGGCCCGCGCAACATCCCCCGCGACATCGAGAGCCCCGACCTGCTGGCCGCGCCGGCCACCGACCAGAGCACCATGCCCAACCTGCGCTTCTCCTACGGCGACGCGCACAACCGCCTCACCCCCGGCGGCTGGGCCCGCGAAATCACCGAAATCGTGCTGCCCGCCGCCACCAAGATGGCCGGCGTCAACATGCGCCTCAACCCCGGCGAGTTTCAGAGCGGCATCCGCGAGCTGCACTGGCACAAGCAGGCCGAGTGGGCCTACATGCTGGCCGGCCACTGCCGCATCACGGCCCTGGACGAACAGGGCCGCAACTTCGTGGACGACCTGGCCGTGGGCGACTTGTGGTACTTCCCGCCCGGCGTGCCCCACTCCTTGCAGGGCTTGGCCGACGGCTGCGAGTTTTTACTCGCCTTCGACGACGGCACGTTCTCCGAGAACGCTACTTTCCTGCTCTCCGACTGGGTGTCGCACGTGCCCAAGTCGGTGCTGGCCAAGAACTTCGGCGTCTCGGAAGACCTGCTCAAAGACTTTCCCACCAAGGAGCTGTGGATTTTTATGGGCCCCACGCCCGGCCCCCTGGACCAGGACCGCGTGGCCGACCCGCAGGGCATGTCGACGACGCGGTTTTCCTTCCATATGCAGGCCGAGAGCACCCTCAAGCAGCTCAGCGGCGGCACGGTGCGCATCGTGGACTCGGGCAATTTTCCGGTAGCGAAAGAGGTCGCGATGGCTCTAGTGGAAGTCGAGCCCGGCGCCATCCGCGAGCTGCACTGGCACCCCAACACCGACGAGTGGCAGTACTACCTCGAAGGGAAGGGCCGCATGGGCGTGTTTGCCTCGGGCGGCACGGCCCGCACCTTCGACTTCCAGGCCGGCGACGTGGGCTACGTGCCCTTCGCGATGGGCCACTACGTGGAAAACACGGGCCCCACGCCGCTGCGCTTTCTGGAGCTGTTCCGCAGCGACCGCTACGCCGATTTCTCGCTCAACCAGTGGCTGGCCCTCACGCCGCCCGCGCTGGTCAAGGCCCACCTGAACGTGGGCGACGACTTCATTGAGAAGCTGCAAAAGGTGAAGCCCGTGGTGTATATGCCGCCGACGCCGGCTGGCTGAGCGGCTTGGTCTCGTGGGCACTTCACTCCCTAGCCCCCTCTCCAAAAAAGAGGGGGAACTAGTCTTTAGCTCTAAAAAAACTAGGCTAGAAACTAGGCTAGTTCTCCCTCTCCTTTGGGAGAGGGGGCTAGGGAGTGAAGTGCCCACGAGACCAAACCGCCCCCAAGAACCCACCCCTACCCCCCTGACCTCATGGCAACTACTTCTTCCACCGTGCCGGCCCCGCCCGCCCCGCCCACGCCGCGCCAGGCCAGCTTTTCACCTTTCTTTTTTAGCCATGAATGTGCTAACTCCAACCCCCAACTTTAACCGCCGCACTATGCTCAAGCAAGCCACCGCCCTGGCCGGGCTGACCGCCGGCGGGGCCTTCTCCAACGCGCCGCCCACCGCTGCCGCCGCCAGCCCCACCACTCCCGCCCCCGGCCCGCCGGCTCCTACCCCGCCGGCCGCCGTGGTCGTGTCGGCCGACGTGCAGCCGGCCCCCGCGCCCGCGCCGGCGGGCCAGCTGGCGGGCCAGAAAGCCGTGGTGACGGGCGCGGCCCGCGGCATCGGGCGGGCCATTGCCGTGGCCTTCGCCCGCGAAGGGGCCGACGTAATGGGCCTCGACATCGCCGCCCCGGCCAGCGCCGCCACCAAGTACCCGGCCTCGACCCGCGCCGACCTCGACGAAACCGCCCGGCTCGTGCGGGCCCAGGGCCGCCAGTTCGTGGCCGTGGTGGCCGACACCCGCGACCTAGCCGCCCTGAAAGCCGCCGCCGCGCAGGCCACCAAAGAGCTGGGCCAGGTCGATATTCTGGTGGCCAACGCTGGCATTCAGGTGTTTGCGCCGCTGCTGGAAATGAGCGACGCCCAGTGGCACGACGTGATTGACGTGAACCTGAACGGCACGGCCAACACGGTGCGCGCCTTCGCGCCGCTCATGGCCGCCCGTAAGCAGGGGCGCATCATTCTGACGGCTTCGGGGCAGGGCAAGAAAGGCTTCCGCGACGGCAGCAGCTACGCGGCCTCGAAGTGGGGCATCATCGGGCTGATGAAGTCGGCGGCCCTGGATTTGGGCAAGTACAACATCACCGTCAACGCCCTGGTGCCGGGCCTGATTGACACGCCCATGACCCTGAACCAAACCCGGCTGACGGAAGCCTACAAGGACTATCGCTCCGACCCGCCTACCCCCCTCACGGCCGAGGAAGTGGCCCAGGTGCGCGGCCCGCGCACGGCCATGCGCCTGCCCTGGCTCACGCCCGAGGACATGGCCCCGATGGTGGTGTTCCTGGCTTCGGCCGGCGCGGCGCGCATCACCGGGTCCAGCTTCGACGTGGACGCGGGGGATACCGCCACGATTACGGCGTAGGGACTCGTCCTCTGCGGGGCTCACCCTTGGGCGCGACTGGCCTACCCCCTCGCTTTCACTCTTTACCTGTTTTTTTCTTCTCACCTATAACCCCTAATCCCTCATGGCAACCACCACCAAGCCCACGCCCGCCGCGCCCGCCGCGGCCGCTCCTAAGCCCGCCCCCAAACCCGCTGCCGCCCCCGTGCCGGCGCTGCCCAATCCGCTGCCGCCCCTGGGCACGGGCCAGACCGGCCAGCGCCAGGAGTTCGACTCGATGGGCACCATCGACGTGCCGGCGGAGCACTACTGGGGCGCGCAAACGCAGCGCAGCCTGATTCACTTCTCCATCGGCCACGACCACATGCCCATCGCCGTGTACCACGCCTACGCCTACGTCAAGAAGGCCGCCGCCCTGCTCAACGCCGCCGCCGGGCGCCTCGACCAGCACAAGGCCGACGCCATCGTGGCCGTGACCGACGAGGTGCTGACGGGCCAGCTCGACGCCGAGTTTCCGCTCTACGTGTGGCAAACCGGCTCGGGCACCCAGTCGAACATGAACCTCAACGAGGTCATCTCGAACCGGGCCAGCCAGCTGCTGGGGGGCAAGCTGGGCAGCCAGCACCCCATCGCCCCCAACGACGACGTGAACATGAGCCAGAGCAGCAACGACACCTTCCCGACGGCCATGCACATCGCGGCCGTGCTGGAGCTGGACACGCACCTGCTGCCGGAGCTGACCCAGCTCATCCAGGTGCTGGAAACCAAGGCCCGCGCCTGGAAAGACGTCATTAAAATCGGGCGCACGCACCTGCAAGACGCCGTGCCGCTGACCGTGGAGCAGGAGTGGTCGGGCTTCATCGTCCAGCTCCAGGACGCGCTGGCGCGGGTAGAGCACAGCAAGCTGGAGCTGTACCGGCTGGCCGCCGGGGGCACGGCCGTGGGCACGGGCCTGAACGCGCCCGCCGGCTTCGGGCTCGACATGGCCGCGCAAATCGCGCAGCTGACGGGCAAGCCCTTCGTGACGGCGCCCAACAAGTTTGCCGCCCAGGGCTCGCTCGACGGCATGGTGCAGGCCGGCGCGGCCCTGCGCGGGCTGGCCGTGGCCTTGATGAAAATCGCCAACGACATGCGCTGGCTGGCCTCGGGCCCCCGCTGCGGGTTAAGCGAGCTGCTGCTGCCGGCCAACGAGCCGGGCTCCAGCATCATGCCCGGCAAGGTGAACCCCACCCAGTGCGAGGCCATCGTGATGATTTGCATTCAGGTGCTCGGCGACGACACGGCCATTGCCTTTGCCGGCAGCCAGGGCAACTTCGAGCTGAACGCCATGCGGCCCATCATCATCAACAACTTCCTGCACTCGGCCCGCATCCTGGCCGACGGCATGGGCAAGTTCCGCCAGTACTCGGTGGAGGGCACCGAGCTGAACATCCCAAAAATCAGCGGCTACGTCGGCGAATCGTTGATGCTGGTGACGGCCCTGAGCCCGGTGATTGGCTACGACAACGCGTCCGTCATTGCCCACAAGGCGATGAATGAGAACACGACCCTGAAGCAGGCGGCGCTGGCCTCGGGCCTCATCAACGAGCAGGACTTTGACCGGGTGGTGGACCCCACCAAGATGGTGCACATCGTGTAGACGCGGTAAAGTTCCGGGCGCGCCATCGGCGGCCTCCGGCGGCTTGTTCGCCGCGAAGCTTCTTACTGCCTACCCCCCTGCTCCAAAAACCGGGGGGTAGGCAGTAAGAAGCTTCGCGGCAAGCGACTACCGCCAGCCTATGTAAAGCCACTATTCTCCCAAGTCAGCTGTATGAATACCTCCCTGCACTTATCACGGGTTAACGGGGCACCGTCCGCCGAAGAGGCGGGCTATGACCTGCTGCTCACCGCCGCGGCTGGGCTGCTCACCAACGGCGAGTCCACGACGGGCAGCTTGGCGGCGGCCGAGGTGCTGGGCGAGCGGCTGGGCATCGAGGCGGTGCTCGCCCCGACCTGGGGCGAGCTGTTTTTGCAAGCGGGCGGCGAACGGGCGCGGGTGCGGGCCGCCACCCCCTCCGGCGTCAACATGAGCCGGGTAATCGCCACGCTGCGCGCCGTGGAGCAGGTGCGGGCGGGGCAATTGGCCGGCGCGTCGGCGCAGGCGGCCCTGGTCGCGGCCGACCGCGCGCCGCAGTCGGGGCTGGGGCGGTTTGTGCTGGCCTGTTCCTTGGGGGCGGGGGCGCTGGCCATTATCAACGGGGCGACGCACGCGGGGGCGCTGGTTCTCATCATGGCCGGGGCGGGGGCGGGCGCGCTGCTGCGCCGGGGCCTGGCGCAGTGGCTGGGCGCCAACGTGTTTCTGCAAGACCTGGCCGCGGCCCTGCTGGCGGGGGTGGTGGGCGGGCTGGCCGTGCGCTGGCAGCTAAGCACGCCCCTGCGGCTGGTGGCGCTGGGGCCCCTGCTGGTGCTGGTGCCGGGACCGACGCTGCTCAACGGAGCACTCGACCTGGCCGCGCTGCGCCTGCCGCTGGGGCTGGCACGGGTGAGCTACGGCCTGCTCACCATCCTGGTTATTTCGGCGGGGGTGCTGCTGGGCCTGGGCTTGTGCGGCATCTCGCTGCCGGCCACCGTGACGGGGCAGGCGGTGCCGCTGTGGCTCGACGTGGGGTGCGCGGGCGTGGCGGCGGCGGCCTACGGCGTTTTTTACGCGATGCCGCCGCGGCTGCTTATCTACCCGGTGCTGGTCGGGATGCTGGCGCACGCCACCCGCTGGGGGGTAGTGAGCGGGCTAGGCCTGAATAACGCCGTGGGGGCGGGCCTGGCCTGCCTCGTGGCGGGCCTCATCATGGTGCCGCTGGCCTGGCGACACCGCCTGCCGTTTGCCGGGGTTGGCTTCGCGGCGGTGGTGTCGATGGTGCCGGGCATCTTCTTGTTTCGGATGGGCGGCGGGCTAATCGACCTCCAGAAGCAGGCCGGGGCCACCTCGCTGGCGCTGGTCGGCGGGGTCTTCTCCGACGGCGTCATGGCCCTGCTGACCATCGTGACGATGACGCTGGGCCTAGTGCTGCCGCTGAGCGCCTACGCCCGCTTCCGGCCGAAACGAAATAGCCGGAGCGGCCAGCTTGCCGAGGTTTCTACCCAGCCGGGGCCGGCCGGATAAATCGCCATGAATCGTTAATCTAACTCCCTGAAATTATGCAAGCTGCTGACTGCCAACCCACCGACCAGCCCGTGCCCACGGGCCGGGCTCCCGGCCTCACCTTCAAGCTGCTCAGCGACCAGGGCGGCGTGCGCGCCTATTGCCTCGTTTTTGCCAAGGGCGACGAGGTGCTCTCGGGCCTGAGCGACTTCGCGGCTGCCCAGCACCTGCAGGCGGGCACCTTCACGGCCATCGGCGGCTTCGACCGGGCCACCACGGCCTGGTACGACCTGGCCCAGAAGTCGTTTCTGCTCCACCACGTGCAGGGGCCCGTCGAGCTGGTGTCGCTCGTCGGCGACGTGGCCCTCTTCCACGGCAAGCCCGTCGGGGTAGCCGTGGAAGAGGGCCACCTCATTGAGGCCTACACCTTCCCTACGGTCGAGCTTTTCCTGACGGCCTATCCCACGCCGCTCGACAAGAAAGCCGACCCCGAAACCGCCCTCGACCTCATCGGCCCCACCGAATAGTCTAATAATCTGATGAGCCCGACCCCCGCGGCGCCGCTGCCCACCAGCCTGCCGGCCCTCCCCCCGCCCGCCCCGCCGGGCACAAACGAGCGTTTCTTCCCCGGCTTCACGGCCGAGTTCGTGCCGACCGCCGGAGCCATGATTTACGTGCTTAAGGGGGCGCGGGGCCGCCGCTGCTCTTGCTGCACGGCCACCCCGAAACCCACGTGGCCTGGCACAAAATCGCCGCCGAGCTGGCCAAGCACTACACCGTGGTGCTGCCCGATTTGCGCGGCTACGGCGACTCGAGCAAGCCCGCGGGGGATGAGCAGCATAGCAACTACTCGTTTCGCAGCATGGCCCAGGACCAGGTGGAGGTGATGCGCCACTTCGGGTTTGAAACTTTCTACGTGGCCGGCCACGACCGGGGCGGGCGCGTGGCCCATCGGCTGGCCCTGGACCAACCCGCCGCCGTGCGCAAGGTGAGCGTGCTCGACATCGCCCCCACCCTGACCATGTACCAGGACACGAGCCAGCTCTTTGCCACGCGCTACGTGTGGTGGTTTTTACAAATTCAGCCCTACCCCATGCCCGAGAACCTGATTGGCTTCAATGCCCAGTACTACCTGGATTACCACCTCCAGGTGCAGGGCAAAGCGCCGGGGGCCGTCACGCCCGAGGCCTTGCTTGCAGGAGTACCGGCGCTGCTACTGCTGCACCGGCACCATCCACGCGGCCTGCGAAGACTACCGCGCCGCCGCCAGCCTCGACCTGGCCCACAACCGCGCCGACGACGCGGCCGGCCGCTACGTGCAGGCCCCGCTGCTAGCCCTGTGGGGCGCGCAGGGCACGGTGGGCCACCTCTGGAACGTGCTCGACACCTGGCGGGCCAAGGCCAACACCGTTTCGGGCCAGGCCCTGGACTGCGGCCACCTGCTGCCCGAAGAAGCGCCCGAAGCAGTGCTGGCGCAGTTTCTTGCTTTCTTTCAACCCTGACCCTACCTGACCAGCTGCGCCGCGGGGCAGCAGTTGAAGGCCTACGCCCTTTCAGCTCCGAAAAAGGTGGCGGGGCAAAAAGCTGGCGGTCGGGGCCTGGCCGCCAAGCCCAGCTGCTACCGTCCCGCATCTACTTTCCTACCCTGCCATGCAAACCCAACCCTCGGTGCTGCGCCTGACTGTGCTGCTGGCCGGCATCGCTGGCTTCTGCGACACTACTACGTTCGTGGCGGCTAACTCGCTGCTCTCGGCCCACATCACGGGCAACCTCGTCACGTTTGCCGCCGACCTCGCGCACCACGCCAATTCCCAGGCCTGGCTCAAGCTCACCAGCGTTCCGGTGTTTGTGGCGGCCGTGGGGGCCGCGCCGTGGCTAGCCCGCCGCTCCACCCGCTCCACCCGCCCCGACGCGCTGCTGCTGGCCGAAGGCGGCGTGCTGTTGGGGGCGGGCCTGCTGGCGCTGGCCACCGCGCACTACGCCCCCCCGGTGGCCGGCCTGCCGGCGCTGGCGGCCCTGCTGGTGGTGTTTGCGATGGGCCTGCAAAATGCGTTTGGCACCCTGGACGCGGCGGCCATCTACGGCCCCACCACCGTGATGACCGGCAAGCTCACGGAGGTAGTGCTGGATGGGCTGGCCCTGCTGACCACCACCCCGGCCCCGGCCGACAAGGGGGCAGATTTCAGCCGGCAGCTGCCCATTCTCGGGGCCTTTGTGGGGGGCTGCCTGCTGGGGGGCTTCGCGGCCATTGCCGGGGGCCTGGCCGTAGTGCTGGCCCCCGGCCTGGCGCTGCTCGGGTACCTCAAGCTTAGAAAATGAGACCGATGGGAAATTTTTCAGCGCCTGCCCGCCGGGCGGCCCTCGCGGGCGGGGCCGTGCTGCTGGCCGCGCTGGGCGGGGCCCGGCCGGGCTGGGCGCAGGCGACGCCCTCCGCCGACACGCTGGCCGCCCACCTGCGCCGGGTGGAGCAGCGGCTCGACACGCTGGACCGGCAAGTAACCGAAAGGGTGCAGGACGTCCGCCAGCTAACCCGGCGCAGCCTCGAAAACGCCCAGAACGGCCGCTTCGTGGTCCGGGGCCTGGTGAGGGATACCTACCTGACGGTCGGCGGCTTCATTGAGGCCGATGCTATGTACAGCTTCCGGCCGCTGGGCGTGGAAACGCAGCTCGTGCCTTCCAGCATTCCGGTGCCCAACGGGCACACCCCCAGCACCTCGTTTTCGCCCAACCCCAGCCGGCTCTACTTCCGCTCCCTGACCAAGCCGGCGCGGGGCCCGGTGGTCAAGACCTGGCTGGAATTCGACTTCTTTAATGAAGACGGCACCACCAACCCGCGCCTGCGCCACGCCTGGGCCGAGGTGGGCGGGCTGGGCGTGGGCCAGACCTGGTCGCTGTTCATGGACGCCGACGCCTTTCCCAACACGCTGGATGTCAAGGCTCCCAATGCCATGATTAAGATTCGGCAGGTGCAAATCCGCTACGCCGGCCAGCTGCGCCCCGGCCTGCTGGCCGGCGCGTCGCTGGAGCAGCCCGGCAGCCAGCTGCGCTTTGCCGACAGCAGCGGCCGCTACGCCCCGCACGCCCTCTACCCCGACCTGGTGGGGGCGCTGCGGCTGGGTTCCACGCCGCACCGCTACGTGCGCCTGGCCGCCCTGCTGCATCCGCTTACCTACCGCGACCAGCCGGCCGACGCGCTGACCACCCGCCTGGCCTGGGGCCTGAACCTGAGCGGCAACCTGGAGCTGTGGAAAAAAGAGATTATCACCTTTCAGGCGGCCTACGGGCACGGCCTGAGCCGCTACGTCAACGACCTGGGCGGCGGGGCGGGGGCCGATGCGTGGCTGCCGGCGGCCGGGGCCCTGCGGCCCGTGCCGGCCCTGGCGGTGTATGGCTTCTACGACCACGCGTGGGCCCGGCGCTGGAACTCGTCGGTGGGCTGGGGCTACCTGCGCCTCCAGCCCGTGGCCGACCAGCCGCTGACGGCCTTTCGTTCCTCCAGCTACGGCATCGCCAACCTGATTTTCTCGCCGGCCACCTACCTCCGGGCGGGGGTCGAATACCAGTACGCCGACCACCGGCTGCTCACCGGGCAGCAGGGCCGCGGCAGCCGCTTGCAGTTGACCGTGCAGAGCATCTTTTAGCGCCTTAGCGCCGGCCGATGGCCGGGTGCCGCCGCGACATCATTACCTCCTACCCCTCCATCTCGTAACCAACTACCCAACCATCCCATGTCCACTTCCGCCACCCAAACCGCCCCCGCGGCGGCCAAAGCGCCGCAGCCGGCCTCTACCCCGGCCGAGGGCACCCCTACCGACGGCCCGCACGCCGAGTACACCGACGGCTACGGCGCGGGCACGGCCGTGCGCAGCCTAGAGCTCACCGACCTCATCGCCATCGAAGGGCTCGCGGCCCAGGTGATTCCCAAGGGCGGCTTCGACTACATTGCCGGCGGGGCCGGCAACGAGTGGACGCTACACGCCAACCGCACGGCCTTCGACAGCCGCCAAATCATGCCCCGCGTGCTGACGAACTTCGAAAAACCCGACCTGCGCACCCAGGTCCTGGGCGTCGATTTGGCCTTGCCCGTCGTCGTGCTGCCGATGGGCGCGCAAGGGTTGGCCCATAGTAGCGCCGAAGCCGGTGCCGCCCAGGGGACCGCCGCAGCCGGCTCGCTCTACGTGGCCAGCACGGTCTCGACGCTCTCGCTGGAGGAAATCGCCGCCGCCTCGACGGGCCCCAAGTGGTTGAGTCTCTACCTCACGCAGGACCGGGGCTTCACCCGCGAGCTGCTGCACCGGGCCAAGGCGGCCGGCTACCGGGCCATCGTGATGACGGTGGACGTGACGGCCACCGGCGACCGCGAATCGGACGTGCGCAACCACTTCGTGTTTCCCGTGCAGGAGGGCAATATGCCCAATGGGGGCCGTGGCGGCTCGCTGGCGTCGCAAAACAGCGTGTTTGCCACGAAGCTGGGCCCGGAGGACGTGGCGTTCGTCATCAAAGAGTCCGGGCTGCCGGTCATCGTCAAGGGCATCATGCACCCCGACGACGCTATCAGTTGCAGGTCCGGTGCCCGGGCTTTGGCTTCGGCCGGCACGGAGCCGGCCCCGA
>CAXTBA010000062.1:0-18850 GCA_964242665.1 uncultured Hymenobacter sp.
GCCTGGGCCTGGATGCGCCCTTGTTTTATTTTTCGCGCGATGCCTCGAGGTCCGGTTTTCGCTCGGCGCGATGGCATTGGAACGGCCGGCGTAACCAGTACCACCGCTGGCTGAAGGCCGTGTTGCGCGGCGATTTGGGCACGTCGTTTCGCGACGGCCGGCCCGTGGCCGCCCGCCTGGGGGCTGCACTGGCCTGCACGGTGCCCCTCACCGGTACGGCAGCGGCCCTCGCGTTGGGGCTGGGGCTGGCGTTGGCGCTGGGATTGGCCCGCCGGCCCTGGTGGCGGCGGCCCGTGCTGGCCCTGCTGGCGGGCCTGCAAGCGCTGCCGCTGTTTGTGCTGGCCACGGGCTTGCTCTTATTACTGGCCAACCCCGACGCCTTGAACTGGTTTCCAACTTATGATCAAGCCGACGCCGGTAGTGGAGCCGTCCCGCTGGCGGCGTACTTGGCATTGCCCTTGTTTTGTTTGGTGCTGAGTGCTTTACCCGAACTGACTCTGCAATTGGAAGCATCTCTGGTACAAGAGCTAAAAGCCGGCTACGCGACCACTGCCCGCGCCAAAGGCGTGTCGGCTAAGCAGTTGATCAAGCACCACGCGCTGCGCAACGCCTTGTTGCCCGTGCTGCCGCTGGTGGCCGATCTATTGCCCGCCCTGGTAGCGGGCGCGGTAGTGGTAGAAGTAGTGTTTTCGCTGCCGGGCATGGGCCGCTTGCTGGCCGAAGCCGCCGCCGCCCGCGACTACCCCGTGCTGGTGGGCGGGGTGCTGGTGGTGGGGGCCGCCCGCCTGTCGGCCCTGCTGCTGGCCGATGCCGGGGCCCGGTGGCTTGACCCCCGCGTGGTATGAGTCCCGAACGCGCTGGTTTTTCGTTTGCTCGCGGGGGCCGGGCATTGGCTTTGGGCTGGCTGGTGCTGGTGGGCTGCCTGGCGGTGCTGGCCCCCGTGTTACCGTTGCCCTACCCACCAGCCCAACCCGACCTTACGCACCTGGCCGTGCCGCCCTTGGCGGCCGGCAGCGCCCACTGGCTGGGCACCGACCCCCAGGGCCGCGACGTACTGACCGAGTTGGTGTTTGGGGCCCGTACCGCCGTGGGCGTGAGCCTGACCGCCGCCGTCCTGGCCGCAGCCCTGGGGGCCGTGCTGGGCGGGGCCGCGGGTTTTTGGAGGGATAACGGCCTGCGCGTGCCCGTGCCGGCCGTGCTGGGTTTGGTGAGCTTGGCATGGTGGTTCCTCGCACTGCCTTGGGCCGGGGCGGGGCTGGCCGGGGCCGCATTGGTCGGCACCCTTTGGTGGCGGAAACGGGGGCGCGTTTCCCTGCCTGTCCCGCTCGATGCAGGCGTACTGGGGGCCACGGCCCTGCTGGGGGCCGTGCCGCGGTTGGTGCTGGTGCTGGCGCTGGCCGGGCCGCTGGCCTTGTCGCCGGTGGGGCTGCTGGCGGTGCTCGTGCTCACGGCCTGGGCCGTGCCGGCCCGCTTGGTTCGTGCGGAAATGCTGCGCGTTAAAGCCCAGCCGTTTGTGGCGGCGGCCCAGGCCTTGGGCCTGCCCGCCGGCCGGGTGTGGTGGCGGCAGGCCTTGCCCCACGCCTGCCAACCGCTACGCGCAGCCTTTCCGCTCAGCCTGGCGGGCTTACTCGGGCTTGAAAGCACCTTGTCTTTTTTAGGAGTGGGCCTGCCGCCCGAAGTGCCCAGCTGGGGCCACCTGCTGGGCTCGGCCCGCCTCGACCCCGCCGCGTGGTGGCTGGTGGCGGGCCCGGGCGGGGCCCTGTTGTTGACCATTCTGGCGCTGCGGTACCTGGCCCAAGCCCGCCGCTGAGCCAACTCAGCGCTCAACAAGTGGCAAAAATAGAGCGGTCAGATGTCACAAAAACTCGTTTTTTTGCAAGCACTTCAATCGCAGCAATGCCGCCAAACGGGCACTATCCCACCATAAAACATGCATTTATTGAATATTAAGACTGCTTTCTAGATGCCCGAGCATGATTTATCCGACTATTTATTGTCTTACAAATCAGCTTTCTGGCTTAGGACGATGTCACAAATACTTGCAAAGTGTCCTGTTTTGGCAGCGTGCAGGGGCTGTAATATTGTACACTCTTACCGAATATCCATTCCATTACGTGCTTTTGCCGATGTATCAAACTATTACCATGACGTCTATTCCCGATGTATTTAATCTCGCACCTGCCTTGTCCTGGGCGCGCCCTGCCTCCGGAGGCCGTGCCTTTGCCGGACCGGCCCCGGATTTTTTAACGCCCGACGGCCACCTCGTGCCACGCGCCATTGGCGAAGCCGCCCTGCGCGAGTCCAAGGCCATCTTGATCGGTGACC
Source organism: uncultured Hymenobacter sp. (assembly GCA_964242665.1). Lineage (GTDB taxonomy): Bacteria > Bacteroidota > Bacteroidia > Cytophagales > Hymenobacteraceae > Hymenobacter. The sequence continues at coordinate 2,326 of CAXTBA010000062.1, forward strand.
TACTCGTGCTGGGCACGCCCGCCGATGCCAGCGGTAGCAGAAGCAGCTGGTAACCAAGCGTTGCCTTGCCGATCACTTCGTTTATTGTCTTTTCTCTTTCCTCCCACACCACCCAGCCCGTTCACCTCTACCCCGAGCGCAACGACCCGCCTTCTACCCGGGGCGGGTCGCTGCATTTGGGGCCGTCGGGGTCCTACTGGGCGGCCACGACGGCAATGCCCTGCTCGAAAGTACGGGGGCGGTAGCCCAACTCCCGCCGCGCCTTGCCGATATCAAAACCCGTGCGGGCCGGCCGCCGCGCCGGCTGCGAAAAGGTGCTGGCGTCGGCTTTCTCGATCAGGCCTTTGTCCAGCCCAAAATAGTCGGCCACGCGCAGGGCCATGGCATAAGGAGTCAGCAGCTCATCGCCGCTGATGTTGTAAATGCCCTGGGCGCTGTGCTGCGCCAGCAGCCAGCAACCCAGGGCCAGGTCTTCGGCCAGTGTGGGCGTGCGCCACTGGTCGTCGACCACCTTGATGGTTTTGCCGGCGCGCAGCGAGTCGCGCACCCACAGCACGATGTTGGTGCGGCCGCCGCCGTGCAGCACGCCGTACACCAGCACGGTGCGGGCAATGGCCCAGCGCAAGCCCGCGGCGCCTTGCACGGCGCGCTCGGCGGCCAGCTTGCTCTCGCCATAGTAGCTGATGGGCGCGGGAATGGCGTCCTCGGTGAGGGGCCCCGCGCTGCCGTCAAAAATAAAATCGGTGCTGAGGTGCGTGAGGTGAACATCCAATGCGGCGCAGGCGGCGGCGAGGTGCTCCACGGCCGTCACGTTTTGCTGCCAGCACGGCTCGCGGTTCAACTCGCACTCGTCCACGTTGGTCATGGCGGCGGTGTGGATGACGTGGGTGGGGCGCTCCTGGCCCAGCACCTGGCGCACCTGGGGGCCGTCGGTCACGTCGAGGGCCACAAAGCGCAGGTCCGGGTAGCGCTCGGCCAAGCGGTTCGCGCCGCGCCCGGTGGCCACCAGTTCGACCGCAGGCTGCTGGCGCAGCAGTGCCACCAGCTTTTGGCCCAGCAGGCCGTTGGCACCGGTAAGGAGAATTTTCATTTGTCAGTGAGCGATTACAAGTCAAGTAATTGTCGGTGAGCAGCGAACAATTTGCAGATTCGAAGCTTGCCAAGCGCTTTAAACCTGTTCATTGCTGACTGTTCATTGATAACTGTATTTATAGAGCTTCGCGATTTTCTTCTTTTTCAACCGCTCCGCCTTCACGGTCATCGACACGTTGGCCAGGGGCCGGTCGTGGTCGTCTTTGGGCACTTTGGCGATTTTATCAATCACGTCGAGCCCTTCGATAACCTGGCCGTACACCGTGTACTGGCCGTCGAGGCGATGGGTACCGGCGTGATTTTCAACCAGATAAAACTGCGAACTGCTGCTGGCGCGCTGGGGGTTGACGAAATCGCCCTGGCGGGCGGCGGCCAGGACCCCGTAGTCGTGCCGGTGGCCCGCGCCCAGCTCGGCGGGAATGGTCGGGTCGCCGGGGCGGCCCAGGCCGTCGTTGGCGGGGTCGGCGTCCTTTGAATTGGCGTCGCCGCCCTGAATCATGAAGTTGTCGATAACCCGGTGGAAAGTCGTGCCGTCGTAGAAGCCGCTGTGGGCCTTTTGCAGGAAATTGGCCTTGTGCAGCGGCGTGTCATCGAACAGCACCAGCCGGATGACGCCCTCCGGCGTGGTGATGGTCACGAGGTCGTCCTTGCTGCTTTTTCGGCGGGGCCGGGCCGGCTTGTCAGCAGCATGAACGGTTGTTGCCAGCAAAAGCAATAGCGCCAGGCAGCGCGTGGCGCGCGAAAAGAAGAGGTTCATAAGCGTACGAATCGGCCGGTTTGCGACGGGGCCCGCCGCGAAACTACGGCGGGTTGGGGCCCTCAGCCCCGGTGTTCGCGGATGCTGACCAGGATTTCGTGCCCGCCGCGTGCCAGCACGGCTTCGGCCACGGCCGTGCCCAGGGCCCGTGCGTCGGCCACCGGGGCGGTTTGGATTTCGTCCACGTATTCTTCGCCGCTCAAGCTGATGATGCCCGCGTGCAGGCGCAGGGCCCCCGCCCCGTCGAGCCGCGCCAGGGCGAAGGATGGAATGCTGCACCCGCCCTGCATGGTGTGCAAAAAAGCGCGCTCGGCCAGCAAACAGGCGTGGGTAGCGGGGTGGTCGAGGGCCGCTTTGATTTGATTTTTCAGCGCAGCGTCCAGACCAACAGCGCATTCCACGGCGATGCTGCCCTGGCCGGTGGCGGGCACGAACCGGGTTTCGGACAGCGTGTGGCGCACCAGGTGCTCGTAGCCCATGCGGTGCACGCCGGCGTAGGCCAGCACCAGGGCGTCGTACTGGCCTTCTTCGAGCTTGCGCACGCGGGTTTGGAGGTTGCCGCGGGCCTCGGCCGTGCTGGCCTCGGGGTAGAAGCGCCGCAGCTGGGCCTTGCGGCGGGTGCTGCTGGTGCCCAGCACGATGCCCGGCTTGTCGAGCGAAAAATGCTCGTTGAAGCTCAGCACCACGTCGTTGACTTTCTCACGCTCCAAAAACGCCAGCAGCTCCAGGTCTTCGGAAATGCTGCTCTGCACATCCTTGGCCGAATGCACGGCCAGGTGGGTTTCGCCCCGGCGCAGGCTTTCCTCCAACTCTTCGGTGAACACGCCTTTGGCCCCGATTTTGGCCAGGGAGCGGTCCAGTACCTGGTCGCCGATGGTCGTCATCGGCACGATTTCGGTGGGCAAGCCGGCCTGGTTGAGCAAATCGGCCACGTGCTCGGCCTGCCAAAGGGCCAGGCGGCTGCCGCGGGTAGCGAGGCGGATGGGATTCATTTAACGGTTGACAATTAACAGTTAACAATGCAGCCTTTGCCTGATACGGGCCTTCCAGCTAAGCAGCTCGCAGGAAACCACCCAGGCGCAACGAGCTGTCGACGAACACCATGCGCGGGTTGGCGTTGCGCTCGATGTGGTAATGGGCCTCGGTCAGCTCTTTGGTGAGCGAGTCGGCGTTGCGCGGCGTCACGAACTTGGCGAAGCCGGCCACGAACTGTTGCTCCTCGGCCGGCAAGTGGGGCATCAGCCGCGGGTCGATGCCGAACAGCAACACCTTGCGAATCAAGATTAGCGCGTAGGCTAGCAACTCTTTTTGATTTTCCCGGCCTTGCTTTTGAAACGCTTCGCTCTGCTTTAAAATTTCCGCTGCTTTGCTGTTGTAGTTGAAGCACAGGCGCATCCAGTCGCGAAAGAACGCGAAGTAGTCGTGGTCGGCGCTTTGGTCTTTGGAGGCGATGGCGGCCCCCAGGCTGCCTTCGGCCAACTGCGCCACCTGGCGGGCCTTGGCTTCGGGCACCTGGTGGTGCGCGTGCAGGTAGGCCGCGATGTCGTCCTCGGCAAAAGGGCGCACCACCACCGGCTGCACCCGGCTGAGGATGGTGGGCAGCAGCCGCTCGGGCGCGTGGCTCACGAGCAGGAACACCGTGGCGGGGGGCGGCTCTTCCAGCAGCTTGAGCACGGCGTTGGCCGTGGCGGGGTGCATCAGCTCGGGCAGCCAGACGATGACGATTTTAAACCGCGCTTCAAAGGCCTTGAGGCTCACTAGCTTCAGCAGCTGGCCGGCTTCTTCCTTAGAGATGCTGCCCTGCTTGTTTTCGGCCCCGATGTGCTGCATCCAGTCGTTGAAGCCCTGGTACGGGTTGTCGAGCACGAAGGCGCGCCAGTCGGCCATGAATTTGTGGCTCAGCGCGTCCTTGGGCACGGCCTTGGTGGTCGTCACGGGCACCACGAAGTTGAGGTCGGGGTGGATGAGCTTGGCGATTTTGGTGCAGGACGGGCAGTGACCGCAGCTGTCGTCGGCGTCGGGGGCCCGGTCCTCGCAGTTCAAGTACTGCGCGTAGGCCAGCGCCAGCGCCAGCCCCGCGCCGCCCTCGCCGCCGCGGAACAGCTGCGCGTGCGCCACGTGCTGCCGCTGCACCGACTGGCGCAGGAGCTGCTTGACGGCGAGCTGGTTGGGGATTTGGGCGAAGCTCATGCTTTCTCTTTTTCCCAAACCCTATCCGCCATCGTCGCCTTGAAAACGGCTTCCATAATTCCTTCCTCCACCGCATCATAGCTCAGCCCGCGCCGGCTCATTACGCGCTCGGCCACTTCGGCCACCTTGGGCAAGCGGAAGGTTTCGAACCCCGACGCGCCGCCCCAACTGAAACTCGGGATGAACGTGCGCGGAAAGCCGGACCCGAAGATATTGGCCCCCACGCCCACCACCGTGCCGGTGTTGAACATGGTATTGATGCCGCACTTGCTGTGGTCGCCCATCATAAGGCCGCAGAATGTTTGGCCGGTGTTCACGAAGCGGCCGGCGACGTGGCTCCAGACCTTGACGGGCGCATAGTTGTTTTTGAGGTTGCTGGTGTTGGTGTCGGCCCCCAGGTTGCACCACTCGCCGACGACGGAGTTGCCGAGGTAGCCGTCGTGTCCTTTGTTGCTGTAGCCCAGCAAGATGCTGTTGGCCACTTCGCCGCCAATCCGGGAGAAGGGCCCCACGGTGTTGTCGCCGCGCAGCTTGGCTCCGGCGTTCACGTGGCTGCCCTCGCACAGCGCCAGGGGCCCCCGGATGATGGCCCCTTCGTGCACCTGCGCGTTTCTGCCAAGGTAAATCGGGCCGTCTTCGGCGTTGAGGATGGCGGCGCGAATCTTCACGCCGGGCTCGATAAAAATATTTTCGGGGGCGTACACGACCGTGTGCGCGTCGCCCACCGGCTGCGAGGTACGGCCCTGGGTGAGCAGCGCAAAATCGCGCCGGATCTCGACGCCGTTGCGCAGAAACAGGTGCCAGGGCCGCGAAATCACCGTCACCGGCTCGGCCACCTGGCGGGCGTCGGCCAGGCCGTCCTGCACCAGCTCGGCTACCTGGGTGGCATCGGCCAGGTGCGCGGCCACCAGCAGCTCGTCGCAGTACAGGCTTTGGCCGGGTTTCAGGGCCTGCACTTGCTTGGTCAGCAGGTCGTCGGGGCACACGGCCCCGTTGATGACCAGGGCCGGGCCGCTCACATCGCCGGCCGGAAACTTGGCTTGCAGGTACGGCTGGGTGAGGTAGCCCACGGTGGGGGCCCCCAGGCGATGCTGCCACTTCTCGGCCAGCGTGAGAATGCCGCAGCGCAGCGCTGCCACGGGCCGCGTGAACGTAAAAGGCAACAAATGCGGCCGGATGGCCGGGTCGTCAAACAGCAGAACGTGCATTTTACCAAGCTGTTGGCTAATAGCTGGTAGCTTTTAGCCTGGGAGGAAGGAGCGAATTTACGCCTTGCTGCCCAGCAGCAGGCCATAAAAAAACTCCTCCCGGCCGTACCGAAAGGAGTTTTTAGAAGCTAACAACTAATTGCCATCAGCTAAAAGCTCAAAAAAAGCTACTCTTTGTTGGCGCTGGCCTGCTCCTTCTTGGCGTAGCGGCTGCGGAATTTTTCCACGCGGCCGGCGGTGTCAATGAACATGTTTTTGCCGGTGTAAAAGGGGTGCGAAGCGCTGCTCACCTCGATTTTCACCAACGGGTATGTTTTGCCGTCCTCCATCGTGATGGTGTCGGTCGGCTTCATCGTGGAGCGGGTGATGAACTTAAAATCCGAGGAGGTGTCCTGAAACACAACTTCCTGGTACTCGGGGTGGGTGCCTTTTTTCATATAGGAGGCCGGTTTGACCGGGTGAACCCCGCCGGTTTTGCGGAAGGGACTGCAAAAGTACGGCTTTGCATCGACTTAGTCAACGCCGGCAACTAATTTTCTCCTGGTAACCGCCGGCCATGCAACGCTTTGGGGCCGGGCCGGCTCTTGTGGGCAGCCTACCGGTGTACATTTGAAGTCCTTTCCTTGCCAAGTTTTACAATTTCTACTGTTAAGTATGAGGCTTTTTTTGTTTGCTTTATCAATCGCCGCCTTGGGACCAGCACTCCTGAACGGGGGCGACCGGGCCGTAGGCCATGCCCGATTGCCCACCCAGCTCACGGCCACCTGCGACGGGGCCGACGTGCGACTGGACTGGGCCGTGGCCGACGAAACCGATGTGGACGGCTACGACATTTACCGCCAGACGACTGGCGGCGCGGCTTACCAACTGGTGCAGCGCTTGCGGGCCGCCGGTTTGCGCCGCTACCATTGCCTCGACGCGGGCGTGCGCCGCTTGGCGGGCGGCGGGCCCCTCAACTACCAGTTGGTTACCCGCCGCCCGGGCCCCGACCAAAGTCAGATTGCGGTGGTGCTGGCGGTGGCGGACACGCGCAGTGGCGTGGAGCGTTCCTGGAGCACCATCAAGGAAGTGTTCCGCTAGGCAGCGGGCCAGTTTACCGCCGGCGCAACGGACCTTTGCCGGCGTACCACCACTTCGCTGCCCATGCACCTTTGCTTTGCTTCCAATAATGCCCACAAGCTGGACGAGATTCGCCCGCTGCTGCCGGCCAGCGTCGCCCTGCTGAGCCTAGCCGACATTGGCTGCTCGGAGGAGCTGCCCGAAACCCAGGACACGCTTTTGGGCAACGCATTGCAAAAAGCTCATTACGTGAGCGACCACTACGGGGTGTTGTGCTTCGCCGACGACACGGGCCTGGAAGTGGCCGCGCTGGGCGGCGCACCCGGCGTGTACTCGGCCCGTTACGCGGGGCCCCAGCGCAACGCTGCCGACAACGTGGCGAAGCTGCTGCACGAGTTGGCTCCCCACCCCGACCGAGCGGCTCGTTTCCGCACTGTTATTGCCTTGGTGAAGCCCGCGGCGGTGAAGCTGCGGCCCGGGGCCCCCGTGGCCCCGGCCAACGTCATCGACATGGCCAATGGCGGCTACTTTGAGCAATTGTTTTTTGGGGAGGTGCCGGGCCGCATCGCCGGGGCACCGCGGGGGGCCGACGGCTTCGGCTACGACCCGGTATTTGTGCCCGACGAAGGCGACGGCCGCACGTTTGCCGAAATGACGTTGGCCGAAAAAAACCACCTCAGCCACCGGGCGCGGGCCGTGGCGGGGCTGGCAAAGTGCCTCACGCTGTACTTGGGCGCATAGGGGCCCCTTGCTTCGCTGCTTACCTTTGCATTCCTATGCAGCATCCCTACCTCGTCGGCATCACCGGCGGCAGCGCCTCGGGCAAAACCACTTTTCTGAAGCGCCTGCTGGCGGCTTTTCCCGAAGATCAGATTTGCCTGATTTCGCAGGACAATTATTACCACCCGCGCGAAAGCCAGCAAGTGGATACGCAAGGCGTTATCAACTTTGACTTGCCCAGCAGCATTGACTCACAGGCTTTTGCGGCCGATATGCTCCGCATCACGCAAGGCCAGGAAGTAAGCCGTCAGGAGTACACCTTCAACAACAAAATTCTTAACCCTGCCGTGGTACCAGTCAAGCTGGTATTTCGCCCTGCGCCCATCGTGGTCGTGGAAGGCATTTTCGTTTTGCATTACGAAGAAGTCGCGAAACTGCTCGACCTGAAAGTCTACATCGATGCCCAGGAGCACGTGAAGTTGCACCGCCGCATCGTGCGCGACCGGGACGAGCGCGGCGACGACCTTGAAGGCGTGCTCTATCGCTACACCCACCATGTGGTCCCCACCTACGAGAAGTTTATTGCACCTTACAAGCACGAGGCCGACGTAGTGATTCCCAACAACCGGCACTTTGACAAGGGCCTGGAGGTGCTGGTGGGTTTTTTGAAAGGCAAAGTGGTTGCGCAGGCGTAGCCCGACCGCCGGGCGAAACGTATCTTCGGACCAACCAAAACCTGCCGTGCGATGACTTTATTCGACTGGCCCCAGCAACTGCGCACCCTGCGCGGCGCGCCCATTAACCGGCTTTCCGACGACGAATTTTTTGAGCTCTGCCAGCTCAATCCCGAGCTGCGCCTGGAACGCACCGCCCAACACGACATTATGTTCCGTTCCCCGGCTGGTTCCGATTCCAGCGAATCAAGCGGCGAAAGCTATGGCCAGCTTTGGCTCTGGAACCGGCAAACCCGGCTGGGCCACGTGTACGAATCATCGGCTGGCTTCACGCTGCCCGACACGTCGGTGCGTTCGCCCGACGCGGCGTGGCTGAGCCAGGTCGCTTGGGAAAAACTCACGCCCGAGCAACGGCGCCGGTTTCCCCCGGTGTGTCCGGAATTTATGCTCGAAGTAAAGTCGCCGTCCGACCGGCTGGCCGACTTGCAGACCAAAATGGAAGAGTACTTAGCCAACGGCATGCAACTTGGCTTTTTGCTCGACGTGGCGGCCGAAACCGCTTACGTGTACCGTCCTGGCCAAGCCCTGGAAACCGTGCAGGGTTACGACCAGGAGCTAAGCGGCGAGCCCGTTCTGCCCGGCTTTCGGCTCGATTTGCGCCCCTTGCGCCGGGCAGCTTAGTTTTATTCGGAAATTAAATACCTGATTAACAGTGTACAGCAAAGCCGAAGCCACGCAGCTGCGGCAGGCCTTCTGGACGACTTTCGGGCAGTACATGGCCCCGGTGCTGTCGGCCGAGGGCCTGCCTGCCAACTGGATAAACTATAAGACGGGCTTGAAAAACGTGTACTTCCGCCTGCACGCCGACAACCGAAGCGCCCGCATCGGCATCGAGCTGACGGAGCCCGACGCGGGCATCAGGGCCCTATTTTTCGAGCAGTTTGAGGAATTGAAAACCCTGCTGCACGAAACGCTGGGCGAAACCTGGGCCTGGGAACCCAACGCCGTGGACGCCAACGGCCAGCCCCTGAGCAGAATTTACAAGGAGCTGGCCTCCGCCAACCTGTTCAGCCGCGACGACTGGCCGGCGCTCATTTCGTTTTTTAAGCCCCGTATTGTGGCCCTGGATGCGTTTTGGAGCGACGCGCAATACGCCTTTGAAGCCCTGAAATAGGGCCCCGGCGGAGGCGACTCGGCTTTGCGGGCAAAGTCCTATCTTTGTAGTCCCCGTTTGTATCCTTGCCGGTGTCTTTGTCGCGCTTTTGGTTTTCGCTCCGTTTCGCCTGGCTCGCCGCCTCGGTGCTGCTGGTGCTGGGCCTGAACCAACGGGCCGTGCAGGTGATGGGGCCCGCACCCGCGACAGGGGCCGTGGCCCCGGCCAAGGCGTTGGTCATCAAGCAAAAAGTATTGTTGGAAGCTACGCCTGCCCTGGTCCACTTCGTGGCTCCGGCGGCCGTGGCGTGGCTGCCTGCCACGGTGGGCAGCGTGTGGCTGCCGCAGCTACGCCGGGCGCTGGCCGTGCCGCGCCTCTGCGCCGGCGTGCGGGCCGGCGAGGTGTTTCGGGCCCGGCTGCTGGCCGTGGCGCTGGCTCCGCAGGCCCCCTAAGGAGTTATGAATGATGGGTTTTGAGGTATGAGTCGATGGACAGGCAAGCCTGCTTCCGACTCGTGCCCCGAAACTCATACCTCAACTCATAACTTAAAATTCAAAATTCATAACTCCCTATCCATGCGTAACAAAGGACTTATCATTACGCTCACCGTCATCGTTTCGGCGTTGTGCGCGTACTTTCTCTTCTTCACCTACGTCTCGCGCGGGGTGCAAGACAAGGCCGTGGCCTACGCCACCCGCAACGGCCAGCTCAACGAGCCCAAGCGCCAGCACTACCTTGATTCGGTGTGGCGGGCCCCCGTGTTCGGGCCCTTTACCTACCGCGAAGTGCGGCAGAGCGAGCTAGGCTTGGGCCTCGACCTAAAGGGCGGCATGCACGTGACGCTGGAAGTGTCGCCGGTGGAAATCGTGCGTGCCATGAGCGGCAACTCGAAGGACCCCGCTTTCACGACGGCCCTGGCGCAGGCCCAGGAAGCGCAAAAAATCAATTCCAGCACGCCGTTCACTACGCTGTTTTTGCAGGCCTACCAGAAGCTGGCTCCCAGCAAGCCGCTGGCCACCATCTTCGCCAACACCACGAATAAGAGCCGCGGCATCGACATTAACTCGTCCAACGAGAAGGTGATCGGGGCCATTGACAAAGAGGTGGAGGAAGCCATTGACCGCTCGTTCAACATCCTGCGCACCCGCGTGGACAAGTTTGGCGTGAACCAGCCCACTATTCAGCGGGTGAAGGGCACCGGCCGCCTGCAAATTGAGCTGCCCGGCGTCGATAACCCCGACCGCGTGCGCAAGCTGCTGCAAGGCCAGGCCAAACTGGAGTTCTGGGAAGTGTGGAGCCAGCAGGAAGTGGGCCCCTACCTCGTGCAGCTCGACCAGGCCCTGGCCACCAAGGAGAAAGCCGACGCCGCTGCCAAGGCCCCGGCCAGTGTGGCCAGTGCTATGCCCGCCACCACTGCCAAAGGCGACACCACCTCGCTGGCCGCCCAGCTGGCCAAGAAAAACCCCACCGGCAAAGCCAAAACCGACTCGGCCGCGGCCGCTAATCAAAAAGGTGGCCCGTTGGCTCGCCTGTTCACTATGCCCGGCCGCTTGGGCGTGGCCCTGCGCGACACGTCCCGCATGAACGCGCTGCTGCGCACGCCCGAAGCCAAAGCCGTGCTGCCCCCTAACCTGGCCCTGATGTGGAGCGTGAAGCCCACCGTCGTCGACAAGCAGGAGTACTTGGAGCTGAACCCCATCCGCAAAACCCGCGACGGCCAGGCCCCGGTGGCCGGCGAAGTCGTGGCCGACGCCCGCCAGGACTACGACCAGGGCGGCCGCCCCGAGGTGAGCATGAGCATGAACCCGAGCGGCGCCAAGAAATGGCAGAAAATGACCGCTGCTAACATCGGCCGCCAGGTGGGCATCGTACTCGATGACTACGTGTACTCCGACCCGGTGGTGCAAGGCGAAATCGCCGGTGGCAACACCAGCATCTCGGGCAATTTCTCCATCGAAGAAGCCCAGGATTTGGCCAACGTGCTGAAAGCCGGCAAGCTGCCCGCTCCCACCCGCATTGTGGAGGAAGCCGTGGTGGGGCCCTCGCTCGGCAAGGAAGCCATCAGCCAGGGCCTGTACTCGTCGCTGGCCGGGCTGCTGATCATCATGGCGTTCATGGCCCTGTACTACGGCCGGGCCGGCCTCGTGGCCGACGTGGCCCTGCTCTTCAACATGTTCCTGATTTTGGGGGTGTTGGCGCAGTTCGGCACGGCCCTCACGCTGCCCGGCATCGCGGGTTTGATTCTGGTCATCGCCTCGTCGGTGGACGCCAACGTGCTAATTTTCGAGCGGATCCGTGAAGAATTGAACCACGGCCACAGCCTGACGGACGCCATCAACGCCGGCTACTCGCGGGCCTTTTCGGCCATTTTTGACTCGAACGTGACCACGATGCTCATCGCCGTTATCCTGGGCTTTTTCGGTACGGGCCCGGTGCAAAACTTTGCCATCACGCTGGGCATCGGTGTGTTGACCTCGTTCCTATCGGCGGTGTACGTGTCGCGCCTCATCATCGAATGGCTGGTGAAGGGCAAGGAAATCAGCAAAATCAGCTTTTCGACCTTTATCTCGCGCAACCTGTTCCAAAACCTGAACTTTGACATCGTGGGCAAGCGCAAAATCGCTTACATCTTTTCGTCGTCGGTCATCATCATCGGCTTCGTATTGATGTACCTGCAAGGGGGCCCTAACCTGGGCGTGGACTTCACCGGCGGTCGCGCTTACGTGGTCGACTTCAACAAGACGATGGTGGCCTCCAACGTGGCCGACCAGCTGCGCCCCGCTTTCAAAGGTTCGGGCCTGGAGGTGAAGCAGTACGGGGCCCCCAACCGCCTGCGCGTCACCACCAGCTACCTCGCCACGGACGAAAGCGCTGCGGCCGATAACAGCGTGCTTGCCGCCCTTAACCAGGGCCTCGGCAAGTTTCAAGCCGATGCCCCGGCGATTAAGTCCACCTCGAAAGTGGGGGCCACCATCGCCGACGACATCAAGCGCACTTCGGTGCTGAGTCTGGGCCTGACGCTGCTGGGCATCTTCGTGTACGTGCTGTTCCGCTTTGAGAAATGGCAATACTCGATGGCGGCCGTCATCGCGCTGTTCCACGACGCGCTGCTGGTAATTGCCTCGTACCCAATTGCCCGCGCCTTCGGCATCAACTACGAGATGGACCAGATTTTTGTGGCGGCCGTGCTTTCCATCATCGGTTTCTCGATGAACGACACGGTGGTGATTTACGACCGGGTGCGCGAATACCTGCGCGAAAACCCCAAGCTGACCTTCGCCCAAGTGGTGAACCCGGCCCTGAACTCGACCTTCTCGCGGACGATGATTACGTTCACGACGGTGTTCCTGGTGGTGCTGGTGCTTTACATCTTTGGCGGGGAGACGCTGCGCTCGTTCTCGTTTGCCATGATCATCGGCGTCATCTTCGGCACCTACTCGTCGCTGTTCATCGCCACGCCCATCATCCTCGACACCTACGGCCGCCAGGAAGAGCGCGAGCGGCTGGCCGCCGGCGAGGCGGTGTCGGACCTGTCCGGCGACGCCCCCAAGCTGAGCCGCAGCACCGTGGCCTAGCCCCAAAGCCGGCGGGCCCCTTGCCCGGCTCGCCGGCTTTTATTTTCCCTTCGCAGAGAGCCCGGCCCCATTGGCCGGGCTTTTTCGTGCGTTCAACTTTTATCAAAAACCCTGGACTGCCATTTCACTTTACCTTCCCGTACATCCGGCCACTAGCGTCCCTATCGTACTGACTGCGTGCCTTCTTTTTATTTTCTTCAACTATTTTCTTCCAATTTAATGCGTAATCCTTTACACTTCTTCCCGGCGCGAATCTTAGCCGGGGCCGCAGTGGCCCTGGTGGCCCTGGCGTCGGGGTGCAGCTACTTGCACGGCCCCGAACCCCTGCCCGAGCCCGCCCCTAGCGCTTACCCGTGCGGCGACGCCGCCCCCGCTACTTATACAGCGGTGATATCGCCCATCTTCGAGGCTCACTGCCGCAAGTGCCACGGCGATAGCTACCAGACGGATGGCGGCGGCAACGACTACAGGACCTATCAAGGCATCAAGAAACAGTTGCCCGGCCGCATTATGGGCTGCATCCAACACGACCCCAGCTACGACCCCATGCCCAAGGGCGACCCCAAGCTTTCGGATTGCGACATCGCCCGCATCAAGTCCTGGATTGATGCCGGCCAGCCCAACAATTAGGCCGGTGCTTTCCGCCCGCGGCCGCCTGCCCGCCGCCCCGGGGCTCTTTTCCTTCTTCGCGTTTCTGCCTATGCAAAGGCCACTGTCTCTACTGCTTGCCTTGCTGCTACTGGTGGCTTCCCTCCCCGGCCGCGCGCAGGGCAAATACATGACCAAGGCGGGCCGGGTTAGCTTTTTTTCGACCAGCATCATCGAGGACATTGAGGCGCGCAACACGTCGGCGGCGGCCGTGCTCGACCTGGGCGCTGGCCAACTGGCTTTTGCCGTGCCCATCAAGGAGTTCGTGTTCAAGCGCACGCTGATGCAGGAGCACTTCAACGAGAACTACATGGAGTCGGACAAATACCCGCGCGCCACCTTCACGGGGCATTTTACGGGGGGCGACGCCGCGACGCTGGGCGTGCTGGGCGCGCACACGATCCAGGTAGAAGGCGACCTGATGCTGCACGGCGTGACGCACCACGTAACGACGGCCGGCACGCTGGAGCTGAAGAGCGGCCAGTTGCTAGCCTTCGCGTTTTTCAGCGTGGCCCCGGCCGACTACGCCATCGAGATTCCGCTGCTGGTGCGCGAGAACATCGCCAAAATCGTGAGCATCCGCGTGGCCCTGACCTGCGACGCCGTGGGCAACGCGGCCCCCGTAACGCGCTCTAATCCGACCAACTAAGCCCCTTTGGGCCCCGGCTGCCGGTACTCAAAGCCTGTGTGCCCGCCGCTCAGCCGTTCCTGCACTTTTCAACACACACCCAACTTTCTAACAAATAGTTACTTATATGAAATCACCGCGATACGCCCTTGCGTGTTTTATTGGCCTGGTGGGGGCCCTGCTGGCGCTGGCCCCGGCGGCCCACGCCCAAGACGACCTGCTGGGCCAGCTCGAAAAGCAAACCGCCGAACCCCAAAAGCGCGAAGTAGTGGCCGCCACGTTCAAAGGCACCCACATCATCAACTCGCAGTCGGTCGAAAACCCGGGCAAGGGCACGATGGCCTTCCTCATCCAGCACCGCTTCGGCACGCTCAACTCCGGGGCCTACGAATTTTTCGGCCTCGACCAAGCCGTGCTGCGCCTGAGCTTTGAGTACGGCCTCACCAACCGGCTGGCCGTGGGCGTGGGCCGCAGCTCGCAAGAAAAAACCTTTGATGGGTTTTTGAAGTACAGGGCCATTCGCCAAACCACGGGCGCGCAGCCCGTGCCTGTGTCGGTCACGTTGTTTGCCTCGTCGGCCATCACCACCCAGAGGTTCACCGCGCCCCTCGACCGCACCACGGGCTCGCGCCTGACTTACGCCTACCAGGCCCTCATCGCCCGCAAAATCAGCCCCGAGCTATCGGTGCAGCTCATGCCCACGCTCATCCACCGCAACTACGCTGATACCCCTGGCGAACAAAACGACGTGTACGCGCTGGGCGGGGCCGTGCGACAGAAAGTCTCCAAGCGCATCGCCCTCACGGCCGACTATTTCTACCTGCTCCCCGGCAACACGGCCCGCAATTTTCGTAATGCCTTGGGCGTGGGCGTTGACATCGAAACCGGGGGCCATATCTTCCAGCTGCACCTCACCAACTCGAAGGGCATGACGGAGAAGTTCTTCGTGCCCGAAACCACCGGCAACTTCTTCAACGGCGACATCTACTTCGGCTTCACCGTGGCCCGCAACTTCACCATCAAGTCGCAGCTGTAGAGGGCCGGAATTAAAAATCAGAACGGTTCTCAGGTCTTTCGATCAAGTTAAAAGTTAAAAGTTGAGAGTTAAAAGTTAAAACCTATTCGCAATCATTTTAATTTTTAACTCTTTTAACTTGATCCAAAAACGTACACGGACCCGAAAGCTGCTGTAAAAATGAGGAATTAAAAATGCCCGCCTGGTAATCCAGGCGGGCATTTTTAATTCCTCATTTTTAATTTTTAATTCCTTTTTACACCATAACGCCTTCGGCTACTACGCTTTGCACTTCGGGCACCATGCGCTTGAGCAGGTTTTCGATGCCTGATTTGAGCGTGACAGTGGCCGAAGGGCAGCCCGAGCACGAGCCTTGTAGGTTCACGGTCACCACGCCTTCGTGGTAGCTTTTGAAGGTGATGTTGCCGCCGTCCTGCTCCACGGCGGGGCGCACGTAGTTGTCGAGCAGGTCGATGATTTTCTGGGCCGTCTGGCCTTCCTGGGCGCTGGGGTCGCCGGCCTGGGCCTGCTGGGCCGCCTTTTGCTCGGCGGCGGGGTCTACGGTGAACAAGGGGCCCCCGGCCTCCACGTAGCCTTTCAGGAACTGGCGCAACTCGGGGATGAGCTGCGTCCAGGCCAGGTCGGCGTGGGTTTTGGTAACGGTAACGAAGTTTTGGGCGATGAACACGCGGCCCACGTAGTCGAACCCGAACAGCTCCTGCGCGACAGGCGAGTTGGCGGCGGCCTCCAGCGACGGGTAGTCCACGCTCACGCCGTCGGCGAGGAGCTGCTGGTTGAGGACGAACTTCATGCTCTCCGGGTTGGGAGAAGCTTCGGCGTAGATGGATACAGCAGACATAACGGCAAATAATTGATTAGACGAGAGATGGTGGGTTCGCAGCGGTGCAACAGCACCGTGCGTTCAGGAGTTGCAAAGGTAACATCACGCCGCCGGTGCAGGGCCGCTATTAAAGCCGGATATCACCCGAAAAGTTGCGATTGTTTAGAATAATTAAAAATAAAGGGTTTGACCCGGCTTTA
Organism: uncultured Hymenobacter sp.; assembly: GCA_964242665.1. Lineage (GTDB taxonomy): Bacteria > Bacteroidota > Bacteroidia > Cytophagales > Hymenobacteraceae > Hymenobacter. The sequence continues at coordinate 18,086 of CAXTBA010000062.1, forward strand.
CCCCAGCCGGTTGCTGCGGGCCCGCAGCAGTAAATCGGCCAGTACAAGCTGGGTCATGGCTTCTACGATGGGCACGGCGCGGGGCAGCACGCAGGGGTCGTGGCGGCCGCGGCCGGCCAGCGTCACGGCCTCACCGGCCTGGTTGACGGTGGCCTGGGGCTGCAAGATGGTGGCCACGGGCTTGAACGCCACCCGAAAATACACGTCCTGGCCGTTGGAGATGCCGCCCTGGCTGCCGCCGCTGAGGTTGGTGCGGGTGCCGATGCGGCCCGCTTCGTCGGTATAAAACTCGTCGTTGTGCTGCGAGCCGGGCAGCTTCGTGCCTTCAAAGCCCGACCCGAACTCGAAGCCCTTCACGGCGTTGATGCTGAGCAGGGCGTGGCCCAGCACGGCGGGCAGCTTGTCGAATACGGGCTCGCCCAGGCCCGGGGGCACGCCGGTGGCCACGCCCGTGATGACGCCGCCTACGGTGTCGTGCGCAACGCGCGCGGCCCGGATCCGGTCTTCCATGCGGGCGGCAGTTTCGGGGTGCGGGCAGCGCACGAGGTTGGTGTCCGTCAAGCTTAAATCCAGGGCCCCGTAGCCCACGGGCACTTCGATTTCGCCCACCGCCGACACATACGCTTGCACCTGCACGCCGAAGTGCGCCAGCAGCTGCGCGGCCACGGCCCCGGCGGCCACGCGGGCGGCCGTTTCGCGGGCCGAGCTGCGGCCCCCGCCGCGGTGGTCGCGGCGGCCGTACTTGGCGTCGTAGGTGTAGTCGGC